>CAZSMK010000114.1:0-27976 GCA_964608095.1 uncultured Candidatus Sumerlaeota bacterium | reverse complement strand
TTCTCCCGCACGTCCTCATTTCGTGGGGTAAACAGCATTTCCGGTTCCTTTCGTATTCGTATCTGATGCTACGTTCCCGATTTCGCGAATCGCTCCCCTCAGATTAAGCCTGCGTTTAAAAGATTTGAAAAGTGTTGAAACGTTTCAGTATGCTTTTTTTTTGTTTTGATTTGACGGAATAGTATTAAAAATTGGAGTAAATCGTGATTCGCGCTCATCTGACCGAATATATCGTCATAATTTTTTACCTGCTTTTCATGTCGGCTGTCGGCATTTTATTTCGAAAATACATATCAAATTTCAGTGATTACTTTCGTAGTGGGTGTAAGGGCAGCTGGTGGCTCGTTGGCGCAAGTATTTTCATGGCCTCGTTCAGTGCGTGGACATTTACCGGCGCAGCCGGTGTCGCCTATATTTCCGGGCTCAGCGTCATGATTATCTTTCTTGCCAATACTTTCGGCTATCTTATCAATTTTCTTTTTACCGCACACCTGTTCAGGCAGATTCGCGCAATCACTTTCCCCGAGGTTATCAAGGCACGCTTTGATACTCTTACACAGCAAATATATGTGTGGTTTGGCGCTATTCCGGGGATATTATCAGCAAGTCTAACTCTTCTGGGTGTTGCAATCTTTACCTCTTCAGTGTTTGGCTTCAATCTTCAGGTGGTCATAATTGTACTGGGAACCGTTGTTTTGCTCTATGCGACAATCGGCGGAAGCTGGAGTGTTATGGCGACTGACTTTCTCCAAACACTCATACTAATGCCCCTTGCGGTATTGATGATGTTTATTTGCCTCCGCTCGATAGGCGGAATCGACAATCTGCTCTATGAAGTTGAGGCGCAGAACCTACCGAACCTGTTGAAGATATTTGACACAAAAGGCGAAACGCCTTACAGCATTATGTGGGCGCTTGCCATGTTTTCGTTTGTTTTTGTCACGTACAACTCTTTTGGTTCGGCAGTAAAATTTTTCGCTACCAAGGACGGCAATGAGGCAAAGAAAGCCGCGCTGTTAGCGGCATTATTAATGCTTTTAGGCAGTGTTATCTGGTTTATACCCCCGATTGTGGCAAGACTACAGTTTTCTGAACTTGTCGAGGCACAGAACATTGCAAAACCAGCCGAAGCCTCTTATGCGGTAGCGGCTATAAAACTATTGCCCAATGGATTGGCGGGATTGATAGTTGTGGCGATGTTCAGCGCCACGATGAGCTCGTTGGATACCATACTGAACCAGTTTGCTGCAATCATAACGCAAGATGTATTTCAGGGGATTATAAAGAAGGATGCGTCACCCCGATTGCTCTTTATCCTTGGTCAAATAGTGAGTGTGCTTGTCGGGCTTATGATAATTCTTGCTGCGTTATATTTTTCGAAGAGTCCGGGGCTGGGCATATTTGAATATATGTTGAAGTTCGGAAGTCTTTTCGGGACGCCTATGGTAGTGCCTATGTGTCTATCGCTTTTTATTAAAAAAACGCCGCCCTGGGCAGCTCTCTATTCCATCTCTGCTTCGTTGATAATATCCTTTATGAGTGCGATAGAGAATTGGTCGTATCAGGCAACGGTTTTTACTATAATATTAGTGGGGAGCATAGCATTTATCGCCACCATACCTTTCTGGAAATACAGTTCGGACGCATACAAAGAACGGGTTCGTCGTTTTTACAAAACAATGCATACGCCTGTGAATTTTGAAGACGAGGTCGGAAAGGCGATTGACGATAAACAATTAAAAATTGTCGGTTCCATTTCTTTCATTATCGGCATCTTTATAACACTCCTTGTGGTTTTACCGAATCCATGGGATGGTAGAATACAGATTCTCAGTATTGGCGGAATTATGGCAGGTCTTGGATTGGTCTTGCTATATTTCGCGAGGTTAAAGCAAAGAAAAATGTCGCAAGAAACGTCCTTACAATGAATAGTTATCCTGAAATAATCAGAACGGAACATGAGATTGACGACCTTCTGAGCGCCCCGAGCCAGCGTGTTATCGATCTGATGCATTCGCTGGATGGCGATATTATGATTTTAGGTGTGAATGGAAAAATGGGGCCCACAATTGCCCGTATGGCTGTGCGTGCCTGCCGTAATGCCGGCGTTGACAAACACATTTATGGCGTATCTCGATTTTCCGCCTCTGCTGATATGGAAAAGTTCTCAGCGATGGGGGTTGAACCAATCAGGTGCGATCTACTGGACCACGACGCTGTCTTGAAATTACCGAAAGTAAAAAATCTCATCTATATGGCCGGCAGGAAGTTCGGGGAGAAAGGGACCGATTATCTTACATGGATGATGAATGTTATTGCTCCCTATAATGTTGCGCGTACGTTTAACAACTCGAAGATTGTTGTCTTCTCGACAGGGTGTGTGTACGAACTCGTATCGTGCGATACAGGTGGAAGCAAAGAAACTGATACCCCTTACCCCATCGGCGAATATGCCAATACCTGCCTGGGGCGTGAGAGGATATTCGAATATTATTCGAGGTTATATAACGCGCCGGTGGTATTTTTCAGGCTGAATTACTCAGTAGAACTTCGTTACGGCGCTCTTGTAGATATTGCGCTGAGAGTGTTTCATGGTCAGGACGTTGACGTTACCGCTGAACATGTAAACGTCATCTGGCAAGGTGATGCTGCGGAACGTGCGTTATTATCACTCGCCATTGCGCAGATACCGCCGGAAATCCTGAATGTAACAGGCTCACGCATTTTATCCGTAAAAGACATTGCTTTTAAATTCGGTGAGATTTTTGGAACAGAAGTAACTTTCAAAGGAACGCCGGCTGGACGTTGTTATTTGAGCAACGCCGAGAAATCTATACGCCTTTTCGGTGAGCCGAAAGTTCCTGTTGACCTGATGATTAAATGGAGTGCACAGTGGATAAAGAACGGCGGCAGGACACTTGATAAACCCACTCATTTTGAAGTGGTGAACGGGCAATTTCTTGGTGAATAAACCATTTGTTTTAGTTCTATCAGGAGAGGGTTAATGACATATCCAATGCCTTCACAAGATAGCATGAGAACCTTGAAAGAGGGAATAGTAATCCCGGCTTCACCATTAGCGTTGGATGAGAAAAAACGCCTGGATGAACGATATCAGCGCGCTATTTATAGATACTATGTAGCCGCCGGCGCAAGAGGTGTTGCTGTCGGCGTTCACACAACACAATTTGAAATAAGAGATAATAAATACAATTTATTCAAGCCGATTCTCAGCCTTGCTTCAGAAGAACTTCATAACCTCGAGCGACAATGTTCAACGCCGATTGTAAAAATCGCAGGCATCTGTGGTAAGACGTCGCAGGCAGTTGCTGAAGCCTCATACGCAAGGACACTTAATTATGACGCCGGTCTTCTATCTCTGTCGGCTTTTCGTGATGAAGACGAACAAACTACTATTGCTCATTGCAGAGAAGTTGCGAAAATGATCCCCCTTATGGGGTTTTATTTACAGCCGTCAGTGGGCGGAAAAATTCTCTCTTATAGTTTCTGGAGACAATTCTGCGAGATCGAGAATGTCATTGCCATCAAAATAGCGCCCTTCAACCGTTATCATACTTTTGATGTGATAAGGGGAGTGTTCGACTCTAAAAGGGATGAAGAGATAGCATTATATACGGGGAATGATGACAACATTATAATAGATTTACTGACGCCGTATGAGATGGTAAAAGATGATGTCAGGAAGACACTCCATATCAAGGGAGGACTTCTTGGTCAATGGGCTATATGGACAAAGACAGCGGTTGGTCTTTTAGACTCTATACATAAGATAAGAGAAGGGAGTGCCCCTATTCCTGTGGATATGCTCAAGAAAAATGCACAGCTCACAGAAGCAAATGCGGCAGTATTTGATAGTACACATAATTTTCGCGGTTGCATAGCAGGCATAAACGAAATATTACGGCGCCAGGGTTTGATGAGAACATCGCATTGTCTGTCTGAAAAGGAGAGGATGTCCCCGGGGCAAATGGACGAGATTCTTCGCGCTATAAAGGCATATCCCTGGCTCATTGATGATGAGTTTGTTCGAGAACACCTCGATGAGTGGTTGCGATGATTCAAATGCTCGAGTCGTGTATCAAATTGTATATTGGGGAATTATTTTTAGAATAGTATAGGGAGAATATTTATGAAGATCATTATACCGAATGGGAACAAAGGAATTATTATTGATGAGCAGGAACAACCAGAGCCTTTTCCCAATAGTATTATGTGCAAAATGAGGTACACGCTCATCAGTCAGGGAACCGAGAAACTGATAATCGAGAGAAACGAAGGAAAGACCCTTGACGAGATTCGCAAAGAGAAGATACGTCTCGGTTACTGTGGCGTTGGAATTGCTGAGCACGTATATGGCGAACACAAGAATTTTAAAGTCGGTCAGCGTGTAGCGGTTTATGGAGGACCCTATGTACAACATGCTGAATATAATGTGGTTCCTTTTTCTCTTGCTTATCCTCTTCCCGATACTATTTCCGACACAGAAGCGGCGTTTATGGGATTAGGCGCAATAGCGCTTCACGGCTATCGTTGCGGCGACCCGCAGATGGGCGATTTATGTTATGTCGGCGGGTTAGGCATTATCGGCAATTTATGTGCCCAGCTGGCAATTGCCGGTTCCTGTCGGGTTGTGTGTGCAGACCATTCAGAATATAGATGCAAGAAACTCGAGGAATGCCTTACTGAAAGGCAAAGTTGCACAATCACTGTTCCTGAAAAAGTAGAACAAATTATAAATGAAATGTCTGACGGCAATGGAGCGGACATATCCTATCTTTGCATGGCTGCAAAAAGCCCTGAACCGATGAAACAAGCCACCCTGATTACCCGATTGCGAGGGAGAATTGTTCTACTTGGGGTTATTGACATAAACTTCACAGGTAAAGAGTATGTGGATTTTTTGCAAAAAGAACAGTTTATTACGACATCAAAGGCTGCCGGACCCGGAAGATATGACCCATTCTTTGAGCGTGAAGGCATTGATTATCCCTATCAATATATCCGCTGGACTGAGACGCGAAATCTGGTTGAATTTATGCGCCTCATGCAAATCGGTAAAATCAATGTCGCACCACTTATCTCCAGAATAATCCCATTATCGGATGCGTCTGAAGCGTATGAATCGATTCTCGCAGAGAAGGAAGTGTTGGGCTTTTTGATTACATGGTCATGATTCATTCTTATAGAAAATTGAAAATAAGATTCCCTATGTACTCAGTGGGTATCTATTTCATGAATCAAATTTTGGGGAGGTTTTAACAATGCTAAAGAGCATAGTAATAGTACCTTTTATGTTCATGACTTTTCAGATAATCGGTTCTGCTGAGCCTGTGGATTGGACGGGAGAAGAACACGAACCCCTTGAAATTTTTTATCCCGACGATGCCGCGCTTTCTAATCCACCCTTCATCCATTGGAAATCTGAACCTGATGCGCACTATTACGAAATAGCGCTGAAGAGAGAGAACCGCATACAAAAATTTCAAACAAAGTGGAACTTTTATACGCCGGAGAAAGAACTTGCTTTGGGCGATTACGTCATTCAGGTCTCTGCGTATAATTCACAGAATCAAGTAATTGGACAATCCGAAAGAGAAATCACGGTTGATAAAAAAGGCATGAATCTCGGTGCTGATTTCAATAATCTGAAATACAAAGAACAAGGTGTGTTCTTATCCGAAACGTCAAGAAAAGACATAATCTCTGCCACTGATGAACGGCAGAAGTACCTGAAAAGATTAATTGAAATATGTGATGGATTCGATGATGACTTTGTTGCAACTATTCATGAACCCGAAGAATATCCCGATGGTGTTTGGAACTACGAAATATGGAATAAAATAAACAATGAGTCTTCGATTGCACAAACTGCGGCTGTTCAACTTGCTTACGGCTATACATTAACCGGCAACAAGGAATATCTCACAAAATCCAATGCTTTTTTGCAGAAGATGGCTTCATGGAATCCTGAAGGAAGCACAGGGGTATATTCAAACGACCATGCAGCATGGTATATGTTACAGGGGTTGAGCGCCGGCTATGGGCTATTGAAATCAGACCTTTCAGGCGAAGACAGGGAAAATATCCGGAAAGCCATAGAGCTGCGCGCAAAGGATATGTATAAATTCCTCAATCCGTTCATCCCGAAAATGTTGAGCCAGGGAATGATGAACGATCCGGATAACAATCATCCATGGTTTTGCGCAGCGGGTCTGGGTTTGGGCGCAATGGTTATCCGTGAAGAGACACCTGAAGCGGACGAGTGGGCTTCTTTTTCTGCGCAATTGTTTCACGGCGTATTTCTTCCCCGTGGTGGCTCTGATGGCGAATGGCATGAAGGTCTGGATTACTGGTCTTATACGCTGTTCTTTGTGTTTCAATACAGCGATGCGCTTCTTAACGCGACAGGGATTGACTTCTATAAACACGAATGGCTCGAGGGGACTGCGTTCTTCAAGATATACTGTCACCCGCCAGAGGGCACGCTTGTCCCGTTTGGCGATAATCATGGGAATCCACCCACCGGCTTCGACAAACTCATTATGATGCGACTTGCCTCGCGATATAATGATACGCTCGCATGGAAGTATATCGACTTTATTAGCGAAGGAATAGCCGACTCTCGATTGCCGCTGGTATTGACATGGTATGAACGTAGAAAGCCCGGATTGTACTCGCGCATATTCACTTCCCTGGGGCTTAAATCAGAACGAACATTCCCTTTCGCCTATCACTTTGAAGACGTGGGATGGGTGGTGAGCAACAATAGCGTCTTTGACCCTGAGAAACAAATAATATTCGCGACGCGCTCCGGTCCTTTTATTGGAAGAAAATTCAATCATTCACACGCCGACCAAAATCATTTCGTCATAGCTGCCGGCGGGGATAAACTCATCTGGGACACCGGCTATTATGATAGTTACCTCTCCCCCCATCATAAAGAATATACTGTTCAATCCGTTGCGCACAATACAATACTGATCGATGGACAAGGACAACAGGTATTCACGCCCGGTACCGATGGAAAAATAAGAGAATACCGGCATAAGAACAAGCAACTGTATATTGTGGCAAATGCTTCACAAAAAGAAATATATGAAGGGAGAGTAGAGAAATTTCTGCGCACATTCACGTATAACGATGAAACCAACTTTACTATTAAGGATGAGATTGTTCTACCGGAGCCGGGCATTATCTCATGGCTTTTGCATAGCGAATTTCCCATTGAGTTCAATGAAAACGATAAGACTTTTTTGGTTCAGGGGGAACGATACAAGATAGAGGGGAAATTTGTATCGGATATAGCGGTGGAGATTGAATCATCAAAAGGATTTCCTGTCCCCCCAAATAAAGAAGAATACAAAGAACCATATCATCTTGAAATCAAGACAGGGGGAAAAGTAGAGAAGTGGTATCCGGAATGTATTCTCGAGTTAAAGTCCCGAGATGGAGAAATCTAATCTCGATTTAACTATTAATCATTCCTTTCAACAAAGAATGACAAAGATGTGGCATTAAAAAAACTTTTTTTCATCTATATCGAAATCCTCATCACTCGTGCCGGGTTACAGCCCCGCCTTATCTTCACTATTTTTTAAACTCCTACTTTTTGAACTGTTATTTTTTAATTCGTGTTATTCGGCTTGATTGAAATCAAACTCGTGTCATTCGTCATAATAGGTGACGCTTTGAGAATTTTTCTTAAGATATACTTTAACGCAGAATTCGCAGAGTGAATCACATGCAGAGATAAAAAATACTCTGTGTTCTTCGTGTCCTTTGAGGATTTGTATGTAAAAAAGGGTGAGACGTATTCGTGCGATTCGGCGAGCTTGGTATCAAGCTCGTTGCATTCGTGGTCAAAGAAGAAAGAGATATGATGTGGAAATGCATGCGAAGGATATAATCCGGTGTGGAGATCAAGATTCGCGGTGCTTGAGAGGGTGATTCCATACATTCCGAATCAGGGCATACTCTTCATCGGTCAGGGGCGTGGGTTCAGAGCCGATGCTGAGAGCGTAGTAAAGAGAGGGAACGCCGAGTTCGGGCTGGAGACAGATATATCTCCCGAGACTTTCGCGATCCGGCAGGGGCCAGCAATCGGGGTCGATAAGCCAGTGGGGACTTGCTGCCCGCGCTACTTTTTGACGCAACGTCATGGCTTCTATCTCTTTACCTTTCGGACAGATAATATCATTAAGGCGAATCATATCGATTACATCGTTGAAATAGGGATTGACCGTGTGAGTCTCGATAAGGGCGTTGTCCTTGATTTCGTGCGCGGTATCATAGATAAGGCGCATCATTGCTTTCATGAGTTCGGTTCCCCAGACATTACCCTGCACCAGAAAACCTTTACCGCTGGGAATGCTCCCGTTAATATCTATTTTCAACCCATCGGCGTTGAGAGCGCGTTGGCGTTTTGAGAGCAGTCGCTGCAGAATTTTTTTAAGGCGTTTCGCAAAATTGGGATTGGTGGGATCAGCGCAGGGTGCACCGTACAAACCTTTTACGGGTATACCTTCGAGGGTGCGAATCGTCTCGTTCGGTTGTGCCATCTGTGACTCGAAACAATTCCACCAGAGAAGCACCTTGATGCGCTGGCTATGGCAATAATCGATAAACGTGCGGAGGTTTCTCCATCGAGTGGCATGGGGTATAGGGCTACCCGGGATGGACTCCCAACCATCATCAATGATGATGATGCGCGGTTTCAATCCCTTCTCGAGGAGATAATCGAGCCACTGCTCGTAATTTTTCTGAGTACACGCTTCACGGGCAAGAGAGGTATTCAGTTGACCGTCCGACTTATTGTACGTGTCCTTCATGGCACAACTGCATTGCTCACCCCATCCACAGAAAATAGGCCCATGCCACCACTCAGGTTGGTGATGAGCGTTCTTAGGTGCGATACCCTTCTCATAAAGATGGTCGCAATATTGTTTTAGAAGTTCGATGGGGTCATTCCCACAATAGAAGACAAGAGATGGGGTGCGCGCAGGAGAATGAGAGAGAGTAGCACAGTCATACTCGAGGCGGAAAAGAAAGCCTTGATGTTCTCCGAGGTAACTGAAGTCAGAAAAATTATTCTCACCTGGGTGACAATGGAGTCCTACTCCCACATTATCTCCGGTATGCCACTGAAAGGCATAGAAAAAGGGTGCAGGTGTAAAGAATCCGGTGCCGCCATGAAATCCCCCGGCGCTTATAGGATTATGCGCGATTTGAGACGGTTTGAAGAGGTTGTAATTTTCAGCATTGGGCACGGGGCTGAAGAGGGTATGAAAGTTTCCCTTGCTCAAGACTTTGTCAGGGGAAAGCGTCCCGAGGAAGGTAAGATCATCGATATAAAATTGCCATTCCCCTTCGAGAAGACAGTAGGTTTCTATGAAAAAGTCGTTCAAGCGCCATATCACTTTTTTGTATTTCCAGCATAGAGAACGGAAGGTAAGTTCGATAACGGGGTCGCTTCCCTGTTTTCTAAGTGAAACGGCGACAATCTCCGGAACTTTGTCCTTCATGGTGGAGGTATTGATTTGCGGCATGAGGAAGAGGCGAAGCCGACTATTTTTTCGCAGATTAAGATTCGCCCAGAGCGGTTCCGCCGAATCATACATGAATTGGTACGTCTTCGCCTGAATCAGCACATGACTATCTTGCTTGAGTACCCGCATAATGCTCAATCACAGGATTTAGAGCGCTATTTTATACTTTTTTTTCTACTGCTCCCATTGAAAATATGTCCAGTTGACTTTTCCTGCGGGTGCAAAAGCCGTTTTTGTAAGAGATTCATACCCGAGAAAATCAACCGTGAGAATATAATTTTGAGTAGTAAGCCCAACAAACGCATAAAACTCGGTACCGTCGGCGCGTAGTAATTTATTGAGAGTATACCCGATAGTAGTCAGTGAACCGTCAGCCGGTTTGAACAAGCCTGGGTGCCGGCTATCCACCCCCAAGGCTCGATGCTTCTCGGAATTCTGAGCAAATCCCGAGAAGCTGATCATGATAAAAAAAATACTGAATACAAAAAACCGTGTCGGCGATAGGATAGTTACGCATGAACTCATCTTTTTCTCCTCTATGTTGAAATCCACGGTTCGCTAATTCTCTACTTCGGGGGTTGCCGCGAGCGGTTCCGACCCTGTTGTGGGAGCGGCCTCGTCAACAATGCCCTTACGTTGCTGGTTAATGTATTGGACCATGCTCATCGCTGATTGGGAGATGGGCGTATTCGGGTAACGCTGAATCATCTGGTTGAGTACTGAGATTGCACGATTGTAATCTTTCTTTTCTGAGAGAACCCATGCGGTTTCCATCATTACCGATGGAACCTGTCTATCGGAAGGAAAATCGGTAATGACTTTTTCATATATTTCGAGCGCCTTATCATACTCTTTACGAAGGGTGTAGAGTTTGCCGAGCTGAATCATGAATACGACCTTTTCTTCCGAGGCAGCAGCCTCCTCGATGCTCTTTTCAAAACCTTCAATTGCTTCATTATACAAGGCATCGGCTTTTTCGTGATTTCCGAGTTTATCATGGTAAAAAGCAATCCCGCCTATAAGGAGATGTTTAAACGTCACATCCGGATGGGAATCGAGGAAATTTTCATAAAGTTCGACTGCTGCTTCGTAGTTTTTTTCCGCTTCATAAATAGCGACGGCTCTTTCAAGCGCCCTCATCATAGTCTCTTCATCAGTGGCGCGTTCAACGATATTTTTCAAAATGTCAATCGCCTTCTCGAGGTCTCCTTTTTTGTGATAGAAATCAGCCTCGGCGAAATTGAGCTGAAGCAGCACCATCCCCGTAGTCGTTAGATCCTCTTTCACCGACGCCAGAAAGGTGAGCGCCTCGTCGTACTGTTTTTCCTGTTCGTAGGCAGCGAGTTTGAGATTAAAAGCAATATTCCCGTGCGGACTCAGGAGTCCGTGCTTTTTGAGAATATAGTCAAGATGTTGAATGGCGATTTGGGAATCACCACTGATTAAATTCGCCTGGGCAAGAAGAATACGTGCTTCGTCAGCGGCTGGATCTTCAGGGTGCTGTTCCACTATTTCCTCGAGTATAATAATGGCTGAAAGGATATCTTTCTTTGCCAGGGCTTGCTGAGCTTCCTGCAGTTTATCTTGCGGTGTTTTCTTTGCACAGCCGATTGGTAGCAGTATACCGACGATCAAAATGAGAATGGTGAATCTTGAGATTGAATGCATATCCGGTCCGTCCTGTTATTGAAATATAAAGTCATTGAATTATTTATCCATAACGTTGGTCAATCAAAATCTTGAAAATAGGGAACTCACTCACTCCCTCACCGGCGGCAATACGATACTCGAGGCATATCGCTTGTTGCTCATGAAGTTGTCGAGAAGTACGTCAAGATATGGATAAGAGGTGAAGAAGGTATCCATGGATGAGTGGCGCACATAATATCGTTCAACCAGGCTAATCGCCTCAAGGATGGTTGCACGATCAACATTGGGGGGATCGATCCCCGCAGTCAATCCCACCACATACCACCTGATAAGCGCAAAATAGAGAAGAATACAACGGTATGATTTCTGGAACGACATCTTGTCGAGACCTTCTTTGCGGAAGATGAGCTGACTGATATAGCGAAGGATCGAGTATCTGAAGAATGGTTCTTCGAGGTTTAAACGCACTCGATGAAAGTCGTGAGAATAAAACTTTCCCGCTACCGGTAACATCTGATAAGAACCCAATCCAAGAATATTCACCAGATACTGCTTAAAGAGATAGGTAATGATGCGGAATCTCCCCCTTTTTCGATTCATAGTATTGCGGAATGAGATCAACATGCCGAGGTAAAGTTTTTGAAGGAGCGGAGAATTGATGCGCCGTTGCGCTATCTCAATCGGTTTCCCGAATTTTTGTTTCCTCATTATCTCTAAATAGGAATCGATAATCTGCTCCTGGGTATAATTGGACGTCCGCTGTGCTTCTTTTACGAAATCAGATAAAAGATCCAGATATACATTTCCCGCAATCAATAAGGTAGTAAGAGGGATTGTTTCAATGGAGAGCAGCTCCAGAAGACCGGTTTCCACTTTTTTATAGTTCTCCCAGGTGAGGGTGATTTTATTGTTGAGTTTGATTTCTGGCGGTATGGTGGTGACGGCGGCGGCATTTTCGTATATTTCCAAGATATTGGGTTCGAGATCACGGAGGGGTGCTCCTTCATTGTGAAGAATGGAATAACATACAAAGCTGCCGCTCACATAAATACCATCGGGTGTTCTGACAAAAATAATGGGGAACTGGCGGCATACTTTTGGTTTTGCCTCTTCGCCGAAATAAAACTGAAGCCCGCACAAATGCTGTTTAACAAGAAAACAGCACCGCCCTTCAATACGGCTTATTATTGTCCGTTCCGCATCATAGGGACTTTTCTTAAATGCAGTAGCATACGTCAATGACGGACGTATCTTGCTGAGATCATACCCCTTTATTCGTTCTACTGACTCTTCATCAACCGTTATTTCATAGAAGTCGCTGCAACACTGAGCACATTGAATACACTCATAGCGCTGATCCGGTGCGTAGATAAATCGAACAGGATAGTCCCTCGACTTTTCATTGTTTCTATCTTCAGTCATACCTCATGACTCATCGTTTATTCTCCCGGAGTTGCGTTCTGAAGAATCGTGAGTTTTACCTGGAGATCCCCCAGCTGTTGCCTTAACTCTTCATTTTGCTCCTGGAGCACATAAACCTGCCAACCAAGATACCCACACACACCGACTAAAACAAGAAAGAGGAAAAAGAGTAATGTATTTACTCCGCTCGAGTGCTTGGTTCTTTTCTTTCGTGCCACGTCTCTGACCCCCGAATTAAATGAATATACTAATGAATCATAAGTATAGTATGGTAATTTGCAACAAGCAAGTGAAGGAATTCATAAAGAAGACTTTTGCCTTCCGGATGGTGCGTTTTCAAAAACATTCATTCGTAAAGAAAGATAACCACCAGATTACACTGCATTGCTCTATGATAGTTGAGGTATCATAAGGGAAGCGTGACTTGTGCAGTGGAGTATCAGAGCCCATAACCCTTGGTCACAGCGTACCTGCTGGGTACGGCGCATCCCTCAACGGGTACGCTCACTCCACACCGGTATGCCATTATACTTTCCGCTATCTTCGCACTCATACCCGCACGCCTGAGCGTGCGCGCACAAAACAGCACGGACATCGAAATCCCTTCGCACGCCTGAGGGTGCGCGCTATCGTGTTTTTTTGTGATAATTTCGTTCGGACCCAAATGATTCATCGGCTATGAGTTAATCTCTCCTTATCTGTCCGATCCGACTGATCCGTCCAATCATTCCGATGCAAAAGCGGAGAAAAGACGATTCGCTGAAAAAGGTTCCCATGAGGCGAAGAAAAAGCTGAAAAGAAGTGCAAACTTTAAGGTTCGACCCCGAAAATTAACATGATTACAGCCCTATCACTCCTCGACCAGGACGGGCATGACTTCGACTTCATTGAGGTAAATCCATGAGGAGAGCTCGTTACTCTCATCAAAACTCATGATATCGAAAGAGAGTTCTATTGAATCTGTCAGAGAATCTCCATTTTGCTGAGGCAGGACGACCAAATCGTATGTTTTGGGATTTTCGGCGGAAGGAGCAGCCGAGCCAAAGCTGTTTACGACTGTATCCCATGCCCGCCAGTTGCCAAGCTGATTGGCGCGGAGGCGAAAATGTATGCTCTTATCGGGATCGGTACAACTACTTCCCACGTACCATCTTACACGATATACTCTATCGGTCTTAATTTCAATTGGCGTGCTTTCCCAGTATGAAAACGAGTTGGTCGAACCCTGGGGAGAGAGGCCGATCAAGCCCGGATTCCAAGCGCTAAGAGCCGTATCGTAACCGAAAATCTCCCCGATGAAGGACCAACCTTCTTCGTCGCTCGCAAACGAATAAGAAGCAGGAATCGGTTTCGGCGTAAACAGCACCGATGATGCGTTTGTCAGGCTTGACTTAGCGTTGTGCGGAGGAAGGATAAATATTTCGCCATCACCGCGCGATATTCCAATGGTAGGCGTGAGATTTTGGTTGTCAGCGCCGTAGTTAAACTGAATCTTCCCATCAGCGTATAACATGACCTCGAAATTCACTTCATTGGAGTAAGCGTACAGCTCACCAAACCACCGAATAATTACATAATCCTGCGTTTCAGTGATAAAGATATCCTGCCCGGTACCGTCAGTCGCCATATCGTCCCATAAAGGTGCTATACGAACATTATCGGCGAGCTCTTCGACGGAGTTTTCCCATTCCGGGTCGGGATTGAGGAAATCGAGAAATCCATTGCTGCTGACAAAAACCGTCGAGTATTTTTTCCGGTAAAAGGGGAATTCGAACGGTAGCTGGAGAATCCAGACCTGGTCGTCGTCCCGCCATCCTTGCGCGGTGCCGCCTCCATAAAATTCATGAGGTAGTTCAGTCATAGTATAATACTCTTCATCAGGATCGTATTCGATTATTCTTGTGCAAAGGTCATAGAGGTCGATGTGTTCCGGAAAGTAGAATTCTTGCGTATCTTGCCGGGCGTTGTAGAGCCATGAACCGTTCATGGAGGCATAAAAATCGCCCAGGAATTCTTCCCATCGTGTATCGGCGGCAAAACTGAGTACTGTACTATTGTAATCCAATGAGAATTGCGCAGAAGTCATTGGAAAGTAGATAGCGAGTCCGTGTGCACCGGGTAAAATAGCGCCATGCTTCTCTGAAAGGATTATCACATCCAGAAAATCAATGACACTCTGCGCTGCGGTCTGAACCGCTGCTACGTCTGTATCGTAATCTTCCCGCATGGCTTGCGCAAAGAAATCAACCGCTGAGCCAAGGTCCGTCATAAGCGAAAGGTCAACCGCTGACATTGCCTGGGTGGAACCGTAGGATTCATAATAACGGTTAACCATGATGTCAGCCAGTGTATGCGGCGACATGGTGGTCGTAGTTTTAAGGTCTTGAAGGAACGAATCGTAGGGCCAGCCATCCAGAGGAATGGCTTCTTCCGACGCTACAAAAATGGCGGCGTCATCTCTGATTTCGTACGCTACTTCGATCATACCCATAAGGCAGGCATCTAAACCCACAATATCAATGGTGACGAAATTCGATCTTATATAGCCGAGCGCTGACTGGAGTTCTTTTGTGTCGAGGAAATCATTGTCCGTGAAGTCGGAACATATCTGCTTGAACAGGAGTTCCTTGTCCGTATCGAGCGCCCTTCGCCAGCCATCGCCATGATTCCATAATACAAGCGCATAGTTAGTGGCGGGATAGGTTGTAGTCGCCCACTGGACAAAATTAATGAGCGACTGCGGATCGCCCATGTTTATCTCCCCGATACTTGTTCCCCAACTCGTGTCAGGGATGTCGCCATAGTTAACAAGCCCGCGCCTTGTATCAGACCAGTCGCCATACGCAGACGAATAACCGGCAATCCTGTCGAATTGAACCACAATGTTCAGGTCACTGTTTGATCCGACTTTCGACATTTCGAGAAAATCAATCAACGCGCTCGATTCGATATCGTTATCGCCGTCAAGATAAAGCATGAAGGTCCAGTCGGCGGAATATGCAAACGACGCAATCAGCATCACCATCGCTGTTACTATCAATTTCGATGTTGTTGTCATAATCTTTTCCCCTGTGTTCAAAACATGATTTAGTTATTTAAGTTTGACATAAGTATATATCACCTCTATTTATCGGGTTAAGTGAAAAGTCTTTTTTGCCAAAAAAAGAAGGGAGAGTATAGAGGAGAAACAATGTCCTGTAAATGCCTATGTCCGGTTTTCTTAAACCTAATGCAGTGGATAAAAACTCGAGAGCCCGGTGGTTATTCCGCAACTGAGTTCGGCGGAGAAACAGCCGTAACCACACCGTCCATACCCGTGGTAAACACCACGCCGTCATTCACCGTAACGGCGGACATGACATAGAGTTGGGGCGTTACTTGATATTGCCACTTCTCGGTACCTGTCTTTGCATCGAAGGCGTGCAGACGCCCTGAATTAGTACATACATAAAGGATACCGTCTTTTTCGGTCGGTGAGACGGGCATCCGTCCGGGTACAATTGAACACGACCAAATCTCCTTACCGTCGAGCGATATTTTCTTCAGTGGATCGCTCACTCCTCTCAAGTAGACGGCTTGCCTATCTTCTGATAAAGCCACGCCGGAACAACTTTCGGAAACCTTTCCGAGAAAGCTGCCGTCGCTTGCAGAGTATCTCGCTGCCTTATAGCCTCGGTCTGCGATAAAGAGTGTGTCGCCGGAAACCACGGGTCCGTTGTCGGCAGGCCCATAGTAGGTAATGACACGTTCACGGTTGCGTGGACCGGCTTGTTTCCATAGGGTTTCCCCTGTCTCTTTATCCACGCAATATACGTAGCCATCCCATGCGCCGAAGTAGACATGCCGATTGGTGACAAACGGCTGAGATTCAATGCTGAAACGCGCATCGCTATTAACCCATCGTTGATCGCCGTTGGCAGCGTCAAGCGCGACGAGCTCGGCATTATTGGTTCCGAAATAGACCACTCCTTTTTCGTCGACAACGGGCGATGAATACACGGGATAGTCACGTTTGACAAACCAGCTGACCTTTCCTTCGGGGGTGAGGGCGAAGAAGAGTCCGTTACCCGCACCACACAGAATCAGGTCATTATACACTGCAGCGGAAGAGAGAATCTCCGCTTCCGTATTAACGCTCCATTTAAGCGCTCCCGTTTTTTCGTCCAGGGCGTAAAAAAGTCCATCCTGCGCGCCGACATAGACCGTACCTTTATTGACCAGGGGTGTTGCCTTGGATGAGCCCGTCATCTGAAAACGCCATTGTGACGTCCCCATGGTCGGCGATGGATTTTCGACATAGAATGTTGCGTGTTTTTTAAAGGTTTTCTGGCTAATGTTTTCGAACTCAACACAGATAAAATGTGCGCCGTTGCATAACGTATTCGTCTTGATCGACACTCTGGCTGTTCGACCGCTGAGTGTCATCTCACCTTTATGTTCGTCGTCGATATTATAACGAGCCTTTGCCCATGGAAAGCCCGTTTCTTCA
Source organism: uncultured Candidatus Sumerlaeota bacterium (assembly GCA_964608095.1). Classification (GTDB taxonomy): domain Bacteria; phylum Sumerlaeota; class Sumerlaeia; order MWCT01; family JAGHBZ01; genus CAZSMK01. The sequence goes on along the minus strand of CAZSMK010000114.1, from coordinate 10,849 downwards.
ATCGTCGCTTCGATGTTGAGAGACTCGCCTTGCACCACTTGTTTGTCTTCAGGAGATTTGAATTGGATTGTCGGATAATGATAGCTTGATGGAATTCGTTTCTTGAGAAGAGGTTTTGCGGAATCAGCCTCGCCAACCTCTTTGTACTCAACATAAAGAACATTATCCTTTATATAAAGAACGTTGAATCCGCCATTGGTGGGATCCTTTTTAGTAAATGTTGCTCCACCCATAACCCCATCGATACCGGAAAAATCCTGGTGTACAACGCTGTGACCGTGCCCATCAAGAATCAGCACGACGTTATGCGAGCGTAAGGTGTCTAAAAGCCTGCCCGTGTCATACGATGAGCAGAATTCGCCGCTGTCCAGCGGATGATGCAAATAGACAAAGACCGGTGTGTTGGAATGGACGTTTTGCAGATCAACCTTCAACGACCCGATGACCTCTTCCCCTATCGAGGGTACTGGTTCCTGGATCGATGCGCTATTCAAACCCACGAAATGGCATCCGCCGTAATCAAACGAATAATTGGTGCCACCGTACAAATCCCGGAGAAGCTGCATCGAGGCGACCCAGGTGTTGTCATGATTGCCGGCTTGAAAGTATATCGGGAGCGTGTAGCCTTCAAAATATTTTGCTATCACTTCTTCAACGACGCCGGGGATGCCGAACTCGGTCAAATCTCCCGTATGGATTATGAAAGAAGGCGCCGGCGCTTGTACCCCATATCCTTGAAGTTCGCACGCACCCACATCCTTTATGGCTCTTACACAGGAATAGCTCCTTAATTTTGAAAAGTCGGAAGGCATAGAGAAAAAGGGCGAAATATGCGAGTCGGTCATCTGAAGGAACGAGAAATCACTGATGGTTTCTTGTTTTCCTGTTGCCGGGGTTGCGGAAGGTTCAGCCTGAACATATAGCCCCGTAAAAAGCATACAAATGATGAGGAAAATTAAAGGTACTATAATATGCCGAATCTGTTGAAACATTTTTATCCTCCAATTCTTAATGTGATGATTGCGATAGTGTATGGTTCAACTGAAATCTGAAAAACAAGATACATGAACACACCCGGCAGATAAAGGATAAAACGAGGTGGACATGATAAGTAAACCGTTTGATACAGATAGCAAGTAGGACATAAAATTATGCCGGACGATGTAATCAGCAGGAAAGTTTTGAGCTGACAAGTCGATTCAGGATGAACCTGGTTTCTTTGCGAGCTCAATAGAGATACCATCCGCCGAACGAGGCGAATTCCTCGTCTTCAATAAAAACATATTTCAGGGCATCGCCTCGAAATACCATGCCCGGGTCTGTCTGTAAATAATCATTGAACGTGACCGAGGAATTCGAGCCTGCGGAGCAGCGGTATCTACCGAGGTAAAGCCAATCGAGGAGCGGTTGAGATTGGTCAATGAACTGTAAACTCACGCCATAGAAGTGTGTGATCTGAACCTGCACATGGTTGGCGCTGAGGGGATCGTGTCGCCACGCGGCATAGATATCATAAAGCCCGCCATACGGCAAATCGGGCCTGAACGTAATCGAGTCCGTCTGCGTCCCCGCGGGATTCTCGACATAAATCGAATAATCATGCAGGAGTTGTTTTGACATCACATCTGCACTGTCCTGAATCCAGTTTCCAACTGTCTGCACCGCCGTGCCAGATGGTGCATAATCAGTTTCGATGACATGAGAAATGCATTTCGATATGGGCCAAATTTCCACGCCCATTGCCTCGAGTTCCGGGGCGATTTCAACCAGTGCATCGGCGGTACTGCTCCTTACGTGCCCAATAGCAAGATGCGGAATATGCGGCGCATAGAGGGCGCGCTCAGCAAGGCTCCGGATAAGTTCCATTGACTCCTCTTTACTGTTGCCGTCGATGAAAAGGTCGCGCTCGCCCGTAAGTAATCCGTGTTGCTTTGCAACATCATAAGCAACTGACAACGTATAAGTCCGGCTGTCGTAGAAGTAGAGGTCGCGTTTCTTCAACTCCTCGATGCAGACCTGCATCTTGTCCTCCCGTTGCGTGATCAACGAGCCCATATGGTTGTTCATACCGGCGACGTGAGGGAGTGCGTCAAGGTTTGCGGACACGACCGAACGCACCTCGTCGAGTGTCATATCGTCGCGGATTCCGCCTGTACCGGGATTGGGAACCGAGATAGCCGCCATGGGCTGGTGAAGAATGACCTCCGAACCATACTTCGTTATCTCGTTTGCCGTCTCCGTGGTATAGGTTCGTCCCGGCATAACCGCAAAGGTCATCTTGAACGGCAATCGCAACATCTTGTAGATCGGTTGGTACGATTGTGTGGGGTCCACCGACCCGCAGTCGTCAATACACACACCAATATGGGGAACAACCTCGGATTCGGGCGCGGTAGGAAGCGTTGAAATCAAGGTGAAGCGGAGGGCGTCAACGCTCAGCTGCGTGCCGACACCTGTCCAGTAGTCGGAGACCTCGACGACGCAAACTCGGTCAATGTTGAAGGAGCCGAGCGTATGCCAGCCGGATGAGATGTAGTTCATGTTGACTGTCACGGTCGAGACGCCGTCGGCGGAGACCACTCGGTAGCGCGCGTCGGACGCATAGTCGCCGTAATTCGCCCAGAACTCCACAAGGTAGCTGCCGGCAGGTAATCCTTCCGCAATCCAGCGTCCACGGCTCTCGCCGGTACCGGGCCCATCAACAGTGAAATAGTAGTAGCCATGATAACTGCCGGAATATGACAGATTCCAATCGCCGCTTAAAAACTCGAAGCATGGATCCTCCACGTCGAGCGCCACTTGATATAGAGAAGTGTCAAGAGGTACGAAATGCAATTCGTAAGGTTCAAACTTGAGATTCGTCTCCTCCGACCAGCCCAAGCTATACAGGAGAAGGAGGAGAGATAAAAGCAAACAGGGACAATGATAATTAAAATTTCGAATATTTGTGAGCTGCATGTAAAAAATCTCCCTCGTTGATTTTTTAGAATTTGATTTATCAGGAAACAAGTTCACACGTCAATAGTAAATTCGAGCCTTTCGCATCTGAAATACTGCGAACGCACAGTCTTATCAGTCTGAATCCGAAGAGCGACAGGGTATAAAAATAAGCCATGCTCTCACATAATAATTGTTTATGTGCGAGCAAGCTGCTGGACACTCTCGTCGGGAAACCGCCGTGCCGCCTCTTTGACCTTTTTGATCTGAATCTTGATTTTTTCGGGGAGCTGCGCGTAGCGATTGCTTTTACGCAAAACCGGAATATGCAGAAATGCTTCTTTTCGTAGATTGTGTGGTTTCGTCTCATCGAGAAAAATGTCAATTGCTCGATTCAGTATATCTATCTGAATATCCCGGGCTTCTATGATGTCTTCTCTTTTCACCTTATCGTAAAGGGCAAACTTTTGCACAATGGTACGTTTCGCTTCTTCGATTTCTCCGGCATCAAGTACTTTCGGCAAAAAATCTTTCTTCAGCTTCTTAATCTTCTTTTCAAACTGCTCGATGTGAGTGCGTATAGTCTTTTGGGGAGCCGCCTTATAGCGATCGTAGTCTCTGAGCGCAGGCAAATTGTTCACCCCTGTCCAGTAGATGGCAAAAAAAGCGCCTTCAATGTCGCTATCTGACACGGTGTCTGAAAGGATAACGTCACGAATGTCATGCATTACACCGAGGATACCTTTATAGCGGACGCATGACTTGATATACCATTTGCAATCGCTGCGGTCATCGATATGGATACCTGCACGAAACACCGCATAGTACACATTATCCGTTTTCGATGGATACAAGCGAAAGCAGGCAAGCCCCAGCCATCTGGAGATATCCTGAGAGAGCAACCGAGAAATGATCTCTTCAACTTCATCGGACTTTACGTCTTTAAGAAGTGATAGAATAAGGAACGTCGGCATAGGAACAAGCAAGCAATTCTCGAACATGTTGATTTTTTCTTTTTCTGTTTTTCCTTCGAAGATATCAAGACTGAGAGGGACATCGCTTTGGGGCAACATATCTGGCGGAAATTGGTTGCGGACAAATTCGAGATCAAGGGGTACCTCCCCTACCCTCGACAGACATTTGTATTTTCGTGCGCGGGATTCGTACACACCTGCTGCGTAATCTTGACAAATATCCTGAATCCTGTTGAACAGGTCTTCCATAATTCATCCTCAGAAGAAAAAGATACTAATCGCTGATCTTAGGGCGCGTATGCTTTTCGGATAGGAATCTTAGTCCGGTCGAAAGATTCGTAATCTTCGATGCTGCCAACACGTGCAAGCCGTATCCACTCGCGCAAGACTTTGCCGCCGCTATCGGAGAAATATTCCGTAAGATAGCCGACACCGCGCGAATTCGACGAGAAATATTCGAGTCCGGTGATTTTACCGTCAGGATCACGCACCCACCCGATAAAAATGACCGAATGACCGGTAGCGTTGCTACGACTGAGATCGCAGAAATCGCCCGGTTTTGCCTCGTCCCAATCGGTGATTTTGCGTCCCAAGCCATAGTATTCTATAGCCTTCTGCGGACTATCGCCTTTCCCCTCGATGAACCATATTTGTAACATGTTGAACAGGTCGTCAAAAGTCATGCCGTTGAAATCGTCCTGATCGAGTCCTTTTTGTTGATTGCGTAATTTCATGGCGCGTACAAACACCTCGAACGTAAGCCCACAACAATAACTGCATCGCGAGCCGTTGGGGTGGGCTTTTGACACCACCCTGCCCTTGTAAAAAATATCCTGGGTAGCGCCAAGATATTTATCATACTCGGGATACGGCATGCAGCGGTAAGGATATGATTTGGTATCAAGCGGATAGGCATCAATGACTTTGAGCACATAAGGATTGAGCGATTTTTCTGAGTCGTCGAGAACGGGCGAACAGCGCGCAAGAAACCGATCAACAGGCGAAAAGTTTCGCCCATCCACCGGGTAAGGACGTGCCTTGTTGCTCAATGCCGGCGGTTTGAAAAGATGGCACCCCGAAAAAACAGGAAAGAAAAGTATGAGTGTCAAAAAAATGAATTGTCGTGTGTTTCTTCCCATGGTAAGCGCTCCTTTCGATCTGGTATCTGGTGTGCATAGCATCAATACATATCAGTTATAGAGATCAAAGCCGGTTACTTGCAACATGTCTTTTACAAAGGAGATTTATTTATAGAGTGATTTACGAAGAGGGCGGATCGGCACGAATCAACGAAAAAATACTGTGGGAATAATTTGTGTTCAGATGATCAGGAATGCCATCAAGGACATGAACGACTGCAAGGACTGCAAGGACATAAAAGACTGAACGAGCTGGGGTGACTGAAAGAACCTGCCGACTAATTCTGTCTTCTACTTTGCTTGGAGAATGCGGCGTGGTATCAAGGCGTGATGGCTCACGCCGATCCAAATCGCAGACGCGTCTGCGCACTCCTGAGTAAATTTTCGGACAACCTCTTTGACTCCGAAACTTCACACGTTCAAAAAGGAATGAGGCGTTTGAATATGCTGCGTTTGACCGGAACGAATTTCACCGCATCCGCAAGCACGTTGCCGTTGGCTTCGTTAGTAACGGTTACAGACCCTGAACGACCGTCTGCAAACTTGAATCTGCCCAGCAGGTTCCATTGACTGTGATTTTCTTTGAGGTTTATTTTTAACACGTCGCTCCCGTCCAGGTGGTTGACCGTCACAGGCATGTTGGTTGCATGGTCGTCGATAGGATCGGGACCGAACCATATATAAACATCATAAGGACCTTTGTGAGGCAGGTCAGGGGTCCATGTTGCCTTGCATTCGCCTTTGCCTGCAAAGGCCCACACGGTGGTGCCTTCATAATCACCAATGATGGCTGCGTCGTGCCATTCGCCTTCGGTCACAAAAGCATCTTCGTCGGCATTGTCGATGATGATTCCCCTATCCCTGGGTTTTTCGGTCTCCTTATCGTCGACGTTGAACCCGATCTGTACATTCGCCGTTGAGTTATTGACAATCTCCGCCGTCCCCCTGAAGCGATTGCCGAGAATAATAGCAGAATGCAGCCCTCTCTCGAGGACTATATGTTCTTTGTTCGCATCCATAAAATCGCATCCCACAATAGTGAGCCCGCCGCCGTCAGCGACAATCATCTTATCAGCCTCGTTTTTGGGGTCTATGGTTCTGAAATGGCAGTTGCTGAAAGAAACCTGCCCGGCGCCCGAGATGTGCGCCTGCGCCACGCCGCGTTTTCCGTCTGTGCTGCCGAAAAAACCACAGCCCGTAAACTTTACCGGTCCAAAGTTGGTGGGCTTGACAATAATATCGCCATACATCTGGCTATTGGAAAACGACACCCCTGAATGATACTGGGTATCGTCGACCATGACGGCAACAGGACCGACGTCTGAACCACACGTGTTGAGCAGGACGTTTCCCGGTCCTGAGTTGACCTTTACAAAGTGGAATCCAACGTTGTACGAGATACAAAAACAGTTGAACATATATTCCCAGTCTGTTCTGCCGATGATGAAGGCTTCGGCGTTTTCGAGCATGAACTCGGTCACGGGATTGCCTTCACCATACTTCCAGAAGGGCCAGAAATGAACGTCCTCGACACGTCCGACATCGTAACATTGGTCGATGAACAAGCCGCGATACAGGGGCTGTGCATAGAGGTTTTTTATGTAGTGTCTGCCGGCGACGCGGCTACCAAAATCCACCGCCTGGTAGGGATTGACCAGAAGGCAATCAACAATAGAGCAATTATCAGCGCCGCCGGATGCGATGCACCAGGGGTAGGCTATCGGCGGGTTTGTCTCGGTCTGCTCCGGATAGAATATGGTGATGCCTTTGATAGTGGAATTGGTGTGGAGGGTGATAAAGGGCGTAGAATCAGGGTCGCCGGCTCCCTCGACTGCGAGCAATGTGGTACCCTTGTACTGACTCCATGCTGTAGGCACGCGCCAGACTCCTTCGAGTGTGACATGGTCGGGAATGTCAAGATGTGTCGCGATCAAGTAAGTGCCACGAGGGACGCTCACGATTCCTCCGCCTGCGTTACCGGCTTCGTCAAGAGCCTTCTGGAACGCCGCGGTGTCGTCGTTCTCGCCGTTGCCCTTTGCGCCATAATCCTTAACGTTATACGCCATAGAATAACCCGGGATAGAACACATAAAAAGACAGCACAATAATGCATGCAAGGTAAAGGTGGCTATGTGTGTTCGCATTTTTTGCTCCTTATAGATCAGGTGATGTGGAAATAGTAGATAATAAGCCCGTTGCGGTCAAGCCGAGTAATGAACATAGGCACATCAAGCGCGTTTTTTTCGCTCAATAAGGTCGCGTAACCGTGCGGCTTCTTTATAGTCTTCGCGTAAGAGCGCATCATCCATCCTATGTTTTAGGTCTTGAATCGAACCGCGGCGCGGGCGCCTTCGCCATTTCTTATACCGTTCAGTCACGGATGATCGAATCGACTGAAACGGATTACTCGAAGGTATATCGAAAAGAAGCCCTCCGCGGTAGGCAAAATCTTCGTATACCGGTTCGTTCTCTATGCGAAGACGTTCGTTATACGAAGCGATGGCGCCGAACACCCCAATCAGAATCAACATGGTTCCTGCGAAAGGTATTTTAATGATGCCGGTGAACCGGCTGAGGAATGTCAGAATGGCGATACCAATCCCGAAATAAATCCCGAACGTACAAAGATGATAGGTCACCCTGCCGGGATTATTCCGGAACGAGAGAAACGCCCTGAGCAATCGTGCAGAATCCATGGGAAATAAGGGGAAAAGGAGGTTGAAGAGTGCGAGGAGCGTATTGAGCCAGGCGGTGTAACGGATAATCTGCGCCACGGTCCAAACGAGAGAAGAAGAGCGAACGGGAAAAAACGTATTGATAACGAACAATGCAAACCACGCTGCCAGCGCCAGCGCAACAGAGACGGCAGGACCGAGAGCAGTGACCTTCAACTCCGTTTCAGGATTCTTCTCAGCGCCACTGACCAGAGCCAGTCCGCCTAAGGGCCAGAGCAAAATGCTGTCGACATGACCGCCGATCATAAATGCACCGTAGCAATGACCAAGTTCGTGGGCAAGAACGCTGGCAAACAAAATGACCGACTCGAAAATCCAGAACATAAAATCCCATGTGCTTTTGATAGAAAAAGCCCTGACCATAAAGAAGAGAATCAAGGTGAAATGGAGTCGAACAGGTATTCTTTGAATGGAGAAAACCTGCCATCCTTTTTCGAGAAATTCATTTATGCGTCTGTTCAACAAAGTTCCCTACACAGAGTATGCCATGAAATCATAAATAGATAATTGATGTATAATGTTCCACAGTCTTTAATCTTACTCAGGATGCCCACGGTTTCTCAAGAATTATGTCATCTCAGAAATCCTGTACAGATTAACATGTCGGACTTGTTTGCTCTGCAAGGTCGCTCAGCGAATTTTACTGCTTATTTATTATCCACGTATTCGGCTTTTTATTTGACTAATTTCGTAAATGATACTAACGTCAGAGTGGTTTAGATACGAGGGGAAGTCACATTTTTTTCGGAAAGGAGACAGGACTCATGTTTATAAAAAATTGCAGCGGTCTACTTTTAATTGCATTCCTGATCGGCGTGCTCGTTCCCGTGTGGAGCCAGGATATAGGAGTGGAGGAGATATCGCCGGAGCTGCTCGAGAAATTGGCGGCAGCCATGTCCCCGGAACAGGGAACCTCCGGTGAGATCGATCTTGCAAAACTCAAAAAACTCTACCAGAACGCCATAGTGAAGATCGAATATACGGGTATTATAAACAAAGAAGAGACAAAGATGAACCCTACGAAAAGCGAGCGATATTATTCAGGGGACGAACCGCCTCACGGTTCAGGCTTCTTCATAAGTGAATCAATGATACTGACCAATGCCCATGTGGTTGAGGAAGCGCGACAGGGCAGTATCCGTGTGAAGTCGCCGGCAACCGGTAACGTGGAATTCAAAGTCGATGTGGTTGGCGTTGGCGGCTCTGAAACCATCGATCTTGCCATTCTTCGTCTTCCCGAGGACGAGATTTTACGGTTCAAGAAGCGATCAGGTCTCGAGGAGATACCGTATCTTGAATTCGGCGATTCAAACGAGGTAAAGCAAGCCGATGCTGTTGCCGTCTTTGGCTATCCGCAAGCGAGCGACGAATTGAAGCTTATTCAAGCGAAAGTAACGGGACGACAATATCTCAAACTCGACCTGGGCAAATTCGTGTGTGGACACCAATTTATCGAGGTAGGACCTGGCGGTGTGGTACAACCGGGCAACAGCGGAGGTCCTGCCCTGAATGGTGATGGCGAGGTAGTGGGAATTCCATCGCGTGGCTCCGGTTGGGCGTTTGAACAAGGCTGGTTGATCCCTTCGAACATTGTGCTTCATTTTATTGACCGGGTACAACAAAGCAATGAGGGCAGAAAGTCGCTCGAACTCCCTAAACTCGGTATCACGGTGACCGAGAACTTTCCCGGAACCGCGGTCTGGACAGGAGCGCCGGAAGATTGTGTCATCTTCGAGCTCGGCGTAGTGGTACGCGAAATCACCCCCAACTCCCTTGCGGACCAATGGGGAATAAAACCCGGTGACATAATCGTCGGCTTTGCCAATAAAGAGAAAGCAATAAGTTGTGCACTCGATTTCGAGGGGTATCGTGTGGTGACCGGTAAGATGAAGAACTGGCCGATAAAAGAAAAGGGAGAGGCGGCTGAGGAATCGAGCGAAGAATCGGAGGAAAAAACCAAGATTCACCTTGCAGAAATGGTATTGACCAGCAGTGTCGGCGATGAAATTACGTTGTGGTATATCAGGCAAGGCGAAGAAGGTCTTAAGACCATGACCCATACACTTGAATACAGGGAACCGGTTCCCCTACCCCATCTCGGTGCGTTCGCGAAACCGGAGTTCGAGCTCTGGGGCGATTTTGTGGCGCAGGATTTCAACGATTACAATGTCGCCCTTTTTGAAGTGCCGGTGAGAGAAATCATAGAGGGAGGTGCGTTGGTTACGTTTGTCGAGCCGAACAGCCTGGCAAGCCGACGAGGAATGGAACTCAACCGCAGGTCGGTCTGGGGCTTCTCGTTTTCATGGAAATACGAACCATCGACACAGTGGGTCATTATCGAATCCGTCAACGACAAGCCAGTTAAAAATCTGGAGGAGCTGAAAGAGGCGCTTCGGAGCGCTGAACAGGTTTTCGAGAACAAGAAAAAAGTGCCGGATTATGATCCTGCAAAACGAATCCTCATGAAAGACCGTTATGTGCAAATCGGATTCAGGACAAATACCTACGAAGGTAATATCCTCCATTTAAAACCTGCATTCCCCATCGATGAAGCCCTTGAATGCAGAAAAAACATTAACATACCCCTCGAATGATAAAAACTTGTCGGAAAAAGTGCGTTACACCGAGCGATTGGCGAAATAGAGCTTTTGAGGAGAATGAGCCGGGATATATCGCGTGAGGTCTCACGCCGATACAAATAGTCGATCTCTTATTCGCCACGGCGAATGAAATGCTTTAAATAAAGCACGATTTCGATACCGATAGCGATAGCGATTGCGAAAGCGAAAACGAGTGCGCGTGCGAGTGCGTGTACGGATAATGAAGGATTGGATTACCACCTGCGCGGGAATGACCGCTAAGTGTTGCGGCTATTCCCCATAGAGAAAAAATATTAATTGCCGTAGGTGAAACCTACGGATAAGGTTCCCCCATTCAACCTGACCCTGAAGGGCTCGTACACTATTCCGCAACCATAAAGTGAATTTTGATTTGAGCATCCGCCGGGGATCGTTCGGGCCGAACGACCCTACTCAGCATAGAAATAGATTCGTGGAGATGAGTG
>CAZSMK010000113.1:0-74025 GCA_964608095.1 uncultured Candidatus Sumerlaeota bacterium | reverse complement strand
AATTATTTCATGCACAGAACTCAATTAACTTCAGGAAACGTGGTATTGAAGATAAAGGTTTCCTGAAAATCCGGGCGATTTGCAAGTTCGACAAACTGTATAGAGGGGGCAGTATCTTCGACAAGTTTTCGACATCTTTTACTTCTTAAAACAAGTGTTGCACCTGCAAGTGCAGCATCGCCGATAAACTGAATTCGTTCGAGTGGAATACCGGGAACCACCAGCCCGATCTGTTTTGCATCGTGCGGAGAGATGTAACTTCCAAAGGCGCCAGCGATAAACAACGTCTCTATTTCTTCAGGTTTCACATCAGCGATTCGCAACAAGGTTTCCTGCGCCGTTGCAATCGCGCCTTTCGCCAGTTGGAGTTCTCTTATGTCCTTCTGGCTAATGAATATCGGCTCCCGGGCATGTTCTTCTTCTCCCGCAATAAGAACGTATCGTTGCCCCTCTTTTTCAACACTCCTATGAGCAAAAAGACTTGCCTGAGAATCGGGAGATATTTCCGCGGGGGAAAGAACTCTACCCTGAGGACTGATAATGCCGATCTTGTATAATTCAGCTATGACGCTCACTATACCGCTGCCGCATATTCCAATTGCCTGTTCGCCAGCAATGGTGGATATCCTCCACCCCTTTTCAGGAGAGACCATAATTCTGTCGATGGCGCCGGGAACAGCCTGCATCCCATGTGAGATTTGCGCACCTTCGAAGGCAGGACCGGCCGCTGCAGAGGTGGCGAATAAGGAACCGCTTTTACTCTTTACCACCACCTCGCCATTTGTCCCCACATCGACGAGCATCACGGGACCACTTTTGCGATCGAGTCCTGCAACAAGGATGTCCGCCACAATATCGCCACCTACAAACCCTCCTATATTGGGCAGCGTATAGACCATCCCCTCGGGATGAATCTTGAGATGGAGGTCACGGGCCAGAACAAGCTGCGCTTCATGAAATACGGATACAAAAGGAGCCAGTCCTACATATTGAGGATTAACACCGAGGAAAAAATGACTCATGACCGTATTGCCCGCGACGCAGATATCGAAGACTTCAGTCGGGTCTATATTATTTTCTTCGCACATAGATTCTATGATTTCTTGAAATGGTTCAAGTACGAGGCGCTGAAACTTATGAACTACTCGTTCTGCAGCCTCTATATCTCCGTTTTGGCGCACTTCATCCACGATAGTGGTAAGACGTGAAATCACGTCCGCGCCCAGCCGACCTTGAGGATTCATTATTGATCTTCGAGCAAGGATCATATCATGTTTCAGGTCTACGAGGGCGCTTGCGATTGTCGTCGTGCCGATATCAACCGCTACACCGTATATCCTCTGGCTTGTATCACCGGGTTCAATTTCTATGACTCTATGGTTATAAAGGGTTGCCGTTATCTTATAGTGTCCTCTTCGCAGAACATGCGGGAGACTGTGCATAGCATTCAAAGCCCACGAGCGTGCCTTGATACTTTTTCCGACAAGTTTTGTATCACACACTTGATTCTCGATATTCGCGGGGACAAGAGAGGAGAGATGTTTTTTTCTGACCACGGGCGAAAATCTGATCTTTCTGTCGGCACGGAACTCCATGAGGATGGCGGCGGATTCCTCACGCGACGCAGGCGGTATTACCACACACACTTCACCCATTGGTTTGCATTGGCAGGCAAGTCGATATCCACGGAGTAACTTCTCCTCAGGAATCAAGTCCTTCTCAATCTGTGTAGCTTCCGGGATTTCACCATCAATCAAATGCACCAGACATTTACCGCATTCTCCCTTACCGCCACAAGGATAGGTCAAAAATATCCCTTCTGCGTCCAGGATTTCTTTTATGGTCTTCCCTTTCTGGAACATAATCTCAACGTTGTCGGGAAGAACAAGTATCGTATTTTTTTCTTGTTCCATCTAGGTCGTTCCTCGTTCTAAAAGAAAAGTAAAAGAGAGTGTAACAGTTTGATTGATAACCTCAAATGGTTTTTTTTAAAGCATATTGTAATACCACGAACTATCACTTGTTATAATGAGGAGTGTGTTCTCAACCAAAGACTAAAGGGTTGTTTGTGAAAGTCGAAAAGGAAGCATCTTGCCACCGATGCGGAGTAACTTCTTTTCTCTTTACTTGCCTGTTCTTTCAGGAATTATAATATAACCGCATCTGAACAAAGATAAAGATTGTTGCAATGATTATTACTAATGCGAATATAGTGACCTTCAATTCGAGAGGAGAAATCATCCCCGGGGGAACTATCGAAATAGGGGAAGGCAAAATCAAGGCAATCAAGCGTTCATCGCCCGGAGCGAAGACCAGAGGTACCATCAAAAAAGGCAGGGTTATTGATGCAGGGGGAAGAGTCCTTATGCCGGGTCTTGTTAATCTTCATATGCATCTCTACAGCACATTTGCGCGTGGTATTGCCCTTGGCAGGTCACCGCGTACTTTTCTGCAAATTCTCAAATTCCTATGGTGGCGTCTTGATTCTGTCTTAAATGAACATGATATTTTCTACAGTGCATTAATTCCCATGGTTCAGTCGATCCGCTCAGGAGTTACCACGATAGTAGATCATCATTGCAGCCCGAACTTTATAAACGGAGCGCTGGACGTTCTTGCAGAAGCATTTGAACAAGCGGGATTGCGGGGCTGTCTGGCATTCGAAGTTTCCGACCGATTCGGCGGCAAACGTATAAACGCATCCATCGAAGAAAATCTACGATTTATGGAGAAAGTAGAAAGATGGCGACGAGAGGGCAACGCAAAGGCGGAAAAACTCTCCGCACTTTTCGGGCTTCACGCTTCATTCACCTTGAGCCCACAAACCCTTGCAAAATGTCGTGACCGTGCCAGAGAAGTCGTACCCAGTCCAGGGTTCCATATCCATTGCGCCGAAGCCCTCGATGACCTTAATCATTCTCTACGAATGTACGGAAAAAGGGTGGTTGAACGTCTTAAGGACGAAGGCATCCTCGGTCCACACACAATAGCCGCTCATTGTGTCCATACGAATAAACAAGAGCATGCGATTCTTGCAAAAACGCGAACTATTGTCGCCCATAATCCCCGCTCGAACATGAATAACGCCGTTGGTGTCGCACCGGTCAACGAGATGACTAAGAGAGGTGTGCGGGTGACGCTGGGTACCGACGGAATGTCCGCAAAAGTGCAGGATGATTTTCTGGTCGCTCCGTTGCTTCAGCGAATTTCCGCCTCAAAACCCGGTATTTTCGGACGTGAAGCCTTCCAATCGCTTGTCATAAATAATCCCGAAGCAGCCTCCAGAATATTCGGACTCTCGCTTGGAAAAATTGAAAAGGGGGCGGCAGCGGACATCATCCTTGTCGACTATTTTCCGCCTACCCCTATCTCATCGGAAAACATTGCTGATCACTTCTTCTTCGGCTTGTTCGATGCGCCTGTAAACACCACTATTGTTGGCGGCAAAATACTCATGCACGATAAGGCATTAAAAACATTGAACGAGCGTGAGATAGCGGAACGCGCCACACAACTTGCTCAAAGGGTCTGGAAACGTTTATAACTATGGATACTTGATTCTTACTCTTTTCTGAATCACCCCCTTCCTCAAAAAAGAGAAAAAACGCCATGACAAAATTTTAGCCTTGATAATCGTGTCAAAGGCTGGTTTATTTACTTTACTTCTGTTTTTATTGCTTTAGAATGAGCACAATTGTTCTTTTTCATGAGGAATTTTGTTTGATGGTTGAAGAGGCTGATGCCGGGAAAGAGAAATTAACATGGACCATTCATCCCGTGGTCGAGCGACCTGCTGTCTCGGTTGCGGTCGTTCTCTTTCTTATCGCTATCCTGGTTCTTATAAAGATAAGTTTCCAGGCATGGTGGTGGGTGATCCTGAGCGCCCTGCTCATAATGGTTTCTCTCGCCCGCTTTTTCCTCCCGACAAGATACGAGTTGACCAACGAGGGCGTTACATCAAGAATGCTCTTCGTTGTTCACCAGCGACCGTGGTCGTATTTTCGGTCGTTCTATAGATCTAAACGGGGAGTCGTGCTCTCTCCGTTCGATCATCCGAGCAAACTTGATACGTACCGGGGTATGCATCTTTTTTGCTTAAAAAACCGCAACGAGGTCATTGATTTTGTCAGCAAAAAGCTCAAACAAGTTTGAAGGAATAAAAGGGAAAGTCCGTCACGCCTTCGCCCTCAAAGAGGAAGAAGGGTTCAGTGACGATGAGATTACATTTATGGAAAAAGTCGCAGAGTTCATTTGCCGACGACAACTTGAAGCCGCTGCCATTATGGGATTGGTCAGCTGTAAACCTATCGGCTTTCTGGGTAGCCAGCTTCTCATTTTTCTTCAGCCATTCCTTACGCCCTTCTTCAATGAGATGCAATATCAACGACTGGTAAATATTCTATCAAAACGCGAGGGTATAGAGACCTTTGTTCAAATACTCGAACGGAAAAGCGCGGAGTCCAAAAAGAGAGAGAAAGAATAATCGCAATGATTGATTCAGCTACAAAATGTTTCGTAAAAGGAATGAACGTATGAAAAAACTTTTTACTTTCACAATAGTGATTCTCGCCCTTACCATTATGGGATACAGCCAGGAAGGCGCGTTAGAGACATTCCTGCCCGAAACCTTCCGTGTCCTTGACACACCACACGACGACGGTGAGTCTGTTCTTGTGGTGTGGGAAGGGATGGAAAAGGCGTTACAAGCGCCCGAAGGAGCGCAATATCAGGTATTACGCGCAGAGACCATAGACGGTCCGTTCGAGATAGTCAAAGAAGCTCCGGCAGATGACATCTCCTGTTCTGATGCGCCCGAGTATTTCGGCTTCTCATCGAAGATGGAGCAATTTTGTTTTATCGAAGCAGACGCGGAACGCGGGAAAGAATATTTCTACAAGATCGGATTCAGCGATGGCACGACCTCGGTTACCACTCAAGAAGCGCTCAGTGGAGTAGCACGACGGGAATTCTTCGCGTGGAACAAGATAAATAATTTTGTCGTACTTTCGCTGATGATATTCTTCGTTATCCTGTTTTACAACATGGCAAAACGAAATCCACACATGTTTATCCGTAAGATTCCGGGCCTGGAAGTCATTGATGAGGCAGTAGGTCGCGCCACCGAGATGGGTAAACCGATTCTTTATCTGACTGGATATTATGATATACAGCAAATATCCACCATCAGCTCGGTGAACATACTCTCCCATGTAGCGAAAAAAGCAGCGGAGTATCGGACACGCATAATCGTGCCAAACAAATGGCCAGTCTGCATGAGCGTATGCCAGGAGATTGTACGCGACGCTTATACCCATGTCGGTCGACCCGAGGAGTACGACGACAAGGATGTCTTCTTCATTGCAGGCGAGCAATTCAGTTATACCGCTGCGGTTGACGGACTGATGATGCGCGAAAAACCGGCAGCCAACTTTTTTCTCGGAACCTTTGCCGCAGAATCACTTCTTCTTGCCGAGGCAGGGGCTATGACAGGCGCAATTCAGATTTCCGGAACAGACTCTACTTATCAAATCCCTTTCTTTGTCGTTGCATGCGACTATTGCCTTATCGGCGAGGAATTATATGCGGCAAGCGCGTACCTCTCTCACGAACCGAAACTCATGGGAACGCTCAAAACATCGGACACCATGAAAATACTCATAGCCATTATGCTCTTTGTCGGAACAATGATGGTAACAATCAATGCATGGGCTGAGATAGATGTGCTTGATATCATCAAAAACTTTTTTACAGTGCTTGTATAATTACAACGGAGGAAATTGAATGGAATTCTGGAAACGGCGTTTACCCCTTATCATAGTGTTCTGCGCCGGGGTAACAATGATCCTTACCTATTTTATACCCCAGAGATGGGCTCAGGACGAGGTCCTCGGCGGCTATTCGAAATGGTACCAGATTATCCTGGCGTTTTCCTATTTGCTCGGCGTCGTCAGTCTCATAAACGTTCACCTGGCAAAAGTCGTTAAACAACGCCCCGGCTGGGCATATAGCGTGGTCATGGTAATCTCACTTCTCATAATGGGTTTAGCAGGATTTATCTGGGGTATAGGGCGGGGAACACCGTTCCAGTGGATATTCGATAATGTGACCTATCCACTTGCATCGACCATCTTCTCCATCCTGGCGTTTTATATTGCATCGGCAGCATACCGCGCCTTCAGGGCGCGAAGTTTCGAAGCCAGCATTATGTTGATATGCGCCATTATTGTCATGATCGGCAGAATTCCTATCGGAGAACAGGTTGCAGAAGCGCTTATCCCGGAAAGCCTCTGGTTTCTTCGTATCGATGAAGTAACCCAGTGGCTCTTCAACACACCGATTGGTGCGGCTAAACGCGCCATTCTACTCGGCATGTCTCTCAGCGGCGTCACCATGTCGATCAGAATTATTCTTGGTCTTGAAAGAACTTATATGGGCGCAGAGTAATATTTCTTCAGCATACTATATTATTAAGGATATCAATATGGCAATAAATTACGACAAGATGTTATCAATCGACCGACGGATCATCTACCTGATCATCTTTCTGGCGATAGCCGTTCCCACCATTAAACCGCTTAATCTCCCGGTAAAAGTAACCAAGGATGTCCGTGGAGTCTTCGACCGAATAGAGAGCCTGGAACCCGGTTCACATATTTTTGTGACTGTTGACTATGAGCCTTCCACGAAACCTGAAATGGACCCCATGAGCAGGGCGGTGCTTCTCCATTGTTTTCTTCGCGAACTAAAAGTGGTAGGTATCAGTTATCTGATTTATGGCAGCGGTGTAGCCGAGGCTCTGTTTGCAGATACGGAAGCACTTTATGAAGAGCAAACAGGAAAAGAACTCGAGTATGGAAAAGATTGGTGTTATCTGGGGTATAAGCCGGGTGAATATGCCATGATCATCAAGCTCGGGCAGGACATCAAGGAGACTACGATGCAGGACAGCTATGGACACGATGTATACGAGCTGGAAATCCTGAAAGACAAAAATAAGCTGGGCGATTTCCCTTATCTTGTATGTCTGCACGACGACAGCTATATCGATTACTGGATAATATATGGATACGAACGAACAGGAATACCCATCGGTTCATGTTGTACTGCGGTAATGGCAACCGGTATGTATCCTTACCTTCAGGCGGAACAAATAACAGGAATTGTGGGTGGGTTAAAAGGCGGGTCGGAATATGAGAAACTCGTCAACGAGAAGTATAATTTAAAAATGCCGTTACGCCAGGCGCAAGCCGGCATGGACGCTCAATCCGTCATTCATATTCTCATAATTTTACTTATGCTGCTCGGCAATTTTGCCTTCATCATGAAATCGAAACAGAAGGTCAGAAGCCCTAAAGGAGAACAGTCATAATGAACTGGGAAATCATAGGTATCTGGATCGGGGCAGGGCTTACCCTGTGCATCTACAGTTTTCTCTACAAAGATAATCCTTTTTACAAATTTGCGGAACATGTCTATGTAGGCGTGTCTACCGGGTACGTGATATGTACACAATTTTTCAATGCGCTGAAACCTCTTGTGTTCGATCCTTTGCGCACCGACTTCAGCAATTCGTACATTGTCCTTATTCCAACTCTCCTGGGACTCCTCCTCTATACGAGATTTTTCAAAAAGATAGCGTGGGTAAGCCGCTATACCCTTGCGTTCATAATCGGCGCAGGAGGGGGGATTTATGCACCCAATTCCGTCCAGGCATACCTCATCAGGCATACAGGCAGTACCATCACAAATCTCTTCAATCCCGGGGCTGAACGCTTCTTTAGCTTTACCGGTCAATCTTTTCTCAACATCGAGGGCATCATCATATTCATTGTCGTGGTCTCGATAATGGTATATTTCTTTTTCTCGGTTCCACGAAAGGGCATAATCAAACCAACGGCAAAGCTCGGTATCATTTTCTTGATGGTCTATTTTGGTGGCGCCTTCGGGTATACGGTCATGGGACGTGTATCCCTTGCCATCGGAAGAATTCAATTTCTCCTTCTTGAATGGCTTGGACTCGGTTAAACAGGTCACCCCGTATTCCTTGATTTCTTGCGGAAAGGGGTGTTCTGAATTTATCTCAAGTCCGTTGCCCCTTAAATTACATCATGTATAAGTCACAGGATAGGAAAGAAAGGTTCCTTAAACGTTATCCTGTCTTCGCCTACCAGATTGGATAAAGAAACGGTACCTTCAATCTTTATGCGCCTTTTCCCTTAATTGTCATATCTATTATTTTGTTAGACGCTTTTTTTCTCTGGTTCTATCCTTTTATTGTCATCTTCTTTATCTTCTTCATGATTTTCCCGGTAGATATTTTGATAGCATCACAACTCTTTATACGACCGCGTAGTTCCAGGAATCCAATCCAATCAGAAGATCACTCTGCCGGTTACGATGAGGACTTCGATACCACAGTAACACAAAAATTCGCTCCATGGATCTTCCTTATGAAAATGATGTTCACCTTTGTAGGGGGTACTCCTCCTTTCCTTTATCCCCGTAATCTTCATCCCCAACAGCTGGAATATATCAGAGGATAAGTTACAACATATTGAAAGATATGCGGGCATCGCTGTATTGTTTCTATTCCTCATCTATTGCATAGTTCTTTTCCGGACAAAATTGAGAAAATGGGAGAGAGAAGGTTTCGGTGGCGGTAGATTTAGATAATCTAATAAAAGGTATCCTGCATTAGATAATTATACTATTCATCGAACTCGCCGGGCTGAAACTGACGTTTACACAGGGTTGCATAGATACCGCCTTTTTGCAGGAGCTCGGTGTGTGTCCCCTGCTCAACAATTCTACCCTTGTCGAGGACGACGATTTTATCCGCATTGAGTACCGTTGATAGCCGATGTGCGATTACAATGGTGGTGCGTCCCTTTATGAAGCGAGACACGGCTTCCTGGATCTTGGCTTCTGATTCGGAATCGAGCGAAGAAGTTGCCTCGTCAAGGATCAAAATAGCAGGATCCTTGAGTATTGCACGAGCAATAGCGATCCTTTGACGTTGACCTCCCGAGAGATTTGAACCGCGCTCACCAACCATTGTGTTGTACGCCTCGGGCATATCTACAATAAATTCGTGCGCATTGGCGGCTTTCGCTGCCTCTATGATTTTCTCAGACGGAATGCCCTTCTTACCACACGTTATATTTGCCTTAACGGTATCGTTGAACAACACGTTTTCCTGCAAAACATAGCCTATCTGTTTCCTCAGCGACTCGATTGTGCCGTCTCTCAGATCATAGCCGTCAAGAAGGATTCTGCCTTTTTGAGGATCGTAAAATCGCATAAGCATTCCGACCATAGTCGATTTACCTGCGCCGGTCTTCCCGACCAGGGCGACCATCTTGCCCGCAGGTATAATCAGATTTATTTCTCGCAAAGCCCAGACTTCATCATAATAGGCAAACCACATATCCTCTATCCTGATTTCGTTCTTTAAACGGGGAAGCTCGATTGCGCCCGGTTTATCCACTATAGTCGACTCAGTATCCATGATTTCGAATATACGTTCGGAATGAGCCAAACCTTGTTGCAAGTCGCCGTATGCCTTGTTGAGTTTCTTTATAGGCTTATAAAGCCGGGACATTGCAAACAAATATACAAAGAATTCACTGCTGCTCATGGTGCGTGCTTCAGCGATAAAATAACCGCCAATGAGCATCGTTACCACCACCGCCGAAGTTCCCAGAATATCCATGAAGGGAGAAGAAATAATCCGTACACGTCGGCGGCGAAGCAAATATTTCAACTCCTTGTTCGTCCTTTTCTTGAAACGTTCTGATTCGTACCCTTCCATGTTGAAGGATTTGACCACCGCCATGTTACTTATAATCTCCTGCATTGATGTGGAAATATCAGCCACTTTTTCGCGAGCTTTACGCGTAAGAACCTTCGTCTTTTTGCCGAAAAAACGGACAGGCAATATCGTTAAAGGTGCAAAGATCAACAGAATAAGCGTGAGTTGCCAATTGAGGACAACGAGAAAGACAGTGATAAAAAGCATATTGATCGGTGACTGCAGGGTATCACTAAACAGGAGCATGAGCATGTCACGTACCCCGACGACATCGCCGCCGACTCGTGCCATCAACTCTCCCGTACTCCTGCGGTGGAAAAACGCCATATCCATTCTTAGAATGTGGTCATACATTCGTTGCCGTAACTGCTGCACTACATTCATTCCTACATAATTGCTGAAATACTGGGAAAGAAAAATAAAAATAAATTTGAATATTTCAATCACAAGAATGACACAGCCGAGAATAGCCAGTAAGGTCAACTTCTTGCCCGCTTCAAGATAGTTATAAAACTTTATCTGTATTTCCTTTTTCCATTCTTTTGTCCGCTCGTATAAGTTAAAAAACGGCCTTAAAAGAGGAACTTCGCGAAGCTTTGTTTCCAACTTCCCTTCTACCTCATCCTCTTCTCCTTTCTCATCCGCTTTAATGTCTATCGGATGAGGATCGCCATAGGGACAAAAAGTATAGGGGGTTGCAGAGGTAGGTTTATCAATTGATTCTTCTTGTGGAACAAGAAAAACCGGATGCGGTTTACCACGCGGACACGCGGTTATCTGTTTCTCTAATTCGACTTCCTTGATTCCCTCGACTTCCCCGAAGAACACCTCGAGCACCGGCTGCAACAAGGCGATATTCGCCACATTCAGGGCAGCAGACATTATCGTGCTGAAGACTATGAGAAACAGAAGAAATTTATAATTGAGCACATAACTGAAGAGTCTCCGATAATCCTCAGCAGGATTTTGTGGTTTAATTTTTGGTGGCTTAGCCATGACAATTCACAGATAATACGTGAATTCGGAGATGAAAATCCATAACTTTTTAGAATGAACAACACCTACTATCCCTTGATAAATAAATCAAAAAACTTTCTTTCTTGACCACGCTCGGGAGATGTTGTTACTCTTTTTCGGTATTTTACAAAAGCTTACCCGTTACAATTTCCTTTTCATTATCGCAACATCGCCCTTAAACTATTAGCATACATCTATTCGAAAAGTAATATTATTTAAGAATCCGTAAAATATCGCCGATAAAAAAACAAATTTTTAACCGGGAGAAGGAATGCGAGAATTGCCGCAGATTGTTTTTTTGGATGTGGTGGGTTGCCCTGAAAACCGGTTCGATGTCGCGCAACTTCGCTCTAAACTCGAACACATGGGAATCAAGATTACTGAAAATCCCTCCGAGGCTGATACCCTTATCGTAAATACATGCGGTTTAACTCAAGGAACCGAGAATTTATCAGTTGAAATTATTCGAAAAGTCAGGTCATTGGCGACGCCACAGAGCCACATCTTTATCACAGGATGCCTGCCTCTTATACATAAAGAAGCCCTTGAAGAATTTTCCAATGTTACTATTATCCCCGGACCCATGACAGGTGACCTCCCCTGGAAAATAGAAACGCCCATTGACGAATCGGAATTGTTCTGCGGGCATATTCATCCTCAGCGCCTCACCTTAGGGCAAACCAGGTCTTTTACTTTGCGAAAAAGTTTTCTTTCGAATCTCGATATTCTCCTCTACAAATGGATAAATGTGAGCCCACCCTCTCCACCGACTTATTCAATCAAGATTGCCACCGGCTGCAACCTCGCCTGTACCTATTGTGCGGTTCGTCTATCCCGCGGTCGACTTGCCAGCATGCCGCCGGATTGGGTGAAAGCCCGCATTGAACAAGGATTAGACCAGGGGTATAAGGATTTCAGCCTCCTCGGAACCAACGTCAGCGCTTATGGGCGAGACCTCGGCATCTCCCTCCCCTCTCTGCTCAATGATATATTCCAAATCGATAACTCCTTTCGTGTTCGTCTCCGTAATGTTGAGCCTTGTGAAGTCATCAGGTATCTTCCCGAGTTTACGAAACAGTTGGAAACCGGTAGAATCTCTTATGTGGAATTTCCCCTTGAATCGGGAAGCAACCGAATCCTCAAACTCATGCAGCGCGGTTATACCGTGGAAGAATATACCCGATGCCTTAAAGAAATGAAACGCGCTTTTCCAAAACTCCTTGTCAGGTCACAAATTATGGCTGGTTTTCCTACTGAAACCGATGAAGATTTTAAACAAAGTCTGAATCTCCTAAAGACTCTCCCCCTCGATTATGTCGAACTTTATTGTTTTTCCGCACGACCGGGAACGAAAGCCGCGGAACTCGAAGGACACGTGAAACGAAAGGTCGCGCGTCAACGCTATGAGTCTCTGAGAAAAACTTTCGTAAAAGGCAAACCCTTTAAAAAATGCAATCTTTATCTCAGACATTGCCTTTATCCATCGCTTTTCCGTAAAAAATTAAGACAACGCAATTTGTCTGAACAGGAAGATACAGCATTATGAAACCTGCTCCGAAAAAAGTGTATCTCGACGTGGTCGGGTGTCCTGAGAATCGATATGATATGGCCCAAATGCTGTCCTATCTCGAGAAGAGGGGCGCAGTCCTGACGATAAATCCTGCAGAGGCTGATACGCTCATAATCAATACCTGTGGCCTTACAAAACGAAACGAAGAAGTCTCGCTCGAGGTCATCAAAAAACTCAAAGAGGTAGCGCAGCCGCATGCGCGCTTTATTATTAACGGATGTCTACCCATAATCAACCGGGCGGCGTTGGATGAGTGTAGCAGCTTTGCCGAAATCATCCCCGGCCCACGACTGGAACCGCTTCCACGGGACGTTGATACCCCACCTGACACGGACAAGGTGTTCAATCCTCATCTCTATCCTCAACGTCTTATTCTTGAACCGGAAAAAATCTTTATCCTCAAAAATGGATTGCTATGGATTCTTGACAGAATCCTGTACCGCTGGACCGGAATTTGTCCGCCATTGAGACCTCGCTTTTACGTCAAGATAGCCACGGGGTGTAACCGACCTTGCACCTTTTGCGCAGTCCGAATATCAAGAGGTAAACTCCGGAGCCAACCTGTGGATTGGATAGTGGAACACGTTCGCGAAGGCGTTGAAGCCGGTTATAAGACTATTACGTTGATCGGTACCAACGTAAGCGGCTATGGTCAGGACCTCGGCACAAATCTACCCGCTCTTCTGAAAAAAGTCCTCGCTATCAACGATTCGTTTCGTCTCGAGCTCCGCAACGCCGAGCCTGAAGAAGTCATTCGATTCTTGCCGGAATTCCTCGAAGTCCTCAAGACAAAAAGAATCAGGTATCTCGAGTTCCCGCTTCAGTCAGGGAGTAACCGTATTCTTCGCCTGATGAGAAGGGGATATACCGCAGAAGAGTTCAGTCAATGCCTTCTGGAAATGAAACGCGTCTACCCGAAACTGTTTGTCCGCACCCAGGTAATGGTAGGATTTCCAACTGAGACTGAAGAAGATTTTCAACAATCGCTTAAGATGATCAAAACACTTCCGGTCGATTATATAGAGACCTTCTTTTTTTCACCGCGACCCGGAACGAAGGCGGCAGAAATGGAGGGGCGGATTGATAAAAAAATTCTTCGGGCGCGGTATAAGCGACTCCAAAAAGTAGCCATGCATTCTAAGGTGCCATTCAAACTCAAGATCTTTTTCGGATTTTTACTCAACACCCTCCTCCATCCTTCGTATATTGCAAAATACCGCCGGCACACAAAACTCTGAGATAAGATTTTGACTGTTCGCTTTATCTTGTGCACATTCAGAAATTCTTAAAAAATTAGTTGAAATATCCACTCGCATGAGGCTTAATTTGTTAAGAATTCCGCCGATACAAAATAAGAGAAAATAAAAATAAGGTGCAGGATTAAGGTATGCAGTTTGATCCCTTAAAATTCTCGATTCCTCTCACAAAGCATGAGAACGAAGAGGCAATTAGGTTTTTGAAGAACCACAAAGTTGCTATCTTTGTAGTCGCCTACGAAGCGGAATCGTATATTGAAAATTTACTCCTCAGAATTCCGAAAGAGTTACTCCCCTTCTTTGCGGAAATCTTCATAATCGATGACTTCTCGCAAGATAAAACCTTTGAAATCGCTCAAAAGGCAAAGGAGAAGTTGCACTTTCACAATTTGAATGTGTTCAGGACACCTCATAACAGGGGATACGGTGGAAATCAAAAACTCGGGTACCTCTACTCGATCGTCCGTGGATATGATGTTGTCATCCTGCTTCACGGCGATGCTCAATATCCACCTGAATATCTGGCACGTCTGTTGGCTCCGTTCAACAACGAAAAAGTCGATGCGGTTTTTGCCTCGCGCATGATTACCAAGAAAGCCGCCCGTAAAGGCGGTATGCCTTTGTATAAATGGCTCGGGAACCAAGTCTTGACCTGGTTTGAAAATAATATGTTGGGGACACATCTCTCTGAATTTCATACCGGCTACCGGGCGTACCGCACCCGCCTTCTCAAAAAGTTACCCTTTAAATATAATAACAACGGTTTTCACTTCGATACGGAGATTATCATCCAGGTAATTGCAAGTGGCGGAAAAATTAAGGAAGTACCTATCCCCACACATTATGGAGATGAAGTGTGTCACGTAAATGGGCTTAAGTATGCCTTTAACTGTGTCCGGTCGGTTATCTGGTATAAGTTAACACGACTTGGTATTTTTTTCGACCGCCGCTTCGATATTCGCTTATTCGATTCGATTGATTACTCGTACAAGACTGCACCGAACACGCCCCTTCAATTTATCATACGGCGCAACTGGCGCCCCAGCGAAAAAATTATACAGTTCCATGCAGGTTCCGGTCGTGTAGCAGACGAAATAGCCAGAAAAGGCGCTGATGTTCTCGCAACAGATTCTCCTGAACCCCCAAAGCCCACCATAGCCAAATCGCTCGCAATCGATCTCAACTCTCCCTTCGATCAAACTCTTGGTAAACATTCGTTTGACACCGCTATTATGCTTGAAGGACTCGAACATTATAATAAAGTCGGCGATGTGTGTGAACGGGTAGCCAAACTCATAAAACCCGGCGGCGCATTTTATGTATGCTCTGCCAACATACTCTATTTACCGCTTCGTATAATGTTTCTTTTAGGTAATTTTCGATATGGGAAACGAGGCATCCTCGATGTCACTCATACACGCCTCTTCACACGTAGATCGCTCGTAAGGCTTCTCCAGAACTCCGGTTTCAAGGTAGTAAAAGTATATGGTTTCGGTCCTCCCCTGAGAGATATGATCTCTAAAGGTTGGTTCGTCAAAATGATAGATTCGATTCTCCATTTCTTTGCACGGCTTCGTCCCTCATTGTTCGCATACCAGATTATGGTGGAAGCCGAGAAACTCGATGACGTCGAAACTATCCTCGAACAAACCATCAACTCTTCAAATTAAACCATCCCGCACATCAATAAGAGTTAGGTACAGGTTATGAAAATTAGCTGAGGTGCTCGCTGTTCTCTCTATTCCTCAGCGCACTTTATACATTTACTGATTGAAAACGGTGTATAATTTATTATAGGATGCTTTCCGATTTAACCTTTATATTAAAGCGCTCTTTTCAAACATTGGGGGATACTACAAAGAATGACAGGGAAACGGATAGCGATTCTCGGAGCAGGTTCGGCTGGCCTTGCCGTTGCTTATAGACTCCTTGACAACAATACCGATGTCCAAATAACCATTTTTGAACGAGAAGGAACTGTAGGCGGCCTGGCACGTTCGTTCGATGTGGCAGGCATCCCCGCCGATTATGGTCCTCACAGGGTGCATACCGAACTACCTGAGATTAAAACCTTCTATCAAGAATTTCTTGGTGACGACCTCTTTGAGGTTAAACGTAAAAGCCAGATGTACTTTAAGGGCGGCTATTTTGATTATCCTCTTGTACTGTCGAATGCTATAGATCATCTGGGATTCAAGACCGTTATGCGTTACGGTCTCAGCGCCATGCTCGCCTCTTTCCTTTCACTCTATCCGCGTAATAGGAAAGAGACCTTTGATGCAGTGATGATAAAAGCATTTGGTTCCGCGGCTTATAACGACCTGATTCGCCCCTACACAATCAAGACCTGGAAAACCCCGCCCGAGCAGATCGACGCAGAAGTGGCGCGGTTGCGTGTTTCAGCGGGTGGAGTTGAAAAATTAATACGGCAGGTGCTGGGAAAAGAAAAAAAATCCGACCCGTCCGCCCTTCGAAAGTTCCACTACCTCGATGGCGGCTTTGGTAGCATTGTCAAAAAATTCATAGCGTCGTTCAAAGATAAACCCGTCGATATAAAAAGGGGAACTCCTGTAGCAACTGTCGCTCCCCTACCCGATGGCAAGGTACGTATCGGGTGGTTTCGCGCGGGCGATTATGTCCATGAGATCTTCGATTTTTGCTTTTCCACTATTCCATTGAACGACCTTTTACGAATGACAACTGAATCGGCTAAGGATGCCGATGTCCGACAAAAAGCCGCTCAACTACGATTCATATCAACAATACTGGTGTTCATAATCGCTAAAAAACCCACTATTACCGACAACACCTGGCTCTATTTTCCCGAGCCGAATTTGGTTTTTAATCGCGGTTATGAAGGGAAAAATTTTCTGCCCGGAAGGCTCCAGACATCGAAGTCCATGATCTGTCTCGAGGTAACTTGCTTCCAGGGAGATGAGACATGGAAAAGAAGCGATGAAGATATCGCCCGCCAGGTCGTGGCTGATTTCTGCTCGACTGGCATTCTTGACGAAAGGGATGTGGATTCAACCAAGGTTGTCCGCATGACACATGCATATCCATTATTGAGTTTCGGCTATAAAGATAAACTCTCACTGTTCTGGAAATATCTCTCGCGCTTTCGATCGATTATTACGCTCGGGCGGCAGGGCCTTTTTCAACATAACAACATGGATCATTCCATTTATACCGGCTTCAGGGCGGCAGACATTTTTATGGATTCGTCCAAACCCGCGGAAAGATGGTACACCTCAGAAATAGCAACATTTAACAAGTTTCGTATTATCGATTAGGATAAAACCGGTGTATATATTCCGCATATTTTTATTTTTAATACTTATTATATTGAGGTTATTTCAATACTATAAAGTAAAACTTTAAGCTCTTAATCTTGTGTAAACAAGACCGACATGAATATGAAAGTGATTGTGTCCTTATGCATGATCTGCCTGAAACGGTCTATATCGATACGTGCGGCTGTCCGGAAAATCGGTTCGATGTCGGGCAACTCAAACATACCCTTGAACAACTTGGAGTGGAGGTCACACGCACCCCACAAGATGCCGACACGATTATTGTCAATACTTGCGGCTTAACCCATGAGACAGAGGCTATCTCCATCGACATTATCAAGAAGGTAAAGCGGCTCGCATCGCCCGGTACTCGCATTCTAGTAACTGGCTGCCTTCCCATAATAAATCCAACCTCGCTAAAAAATATACCGGATATTGAACTTATCCGTGGACCGACTATTCATTCCTTTCCATGGAAGATACCGGATACAATAGATTTAGGCAGCCTCTTTTCACCTACCCTGCATCCACAACGAATCATACTGGGAAAAGACGAAGTAATTAAGCGGGGACGCGGTCTTCTCTGGAACATCGACAGGCTTATGTACAGGAGAATCGGAATCTGCCCGGAACATGCCCGGCGCTTCTTTATCAAAATCGCCTCGGGATGCAATCGCTATTGCACCTTTTGTGCTGTCAGGATATCCCGCGGCCCACTTCAAAGTAAACCCATCCCATGGGTAGTTGAACGTTTCCGGGAAGGCCTCGAGTCCGGGTATCGGGAATTCAGCCTCATCGGTACCAACGTAAGCGCGTATGGACAGGATATCGGCGCTAACCTGCCCGAATTACTCAATGAATTGCTTAAGATAGAAGGCAGGTATAAACTCTGCCTGCGAAACCTTGAACCGGAAGACATCATCGAATACCTGGACGATTTTCTCGAGGTACTTAAAACCGGAAAAATCAAATATATCGAATTACCGTTGGAGTCAGGCAGCGACCGGATACTCAAACTGATGAACAGGGCTTATACAGTTGACCAATATGTTGACGCATTGAGGAGGATTAAAAAAGCCTGTCCCGCATTGCTGGTTCGGTCTCAGGTGATGATTGGATTTCCGACTGAAACGGAAGAGGATTTCCAGAAAAGCGTTGAGTGGTCCTGCAAACTGCCTTTTGTGTACGTGGAACCCTTCTGTTATTCACCACGACCGGGCACTGCGGCGTCACGTCTCGAGAATCAGGTTCCCGCAAAGGTGGCAAAGCGCCGCTACAAACTGTTGCGCAAAAAATTGATGAAATCACATCTACTCTCAAAATTCCGTTACCTGATTCAATCCTTTGTTCACCTGACCTGACAAGATATAAAAGAATCTAATCCTACATGATGCAGTGAATATGAATAGCTTTCACTTTTTACGTAAAGGTCTCCGGGCTCGTTCTTTCTTTTTTACATGGCTGGATAAGGTCGAAAGTAAGATTTGACCCGGAATTTCTACTGTGCTATAAACCTACTTTTTTAATCCGGCAGGGCAACTTTGCTTAATCGGGAATTGTTCTATGAATCAATGGCTTAAAAGTCTTTCGGCGTGGTACAAAAATGATTTTGTCTTCATGGCTTTAATTGCATTCATGTATCTTTTGGTAGGATTGGCGTATGTAAAGACCCGTGGATATATAGGTACCGACGGCTGTGTATATGCCCTGGGGACCGAGGGAATTGCACGTGGGGAAGGCTTCTCCCGGTTCGGCGATCCTCTCGTAGTTTATATGCCTTTTTATTCTTTTGTCAGTGTCCCGTTCTATCTCGTCTTCAATAACTCGGAAACGGCAACTCGCCTGGTCTCTTTCCTCGCCGCCTTAGCGACCATCCCCTTCCTTTTCTATCTTGTGAAGGACCTTTTTGGTTCGAGCGCTGCCCGGATTGCGTCTTTCCTTGTTTTCACCAACACTCATTACATCAAATATTCAACAGATGTGCTTACGGAATCTTTATTCTTACTGCTGGTGATTGCCGCCACCTATGTATATGTACATAACTTGTATCAAAATAAAGCGTGTCCAAAAAGGTGGTGGACGATTCTTATTTTCGCACTTTTGTCGGGACTTGCCACACTTACACGTCCGGATGGTCTTCTTTTTTTCATCCTACTACTTTTTTTGTTCGCGATAAAAAGTAAAGAGTCGCTGAAAATGCGAATTGCCAAAATCGCAATCTGCGGTTTGATCTTCATAATTGTGCTCGTTCCTCACCTAACTTTTCAATATCGGCATACCGGCAAAGTCCAGCTTACGGATAAATTGCATAACCAGCTCTTATCCGGCGATTACATCGCTTTTGAAGACAAGGAAGCATATTATAAACATACTGCTTTCCGGATATATGACGAACTCGGCTTGCCTCTTCCTCCTGATATACACCGTATTCCCGAAACGATTGAATTCAGTACGTTCCAATATCTTGTTGAAAACTGGCGGCATCTTATGAAACGCGGCGCTTATAACCTTGTTCAATTCGGAGAATTCATAAATGAAGGATTGCTCGTACCTACCATCTGGCTCTTCTTTATAGCAGGACTCTTATTGGGGATACAAAAAAGAGAGAGACGTTCTTCAACGATTCTTCTTCTGACCTTTTTTCTTCCCATATTTCCCTTAGCCCTTTCACATTTTGAACTGCGCTACATCCTGCCACAGCTGCTCTGCCTTCTCATCATCGCAGCACTCGGGTTCGACATTGCACTAAAAAAGGCAAAAAAAGCAGATTTAAAGATAAAAGGTCCCGTTCTTGTTCTTGCTGTTGCTACACTCATATATTACCCGATAGATGATAATTTGAAGTATATAAAAGAGATCGACTCACCTAATAGATACACGATTTACAAAGAAGCGGGGCGTTGGCTCAGGGAGCATGTCGGTAAACCTGATGAATATACGTCAATGGCAACAAAACCGTGGATACCCTTCTATGCGAGAATGCCGTCCGTATCACTTCCCGCTATTGAATCATCAGATATTGTGGTTACGTATCTCCAGAAAAAGGGCTTCGATTTTTTGATTATTGACAAAGAGCAAATAGAAGATAATCGACCGGGCCTTAAAGACCTCCTTAATGTCAATGAACTTGTTCGCGGTCTGGACCTCGTTTACCACGATAAAGACAGGGAAAACACCGTCATGATATATAAAGTTTTGCAGGGTTCCTGATATAAATGGATCTTATATGGGCGTTAAATAATCTTGAACTTGGTGGCATTGAAACACATACAACCGAGGTGCTTCCTTTACTCAAGGAGCGATTTTCGGTTGGAATCCTGCTTTCGGAGCGACGGGGAAGATTGCTGGAAAAAATCGAGTCCGCCGGTATTCCCGTCTACATCTCGAGCATGAAGGGAAAATTCAACCGGCGGAGAATATCCGGCGCAGCAAAACTTTTACGACAAATCAATCCCCGAATTGTCCATACTCATACCTTCAAGGCACATTGTACGATTCGTCTGGCATCTATACTGGCAAAGATCCCCGTGATCATTCCTCACTTTCATTCCATGCCAGGTGAGCGATTCGACGACTCGAGCCTTGAATGGGAGGACGCTCTCCTCCGCTGCTCGAGTCATGTTCTTTTTGTCTGTAACGCCGCACGGCATCAGTATGAAAAAATCGTTCATCTCAACCCTGCAGACCCTGACACTCGGAAGCTACGCGTCATCTACGATGGATTTAACCTTGATAAGTTCTATACCGTCAACAACGAGAATGTCCGGAATCTACGCGCACACTATCAGATTGATGAAGGCGCCCCTGTAGTTGGATTGATTGCGCGCCTTGCACCGGTTAAATCTATTGAAACCCTGATCGATGCTATAGACATTTTGAAAACCTCAGTTCCAATGTTACGATGTCTCATTGTCGGTGAAGGCGATGAGGAATATACCGCGACATTGAAAAAGAGAGTTATGGAGAAGAGTCTTCAGCCTTACATTACGTTCACGGGCTACCGCAACGATGTTGCAGAATATATCCGATTATTTACACTGGGCGTGTTGTGTTCATCACACGAAGGGCTTCCCCGTTTCCTTGTTGAAGCCTGGGCTTCGGGCTGTCCTGTGGTAGGTTCCGATATAGAGGGACTACGGGAACTCATGGTCGATGGTGAGGACGGTTTATTAGTCGAGCCGGGGAATCCAGCGCAGCTCGCCAATGCCCTCGAACGCCTTATCAAAAACAAAAAACTCCGGGACAGGATGTCTCAAAAAGTAGTCCTTAAATCTCATGATTATGAAATGAAAAAGTATGTGGACACGATCAGCAAAGTGTACCATGATCTTCTCGAGTCTCCTGATCGTCATACTGAACGACATAAGCGCTGGTTCAGAACAAAATATAGATTTAAACTCGTATAAAAACATGGAGAGGAACCTTCAATCTCTTGTTTATTTTATGCTATAAGACTTTCTCGTAATAGATTCTTATTGGAAAGAGATCAGCTCTGCCACTATCCGATAAAACACACGTAATCTGGTCGTACCGGAGAATGGGAGTCGGGGGAAGCGAGACTTTCGCCTTGAGTATCATTCCCCTGATTTCCGAGCATTTTGATATTTCCCTCATTATAACAAGTGGAGCGGGTACCCTTGTCCCGAAGGCACGTGAAATGGGGATTAACGTCATCGAAACCCAGATGAAAGGAAAACTCAACAAAGAGCGGATCAAATGGGGGAAACGATTCTTCCAGGAAGAAAAACCATCCCTTGTCCATATTCATTCGTTTGACAACCATTTCATGGTCAGGATTGCCGCTATCCTTGCAAAGATACCCATCATAATCACCCATCATCATACGATGCCGGGCTCGAGATATACCTCGAAACTTGCCAGAGTCGAATCAAGGTTGCTTCCTGCTACCGATACCTCTATCTTCGTCGGCAAAAAGGGATGTGAAGAACTCTGGAGTCTCGTTAAAGACAGGGTCAATGAAAGCGTCCGCGACCGTCTGTTCGTCATGCATGATGCCTTCGACCTTGATGCAATAAAAGCGGGAGCATCGGAGGATAAGGTAGAGAAGATCAGGCAGCGCTATAATATTACCGACGATACACCCGTGATTGGAGTCATTGCACGCTTGCACCCGGTAAAAAACCTCGAAATGCTTGTGAAAGTCCTTGCCGGTTTGAAAACCAGGTATCCCGTCTTGAAATGCTTTATCGTGGGTGAAGGCGACGAGGCTTATAAACAAAAGATTGAACTCCTCGCTGAAGAATTTGGTGTTCGCTCTTCACTCATTTTCACCGGCTTCCAAGAAAACGTCCCCGCTTTCTTGAAAATCTTCGACGCCACGGTTCTGACTTCGCATTTCGAAGGTTTACCACGGTGTATTATTGAATCGTATGCCGTAGGAACACCGGTGGTTGCCACCGATGTGGGATGCATAAGTGAAGTATTGACGCATGAACGAGAAGGATTTCTCGTTGAGGCCGCTTCTGCAGATCATTTTATCAATCAGCTCGATGCGTTGTTATCAGACAAAGAACTGCGATTGAAGTTGGGCGAGAACGCACGTATCAAAAGCGAGGAATTCGCGCTGCGTCCTTTTGCAGACAGAATCTGTACCTTATATGATCGACTGCTCACCTCCCCACCACCCGCGGCAAAGAAAGCGAAAGCAAAATACCGCTTTCGCTACAATCTTATTGGAAAGCCCTGATTGTTAAAAGACGCCTATGATTCTGTACTTTCCTCTGATGTGATAGTATCCTTGCCGAAAAACCGCCTCCTCGCCAAAAGAACAACTTCAATTAGTCCGAATAATACGACAAGATTGATGAGCGGATCGACCGGCATTCTGAGACGTGCGTAAGAAGCAGGTCCCAGGAAGATAACCAACACTATTTGAATCCAGATCAAAAGTAAAATCCAGAGTAATTCGATACACTGCTCCGGATTCTTTCTGCACAGTCTTAAAGGTAGGAAAATACTGAAAAACAAAAGAAAAATCCCCATAGCGCCCTTTCTATAAGGTCTATAGAGAACATTTTTGTACAACGAGTATCCTATTGTTGCCATTACAGTTCCTGTCTTTTTATAGTCCCTGATCTTCTCTTTTTTCGTCAGCACTTCCGGGGCTTTTTCCAGAGAATATTTTAAAAATGTTAAGGGAGCGGATTGTATACATGCCCGGCTGAATTTCATTAGGTAACTATAATCATACTCGTTCTTTCGAGGCACCATGTCTTCGATT
Organism: uncultured Candidatus Sumerlaeota bacterium; assembly: GCA_964608095.1. Classification (GTDB taxonomy): domain Bacteria; phylum Sumerlaeota; class Sumerlaeia; order MWCT01; family JAGHBZ01; genus CAZSMK01. The sequence continues at coordinate 50,837 of CAZSMK010000113.1, read as the reverse complement.
AAGGGAAATATCGCGTAAGCATTTCTTTTATATTCAGCAGGGAGATTCTTTTGAGCCTCTTCAACAGCCCAGGCAAATTCTTTATATTCCTCAGGCGCATACTTATAAAGATTATATCGCAGCAGCACCCCCATGGCGTTGAAATGAGCCACATTCGTCATACCGAAAAAGCCGTACTTCAATTTAAGCGCAAAACCCCACGCGGCAATCGGAATAATAAGCACGACAAGATAAGGAATGAGCATATTCTTGAGCCTTTGGAGATTCTTATCTTTTATGTATACTATTACACTCATTATGGGCAAAAGGATCACCAGCATGATAAAAATCGGGCGGATAAAAATAAGCGCAAGAGAAAACAGATTCAGGAATAAACAATCCCTTAACCTGAATTTCCACTTAACACAGTTAAAAAAAAGATAGGTGATCAAAATCACGAGAAAAGTAGAAACGGCTTCTGTTATTAATCCGCAATCGTAATAGATGATCTCATAGTCGAAAGATACAATGGCAGCTGCCAGAGCAGCCAGTACCATATTTTTAGTAAGCTGCAACGCCAGAAAAAACAAAACAACGACGCCGGCAATGCCCAGAATCGATTGGATTAGTGCCACCGCAACGTGATTGTGATGACCGAAGAAAATGTAATTTAAAATCAAGAACATCGGGTAGCCCGGTGTCCGGTGTCCATCAATTATCTTACCTTTGGTGAGTATGTCCTTAACTATCTGGAGATAACTATACGTATCAGCGTAGAACTCGACACCACTCCATGAATTATAATCTATTCGGAGAAGAACGGCAAAGATAAGGATACCGAACAGTACAGCTACTCGTTTCTTTATATTCTCATCAAACCCCATTAAGCACCTCATTTTAGCCTACGACACGTAAAGGTTATTCTCCCTTCCTTGATGAAAAATAGGACGCAGCAAACTCCTCGAGTATCAATAGTGTATATCGTTTATCCTCATAGAGCTTATGAGTTTTATCGTTAAGATATTCAATTACTTTAGGCGGAATCTCCCCTCGTTCTTTATCAAGCAAGACAAACTTGACATTGTATTTATCAAGGACTTTATCTCTCTGTTCAGGCTTAGTGGTCTCTGAAAAGAAGATGTACACATCATTTAGCCTTTCTGCATGATTCGGCATAAAGGCGAGTGGTTGTGGAACAGCAACGACTTTTCCACCGAAGGTGGGCACATAATATCCCGTAAATATATCTGTTAAAACGACATCATCTTGTTGTATAAATTTTTTGGTGAATTGAAGCCTTTTTTCAGCGGAATCGGTAGGTTCGAAATAGTCAGCGCAGCCCTTAATAGAAGAAAATACCCCGAGTGAAAAGAGAACTATCAATATAACCGACATTATTTTGTTTTGTAGTGAAATAGGTTTACGAGCTCTGATTGATTGTTCTATGGTGGCAACCCAATCAGCGATAACGCTATGCAAAAGCAAGACTGCAAACCAGATAACCCTGCCATATCCCCACTTTCCCATAATCCCTCCATACATATACACAGCGAATAAACCAAGACACATCACCGACAGAGAATCGCGGTAGTTCTTTTTCAGGCGAATGAACAATAAAGGCACTGCAAAAAGTGCGGGATAGATCTTCTCAAGCACATCCATATACATAATTCTATTGAGGTCGTGATAACGTTCTCCCGTAGATGAAAAGATAAGTCTTTCGAAATCATAATAGGGCCATAAGAGTGCTGCTAAAAAAGAGATAATAATTCCTCCTGCAAGAATAAGATATAGAGTGATGAGGTGTTTTTTATAACGACTCAACGAAAGAAAACATATCCCGCAGACAAGTATTATGAAACTGAACGGATGAGTGAGAAGGACCACAGTGCTTAAAATGAATATATATAAGACGTATTTCAGGTGTCTTGCTTCAACTAACTTAAAGTAAAGTATGAAGCATCCAAGTACGAGAACAAGTGCAAATGTTGAAGGGTATGGAGCGACATACCCCAGAACCCTTACGTGAAAAAAACCGCTGAATTTCCATGGTTTATTGCCCCATAGAAACAGCATGAAGAGCAAGGTATAAAATGCAGCCTCCTTATGCGTCTGCAGTTTTGAAAGAAATACCCTAAGAAATATAAACAGGAGAGTGAGGTTTATTATTCCGGCTACTGCCAGGGCATTAACAGCGCCTAAACCGCTTACCCTTGAAAAGATACCGACCGCTAACGTATAGGGCGAAAAAAACTCATGGTCTGCGTCTATGTTCAATTGAGGATGACCCGGTGAAAAAGGATGTGCGGCGAGTTCCCGAACCACAGCGCTATGCGCCCAAAAATCCCCGTACCATCCACCGAATAGTACTCGTACACAATATAATAAAACTATCGCAAGCGATAAGCGGAAATAACAATTTTTTGTCGTATTCATTATATCCTGTTTCATGAGTGGGTCTCGTATACAAAGTCATTGGCTGATATAATGAAAAGTATACTTGTTTTATCGATTCTTAAACGAAAAAGTTTAGAAGAGATGCTTCATGCATACTTTTCAGCGTTTCTCAATTCGTGGTTCACTAATTATTTTCATGCCGTCAAAAGTTGCTATGAGGAGCAAAGGATAAATCTGAATAAATAATCTGTGTGATGCCCATCGCAGATTTTGCTCAAAATCCCACACGGTAAATACAAGTACAATAAGATAGAGGGAAAACATGAAAACAAAAAGAACGGCTTCAAGGTTGAAAAGATTTTTTACCTTGCGTCTATATAATTTCAAAATCCATGCACCAAGCACAATCAACCATAGTCGATTTCCCCAATGCCGGGGATCGGAAAATTCTGCTACCACAAGAGGGAAAAGTCGTTGTATGCGTGCGAATAATTCTGCGCAAGAAAGATGACGCGTTACATCTTTTTCAAATAAACAAGGAATATTAAAAGTGGTAAAAAGATATACGATATACATGAGAGCCAAAACGGATACGAGAACGCCGAGTTTTTTGATAGCCATGCGCTTATATACGAGAAAGAGCATGATGAAAAAAACAAAAGGAATTCCTTCCTTTTTAACCCAGAATGTACCGCCAAGGAGAAGCGCCATGAGGAGTATATCAGACCACTTATCAGTGTTGTGGAGTTTATCCACTATTAGAACAGCGCAAAGAAATGTCAAAGCCAGAGGGACATCAGCGTACCCGCTTATCGCGCCACCATGACAATAGCCAAGATTATAGGGAAGCGCAAACCAGATCGTTGTCGCAAGCACTGCCGAGAAACGGTTTCCGCGTGAACGAAGAATTGATAAGATCGCAAGTCCTACCGAAAGCCAGCATGTGAAGAAAAAATATTTAACATCCCTGCCCTGCCACCCTTCGAAACTCGCCCATAAACTCTCGATCACTGATATTATGGGTGGATGGCAACGTTTATACATTAGATACTCCGGGTCGAGAAGCTGGGCGGGAAAAAGACTATTCGTATAGTACCACAATTTCCCTTTGAGGGCGAAGTTCCCGATCGCATCGATACTTACAAGCGGGTAATCCATACAAAGGAATTCCACACGATATAAGTTAACAATAATGAAATAGATCAAGGGGATGTATAGAAGGAGGAAGATTTTGTCTTTTTTCAGAGGTCCCGGTGGTGTGTAAGGAAAATAGGTGTAAATTTTTTTTACATTGAAAAGGATGAGCAAAAAACCGCCGATCAAGAGAAGCCATATCATGGGGAAGAAAAACCGTCCCGTAACAACTGCAAGACCTATCATGAGAAAAGCGGTCACCAGTGTTCCTAACCAGAAAGAAAGAACAATAACACTCAAGCCGTGGAACTTCTCAGGCCGTGGCTTAAAAAGAAGAAAAATTCCGAATCCGATTACGGTTAAAAATATTATCGGTTCCCAGCCCATTCATCAACTACCTCTGCATGTTCATCTTTAATAACTATTATTTTTTCAAACTTGCGGGGTGGGAAATGTTCGACGGGTTCCTTGCTCTTGCCCAGCATTTTTGCCATCAGCATCTGTTGAGTAGAAACCGACATTCGAAGTTCCCGGGGATAGACATAATAATTCAAAATCACGGACGGATTAAAATCGTTTCCAACAAGCCAAAAATGCGTTGCTGAATGCTCCTGAATCTTATAATAAACATCAACATAGGAAATAGCCTCTTCGGGAAAAATAACAAGCATTGGATGGGGTAAATCGGCGGAAAAGGCTTTATTTACACGCCCCTTTATCTTTCTGAATATTTTCTCATTGCGGTGTTGTTGATAGAATAGAGAATCGAAGGTGATCACCAGGAAGAGAATCGAAAGAAGAAAATATATTATTTTTTTTACACTCGTATTCACACTCTCGCCCTTTTCTAAAAAAAGCATTTGCCGGCAGTACCCTGCTGAAAATGACGCGCAACACTGTAAAATCAAGTTAACATAACAAATACTTGGTTGATAATAAGAAGCGCAACGTAGTCTTTCAAGAAAAAATCATCTATCTTTTTCTCGCCACTGACACCAATCATGCTACCCCCATTGTGCCTGATTCTGAACGTTCTATTCCATGAAAAGTGGCGAGCAGGAGCAAGGGATAAAGATGGATAAAAAGCCGATCGAAAGTAGTTGTCATTACTTTATAAAAATCCAGGACATTGAGATGACAAACAATGATATAGATGCATAGCATATATCCAAAAAACAAAAGTTCGACCGACACTATATCTCTGAGTTTCCGGAAAATAAGTTTATAAATCCATATACCCAGAATAACCAGCCAGAACAGTTCTCCCCAATGGCGGGGTCGGGATAACTCCTCGTAAGCGAAACCGAAGAAGTGATGGAATCGTTCCTGCATATCCTGAAAAGAATGAGCGAGGCTCAGGTCCTTTCCTTCAAAATATGTTGGAAGCCCTCGCGTCGTAAGAAGATGAACAAAAAACATACTCAGGCAGATAGCGCCTATAAGGAGAAGATATTTGATCTTCATCCTTTTCCATGCAAGGAAAAGAAAAGCGCCGAATGCAAACGGGAGCCCCTCCTTTTTGACCCAGAACGTAGCAGCAATAAGAACGCCTAAAAGGACAATCATTCCGATTCGCTGTGTAGAATGGAATTCAACCATCATCCAGAGTGCAATTAAAAGAGCGAGGGCGAAAGGAATCTCACCGAAACCGTTGGTTGCTCCCCCACCGAGTTCATACAGGTTGTAAGGAAGCACTATCCAGAAAGTCATGGCAATCCATGAATGAATCCTGTTTCCACGCGACATGAGTATGGAAAAAATCATAAATCCCAATGCGAGCCAGCATACCACAAAAAAAATCTTGATATGTTCATCGTGCCATCCGCCAAGGATAGACCAGATTGCCTCGGTGAGGGGTATAATAGCGGGATATGTTCGCTTATATATGAGAAAATCAGGGTTAAGGAGCTGCTCGGGAAAGAGACTGCGAGTGTAATACCATAATTTCCCTTTCATCCCGAAATTGCCGATGGAATCAAAACCGATGAGGGGAAAACTTACCGTGAGCGAGACTACAAGGATTATCTGGATAATAATGAGAACAAGCAGCGGTAACCATATCAGAACCCGTTTCTTATCTTTGACACCTTTAAGGAATTCGTTAAATCGCATATACTCAGGTATTTTCTTCCTATCAATGAAAAGGAACGCTATGCCGACTACGGCCAAAATCCAATAAAGTTCAAGGAAGAATCGCCCGCTCAATACTGCAAGAAAGGTCACAATAAAACTTACTGAAACCACGCCCAACCAGAATGAAAGAACAAGCCATCCCGGAGCAGGCAATTTCTCAGGCGGAAACTTCATCCTGACTATAATGCTGTAACCTATTACTATAAAGGGTATTACGGGGACCCATTCCATGAATCCATCACTTTCATCTCTTCAAGATTAATGTATAAAATAGGGTATTGACTCTTTAGAGGTGGATGAATGATTGGTTCATCGCTGCGATTGAGATATTTCAAATTGAGAAAATCCTGCGTTTCCGCGCGCATCCACACTTCTTTGGGATACACATAATAATTCAAGAGAATAGAGGGGTCGAGATAATCGCTTATGATCCAGAAACGCGCTGCATCGGATGCTTGAATATATGAATATGCCTTCACAAAGGGCTCGAATTCGTGGGAAAAGATCAAGAGCGGATGACCTTTCTTTCCCATCAAGGCGGATTCCACACGAATCATTCTTTTGTTGTGTAAATCGACATTTTCTCTCAACTGATCTATAAGACATATATAGCACACAAGGGTGATAATGATAAAAATATAGTATGATACTTTCCTCTTCATCGTCCTTACTCTATTTTCTGTCTCTCGTCGGTAAAAGAGAGAAACTATACGAAAACAACCAGTAGTTGACAAGGAATTTTAACTACTACGCTTACTCAGGGGGAAAATTCCCATACCTTTCTAATCCAGAGATATGGTTTTCTTTGAGATAAATTCTCGGTAAAGAGCGTCAAAATTGGACGTCATCTTATCAAGAGAAAAATCCCGTGCTCTATCCCAACCGGCTCTTGCCAGTCTTTCCTGTAAATCTTTGTCCTCGAGCACGCGTATAATAGCAGCAGCCAGATCATCGGGAGAATCGGGGGGAACGAGGATTGCAGTCTCGTTATCTTTTACAATCTCGGTCTGTCCACCACACTTTGTCGCCACTACCGGTTTTTCTGATGCAAGAAATTCCACAAGAACCGCTGGGAAACCTTCGAATACCGACGAAAGTACTCCTATATCCATCATCTGCATCAATGCAGGGATATCTTTTCTGTAACCCAATAATCGCACATGCGATGTTAAACCGAGTGATTTTATTTGTTTCTCCAACCGTGTGCGATATTCCTCCGGTCCGTCTCCTACTATTAGAAAGACCGCATCGGGAACTTTTTCAACAACGCGTGCGGCAGATTCTATCAGGGTCGGATATCCTTTCACCGGCACCAGACGTCCCACACTCCCCAGAATAATCTTGCCTTCCAGTCCCAGCTCCTTTCTTAGAGTGCCGACATCGAATTCATGATCAAATGGGGAAAGGTCTATACCATTATGGACGACGCGTAATTTTCGAGGGGATACACCCGTAAATCTTACATAATCCTCCTTCACGCTTTCTGAAACCGACACAATCACATCTGTGAAGGGTGCGAGGATTCTCTCGTACATTTTATGTTTGAAACGCCTGCACTTTCTACTGAAGAGACTATGCTGGTGAGCAATAATTACAGGCGAGCGAGCAAGAATCGCCGCAATTCGACCAGGCACGTTGGGATAAAATGAATGGGTGTGCACTATGTCAAACTTTTCCTGCCGGATATAATCTCTCAGATTCTTGATACCCCCGAAGTTCGTTCTATGAATTACGGGAATATGAACGATCGGTTCTCCTCTTTTTCTTGCATCCTCTGCCAAATCGCCCTCATCCATGATAGTGACAATCGCACAATAATACTCTCCCGTACGATTCAACGCACGGGTTAGACTCAATATCCTGAGTTCTATTCCCCCAACGTTCAATCCGCGCATAACACGGAGGACTCGTATTTTTCGTGTATTCATGAAAACAGGCGAGGAATAAAACGGGCGACTTGAAAATAAATAAAAATCCCTGTGATGTCCATGACAGTACTGATAAAGGGACCAGACATTAGAGCCGGATCAAGACCCATTGTTTTGAAGAGAAGCGGCAGCATGGTTCCAATCAGGTTCGCAACAGTCACGATCAGGGTAAGCGCAACCGCGACGACTATACTATGCACTGGACTGCTTTGTAAGACCATAGCGATAAGAAACATAAGAGGGCATAAGGTTAATGCAAGTAGAATGCCGGTCCTCAGCTCCTTGAGAACCGCTTTGAAGAAATGTCCCGCCGTCAAATGACCGACCGCTAAAGCCCGTACCACCATCATGGCGGATTGACTGCCGGTATTCCCACCAGTGGCAATCAGCATAGGGATAAAAAAGGCTAACCAGATTTCGCCCTGTAACACATGTTCATTGTCTCGAATGACAGAACCGGTGATAGTCTCTGCGATAAGAAGGGCAAAAAGCCATATCCCGCGCCGCCAGACCATCTGGAGGGAAGATACTTTTAAATACGACTCCTCGGTAGGTACCACCGCCGCCATCAAATGCATATCTTCTGTCATCTCTTCATCTTTAATATCCATGATGTCGTCAATTGTCACAATCCCAATAAGTTTCTCTTCTTTATCTATAACGGGTATGGCGAGCAAGTCGTATTTCTGGCATAGACGAACCGCCTCCTCCTGATCGGTATGTGCGTCAATACGAATAAAGTTTTTATCGGTGAGTTCACTAACCTTTTGATCCGGATCCGCGAGAACCAGAGAACGTAATCCCACGCGACCTATTAAGTGCTCTTTATCATCCACCACATAGGAAGAATAGATAGTCTCTTTATCGATACCGACTTCGCGAATTTTCTGTAATGCCTGGCTTGCCGTCATATCGGGCTTGAGCTCGATAAAATCCGGCGTCATCATTCGTCCGACTGATTCTTCCGGATAAAGAAGCAGTTGCGTTGCTATCCGCCTTTCCTCGGGTGACAAGAACGAGATGAGTCGCTTGGTCACCTTCGCGGGAAGCTCCTCGAGTAGTTGCGTTCTGTCGTCCGGTGACATATCCTCGAGAATGTGCTGGGTTGTCTCTGTACCCAGAGAGGTTAGAAGCTCTTCCTGGACTTCAACATCGAGGAACTCGAAAACCTCGGTCATTGCGTCGCGAGGGAGAAGACGGAAGACAATACTTCTACTCGGTTCTTCCAACTCGGTCAACATTTCAGCCAGATCCTGCGCCGGTATTTCCAGAAGACCGTCTTTCAACGCACGAAAATTTTTCCGCGCTATCGCCTCTTCAATGGTCGGTCTAAGAAGTTTTGCAAGCATAATTACCTCGTTTTCCTTGATTAATTTACTTATGCCAGAATAACTCGAATTACATAAGCCAATAAGGCAATTCTTAAGGAGAGTTTTATAAAAGAAATGAAGCAGATGTGCAAGTTATTTCATCTCTTTCATTTTGTCAGGTATCTGCTTTGTTCTGGTGGTCCGGATAAGCGAAATCCCTTGTGAGAAGAGGGTTTGAAGTTCGTAAAGAGAACGAACGCCGAAAAATCTTCGAAGAATATAACGAGGTCTCAAGTGGAATCGTCGGATGGCAATATTCCGAAGCTCCCACAGACGTTCCCGGCTTAACTCGGGAGTATCGTAAACCGGATACGAAATTGAGTTATCGAGTATGGTGACATTCTTATCAACGAGACCTTCTTTGAGTGCTCTCTCGCGAAACTTTGTCCCCATACGCGGCATGGCTATGTTAAACGATGCAAAATAAGGATCGATCTGCAAGGCATAAGCAAGGGTCTTTATAATATTTTCCTCGGTATCACCCGGCAGACCGAGCATAAAATGTGCGAGAACACGAATGCCTGTCTTTTTGCACAGCATAATTGCACGATTGACCACATCCCTGTTCAATCCTTTTGAGTACCGCCTGAGTAACTCATCGCTTGCCGTCTCAACACCCATCTGAATTGTGTGGCAACCGGTACGCTTCATCATTCGTAATCGCTCCTCGTCAAGCACGTTTGCACGGGACAGGCAGACCCATGTGAAATTGAGATTTTCTTCCAGCATCCGCTCGAGCAGATGAAGAGTTCGTTTCTTGTTTACCCCGAAAGTGAGGTCTTTTATCCATAGCTCTTTTATTCCAAGGGCTTTGAAATATTTCATTTCCTCAATAGTATTTTCGACGTTGCGCAACCTGAAACCTAATTCCCCACCGATACAATAATCACAATGATAAGGACACCCATAGTCGGTCAACATCCCGGCAAAAGGAATACGTATCCCATGAGGGATTCTATAGTTTTTATAAGGAAATAAATCGTAACGGGGAAGTGGAAGAGAGAATTCGTCGTGAACAACTTCGCGTGTTGCGGGAACAACGGTGCCATTTCGCGAATAGCTGAGTGTGCGAAACGGTCCCTCTCGACCTTTGAGAAACTCTACAATTTCCCGTGACGTGAAATCTCTGATTACGCCATGTAGGTATTCATATTTATCAAGGAAACTATCCCCCTCTGCAAAGAGGATGTCTCCTATTCCTATCATCAGAGGCGGAGGACTTATTGTCTTCGCGATTTGTTCAATGACATTGAAATCTTCTGTCCACGACACGGCGCCGGTAAGAAATATTATTGCATCCGGATTGGATTCCTTCACTCGTTCTACGCTTTCCCGAGGTGTAATCCTCTCCATCATCCCATCCACTACGGAAACCGAGAATTCCCTATCAAGTATTCCGCTGAGGACAATTAAATCAAACGGTCCCCAGTAATAATTCGCCTTTGATGCATGACTGCAAAAATAATCTCGAAGATAAATAGATCTTCCCGGCGGATTAAACAGAAGAACTCTTTTAATCTCCGATTGTGGGGAATGTTTGGTTTCTCTCATCCTTGATTACGTATATCGAAGAATTGATCTGAATTTTAACTTACAAAAACATCTTTCAATCGATTCATTTTACTATTATGCTGTAGATTATCTCAACTTAAAAGAGGTTGCGCCTCAAACGCTTGATGCTTTATTCATTGCTTGCAGTCTTGATCAGACCAATAGTATGGTAAGCCTTACTTAATCGGCGTGACGCAAATTAAAAAAATGGTAATTCTCGAACCAAAAGAACATTATTTCAGTACCCTCGTGGGTCTCGAGTTGCAAAAGCAACTCTTGAAGAAGATGTGGCATAGTAACATGCTTCCCCAGACATTGCTTTTCGAGGGACCACCACTTATAGGCAAAAGGTCACTCGCCTACGCACTATGCAAATTCGTCAATTGCGAAACAGGTCGTGCAGAGAATCAGCGATGTGCTTGCAGGACATGTGATTTGATATCACGAGGTCTTCATCCTGATGTTTTTCTCGTAGAACCACAAGGAGCCAGCCGGACAATACAGATTGACCAACTGCGTGATATCCAGGATAAATCATACACTCACCCCATTGAGGCAAAGAAAAAAGTCGTTATTTTTGTCGATGCGGACAGAATGAATCTTTCCGCAGCAAATTCAGCTCTTAAATTGCTCGAAGAACCACCCTCGTTTCTCCTTCTTATATTGCTCTCCTCTCAGCCGCACCAGATTATTCCAACGGTAAGATCACGCTGTACCCGAATCCCTTTAAATCCCGTTCATGAAGAAGCGATTGAAAAATGGCTTCAGGAAAAACTCGATACCAGCGAAAGTATGGCTCAATTAGCGGCAAGTTTTGCTGCAGGTATTCCGGGGCTTGCTCTCGAGCTGGTTCGTCGTAACTACCTTGGTCGGCGCGATATGCTGATTCGGGAATTCGATATCCTGCTCGACAAAGGATTTCCCGCCCTCTTTTCTGTCGCTGACGAGCTCACTAAACGCTTTGAACCCTCTGAAATCGTCGAACTCTTTCTAAGTTGGTTCAGGGATATCCTTGTCGCTCAGTTCTGTTCTCAATCCTCTGAATGCTTGATAAACAAGGACGCGGAAAACGATATTTACAGCCTTGGTGAGCATTACACTATTAGCGCCGTCTTCGACTCCCTCCATCAACTGATTGAGTCAAGGGCATATACACAGAGGATTGTGAACAAACGGCTCCTTGCAATGGTTCTCTTCTTGAGATTGGGTAAATTGCTCAAAGGGTAAGAGGCGATAATTTATCCCATGTCTTTGTTATCGAGCGGTCGTTCGTTAAAAGGCTTGGTGCCGGAACAAGTCGGAAAGCCCGGCAACGGTTTTACCGGTTTTGTCAGAAGAAAACTACCTCCATGAATCCATTCTTTTAAAATCTCTGCAATCTCTCTGGCACGGGGATAGCTGGATATGGTAGCAGTAGGCACCTCACGTTTCAAAATCTCTATTCTCCCACTCCTCAATTCTCGATAACTCACGTATCCTATTTCATTTCCGGTCATTTCCGGGTAGTCTTTACTATAATCCACAATCGGCGCAAATATTTGATCATCGCTTACCGCAGTGTAATAAAGCATTTCTTCATCCAGAATAGGAATGGGAATTCCGATGCCCACAAACATGGATACGCCATACCCTCTCAGACTTGCTCCCATAAGCCACCGTGGATTCATCTGTTTAAGATCGCCCATGACCGAAAGGGTAGCGGAACCGTACGTCTCTCGTTCATCACGTTTGAACATCAACGTAGGACAATGTTGCGTCCCCTCGCGGATAACATATCCTCTTCCACCCCCCAGGAAAATCTGTGTACCTATACCGATGGTACGCAATTTAGGATCGTTAAGGAGAGGTGAAAGTTGTCCGGCGCTTGAATAATTTGCGTTACCCAGTCCCGGCTTAAGAGGTCCAAGATAGGTATAAATAGTAGTGGGATTTGTTAAATTCACCGCCACATTATAATTTTGGGAAGCGTTTCGAGGATTCACAATTACCGCATCGTTCAGATCCTTTATATTCAACCACGAAGCGAGATGTTTTCGAGGGTAGCAATCCGTTCCATACGCTTCTGCTTCGAAGCGGATATCCTTGCCTGCGAGCAGATCATGAATTACATGTCCGCCGCCATAGGTGAACTCTCCCGGATAAATGCGATTCAAAGGATCGTCGACCTGGCATTCCGCGGCGCCCAGATAAAGATCTACCGCGGCAATACCGCAGTATGCCGGAACGTTATTGAGCAATGCGCGGGTTATTTTCATCCGTGGTGTGGGATGACCAACGTTTAACAACACACCTGACGAACACATGCAACTGAATGTCCCCGTCGTTACAACGTCTATTTCTTTCGCAGCCTTTGAAATTCCTTTTTCGCGGGCGATATCGATAACCTCTTCAGCGGTGACTACGACTGCTTTACCCTGTTTGATTTTCTCATTTATTTCTTCAATTGTACGATTCATAGGTGGCTTTTAAGACATGAAATGTATTCCTTGCTATAACTATTCAGGTGTGAAACTCAAGTCTTTTCTTAATCGTCGCAGGTTGGGGACAAGATTCTTGACAGGCGCATCATTGGGATATAAACCCTTGACTTCTTCATAATAGCGTTCAGCATTCTCAAGGTCCTTTAATTTGATATATATCATGACAAGATTGACGTAAGCGTTTCGATAGCTCTCATGTTCATCGTCTGCCAGCTGACGTCTGCGCGCTTCTTTTCGAAATAATAAAATCGCCTCTTTATAATATGGAATAGCTTCTTGCGGTTTGTTTAGTTTATAGAAAAGAAACCTTCCAATCGCCTCTTTTATCTCAGGATTTTTCGGATTATTTTGCTCCCCTTCCTTAAGAAATTCTATAGCCTCCTCAGGTCGTTTCCCATAGGTATATATGAAATACGCACCCACAAGATAAGCCCTCTCATGGTGAGGATTGGCTAACGTCATCAAACGATACCAGGGGATCAGCTCCTTGAGCTCCTTGTGAGGCACATGATGTGGTGCATACGGTTTCACCGCACGTTCAATCTTTCCCAGAAATCCTCTAAAATCTACATCTTTATGCGGTATAATAGCTATGACCTCTTTATGATGATTCTCCCCGTACCCGAGCGACTTATGAAGCACCTCATCATGTTCATGCTCCTCATGGTAGTCATCGTTCTCCTCCCCCGGAGACGTTAAATCAAGGGCTTGTTCACGTAACATCTCTTCAGGTGTCATCTTCCTGTAAATTACGCCCGAATGAATGTATTCGTCCGTCTTCAACCAGAGTATGTCCCCTACCGTCAAACGAATCTCCTGAAAGATTCGCTGGAGCGCACTTTCCTGAAGCACCGTCACCTCTTGCGGGGAATAGCCGGCGTCATCGATATCTTCCTTTGAAGATTCAATAAGGCGAAGTAAAAAACCGTTTCCCACAAGAAAGAGAATACAGATGAGAAGTAATATTTTTTCGCCGAAGGTCATCATTGATTTCAGATCATTCTTCTGCGAAATCTCATGAATGCGATACTCAGAAAAACAAAGGTGTAAGACACTGCATATACAGTAATTAGGATTAAGATATCCCGCTCGATCGGTTCCCAGTTGTGAACAACACGTTTCGACATATCAAATAAATCGAGGTGCGGAATCAGAAAATAAAGCCCCTTTAGAACCAAACGCAAACCCTCATCCATCTTGTAATAGACAAGAACAATTGTCCGGCTGAACATACTCGCGCCCAGGCAAAATAATAACATGAACGTTACGTTCGCCGAATGGGTGAAGAAAAGGGAAAGGCACAAGGTGAGCGAACAGATTAAACACAAGGATAAAAACCTTAAATACAATGCCTGGAGAAATATCAATCCCGTAGATGCGCCCACAATAACAAGCACCACAATGAAAATAATAGCGAACGAGAGTAACGTAAACGTCGATATAAAAAGCACCCCTGCATATTTCCCGATCAAGAACTCCAATCTGCTTATCGGCTTGGCAAGCATGGGATAAATGGTTCGTTGTTCAAGCTCGGTAGGAAGTTGCCTCGCCGTGATTACAATCGCAATGATTATAACCAGAATATTTATTATGGAAAAAGAGACGTCCTTGATAAATTTTTGAAGCCCACTGACACCAAAAAAATTAAACATGCTTGCCATTCCGATAATGACTAACCCAAGCATGAGAACAACATAAATATCCTTGCGCCGAAGCGTTTCAATGATCGTTGATTTTGCTATCAACCAGATAGTTCGCATCTGTTCATGACTCAATCATACAGTAGATATTTTTCCCTCTTTTTCATAAACTCCTGAATCTCGGATTGCCAACTCTTTATTATCTCTTGTGCGCTTGTCCCGCCGACTAATTCACTCCTCACGCGATCCGTTCCCATTGCCTTGTCGAACATTTCAGCGCGACTCTTATTTGATGGTGCGAAAATATTTTTGTCGGGATAGAACTTCTGAAGCGCTTCCATAATATGAATCCCGATAGCGACCGGTCGCAATTTGTCATAGTCAAGTATATGGATCTGGATACCACGGCATTTTTGCTTGCTGAAATTATGATACCGGGGCTCGAACACAACAGGGCGAAAACGAACTCCTTGAAGATTTCTATTGTTTAGTTCATCGGCTAATTTATAAGCATCGATCCATGGTGCACCAACCACCTCGAAGGGTAAGGTGTATCCCACGCCTTCATTCACCGTCTGCAATTCACCAAGTATCCCCGTAATAGCGGAATAAAAAGAAGTATCAGCGCGTGGAATATGCATGGATGGAGGAATCCATGCAAGGCCGGTATCCCAATACTTCATCGCTCTGCCCCAGCCTTCCATTTTAACAACTTCGAGATCACAGTTTATATTGAACTCGGTATTAAAATATTGTGCCAACTCGCCGGGCGTCATTCCGTATACATACGCTATGGGATACCTCCCGATAAATGAAGAAAAGGCGGGATCGAGAACATTGCCATCTACCAGGTCACCCCCGAGAGGATTGGGGCGATCGAGTACGATAAACTTGATATCATTCTCTTTTGCCGCCTCCATGGCGTAGGACATGGTATAAATATATGTATACCCCCGACATCCGGTATCCTGAATATCATAGATCAAGACATCTACTTCCTTCAGCATCTCCTTGGTGGGTTTATAAGATGCTCCATAAAGGCTGAAAATGCGAACGCCCGTCACTGGATCGAACCCGTCGCTTACTTCCTCGCCCGCATAAAAATCCCCTCTGATTCCATGTTCCGGTCCATAAAGGGCTATAAGCTTGCACTCCTTGCATTCATGAAGAAGATCGATAGTCGAGCGAAATTTGCTGTCAACACCGGTAGGATTCGTGATTAATCCTATTGTTTTCCCTTTTATCAATTCGAGTCGTTTCTCGAGCAACACCTCGATACCGGGCTTTACCATCTGATTCATTCCTCCTTCATTCCGAGCGAATACGTGTAACGAACTTAATATTAAAATAATCCAGATCGAACTTACTGATGTAAATATTTTTCTTGTATTCATTGAAAAATCCTTCCTGAAAAGTAATGTCACTATCTGATGTTTACCTTATAGAGTCAAGTCTTCAGATCGCCGGGCATGTAAATTCTCGCTGAACTTGCGGGAAGAATCTCTTGCATACTCTTATTTTTAATAGCGAGAAGTCATAAAAGTCCGGACTTTTTCATCTATTTCTACGGTTCGCTCAGCAGTGTCTGGCTTTTAGAATGCATTGATCAGTGTATCCCGTTTATACCTGCCTTGATAAGACCTCTTCTGGTCAGGTATCAGACCCACATGCTCTTGCCCTTCAACTCACCGATCTTTGTTCCTGAACATATAATTATATGAACTAATGAAAAGAATCTACATGCCTTCACGAGATAAAATAGACGTGAGCTATAACACACTCACACTAAGGTTGGGTTGTATCCGATTCCGGTAAGGCTGGGGGCGATTCTGCTTGCGGTTCCAGCTCTCCTGTGGGCTGTGCCCCTTCCGTTGGAATGGTCCCCATATCAAGGGCTTCCACGGGTGGGGGTCCTTCCTCTTGAGGTGGCGGGATAGCCGGTTCAACCGGTACCGTTTCATCGACCGGAGCAGAGATAGGTTCCGGAGCGGTAGCCTCAGGTTGCTCTAAGGGTTGCGTCGCAGAGGCGGCTTCTTCGCGCTGTAAACGATCGAGCAACGACGGTCTGGTGAAATGCCGTGCACCAATATAGGTCAACCCCAATGAGAGTATGAAAAAAAGGACTGCCAAATACGTGGTCCAGCGCGCAAAGGTCTTCTCTGCTCCTGTTGCTCCAAATGTATCAGCAAATGCGGAGCCTCCGACCAATCCTGACAGGCCGCCTCCTTTGCCTGCCTGGAGCAAGATCAGAGTAACCAAAAAAATGCAGATTAATGCATATCCGATAACGAGAAGTGTCAACAAGAATCCCATTTACTCAATTCTCCATCATAACATAATTTTATATAAGTATAATGAACTTCGCCTGATTATGTCAAGCCGGTCTTTATGTCGCAGATTAAATCTACGCGGACACTCTTCTCCCCAACTTTGCCTTGCATGGCTTTTTTCAATATAATACACTAAATCGCAAAAATGGAATCTTGTGTATAGGATATTTATCAAGTCGTTGTCAATCCAAATTATTTTCAAGGAGGTAGACACTATGACTAATGAAGAAACCCAGAAGCAGGAAAAGCGCTCGAATATAGAAATAGTTAAGAGGCGTCCAGGATGCTGTTTAATCATAACTGTTGGTCTTGTTCTAATTATCATACTTCTTTTATTCGGCATTCCCTTTACCAGCCGTCTTCCAAGTTCAGGACTTCCCAGTGTGGCGGTTCTTCCCATATCCGGAGCAATCACCGATGTTACTGAATTGGTGGAAGTGCTTCATACCTATGCCGAAGATTCGCACATCAAGGCATTGGTGCTTCAAATAAATTCGCCCGGTGGCGTCGTGGGGGCTGTTCAGGAACTTTATAGCGAAATTCTAAAGGTCAAGAAGGAACGGGATATACCCGTTATCGCCTCATTCGGCTCAGTCGCCGCCTCGGGTGGCTACTATATCGCATGTGCTGCGGATGAAATCCTGTCCAATCCCGGGACACTTACCGGCAGTATAGGTGTTATCATGACTGTCCCTAACTGGGAAGAGTTGATAAGAAAAATCGGCATGGAATTCCAGGTGGTCAAAAGCGGTGAGTTCAAGGACATCGCCTCCCCTGCTCGACCCATGACAGACGAAGAACGTGAACTTCTCTCCAGTGTTATAGATGATGTGTATAACCAATTTTACGAGACGGTATATACTGCCCGAGCGGATGCAGTCAGGAAAAGTATTGAAAAGGAAAAAATGAATACTATGGATGACTCCCCTACCACGGTAACTGTCAAAGAGCAGGAGATTAAAGAACGCCTGAAGACCCTTGCGGACGGGAGGATATTCTCAGGAAGGCAGGCAATGAACTATGGGCTTGTGGATCAAAAGGGAACATTGTACGATGCAATCACGCGTGCAGCAGAGCGTGCGGGTATGAGAAAAAAACCTCATATCGTGAAACCTAAAAAGAAATGGCAAATCAGGGATATCTTGTTCGGGAACGTTTCTTCCATAGGACATCTCCCCCTTTCTGACACTCCAAAACTCGAGTATCGGCTCGTGATTAAATAAGATTAAATCGGTGATTTTCTTGACTTCACCTGCACAACGATTTCACAATTATTTCTCAATTCCCTGGAGAATAAAACTATCATGGACAAAATCGACATTGCGGTAATACCCGCTGCGGGACTCGGTACACGATTGCAACCACTTTCGTTTTTCTACCCTAAAGAGATGTTGCCCATAGCCGGATTCCCCATGATTCACTATTCGGTTCTGGAAGCTGCACGAGTCGGGTGCTCGGAAATCGCTCTCATTACGAGCAAAGAGAAGGAGTCACTTAGACACTACGTCCAATGGGCTTCCAAACAGGAAGACCTCTCACATCTAAAGTTTCACTACCTTTATCAGAAGAAACCCACAGGTATTTCCGATGCTATTCTGGTCGCAGAGGATGCCGTATCCAACCAACCGTTTATTGTGATGTATCCGGATGACATCTTTCTTCCTTTTTCCGCGACAACTCCGCTCGAACAACTCTTGAAAGTATTCGAGGAATATGAAGAGCCCGTAATCGGCATGGAAGAATTCGAGGATCTTACCCGTATCCTTCCCTATGGAAATATCCGCGGAGAATGGTTCGACGATTCGAAGACCATTTTCAAAGTTGAATCTATCAAAGAAAAACCACGAATAGAAGAGGTGACCACACCATTCGGCACAATGGGGCGGTATATACTTTTTCCGGACATCTTCAATTATTTCCGGCAACTACCTATAGTAAAAGGTGAAGAACGATTTGCAACCGACGCATTGAACAACTACGCCAAAGAAAAAACCTTGCTTGCAGTGCCGCTCCGGGGCGTGCGTCGATACGATGCCGGGAATATAAAGGATTATGTAAAAACCTTCGTTGCCGCGGTAGAACATGATGCTGAAATAAATCGCTGACACTTTGACCGCTTAGTCCTATATAAATAACTATAAACCCTTTACTCAAAAGGAGAACTGCTTATGAGCTATGATGTCGAGTTCTTCAGATTGAATGAGGAAGTGAGTCTTGAAGAGATCAATCTCTTCCTCGATTCCGAAGATTATGAAAATTATCTCGACGAACTGGATGAAATGGATGAGGAAAGTGAGGAATTATATCCTATTCCGACATATTTCATCGACGTATCTATTCCACAAAACACCCTGGAAAGCCTGATTGCCAAGGCTTACCTCCAAATAGTCGTTCCTGAAAGCGAAAGGACAGAAGAACTAAACCGTTATCTTGAATCGAACGGAAAAGTCGCCCTACCCGGTGAATTTGAAGAAGAAATCGATGCCCTTTTCGAATGGGAAGGAAGTCCCGGTATGCTTCCCCTCTGTTTTAGTTATACCGGTGATCTCGAAGAAGCCCTCATGGTACTCGCGCAAATGCTCGAAATCTTACAGCCGCATAGGATAGTCATGTTCGATCCTCAAATTGGTAAGGTTTTGGATGGCACAAACGCCAGAGATTTGCTTGCCATGTCTGCGGAAGATGCACGCTTGATCTACGAAGATATCGAGAACGAGATAGAATCTGATGAGTTATTCTATGAAGACGATGAAGAGTAACATGTGTGGGAGACGTAGTGATGGTCTCTTTGCGCTGGAATTCCCGTTCTTTTTGATTTAAATTCCTGAAATTATACCAAGCGGGGAGGATGAGAGTTGGTCAGACAATACCCTGCAAGCATTCATGCACACAAATCTCTCTTCTTGAAATTTGTGCTTCTCATCATTATACCATCGAATATTCTTGTACTCCTTATCAATGCAACCTTTCCCGATATTCCCGCCACCGATATCGAACGTCGTATCATGGCAGCACAGCGCATTAACAATTACTACGAAGTCAGGCGGCTATATTCTTCCCTTATCTCTCAGAAACCTCTCAATATCGATTATCACTATAAGTATATTCAAGCACACTTCTCTTCATGGCGTTTTACCTCCCCCATGCCTCCTCTTATCGTAAACCTGTTGACTGAATATTCCAAACTTGCTGAAGATCATGAACCGGATAAATCCGACATCGGCAACTACGGTATGGGACTTGTGCATTCTTTAAGTGAAAAGTACGATGACGCCCTGCCCTTCTTCCATAAAATTCGAAACAAAAAGATGAAATACCTCAACAATTCGATGGGATATGTCCATGCTCATAGAGAAGAGTTCGCCCTTGCAGAATATTATTTAAATAAAGAGATTCAGCTTGAAGGAAATCTCAATGGTTCCTACCGCAATTTGATCAATCTCTATGAAAAAACCCGACGCGACCATGAACTCAAAGCCCTTTACCGCAACAAAGAAACACGAAAATATTTTCCCTATGCTGTTGAACTATCCATGGCTATCAGAAGCCGAAGCATTCCAATGTATATACGAACCTTGTTTCGCCCCCTCCTTGAACTTATGACCTTACCCGGTGTCCTTGCTGCAGTTCTGGTACTTTCCGTGTGGTTTATATTCTTGCGGAATATCGACATTTTCGAACCGGAAAAAGTATCAAGCCTCTTTATTGCTTTGGGCTTGGGCATAGCGTTTTCATTCGGAGCCGACCTGCTCTACGACCTTTTTGATTTCGGCTTTGGCTTCGATTTGACCGGTTCATGGTGTGGCGACCTCGCGTTTTGCGTGTTCGGTATCGGTTTCATCGAGGAGTTCGTCAAGGTTGTTCCTTTTCTCCTCATGGTAAAATTCAGCCGACAGGTGAATGAATCAATCGACTACATCATTTATGCTTCCATCGTCGCACTCGGCTTCGCGTTCATGGAGAATCTTACAAAGTTCAATGAGTTTGGGCTCCATTCCATCAAGGGTCGCGCCTTTACCGCCGTTATCATGCACATGTTTTTAACCTCCATTGTTGCTTATGGAATCATAATCGGGAAATATAAACAAAAGGGCAAACGATTTCTCTTTTTTCTCATCGGCTTCCTGACTGCTTGTATCATACATGGACTGTACGATTTCTGGATTATATCAAAAGCGTTTTCTCCCCTACTCGGTATCCTTTCGCTATTAATGCTCTTCTTTGCAGTCGTAATCTTCAACCACATGATCAATAACGCTTTAAACGTATCTGAATTTTTTGCCCATAGCAGAGTGCGAAAATTGAAGAATTTACGGATGAGGCTTGGATATTCCCTTGCAGGAATTCTTCTGTTTGAATATGTCGTTATCGCCTTAATCGCAGGACCATCGCTTGCAAAGACGCTCTACGCAAGTACCTTTGTATTCAGCTGGTTTCTCCTGTTGTTCATCTGCTTTAGTTTGACCGATTTTTTGATTGTCCCCGTTCTCTGGAGACCTCTAATAGGAATAAGAAAAGTCCATCATACGCATACAGCATACCCTAAAAACGATTCTTCCTCTACCGAAGAACCTGATACAGCAGATAGCAGGGAAAATCCTCGCGGCCAGTTTTGACCCTTCGAAATAGCATCATTACGGTATAGCAGAATCCCGATATTTCCAAATGCCTCATACACCAAAACTTCTCTCCCTCCCTCGAAAATAGTTCTTTTTTGACTTTCTCTCAGAATTAATGAAGAAATTATCGAACAATATTGACAGGGAGCAACCGATACAAGTAAAAATAGTATTAGAAGAACACGATTTAACCCCAGCGGCAAATTACACATTCAAAAATGGAGGAATAAAGATGGTAATCAAGGTAGGAATCAATGGTTTTGGAAGAATTGGAAGATTGGTGTTCAGGGCATCCCGGGAAAAAGCGAAAAATATTCAAGTCGTTGCAATCAACGATTTATTTGCACCTGACATCCTCGCACATCTTCTGAAGTACGATTCAGTACATGGAAAATATCCCGGTTCCGTCGATTCAAAAGAGGATTCAATAGTGGTAGATGGTGATGAGATCAAGGTCTTCAAGGAAAAAGACCCGTCGAATCTCCCATGGAAGGAGCTCGGTGTAGACATCGTGATCGAGGCGACAGGTATATTCAGGGACAGAGGCGGCGCCTCAAAACATCTCGGCGACAAAGGCGCAAAAAAAGTTCTTATTACTGCGCCGGCAAAGGATCCCGACGCTACATTCGTTATCGGTGTTAACGAAAAAACGTACGACCCGGCTAAGCATAATATTATTTCGAACGCTTCTTGTACCACCAATGGTTTAGCACCTGCGGCAAAAGTCCTGCTTGAGAATTTCGGGATCAAACATGGTCTGATGACGACTATCCACTCATATACAACCGACCAACGGATTCTCGACCTTGGCCATAAAGATTTGCGTCGAGCGCGTGCCGCTGGTATGTCCATGATCCCCACTACTACAGGTGCGGCTAAGGCTGTAGCGCTCGTTATACCGGAACTTCAGGGCAAATTCGACGGTCTTGCCATTCGCGTTCCTACGGCAAATGTGAGCCTTGTCGACTTGACCGTCGAGACGGAGAAGGAAATCACCACCGATTCAATGCTCGAGGTTTTTAGAAAAGCCGCAGAGGGCGAACTCAAAGGGATACTCGCAGTATGCGAAGAACCCCTTGTCTCCGCCGACTTCAACCATACGGATATCTCATCCGTCGTTGATGCCCTTGCCTCGAAGGCGTTCGACAAAACTATGGCTAAGGTTCTCGCATGGTACGATAATGAATGGGCATACTCGGTTCGCGTAGCGAACCTGGCTGACATCATCGCGGAAAAACTCTAATCATCGCTATTGTAGCTATACACAACACTCAACGGAAAGGAAGGACCAATGAGTGAAAGAACCCCCATAATTGCTGGCAATTGGAAAATGTTCAAAACGATTGATGAATCAGTAGATATGGTCAAAAACTTAAAGGAACTTGTTAAAGATGTGACGGAAACCGAAATTGTGGTGTGTCCTCCATTTGTATCAATTTCACCCGTGGTTAACGCACTCCAGGATTCCAATATTTCGGTGGGCGCTCAAAACTGCCATTGGGAAGATAAAGGCGCCTTTACGGGTGAAATCGCTCCTCCCATGCTTGCTGCTGCGGGTTGTACCTATGTCATCATCGGACATAGCGAGCGGCGGAAATATTTCCACGAAACCAATGAACACGTCAATCGTAAAGCTAAGGCCCTCTATGAACATTCTCTTATCCCCATTATTTGTGTCGGCGAAACACTGGATCAACGCGAAGATAATAAAACCATGGACGTCGTAGAAGAACAGATTCGCGGCTGTCTTGCCGATATTCCCGTAGATAAGATGCTCTCGACCGTAATCGCGTATGAACCGGTGTGGGCTATCGGTACGGGGAAGACCGCGTCGCCCGAACAAGCTCAGGAAGTTCACGCTTTTATAAGAAACCTCCTGAACGAGCTTTACGGTAAAGATAATGCTCAACAAATCCGCATACAGTACGGTGGCAGTGTGAAACCTGACAATATTGCCAGTCTTATGGAGATGGACGATATTGATGGAGCGCTGGTCGGTGGCGCAAGCCTGGAAGCCGAATCGTTTGCCAAAATCATTAAATTCAAGAAATAACCCATCTTACTTTTTGAGAAAGGTGGCATGGGCGTATGAAACGCGTTGCAATACTCACAGGCGGTGGCGACTGTCCGGGTATTAATATCATTATCCGGTCCATCGTGTTCAAGGCGGCGGAATTCGGCTACGAGGCTCTCGGGATTTTACGCGGCTGGCAGGGACTCCTCGACCCACCACAGACGATGAAACTCGACATTGATGATGTCGAAGAGATTCATTTTACCGGCGGAACTATATTACTGACGTCACGACACAATCCTTACAGGTATAAAGTCGGCGACGAGCTCAAGGATCGTCATCATGAGGTCATTGAGAACCTCGAAAAACTCGGGTGCGAATCCCTCATCGCGATTGGCGGGCATGATACACTTAGCGTCGCCTTTAAACTATGGAAAGAAGGCGTAAATGTCGTGGGAATTCCCAAAACTATCGATAACGATGTTCATTCAACTGACTATACCATAGGCTTTGACACCGGTATCAACATAGCCACCGAAGCCATCGACCGACTTCATACCACGGCGCGCTCTCATGAACGTGTCCTCGTAGTCGAGATCATGGGGCGCCACATGGGCTGGCTTACGCTTCATGCGGGTTTAGCCGCCGGCGCTCATCTCGTTATCATTCCCGAGGTCCCCTTTAATGTTGATGAAATCTGTGCGTTTGTCAAACATCGCAAAGATATAGGAAAACTCTATACCTTGATTGCTATCGCAGAGGGCGCGGTACCGCAAAAAGGCTCTACCCTTGCAGTAAAGAAACGCGAAAGGGATGAATTCGATCACTTTTTGCTCGGCGGTATCAGCGAAGTCCTCGCTCAAGAAATAGAAGAACGAACCGGGCTCGAGACACGTAACGTCATTCTGGGTCATCTTCAACGCGGTGGCACTCCCACCACCTTCGACCGCTTCCTCGGTATGCAGCTCGGAATTAAAGCCATGGAACTCATCGCGGATAAAACCTATGGGCGAATGGCAAGCATTCGGACTCCACGCGTGACCGATGTCCCTCTCGAAGAAGCGGTCTCTCGTTTGAAAACCGTCCCTATTCACTTATATGAAAGCCTCAGAATATTCTTCCGCTAAAATAGGAAAATTCTTATTCCAAGCTAAAGGGCGGGAGCCAAACGATATTCTTGATAGGACGAAACAGGACATAGCATTCGTTATTGACAAAGAAAATCCCCCTTTTCCTTCGCACTCGTACTCGCACGCATGAGCATGCGCGCTTTCGCAGTCGGGTTTTTTTTCAGGAGTAGGGGCGTTCGGCCCGAACGACCCCCGACAACAAAGCAAGACACCTATCATATTATGATTACCGAAAACCGCTTATTTTCAATAATCCCTATCGCTATCGCTATCGTTATCGTTATCGAAGTCGTGGTCGAAGGAAGATCGCCCTGGTGATTGACTGCTTTTTCGTTTTTTTAGAGTAAGGTCGTTCAGCCCCGAACGTCCCTACTTCTAAAAAAAAACCAGGTGCGTGGACGCTCACGCGTGAGACGGAGCCTTACCGCTCCGACACTTCCAGGCATCACCCCATTCTCTTCTCTCCTCAGGATATTTACCTTGACCGCTTTTAGAACCACGCTTTTAATGATTTGATACGTTACGACGAATAAGGGAGAGGATTGTCAACATGAATGAGCATAAAAGCATTACGGGTTTTCTCAGCGCCGGTATTTCCGCTAAGTTAAAGAAATCGGATAAAAAAGTCCTTGGATTGATCTATTCGGAACATGACTGCAGCGCCGCAGCGATGTTTACGAGGAATACCTTCCGCGCTGCACCTATTATTATTTCAAAAGAACATCTTGATAAGAAGCCGGATGCCATTCGCGCTATCATAGTAAACAGCGGGAACGCAAATGCATGTACCGGTCAACAGGGTATAGAGAACGCACGGAGGATGGCTGAACACACCGCAAAAAAATTAAACCTGCGTTCCAACCAGGTTCTTGTCGCTTCCACAGGCATAATCGGTCTACAACTCCCGATGGATAAAATCTTCACCGGAATAGATCATGTCTGTGAAAAAAAATCCGCGGAGGGGTGGTCGAACTTCGCTAAAGCCATTATGACGACCGATACACAGCCTAAAACAGCGTCAGGTTCTTTCTCGATCAATGATCATACGATCTCTATTCTTGGCATTGCCAAGGGTGCAGGTATGATACATCCGAATATGGCGACCATGATTGCATGTATCGTGACAGACGCCGCTATTACAACAGATGCGCTTCAATCCGCACTCGCCGCTTCCGTGGAACGCTCATTCAATTCCCTCTCGGTTGACGGCGACACAAGTACCAACGATACGGTCTTTATACTTGCCAATGGCGCCGCGGGGAACAAACCGATTCAACCCAATAGCGGCGAAAGCGAAATCTTCACAGAACAGTTGACGGTTGTATGCCGAAATCTTGCGCGCCAAATCGCCCTGGACGGCGAAGGCGCGACAAAACTTATCGAGGTCATCGTCGATGGAGCAGTTTCTGACGTCGATGCAAAAAAGATAGCCGAAAAAATAGCCACATCTCTGCTGGTCAAGACCGCCCTGTTCGGCAACGACCCCAACTGGGGCAGAATCGTATGCGCAATAGGCAATTCAGGGAGCGCGTTCGACCCAAACCGGGTCTCAGTCAAGATCGACGAGGTCTTTGTGTTCAAGAACGGTATCCCCGCTGAGTTCGATGCTCATAACCTCTCGCTGCACATGAGTAAAAAGAAGGAGATTACAATAACCATTATCCTCGATGAAGGACGTGCATCCGCCCGCTTTTGGACTTGCGACATCAGCTATGACTATGTAAAAATCAATGCTCATTATCATACTTAAATAGTTGTGCAGGTATTTTCTTTATGGAAGAACAAAGGGTCAAGCGGTTGGTCGAACGTGCTTCTCTTTTAATCGAAGCGCTTCCCTACATCCGGGAATTTGCCGGGAAAACCATCGTGATTAAGTATGGTGGTGCGGCAATGTTAAAGGATGAGTTGAAAAAATGCGTGAGCGAGGATATTGTCCTGCTCAGCCTTGTGGGTATAAAACCGGTCATTGTTCACGGTGGTGGACCTGAAATCTCCGACCTCATGAACCGCCTCGGTATAAAGCCCCAGTTTGTCGCCGGTCAGCGTGTCACGGATAAGGATACCCTCGATATAGTCGAGATGGTGCTTGCCGGAAGGATTAACGGCGAGATTGTCAATTCGATCAATCAACAAGGGGGGAAGGCAGTCGGATTAAGTGGAAAAGATGGTGGATTGATTCTCGCTCAGAAGGTTAATGATGCAGAAACGGAAAGCGATCTGGGCTTTGTCGGCAAAGTAGAGCGTCTTGATGCACGGCTTCTCCAGGTTCTGGACGAGGCTGAATTCATCCCCATCATCTCACCTATCGGAGTCGACCGAAGGGGGCAGACGCTCAACATCAATGCCGATTTCGTGGCTGCCCACATCGCGGCGGTTCTCAAAGCCGAAAAGTTCATGCTTCTTACCGACGTTCCCGGCGTTCTGCAAGACCCGGCACAAGACTCGTCGCTCATATCGACCATCAGAGTATCGGAAATACCCGACCTGGTCGATAAAGGCATTTTGAGCGCTGGCATGATCCCCAAGGTCAACGCATGTCGTGACGCGGTCGCTTCCGGTGCAAAAAAAGCGCACATCATAGACGGCAGAGTCCCCCACTCGTTGTTGCTCGAAATTTTCACCGATAAAGGAATTGGAACTCAAATCGTTCCCGATTGAGTATGCAAACACTTAAGAGGAAGGATATGGGGCGAACAAATACCTCATCAAGCACTGACCTTTTTTCGACCTTTGCGACGCCGCTGGCTCAGTATTGCTCGACCCGCTTTTGTCGACATTCTTTTGCGAAAACCGTGTCGCCTCTTTCGCTTGATACGGCTTGGCTGATACGTGCGTTTCATTCTTATTTACTCCTGATGGAATCAGACTCGTGTAATTTACAAATTTCCTATTGTATGCAAAGCGGTTATGTGAAATCAAGGGGAAAAATTCATGAAATCAATTAACCCGATTCATATTTGCCTGATACTATTGATCGTCATCCTTACCTTTGCATATAGCTTCACACCTATTCGTTCATCCAACGACGTCTGGTGGCATCTCAAATCGGGAAAATACATCATCGAACACAATGTTCACCTTCCGGAAAACGATGTGTTCACCTATACGGGCGAGAATTTCCGCTGGATAAACCATGAATGGCTCACCCAGGTTCTTATGTACGGTGCGTATATGTGGGGGAACGAGCGAAAATTCGAGGGACTGAGAACCGTCATCTTCTGCAAAACTTTGCTACTCATAGCATCGTTCCTCATCGTCTTTTTGACCGCATACCGACGAAGTTCGGATTTTTATCTTTCCGTTTTTTTCTCGTTGATCGCAGCAGCGGTGGCGCGAAGGACTTTCTTTCCACGTCCTCCGGTTTTTACCTATCTATTCTTCGCTCTATTTTTGTTTCTCATCTATGAATACCGAGCGGCAAAAATAAAGTCGCTCCCCTTTGCAGCCATATCTTTGCTCCTCATGGTCTTGTGGGTTAATCTGCATGGAGGCTTCGTCATCGGCTTAGTTGTGTTTGCCTTTTTCCTTATCGATTCCCTTTTCAATCCTACACTCCGTGAAACCGTGGAGGAGAGAAACAGGGTAAGACTCAATCTCGCTCTTCTGTTTTTGGGCTTGATAATCGCCTCACTCATCAATCCATACGGAATCCATACGCATCTGCTCACCTTCAAAGTCATGGGAAAGACGAACCTGGTGAGGATTATTCCCGAATTGCGGAGTCCCGAATTCTTCTTCGTCCGTGCTTATGAGTTCCTGATACTATTTTTTCTGGCAGGGTTTATGCTCCTCAAGCGACGCGTTCCTTCGTTTTTTGAACTCGCAATGCTCCTGTTCTTTCTTCATCAATCCATCAATCATGTACGGCACTTACCGTTGTTCGCCATAGCCAGTGCGCCGTTTGCCGCATGGCTCGGGGTCACCCTTGCCCGGGATTTTAAAATCCCCAAATCTTTTGTTGCCATCATCGCATCACTTCTTACGCTTCTCTTTACTATTGATGGTGTGTTTCATCACCGAGAAGAGAAGAGCTATTTTGAACGGAATTTTGAATTGATTAATGGCACCGCCTATATCCGTGAAAATTACCCCACTGAAGCCTGCGATTTTATTATAACAAACAATTTCAATGGACACATGTTCAACCAGATCAACTTTGCAGGCTATATTATCTGGCGGCTCAGTCCTGAACGTCATAAAGTTTTCACCGACAGCCGCTACGATATCTGGGGCGATACATTCCTCTGGGACGAAAAATATATCGAAGGGGGTGTAACGCGCAACCCACCCGGCAAAAATTGGTATGACCTCGTTGATAAATATGACATAAACTTCATCTTAATTACGCGCGATGCTCACCTCAATCGGATTCTTCAAGAAGATGACGAGTGGGTTCTGGTGTACTGGTGGATACATCCCGAGTCCGCAAGTCCATTTGGGGGATGGAATATATACGTAAAAAACGTTCCGGAAAATAAGGCCTTGATCGAGCGATGTAAGGCGAGTTTCCAGAGCCTTCTTCAGTTCCGCACATTAAATGCAGAACCAACAACATAAATCCCCGCTTACCTTGATCTGGAATGCGGTCTGCTTTATCATAATCGCTGTTTCGCTCTATTTCTATATCTCGCATTATATCTTATTTGCCTACAGGTTTATGCATTGCAATGATTTCAAACACATCTACATCGGTGCGGAAGTACTGGTTAAAGGCGGGAATCCGTATGATATCAACCAACTCTTCTTTGCCGCTCATCTCCATGGTATCGAAAGGCTTAATCCTTATGTGTACCCACCCTTTACGGGTCTTGTTCTGGGTTTCCTGACTTTTTTCGATTTCCTCACCGCTGCGCGTGTCTGGTTCGTCTTGAATCATCTCTTCTTGTGGCTGTCTATCGCACTTATTTTTATCTCGATGCGTCTTCCGCTGAAGCCGGGCTATATTGCTTTAACTACCCTCCTTGCCGGCACGTTATACCCTTTTTTTCGAACGCTTACTGCAGGGCAGCTCAACTGCGCGCTCCTGCTCCTTATTGTCCTTACCTGGTGGGCGTATAGTCGAAAAAAATTCCTCTGGGCTGGGTTCATCGTTGCCTTCGCGACTTTATTTAAACTATCCCCCGGAATCTTCTTCCTCTTTTTTCTCTGGAAACGGAATTGGCGTGCGGTAGGATACGGCTTTCTTTTCTTCATCATTCTGCTCGGGTTCAGTATCAGCGTGGCAAACCCGGAAGTCCACGTGCAATTTTTACCTTTACTCAGCGCCATGTCTTACGGTCACTCCACATGGGCGAGCCTCGGTATGGACTTTTTCCGCGATCCCTTTAACCAGTCGTTCAACTCGCTCTTTCATCACCTGTTCACACAAACTCCCTACACCGTACCCATTATTGAGTTTGGCGAAACCTTTGCCAACATCCTTACTTATCTCGTCTCAATAGGATTGATACTCCTGGTGCTGGGCAACACAATGCCATTGAAAGGTTCACAGCGTCGACCCGAAGAGCTCGAGTTCTCGCTTTTTGTCTTTCTCAGCCTTCTTATCCCAAGCCTGATGTGGGATCACTATCTCACCATGCTGATATTCCCTATCTTTGTCATTGCGCGACATATCAAGCCGCGAGATTACTTACAGATTGTCTTATTCGTTCTGGCTCTCTATGTCGTTTGTCGCCCTATTTTATTCTCTGCTCCTGCCTTCCAGCAGGGTATTGGGATTCTGTTGATGTCCTGCAAACTATGGGCGACACTCATACTTTTTACGCTCAACATCCACTATCTCTGTGAATACCGCAGAAGAGAACATGACGATTCACGTGCGACCCGCTACGATGAAGAATGGTCGTGAAAATTGGAAAAATTTCCGGCTAACAAGAGCATGAACATTACAACTCAGATGGGACTCGTGAAATGCATTTCACGCGCACTCCACAAGGGCAGGCTGTGTTTTTCAGGGTAAATGCCCAGAGTATCCCGAAGGTCCCTTATGAAGCAATCCTACCTTTCATGAAGAACTCGTCCAAGAATACGATACTCTGCGTTGTTTTATTGCCCCGAAATTAATTTAGCTTTATTTTTCTTGCACGATTGCGTAAAGTTGTAATAAATTTCTCAAAAAGGAGATGCGCAGATGAAAAGCAAACGACTTTACGCTACCCTGCCTGTCTATGTACTTTTTGTCATTATCGTTTTTTCGTTTTTTCTGACATCATGTTCACTCATGACAGGCGCCAAATCCGGCATGAGTTCCAACCGCCTTATGATGAGCGCCACGGAATCGAAAGTTATGAGCGGTCTGGACGTACTCGAAAAAGAGGAGTTCAAGCGCCTGAACGGTCTGAACGTCGGTCTTATCACGAATCACTCGGGCTTGAACAAAGATGGCGTGCAGAACATTGACCTGATGATTAAGCACGGAGTGAATCTCGTTGCGCTCTTCTCGCCGGAACATGGTATCCGCGGAACCTCTGATAGGGCGGTCGAGAGCGGCAAAGATGAAAAGACAGGCTTGCCTATCCACAGCCTCTATGGAAAGACGCATGTCCCCACGGACGAAATGCTCGAGGGAATCGACACCCTCATCTTAGACATCCAGGACGTCGGGGCCCGCTTTTATACCTATATCGGCACCATGGGCGGGTGCATGGAAGTTGCGGCAAAAAAAGGCATCAAGTTTATCGTTCTCGACAGACCGAACCCGATACAGGGCAACTGGTTCGACGGTCCTATCCAGGACGACGATCTTATCGGCAGGAACACGGCGTATCGCCATATGCCCATCGCACACGGCATGACGATAGGCGAGATGGCTCTATACTTCAATCATTTCAGCGGACGTTTGTGCAATCAATCCGGTATCGGATGCGACCTCGAGGTTGTTCCCATGCAAGGGTGGTCGCGCGATATGTATTACGACGAGACAGGACTTCCGTGGGTAAACCCATCGCCGAACATGCGCTCGATGGATGAAGAGTTGCTTTACACCATGGTCGCCTTAACCGAAGCCAACAAGAATATCTCGGTGGGGCGCGGAACGGATAGGCCGTTCGAGTATCTCGGTGCGGCATGGCTCGACGGCGAGAAACTTGCGCAAGACCTTCGCAGCCGCGACTTGCCCGGCATCTGGGTTATGCATACCACTTTCATCCCCAGCAGAACTGACATTACAGGCAGAAAAAATTATCCCTATCCATTTGCCGAGGAAGTCTGCGATGGTGTCAGGTTTGTGGTTACGAACCGTCATGTGGTCAGCCCGGTAGAATCGGGTCTGCACATGCTCGCTGCCCTTAAAAAAGTAGGAGGAGATAACTATACGCTTGAGGGACTACGCGGTCTTGTCGGCACAGCGTGGGTGCTCGAAGCGCTCGAAAAGGGAGAAGAGCCGGAGGCTATTGTCAAGAAATGGCGCGAGACACCGGAATTTAAAGCATATACTGCCGCTCGACGCTCGGTCTTACTCTATTAAGTATCTCCAATTCAACCGCACCTAAAAGACCTGTAGAAAGGTTATCTATGGCCGAACTAAAGGATCGTATACTCACGATCTTACAAAAACCGCAACTTGCAAACCTGGCAATGGTAACGCCGGACGGCAAACCTTAGGTTCGGTACGTCATGATCATCACATCCGACGATTTGACAATCAGGATCGCTACCTTCAAGAACGCCCGAAAGGTACAACATATTCAACATAATCCTGAAGTCCATCTTAACTGTGGCGTTACCGATCCTGAACAAATAAGCCCTTACCTCCAGATACAAGGAAAGGGACGGCTGGATGTTTCGAGCGAAACACGTCACGATTTCTGGCAAGAGTGGATGCAACCTATCTTTCAGTGCCCCGACGACCCAAACTATGGCGTACTCGAGATTACACCCTACATGATTGAAATCTGGAGTCCCGGAAAGTTCGAGCCTGAAACATGGTCGGCGGACTGATGCAGGCGACATAATCGGGTGTTTGCCGAATCAATAATACAGTTCCCAATCTGAAATCAAGCCGGTGGGAGTACCTGTTATTTCAAGATGCAATGAATTGCTTTCACCGGCTCCTTTACAGATTTTTAATGCTCCGCTTGTTAAATCATGAGGAACTTGAAACCGCACCTCCCTGTCTGACCAGGAAAGAATGGTAGGTATGGCAAAATCATTGAGAACCACCTGGCTACCGCCTTGTTCTTCTCCGAAATTGTATCCCCTTACGGTTACCTCATCACCGTGCTGAACAGTGGAAGGATTGAGTGAAGATATGACAAGTTCCGTCGGCGCACCGCCAAACAAGCGTATGATGTCGTCACTGCTTTTCTTTCCATCCGGTCCAAGACTGACAATAGCATACCGGTCAAAATAATCGCCGTAAAGTTCCAGCGAGATACTCTCAGTCCGGGGCTTGACCAGACCAAGAGGAGTAAAAAAGTAGTAGGGATTACCCCAGAAGTCCAGCAACGAGCCCTCATCGTAATCCTCGGTCGCATCGCTGATTCTATTCGGATCGAAGGTAACATAAGGACCGTACCAGATATTGGGCGGTTCGAGCAGGTCGACGCGTTCGGATTCGACCATGGCTGTCCGTGGGTTGACAACTACGGCGCCGCCACCATAATTGATAAAATCAAAATCGTTCTCAAGGTTTGACACCGGCAGGTCGTCGAGGTTCTCAATTGTCGTATAATAAGTCGTATCGATACGCACCCGATCTTCACCCTCGGCAAGGGTTTGAAGCTCATATTCCGTAATCTGCTTCGACTTATTGACCGAGGGAGGTTTAGCATTCGCTGCCATGACTGCTATACACACGACACAGAAAATCACGGCACTATGTAAAGCCTTGTTCATTGTTGATATCTCACCTACCGCGAATTTTCTTTTCATCACCTTATGCTCGTCTATATAAAGTATACCCCACTCCCCTACTGCAGTTCAACCACGGAATAGTATGGATTACAGGTGTGAAGCCACAACGTTATTAGAGGGCTGAAGAGCAAATACGTCGCACAGATACCGTGTGTCTTTTCCCTTGCTTGTACCTGACATATTAACGTATACTATAATTTACATTGTTCTGGTGGGGCAGTAGTTCAGTTTGGGAGAACGCCGCCCTTGCAAGGCGGAGGTCGTGGGTTCGAATCCCATCTGCTCCACCATCTTCTTTGCCTTTAGTTCATTTGCATTTTCGCCTCCTGCCTGCATTTCTCCCTTTTTACCAATCGAATTTTCTCTGCATAATTGTTAAAACCTGTATCAATTTAAAAGCAATATAGGTATCTTTAGTTAACAGTTGCAATGTGTATCTAACAATAGAGAAGAAGGCGATACGGAACCCGTTTCGGCTCACGAAAGCGAAAGGCATGATTACAATGTTCTGCGACAATAAGCCAATATTCCGCACTTTCTATATCTGTAGAGAGCAGGTCGTCAGGGTGAATTTTCGGATATGTAACCTATACAAGATTTTGTATAGAGCCAGGGAGCAATGCCCTCTTATTCGAGAAAATCAACAGCAATTTCATTGTGGAATAAAGTCAAAAAAAAGTAGAACCAGCCGATTGAAGTAAAACGTTTTTTCTTCTTCAATGGAAAGAAACCTGAACATATCATCAAAGAAAGGGGAAAAATAATATGTCGTTGGTAAAAGTAATAGAAGTCCTTGCTCAATCGAAAGAGAGCTGGGAAGATGCAGCCAAGCAAGCCCTTATAGAAGCGTCAAAAACGGTTCGCAACATTAAATCTATCTATATTCGCGAGTTTCAGGCGATTGTAGAAGATAACAAGATCGTAGAATACCGGCTTAATGCAAAGATCTCTTTTTTAGTGGAAGAAGAGAAAGAATAAGCTCACCCACCCCATCAAAAGAATGAAAGGAGTATACATGCATGAATGGGAAAATTGGAATCAACGGATTCGGCAGAATCGGGCGCCTTGTATTCAGGCAACTTATGGAAGCCGGCAACCTCGAAGTTGCTGCCATTAATGACATAGCCCCGCTGGATAACCTAACATATCTTCTCAAACACGATTCGGTTCAGGCTGAACCATGTGCCTCGATTAAATCTGAGGACGATAAACTCTACTGGAATGATAAAGAGATAAAGTTTACGAGTATAAAGAATCCTGCAGAACTGCCCTGGAAATCGTTAGACGTGGATATCGTAATCGAGGCTACGGGAATTTTTACCAGGCGAGCGGATGCAGCCAAACATCTCGACGCAGGAGCAAAAGTTGTCCTGCTTACTGCACCCGGTAAAGACGCCGACATCACAGTCTGCCTCGGTGTTAACGAAGAAAAGATCGATCTTGGGAACCACACAGTTATATCCAACGCATCATGTACCACAAATTGCCTCGCACCTGTCGCAATGGTGCTTGATCAGAATTTCGGTATCGAGGCGGGTTTTCTCACCACGGTGCATGCCTATACCAGTTCACAAACGGTAGTTGACGCGCCGAGCAAGAAATGGCGTCGTGGTCGCGCAGCCGCACTCTCGATTGTACCCACAACTACAGGCGCTGCAACCGCGACCACTAAAGTCCTCCCTCAACTGGAAGGAAAGATGGATGGATTAGCAATGAGGGTACCAATAGGAGCAGGTTCGATCATTGATTTCGTAGCACAACTGCGGGAAAAAGTTACAGTGGAAACCGTCAATGATGCTTTTCGCAAGGCAGCGGAGAGTGAAAGGTTGAAGGGAATTCTCGGAATCACGGAAGAAGAATTGGTCTCCGCCGACATAATCGGCTCTGAGTACTCAGCCCTCGTTGACGCGCAATCAACCAGGGTACTTAATGAAACTACTGTCAAAGTCTTTGCATGGTACGATAACGAATGGGGTTACAGTCGTCGCATTGTTGATCTTGCACACTTTATAAATCAGAAGGGATAAAAAGACAAAAAGCTTCCCATAGTAACAAAGGATGCAGAATAATCTTTTATGGAGGTATATAATGTTATATTGGGCTATAGTGTTTTTCATAATTGCCATCATAGCCGCGCTTCTCGGATTTACAGGAATCGCCGCCGCCGCAGCTGGCATCGCTAAAATCCTTTTCTTTATTTTCGTGGTTCTCTTTATTGTATTTCTCCTGGCGGGACTGTTCAGGAAACCGCGAGTAACCGTTGTTCACAAATGATAATTCTCTAAATCTAAGGGATTAGCGATCCTGTTGGTGTGAGTTCAATATCCTCTGAGGATAGTGTCGCGCAGGTTTACTAAATCGGGATCCCCGGGGTGTTTTTCAAGAATACCGTTAATGATTTTCAGGGATTCCTCTTTCTTTCCCTGTGCAAAAAGACTTTTTGATAAGAAAAGAGAATATGCAGGATAATCCGGTGAAATCTCAACGGCTTTGGAGAAAGAATCTTCTGCTTCCTCATAATGAGCCAGATTATACAAAGACATTCCATATTGAAAATGTGCCCATGCAGAATCTGAAACGTCATCGATAACGCTCTCCATAAGCCGTTTCGCCTCACTAAAGCGAGAGGCACGATTACAATGTTCTGCGACAATAAGCCAATATTCCGCACTTTCTACATCTGTAGAGAGCAAATCATCAAAAGGAATTTCAGAAGTTGTGTAACTCAATAGTATTTGATTCAACCAATATTTAAGCGAACTGTCTGAAGGATAGGATTTAAAGCCATCTTGCAGAATGGAAATAGCTTTCGCAAATTCGCCCTCACCAATATATATTTTCGCCGCATTCATA
Source organism: uncultured Candidatus Sumerlaeota bacterium (assembly GCA_964608095.1). GTDB lineage: Bacteria > Sumerlaeota > Sumerlaeia > MWCT01 > JAGHBZ01 > CAZSMK01. Next base: position 14,426 of record CAZSMK010000113.1, on the reverse strand, counting down.
TAGATATCAACCGATGGCTCCAGGGAATCGAGTTTTGACAGAATATCCTCTCTATCAAGAGTGGATATCTCGCCGCGGACTTGTGCTATCAGTAGCTGTTTATACAAATATTCATGCAGATTCTCTTCATTCAAAATGGGAAATGATAGTAAAGTTTGGACATCGGATGTCTTGAATACGCGATGGGGTGAGACGAAAGCAATCATTTTTAATTCATTAAGATTCTTTTTAAGTAACTCCAATATCCTCCCGTCTAACCCTAATAAGAAAAATGAATTATCGGAAGTGAATTTGGTGAGGTGATCATAGTACGCACGGTATGGATAAAAATCTTTATGCGGCAAAAAATGTATGTTCTCTCGAGCGATAAAAGTAAGTTTGTATGCAACCCAGTATCCACCTTCTCTATCAGCATAACCGCAATAAACCAATCTAATATCCTTTTCTTCCAGTTTTTCAACCAGCTCTTCGTCGCATCTGGTAAAGAGTGTCCGGGGATTAATTTGAGTGCGTGAACTGTTAAATGTGTTGAGTGCAAAAAGGATAAAGACAACGGGTAAAAGTGAATAACGAACATACGGGTGAATTTTAAAAAGAGCGTATCCAAGAAAAGCACACACAACCGGATAGAGTCCCCAAATATATCTTGGTTGATACATAAACTCACCTTCTTTGATGAAGGTTACAATTATAATCTGAGAAAAAAACAGGAATAATAAGATGAGGTGTGCCGAAAAAAGGTTTCCGGCTTGTTGTTGTTTGTTCCTTGCAAGCGCTCGCTTGATGCAATCCATTACTATATACAGAAGGGAGACAAGAAATATCAAAGCCGGTAATGCCCGAATCATAATCGGCAAGTTCGAATACGTTTGACGCCAGTCCTGGTACATAGCAAATAAAACCGGCAATCCCGTGGTTATAATGTTTTTTAATATCATGAAGGTTTCCTGAGGAAAACGGCTGAGCGTACCGCTATAAAGTTGCCGCCCCGCTATCCAGTTGATATACACAACCGGAAAACATCCAAACATAAAAAACAATAGATACAGGCTTTGCCGGTTAATATATGCTCTGACCGGACGTAAAAATATCATGCAGAATACATAAAATAAGCCTAATGCGAAAACACTTCCCTTAATCTCTTCTGCCATGTGGATATCCGGCCTTATTGCCAGAAGCGATATGATAAGAAAAATAAAAAAGGCATAAAAAATTGTAACCGAAAAGAAAAAACGATTTTGTATGGGCGTAAATTCCTTCTTTACATAAAGAAAAAAGTGCCTGCTGCTTTTTGAAAAAATAAGTATCAGGATTGATGTCAACAAATAAGGTAGAATCATTTGCTTGGTCCACCATCCCACTCCGGATATAAATGCCAATAATATCAACCACCTTACTTCAGGTTTGTCGTACGCAAGCTTCAGACTAATGAGCAGAATAAGTGTGCCCAACCATAAGACCTCGTTATAGCCGCCATTGGCGTATACTCCCCAGTAGGTCACAAAGTGCGGGGAAAAGGCTAAAAGGAATCCTGTAACAAGACTTACTTTCCATCCATATAATCGCTTAATTAAAAGAATCCACAAAACGACGAACAAAATATACGTGGATAGGAGCGATATCCTGAGCATCCACAATTCGGGAAACGGCAGACGCATGAAAAGGGAAGCAATAATGCTTTGAAGGGTACCTTGATAAGTCTGTCCCCAGTAGAAGAGGGGGATATCGCCTTGCTGAATGTGACGGGCCATCAATCCGACAATAGCTTCGTCACTTGTAATCTCAACATGCCCCCTCAATATAAAAACAATACGATGAACTAAAATCCCGGCGCATATCAATAGGATGCAGAGTATATAGCGTTTTAAGAAGTTGTGTTTACTCCGGTGATTCTGATTCTGTTTTTTTGCATTTCTCATTGATTGCATAATCGATGATATAATCTTCTTATAATGTGTTAAAGATGGTTAAAAATCAAACATGTATTGTTTCGGAGGAAAATATACCGTTCCTTCTTCAGGAGATTTTTCCGAAGAGAATGCGTCGCCGTTTACGGGAAATAAGAAACCTCTGTTCCCCTTTGAAAATACTAATCTAACCATAGACAGAGACTATGGGCTGTTAAAACGTTGTCGATAGTTATGTATTATTCCGCGACGTAGCGGTCTTGTTCTTCAGCGGAAAGAGCACTATCTTTCTGGCAGTGATTAATTTCGTATATACGACACTGCTGGTGTATTGAATCATATAAAGCATTCCTTTGCTCTTCACATCCCTGACTCTACGGAATAAGAATCCGGAAAGAAACCGACCGGTCGCTGAGGCGACAAAAAGGAGGTGATAATTAATAACGTGGAATGGCCCGATATGAATATCGAGATTTTGAAACCGTTGAGCAAACACGCCGGCGAGAATCGAGGCACAAAAGAATATTACACCGTTAATGATGCTCAGCACTCCGAGATAGTATGTCCTGCCGTCTTTGGGAGAGAGCGCGAAGGGCAAATTGAATGCGGCGATGTTGTACCCGCTCCACCCGATGCCAACCAATAGCCAGACCAGCCAGACGAGCCCGATACCGAAACTCAGCGATAGTGTCCAGACAATGGGTATAACAGCGATAATGGCAAGATTGAAGAGAAGCACGGGTTTTAGACCGACCTTGTCCATCATGTATCCCCAGAATGGATTAAAAAACATGCCAATGAAAAGGCTGAGAATGGTGAACATGCTGATTTCAAAATATGAAAGTTCAAGATGTTTAAGCATATAGGCTGAAAAAAAAGCCGCACTCAAGCCAATCGAGAAATTAAATGCAGCAAACGCCCGAACTACCTGCATGTAATGCCGGTCTTTAAAAGGTCTAACAAGGTTCTTCCAGAAACCGGTAGAAGCCAATGGATGGAGGGGCGGTTCGTATTGCTTCTTGAGGGCAATGGAGGAAAAAGCCGCGAATAATACTCCAATCCCGAATATCACCACATACCCTGCGCCCTCTTTACCACTGTCTTTAAACCAGTCAAGCAGACAACCTCCGCCTAACAAGGTAAGGATAGAAGCGAAATTGAGGACCCGATTACGCCTGCCGAAGAAGCGCCCGCGAATCTGTTCCGGGACAAGGTCACTCATCCAGCCCTGCCATGCAGTGCCAGCCATTCCATTCAGCATAGATGCAACGAGATAGATAGAGAGGAAAAGCCATATCTTCGCACTGGCGTTAAGCCGCATCACTATTAACAATATCAGGACAATCCAGAGAGAGCGTCCGATAATGACGGATGGAACAATCACTTTTTTCCGTGACCGAAGTGATTCCGCAAGATAAGCGCCCACCAGACCCGGTATGGTTGCAAATGCAGGGATTGCGCCAAGAATACCGATGTGCAGGTCATTAAACCCGATATAAAGCACCGCGCCGGTTAGAAACGCACCCGAAACCAGGATAAAGTAAATCGTGGCGTACATCGCTTCTACATTCGCCACCACCATTCCATCCCTCACAGGCGTACTAAGAGTTATTCTCCTTCCCGTTCCTATAAAAAAACGGGTCATGAGATCATGAAAAGAAGGTAAGTATTTTTTGACCAGGCTCACCGAAAAATCTCCTAACCGAACTTTTCCTATGAATACTTGCCTTATGAAAATCCATTTGTAGGGAAAGTCTATAGGATAAGTCTACATAAAAGGGATGTTGATTCGAACAATGGGAAATGGAAGGGATAATGGTATTGTTTATTGCTTTTCGCTTTTTTGACGTTTCCGGCGGAATGGTTCAATTTGTTCAACAAAGCGAGGCGTTGCTCCGGGTGGAGGACAGATTACCATACCTATCCCGCCCTTATTGCGCATCCAGACCTTTTCAAAATCCTCGCGAAGCCATTGAAGACAATAGCCGTCATCTCCCACCATGGCGGCGGAATCAGTAACAATAACCCTGCCGTCAGCGGTCACACCATTGAGCGCAACAATATGCCCGCCGATACTTTTGTAAGGGGGAGCAATATAACTATCGTCAGCCGGCATGACGATTGAACAGAGAATAACCTTGTTCTCCTTCAGGGTCTTTACGACGTAATCCCAATCGCGGAATCGATCAAGGTACGCATCGAAACCGTGTTCATACGCGGCATTTATGGTTCTGGGCCAGATACCGAAAGAACGGTATTCAGGGTCAGTGGTATAGCACACTATATTCTCGAGTGGCACTTTGGCACCGAAATATTCAAGCGCTGAAGCAAGCGCGGCTGATTGGCAACGTTGCGGCATTCTGTTTCCGTGTATGTCCTCTTGTTTATTTAAAGGTATATCCAGAACAATGGTTGTCGCATCCTCTTTACCATTGTTACTCTGTGACGCGGAAACAAGTTCCGGTGGAGGCGAGTTATCGGTCGTAATGATACCAAGCGACGGTAAATTCTTTAACGCCCTAACTCCCTCATCAACTATTTTGAACCGAAAACTTTCCGCGTCAGTATCGAGAAAGAGCCAGTCCTGTTTCAACACACCGTTCTCGAATCGTATATTTTCGCGTTTTCCTTCGTAGGGTTTTACTTTCCCCCAGAATCCAGCATATAACCATGGCGAAAACTCTCCGGAATCAAAACCTACCTGCAAATAGAGCCGAAATCCCTCTCCCCAATCGAGACGCGCATTCCAGTAGTAGACAAGTTCATCAAACAGCATTTCGGATTGAACAAGAGGCGATATCCATTCCCCTTGAGCGAGGGACTCGAAATCTGCAGGTTCGATTCGATATTTCCGGTCAATTGCTGGAGTCCTGACGCGTTCTCCCGACACTGGCTCAATAGCGGGGGAAGTTATCATCGAACATGCAACTGCCATAAGCAAAAACAGCACAGTCGAAAATGTCATATAACAAGAAAACTTTTTCATCATGTACACGTTTTCCTTTCAATTGGTGAAGTATAGACATCTTGCTAAAAAGTACGGAGAAATACAAATAGATTTGCTTTATGTTCAATAAAGAGCGAATCTAAGTATAGTTTTTCGTTTCATTTAGATAACTCTACCGGAGGAATACTCAAATGAAAAAATTATACTCCATACGATTACTCTTCCTGGCATTGATTATGATCTTTGGTTCCATCTTTTATGTCATGGGCGCACCAGTAAGCCTTATGGTCGACCCTGCTATAGACACGACTGCTCCCTTTTCGTATCTCTCGAAACCATGCACCACAATCGGTGTTTCGGGAGGGTTGCGCGCCTCACAGGTCACGTATGACGGTGCAATCTATACGGGCGCCGCCGAACTTTGTTTTTTCTATGGCGAGAAATTGACCCCTGTTATGGTCAGGCAAAAAGAATTGGTAGATGGCTGGATTCCTATTGTCACCTACTCGTGGAAGGATGGAGATGTCCTCTATACTATTGAAGCCTTCGGAGCGACCCTCGACGGCAATCCTTCGTCCAATACCATCAACTTCATTTCGGTTGAGATGAAGAATGAATCCGCAAAAAAATCGAACGCATATTTTGCGACGGCTTTAAGATTTACCGGTAAAGATCACCGCTTCGAAGGGTTAAAACAATTTATATTTTTACCCGATTGGGTATATGAGATATCCGATACGTGCGTGATTCGCGATGACAAAATGCTCCTGGTATTTCCTGCCGGCTGCAGCAAAGAATCTGTACCCGGAACTGCGTATACTGCCCCTTTCAAGGGAAGTGATTATAAAATCACGGAGCGGGCGGAGACGTGTCTTCTAAAATACTCATACGATCTTTCTCCGGGAGAGAAAAAAGTGCTCCGGTTCAAGATGCCTCTTCTCCCTGTATTACGCAAAGATAAAAAACAAATGGAGAAAATAGAGGCTGCGGATTACGACCATTATAGAAAAAGGACAGTCGACTTCTGGAACTCGATTCTCTCACAAGGAGCACAAATAACTATCCCTGAAGAAAAAGTCCTCAACACCCACAGAGCCAGTTTAATGTATGACTATCTTGCAATCCGGCAGCATGAAGGTAATTGGATCCAGGGCGTGAACAAATTACAGTACAATGGATTCTGGCTTCGAGACGGCGCCTATATAACCAGAACATACGATATGCTGGGACACCATGAGACTGCCGAACTATGCTTGAATTATTTTCTAACTCACCAAAGACCGGACGGATGTTTTATGTCGCAACGGGGACAGTATGACGGCTTTGGACAGGCGTTGTTCGCGCTGGGTCAGCATTATCTTATGACCGGCGATATGGAGTATGCCCGGCGTGTCTATCCACATTTCGCGCCTGCAATCGAATGGCTGAAAAAAGCACGAGCGGAAGACGAGTTCCACCTCATGCCTGCCACGAATGCCCGCGATAACGAACTCATAATCGGTCATTACACGGGACACAATTTCTGGGCGTTACTGGGAGTCAGGACCGCCGCGCGCATGGCTAAAGCGCTCGGGCATACCGACGATTACGCCGTCTTTATGAATGAATACCGGGATTTCTATAAAGCCTTCATGAAAAAGCTCGAAGAGGTCGCAGGAAAAGACGGATATATCCCGCCCGGTCTGGATGCAGAAGGCGGTCAGGATTGGGGCAATCTCCTTGGCGTATATCCCGCTGAAGTCCTCGATCCACTCGATCCCAGAATATCCACCACGCTTGAAAAAATGCAGAACGAAAAATACGAGGAAGGCATCATGACCTATAGCGGTCGCTTACATCATTATCTTACCGTCAAGGCATCGCAAAATTATGTCGTCCGTCTCGAGCAGGAACAAGCATTGGAGGATTTTTATCATATAGTTCTTCATACAGGCACGACACAGGAAGGATTCGAGTTTGGTGCAATCCCATGGGGAGAACGCGATGTCTATTCCAATTATCCGCCTCATGGGTGGTGTGCCGCAATGATGAATGCCCTATTACGCAACATGCTAATCCAGGAACGTGGAGGCGAAGGAGGGCTGCAGCGTCGCGATATTCATCTCTTCTCCGTCGTCTCACCTGCATGGGCTATTCCGGGTGAACAAATATCGCTCCAGAATATGCCGACCGAGATAGGTGCGCTCTCGGCTTCTCTCGAGTTTAATGAAAACGGCGCGGAACTGAAGGTTCAAACAAACTTCAGGGAAAATCCTGCATCGATTATTTTCCATATCCCCTATTTCGTCGAGCTACAAAACGTCGAGTCAGACGCCTCACAAAGTAAGCGAAACGGCACTGAAATTATCTTTTCACCTGACATCACACACGCAACGTTCACATGGAAAATGAAAGAAACATCTCCTATGAGCTATGCTCATGTAGTTGACGCGTACAAGCGCGAATATGCTGAAAAATATAAAGAGCGTGCAGCATCGGGTAAAAAACCTTATCACGTCGAGGCGCCCCCTATGCTGACTGCAGAAGAACGAAAGAATCTCTTTGACAGCCGGTATAGCAAACAGGCACAGGGCATTGCAGTGGGGAAACCGGTAAAAGTATCCGGAGGTACGGAGGAAGGACATCCGCCGGAACTCGCTGTTGATGGTAACGCAGTCGACCGCAATGAATCCTCTTGGTGGGCTGCTCCACCTACACCTCGCTGGCTCCAGGTCGACCTTGAACAACCCACCATAATCGACAGAATCCACGTATACCCTTACTGGGATGGTACGCGCTTCTATCAGTACCGAGTAGAAACCTCATTGGATGGGAAGGATTGGACACAAGTTGTGGACATGAGTGAAAACACCGCGCCGGCGAAAGAAACCGGTGATCTTCATACTTTTCAACCACGCAAGGTTAGATATGTACGGGTGAACATGCTTCATAACAGCGCAAACCCGAGCGTACATCTCGTGGAAGTAAAGGTATTCAAACCTTCAAAAGAAGAAGAATAACTATACTTTGGGAATGTGAATGAGTTTTAAAGAGAGCAATAAATAAGAATAAGGTATCCCCAAAGCCATTGTCCTTTATTGGGTTGACAAGATTCAGTCTACAGGTCTAAAAGGGAGTGATATTAACACCTTTAATTTTATTTCCGAATAAAGGGGAGGTAACTTAAAAATGGTGAGGAAAGGGTTCATTTTCTTTTTTCATATTCACGATTTTAAAATGGGGGTTACATGAGCAATGAAAAAAAACACTAAATTCAAACCGCTATCTACTAATCCTATGCGCCGTTTACACTACTATCTTCTCATAGGAGTGATCGTTATGTGTGGTTCAGCTTCAAATATTCCGGGAACACCAATTCCTTTTCCTAAACAAATGGTGGTTGAAGAGGAATCCCTCAAACTTGAAAATGCAACGCTGGAAAAGAGCGCTCCCGACCTTGCACGAGAAGAGGCATTCCTTAAAAGGATTCTTGAAGACCATAAGGTGTCTATCACTGATGATGGTATCCCAATGCGGTTGAAAGTCGGTTCCTTTCCCTTACCCGAAATCGCCTCGACTTATCGGGATGAGATTGAAAGTCAGGCATACCGGATTGAAATAAGCAGGAAAGGAATTGATGTTCAGGGAAGAAGTCCCCGTGCTGTCTTTTACGGTCTTCTGACGCTCGCCCAATTGATCGACGAAAATGCGGAAGTCCCCTACGCGGAGATCGTTGACTTTCCCGACCTGCCTGTTCGTATGATCATGCTCGACCCCGCACGGCAAAATGAAAATATGGACTACTACCGGCGTGTTATTCAATTCGCCGCGCGGTATAAAATAAACGCTATCCTCTGCCACCTTACGGACGACCAGACCGCGTGCCTGTACCATGAAGATTATCCTGAGCTCATGCATCTGCATGCCTGGACTAAAGACGATATTCAAAAACTGGTCAGCTTCGCCAACGACCTTTACGTTGACCTGATCCCTGAAATAGAATCGTTCGGACATTCCCGTATGTTCACGCGCCTTTCGGATTACAAGGATTTTCTTCATCAAACTGCATCAGGAAAAGACACCCACGGCTGGACCGGCACTTCTAAAGTCGGCTATACGAACGTGCTTTGCCCGGCAAGCCCCAAAGCGCTCCAGTATCTCGACAAGATGTATATGCGTGCCGACGCCACCTTCTCACACCCCTGGCTTCATATCGGCTGCGATGAGGTGGATATCACGGAATGCGAACGCTGCATTAAAAAGTTCGGTCGCCTTTCGCCATCCGAATGGATTCTAAAACACCTGCTCCAATGTAGAGAGTTGGTCTTGAAAAGAGGCAAATCCGTTGCCCTGTGGGGCGATATGCTTCTACATTATCCTCAAGTGGTAAACGACCTGCCCACTACGCATACGATTATTTTCGCCTGGTATTATAGACCGGACGTGACTGAGAAATCCTCGCGCTTCTTCAAAGAAAAAGGATTCGAGGTGATCGCATGTCCCGCACTTGTGTGTTATCCCCATATCATCATGCCCGATACTCATAATTTCGAAAATATTATGCGGTTCACGAAAATCGCAAGGGACAATGATTTGCTCGGGGTGAATACGACTATCTGGATTCCGACTCGCTACATGTCCGACGTGCTCTGGCACGGAATCGCCTATGCCGCCGTTCAGGCATGGTCCGGCAGCAAGTGGGACGACGTCTCCTTTGTTAATAGTTTCGCGGCCGATTTCTACGGGTTGAGAGACAACGATACCTTTTACGCATGCTGGAACGACCTGACCACTATTACATGGCATATACCGGAGTTCAATACCAGCTGTTGGTGTGACGAGAAAAGTATGTCCGAGGCACAGGCTCTGGCGACTCAACGTAAGGATGAAGTTACGAGCCATATCGCGATGTTAAACACCATCGAGGACAGGCTGGCGCGAGTCGGTAAGAACGTCCGAAAAAATCGTCAGAGCTGGATAACACTCGAGCGCTCTACCAAAATCCTTAAATACACCCTTGAACACCTCATGGCTTCGTTGAACGTCAAGAGCGGTGACGAAATAAACAAAGAGCTGCTTGAATCGCTGGATGCCCGTTGTGTCGAGGCAATCGGCTGGATTGAAGAAGACTGGAATCGTAACCGATATCCCGACGACCCCAACAAAGAGGGCATATTCCTCCCCACTCAACATCTCCTCTACCGCTTCAAACAGATGCATGACTTTCATCGAACAATGCCAGGAGACTAAACCCCGCTTATTACAGGTTCTTAACTCGTGGAAGATATTTCTCCACGTATTTGGCATTGAACTCGTCACCGCCGGGGACGTTGGCGCTGCGCCAAACCGGTGGAGCGACTCCTCGTTCCAGGAGCTTTCGTATGGTCTCCATTTCCAGTCTATGGATAATATAAAAGTCCACGATACTCGAGATCGGAGCAATCGGCGTGTCGAGTCCCTCCATGTCAATCACCGCGTCACCCACCGGATTGTAATCGTCGATACATATATCGGCTAAGTCAAAAAGATTCTTCTTGCTGGGGTGGCGTATAAAATGATCAGGCGGCAATTCGTTCTGCCAATAACTCGAAGCCACTGCGATAATCTTTACCCCGCGCTCTTTACTTTCCAACGCAGCGTCGATTGTCGCAGCGTTTACGCCGATGTTGTGGAATATTATGAGAACGTCGTCTTTTTTGAGTCCATAATACCGGATAAGACCCCGCGCATATCCAACCGTTCGTTCGATCTCCAGATATTTAAGCGACTGGTTAAAGGGCGAAATCGCAATGTCCATGATAGGGTTGATACAGGCAAGCCCGCCGGCACGGAAAAACATCTCGCAAATGCACAAACACGTGTGACCGCCACCGCCATAGACGTGAATCAACTTATCCTGTGCTATTTCGTCCGCCATCAGGTCTGCTGCCCTCAGGATATTGCCGAGCTGTTCCTTCTCTATTCGCTCGAGGTTGGCGATGACGACTTCCATCAAGCGAGTATCAGGCTTCAAATTCTCTGAATTCATCCGCTGCCTCCTTGAATAATAGTTCACTCCTGCGCGATGAGATAATAACTCATAGAGATTTTTAAAATCTTTTCCTTGATCGGGTCAACTTATTTATAGAACTAACATAAAAAAATTTCCCCAATGCTGAGATTTTTTCTCTTTAGATACTATTCTCTGCAAATTCTTTAATGGAATAGGTATGCAGTACGATTTCTAAAAAATAATTATTCCGGCTGTTTTGTGCTCGCCCTGAGCGAATGAAATGAGTTGAAGGACGGCTTGGAGTAAGGAATAAAGAGTTCGATTCTTCATCCATAAACCGGCTTGACTTCACCGTATTGTTTCTCTCGAAACCCCGACATCCCTCATATAATAAAAAAGAGGCAGATCCTATAGGTTCTGCCTCCACATAATTCATACCAAAAAGATGACTATTTATTCATAGATGATCCAATGAGTACGGGCATTTGTAGGTGGTGTCCAGCTTCCAATAAAGTCAGCGCCACCTGCGAGATCCGATCCGGCTGTGCCTTTTCCTGCAAAGAAGGGGTTGTCAACATCCATGTAATCCGCTGAGGCAAAATCCGCATCATCATAGGTCACGTAAATAGGATTTTCATTAATCACTGTTCCGCCTACCGTAATCGTACCTGACCCGGCAGTAGTTGTGCCCAGCGCATAGGAATAGCCTGAAAGGTCCTCGGTTACAAGAGCAGAATAGTCAATTGTAAATGTGCCGCTGCCTGAATTATATATGCCCGTCAATCCATTACCCGTAATAATGGTATCAGTGATGGCCATGTTGCGGTTGCTATTATAAGGTGAACCGGAAGTATAGGTAGCCCCACCAATAGCAAAGCCGCGGAAATCATACGCAGGCGGTGTGACGCCGCTGTAACCGCAGTTATGTAATGTGACATTATCAATCGTCACCGTGTCGGTAATCCCGGCAGGAAGCGCACCATTGGAATACAATTCAATAGCGGGATTCATGGTATTCGCGATAATGGTGTTGGTTACGCTTTTGATAAAACCGCGGCCATTAGTTTCCTGCTCTTTGAAAGCACCTGCATCGCAATTGACGATTATGCTGTTGTTAACCTCGCAAACCGTAGGTTGTGTAGGAGCGGCTGAATCCGAGCTACACCAGATTCCATCCGAGTGAATATTGTACATAATCACAGGATTCTCGTGTGTGCCGTTTAATTTTACATATCCGCCATATGGATTATAGACAGCCATACGACTTATTTGCGAGATAACACATCCTTCGTTGAAGTTGAGAAAGGCATTTAGAAAATCCTGTGTCGCTCCATTCATATATACCTGAAAAGCGTCAGAAGCTGTTTCACCTGTTCTGTCAGGATCCATGGTAAACGATTTGTTAAATGCGGAGACAATAAGATAGGTTGCGTTCAAAGTAATAGAACCACCTTCGGTACGTGAAACGACATAAATACCATCGTCGCCGTATCCTACGCAGCCGGCAGCGTCAAGAAGCGCCTCAGCGGCAACGCCATCTTCCAAACCGGTCGTGGTAATTGGAGCATTCGAGCCGTTATTGGCGGTAAGGATGACATGGTTAAGATTAACAACGGTATCCTGGGCGTTCGTTGTCGAGCGGAAATATAATGCATCATCAGCAGGTGTATTGGTGGTTGAGGGGATGAAGGTGACATTATTGATTGTCAAATCCACATCTTGACACCAAAAAAGACCACAGTCTTCTGCAAGAGAACCAAAACCTGTTTGCTTCAAGCATACAATTGCCTGTATGCTGGAACCCTGGATTGTAAGGTCTTCATCCAGGACATGCAGACCGGTTCCGGCGCCTGCCTGAGCGTCGACGAAGATCGCCTCATCGATGGGTGTCGTCGTGGTTATATTGATTACATCTTCGGCAACATTGCCATGGTTCTTACCCACGCCGCCTCCATCGGTTCCTGCTGTCGCATCGCCCGATGCCTGAAAACTGGTGATTGCTGTCTGCAACGAATTAAAGGTCGTTGTATTATCAGGGGACCCGAGACCGGCATCTACCGTGACCGTCTGAGCCGACAAACATAACGGGATAAAGAGGAATGTCATTACAAAAAGTAACTTTTTCATAGTTATATCTCTCCTTTCATCAAGTCATAAAAAATGTAATGTTAAGCGCCTCCTCCTTTCTTGTGAGAATATTTGTACAAATTACAAAATATTAGTGATATGGTCTTTATGTCAAGAAAAATGAATACAAAAAATCTTGAAATTGATTAATTTGCAAAGTTCTTCGAGCGCGTGATATATAACTCTGTGAGGGATCGTGACCTATCTTCACTACATAACATGAACTCATGTTCAGTATTCAGGAATTCGCAGATCACGCGTTCTCAAAGGCTCCCATTACGTTACACCAGATTGCCAATAGACTTTCCTTTTATACCCATGGTTAGTGAACATAATGTTCCAATTACGAATCTATTTTATGATTGATTAATTGAGGGAATCCTTAAATACTGAATAGCCGTATAGGTTCCCAGAACTTACATAACAATCGGGAGATAATGCGATGGAGCAAAGTTATGGCACACCTCATAGACGCGAGGAAAGTTCTGCGTGGCCGCTTATTCGATTTATTCTTATAGTCATAGTCATCATCGTCGTTTACTCCTGCCAGGCAAAATGGCGCGGTTATTATCATCTTTACAGCGGTAAAAAAGCCTTCGAGAAAAACAACAATGAACAGGCGGAAAAACAATTCTCTGCGGCTGCACGATTACTGCCGAACAATCCCGACGCCTCATGCTGGGCTGGTATCATCCAGTACAAGAAGGGGCATTATGACCGTGCTGAAAAATACCTTAGTCGGGCGATCGAGGTTGACGCTAATTATGCGATTGCATACGAATGGCGGGGTATAGTGTACTATGAGACAGGGAAAGACGAACAGGCGATCGAAGACTTCACCATGAATCTCCAATTAAAACCCTACAACACCGTCATATACCATAGAAGAGCAACCGTTTACGGAAAAGACCTCATCTTAACGCGGAGATCGCAAAGGGACACTGAGAACGCAGAGTTTTTTATACTCTGCATGTGGTTCTCTCTGCGATCTTTGCGCGTGGTTCTCTCTGCGTATTCTGCGTTAATTTTTTTATAAAGAAAATTTTCTCATATCCTTTTTCAACAGTTCTCGTACTCGTACTCGTACACGCCCTTGGCGTTGTACGCGCACTCGCACGCCTGAGCGCACTCGCGACCGTGTCGTGCCCATAATAAATGGAGATATGTGGTTTAAAACAAAATCTGCTTTTATCCACGAATCTCCACTACGGGAAAAGACATCACCTTAAGGCGGAGATCGCAAAGGGACACTAAGAACGCAGAGTTTTTTATACTCTGCATGTGGTTCTCTCTTCAATCTTTGCGCGTGGTTCTCTCTGCGTATTCTGCGTTAATTTTTTATAAAGAAAATTTTCTCATATCCTTTTTCAAGATTACTCGCACTCGCTATTCGATAACAAAGTATAGCTGTTAGTTTTAAACGTTAATAACGACATCTTCGACTCACGACCCCGAGTGCGGGTACGAGTGCGAT
>CAZSMK010000112.1:0-5579 GCA_964608095.1 uncultured Candidatus Sumerlaeota bacterium | reverse complement strand
ATTTCTTCTTTTATATTATTTTACAGATTCATGGCCTGCCTTTTTCAACAGTAAAGACCATTTATACTATTACTTCCCAATAGTAATTGTTACAGCAGGCTTAATAGGTGATTTTTTTGGCGTCTTTCTTCAAAATCAAAAATCAATCGTTGCGAAGATAGCAATCTTGTCCTTTTTCATTCTCATCATCTTGATTAATATTATGTATTCAAGATTCAATTTATCTGAAATTTCATATCTTTATAATAAAGAAAAATACCAAGAATTATTCAGGTGGTTCAAGGATAACACCGACCAGAAAGATTATGTAATTGCAGACAACTTAAAAACCTTGGCATCGATAAATCGAGAAGGTTGGTGGCTTCAGTTTGAGAGGATAGATGCTCCTCAAAATACTTTTACTGATTATATAAAGAATGGTGCAAATTTCGTCTGTTTAGATTCATGGCTATCTCGGGATTATCCTGAAACACTTTCATATCTCTTCGCACATTTCGAAGTTACTTTTCTTGGTAATTATTTGATCTTCAATTTAAACAAAAGGGGCAATCTTGTTAGAATCAATCCTTATGAAAAAGAAAATAGAAATATTAATACAATTACTTTTCCAGAGGGATTATCTATTAATGATTTTGTGATTCGTACAAAAGGTAACGTTATAATTTTCGATTTTCTAATTGAAAAAGAGGATGAAGCAATTTCTAAAGGCTTCTTAATTGTAAAAGGCTTTCCTTTATATCATAACTGTCTAACATTAAATATTGGTACTATATTTATGGATAATATAAAAAGAAAAAGAGTGGTTTTTAATTTTCCGAAACCAAAAACAAAAATGGCAACTCCAATAAGATTATATGCCACCTTTAAAACTAATGATGAAGAGACCAATGCATTACCATCTTTTTTCATTACAGAAGGTGAGTTTGTAAATTTTAGGGCACTATCTACAAAAAAGGGGATTTCTATAGATTGGAATGATTGTGTGGTCTATAGCAGGGGATATTTTACCGCTTTTCTCCTAAAAAATCATCCTGCATTAAGTTTTAATGACTTTTTGGGCTTTTCTGCCCAATCCAAGGACAGGGAAAGAGTTAGCGTTAAAATCAAGGCTTCGGGGCTCTCTACATTTGATATACCCATGAACCGCCTACTCAACACCCGATATACAAGTTTGGTATACCCAGAACTCGAGATGTCTGTAAATGGTAAGCCAATAATCATAAAAGAAGTCAAAAACGCAATAAATTTGTTTCCAAGCACTAAAACAATCGAGCAAGAGATTGAACTTCAGGAAGGCTTGAACTTTATTTTAATACGTAACATTAACCCACAACGTGTCTACTATTATTTTAGAAAACATAGAGATAATTATCTGATAATAAAAGATATTGAAGTTAAGACAAATACCTTTGATGCTGAATAGATCTTGTTCTGCTTCAGGAGTCAATAGAGTTTTACTTTAACCAACAAGGTTGCGGAGGTTTTGAATTACGAGGTCCTGCTCGCTGATGGTTAGATCGTTATAAAAGGGTAGGCGCAGAAGGCGGGAACTCATCTCTTCCGTAATGGGAAGTTCGCCTTGTTTATAACCGAGGCGCTTGCCCATGGGCGAGAGGTGTAGGGGTATATAATGAAAAATCGCCAGGATTCCCTCCTTCTTCAACCCCGACATTACTCTATCTCGTTCCGCTCCGTTTGGAAACAGCACATAGAACATGTGATAATTCGGGGAAGCTTCCGTCGGTATATACGGCAGTCTGATCTTTCCCGCTTCTTCAAGGTCTTTCAGCCCTTCCCGGTAATGTTCATAGATGCGTTTTCTGCGAACCTGTATCTCGTCGCGGTGTTCGAGTTGTGCGTACAAAAATGCGGCGAGTATATCGGACGGAAGATAGGAAGACCCCATATCCACCCAGGTATATTTATCAACCTCGCCACGGAAAAACTTGCTGCGGTTTGTGCCTTTTTCCCTGATGATTTCCGCGCGCTCGATGAATCGTTCGTCGTTCACGAGCAACGCGCCGCCTTCGCCACAAATATAATTTTTTGTCTCATGAAAACTGTATGCGCCCAGCTGACCGAACGTTCCAAGGTAACGGTCTCGATACTTTGCATTCATCCCCTGGGCGGCGTCTTCAACGACAGTTAGGTTGCGCTCGTGTGCAAGAGCCATGATTGAATCCATCTCGCATCCGATTCCTGCATAATGCACAACGCAGATTGCCTTTGTCCGTGGCGTTATCTTCTCCGCGATTTTTCCCTCGTCTATATTCAACGTGTCGGGTCTGATGTCAACAAACACAGGTTTTGCACCCCTTAAAACAAAGGCATTAACCGTCGAGACAAAGGTGTAAGAGGGCATAATCACCTCGTTATCCGGTTTCAGATCGAGAAGAATGGCTGCCATCTCAAGGGCATGGGTGCACGAGGTGGTTAAAAAACATTTCCTGATACCGAATGTTTCCTCGATGAAGCGATGACAGCGTTGAGTGAAAATTCCATCGCCCGATATCTTACCGCTCTCGACTGATTCCTTGATATAGTCGAGTTCCTTGCCCGTAAAACACGGTTTGTTGAAGGGAATTTTTATCATGTTTTTAAATTAAACCACCGGTGCAAGGTTATTCTAGGATTGCGAAAATGAAACCCCAGGGCAGAATAAAGGCGCATCACGTCCAGATTATATAACGATATGGTTGATGAAACGAATGTGTAGCCTTCTGATTTAAAATGGCTCATCATGGCTGCGTAAAGTTTATACCCGAATCCTCGTCCTTGAAGGTCTTTTCTCACACCAGCAAGACTTAGATATAGTTCCTGTTCATCCACCTTTTTGGATATAAAGAATCCAAGAACTTCTCCCTGACTTCCTCTCAGCACGTAGATCAATTCATTTTGCTGGAAACTATTCTCCACCCAGTAGTGAAACCTGAAATCCGCCCTGTCGCGGGGAAAACGAGTATCTATATGAAACCGGTCCTTTGCGAATGCCTCGCGGGCAAGATTTTTTATTTCTTCTTTATCGTCCACGTTGGCGCGTTCTAATTGTATTGGTTTGGGGTGCTCCTTCACCTGTGAGAGTTTTGCATACGGTTCTATAGTTACCTCGATAAAATCAAATCCCGTATTCAGGAGTTTGTTGATAAGGGGAAGATCGTTCTCTTCATTGGCGAGTTTAGCCGCTACTACGCGTACTTTTTCCTCGTTTAACGTGCTGAGAACTTCGTTTATGAGGTCGTCAATTTCATCAAAATCTTCAATATCCCATGATTTAATCTGTGCAACCGGAAACCCAAATATTTCGGTATCCCAGGGAACGATAAAATATGTGGCGGAATTCTTTCCCCTTTTTATATGTTTCTCTTCCATCTGGTCTTATAAAGATACCGCAGGGTTATACGGTGTCAAATTTCATCACGTATTACGTACTGGGGTTTGTTGCTGATATTCATATGAATTCTTCCGATGTATTCTCCAATCAAACCGAGTATAATGAGCTGGATACCGGAAAAGATGGATACTGCCACGAAAATTGCACTGAACCCGGGGAAGCTGGTTCCCACAAGTATTCTTCGCGCAAGGTAGTAGATGCCCAGCAGGAAGCCGAACAGGGCAAAGATTACACCTACAAAAGAGGCGAGCTGTAAAGGTTTAAGAGAAAAGTTGGTGAACAAATTGAAAGAAAGGGTCAACATTTTCCCCGGAGAATAGCCGGACCTGCCGGTCGGTCGCTCCTCATGCCTGACCGTAACATAGCCGATTTTTTTTGTATGCCAGACAAGGAAGCCATCAATGAAGGTAAAACTTTTATTGTACGAGATGACGTGATTCACAATTTCGCGTTTGATAATTCGGAATGAAGTTATGTCGCCACGCACACCCAGCGCTTTTTGATAACTCCAGATTATGAAACGCGAACCAAGATTTCTCATAATGCCATGTCGTTTTTCCGCATATATGCCGTAAACGATATCGTGGCCTTCTTTTATCTTCTCGACGAGTTTTGGTATTTCTTCCGGTGGGTGCTGAAGATCGTCGTCGATAGAGATGACGAAATCGCCGTTCACGAAGTTGAATCCGCACATGAGGGCGTTATGTTGCCCGAAGTTACGCATCAAGCGAATACCCTTGATGTGGCTATTGCGGCTCTTAAGTGACCGAATCTTTTCCCACGAAGCGTCACTGCTTCCGTCGTCAACGAATAGTATTTCGTACCCGCCTTCTATCTGTTCAAAAACTGCGCTTATTCGCTGACACAACTCCTCGATAGTCGTTTCGCCGTTATAAACCGGTATCACAATCGAATATAAAATCTTATCGCTCATTATTGGATAAAACCTTCAATAGAGATGCTCTTACTGCATCTTTCCAAACTTTATCAAATATCTTGACAAATTATTCAAACAGAATTCTCTATCTTTGCAAAGATAACTCTTTTCTAATGAAAAAGATTCATAAAGTAAAGTAAAAGGACACCATGACTATTCCAAGGCATGGTCAGCTTTGCAACCAAGGAACTGTCCCATGTATAAAAAGCCGACTACACGCTTGGTTTTGGGTTGCTCTCGAAGTTGAGATTCATTATCATGCGGTAATTTCAGGTCTATGAACAGAATAAAAGTGATCCAATGAGCAAGACCGCGGACTATAACGAATCAGGAATCTCGGAGCTCGCTCGTTATGCACATCATTTCTGGTTCGCACATCGTAACCAGGTGATTCTCGACTACATCGAGCGGCATTGTCGATTGGACAAGATGGAGTTCCGTATACTGGAGCTCGGCGCCGGCTCCGGCAATATCTGTTGCTTTCTAAAACAACAAGGGTACCGAATCGATGCATCCGATTTCTACGAATCCGCGTTGGGTCATTTCAAAGACTGCGTCGAGCATAGTTTCGTGTTCGATGTCGTCAATGACCCGGTTCCCGCAGAATCTCAAGGGATATATGATCTTTTAATTCTTGGCGATATAATAGAACATTTATCTGAGCCGGTCTCCTCACTTAAAAGGGTTCGCCCTTTTTTGAAACATAAGGGGAAGATACTCGTGACTGTTCCGGCGTTGATGCAGCTCTGGAGTTCTTATGATGAGGAGTGTGGTCATAAACGGCGGTATACGGCGAAGACGTTAGCGGACACCCTTAAAGAAGCCGGATATTCCGTTGTCGAGGTTCGCTATTTCATGTGTATCCCGGCTCTGATACTTTTTGTAAGAAGAAAAGCACAGGGAATTTTCGGAAAAAGAAAAAGCCGAAAACCTGATTCAGAATTAGAAATATCTGAAAGCGCCAACAAGGTTATGAATCATATAATGCAGATCGAATATAGAGTAGGACGAATTATTCGATTTCCTTTCGGCAGCTCGGTGATCGCATTTGCGGATTGTAAAAGCGCCAAACCCTAATATCGTCTTCTCACATGTCTAACCCTACGTTACAAGTTTTGTGACTTTTGCATAGGGGACTATAAATTCAAACTGTCCTGAACTTGAATATGCAATGGTCGTCGGCTTTGCAGATGCGGGCTCCATGTTCGAAGGTGATATTTTCGCCGAATTCTGCCGCCCAGACCTCGTTTT
>CAZSMK010000111.1:0-3350 GCA_964608095.1 uncultured Candidatus Sumerlaeota bacterium | reverse complement strand
AGACTAAGCTGAGCATCGAACTTCTTAATATCATCGGGCGTATACGCCATTGGGTACACGAAACCATCAAGTTGACTACAGGCCACAGCTTCAAGGTCAAGGAGCGTGAGGCCGGTGTCCATCGAATTAATTCTAACGAAAACAGGTTTGTTGTCGAAAACACCTGCATCCAGTGTCTTTCGAATGCATTTTCGCGCATTTTCCTTCTCTGGCACGGGAACTGCGTCTTCCAGACATAATGCGACACAATCGGCTTCAGATCCCGCACCTTTTACAATAAATTTTTCCAGATGACCCGGAGCAAAAAGAAAAGTTCGAAACAGCCATGGTCCTTTATACGGCTTCTTCATTTGTCCTCCTTCATACGCAGCAAAACGTCTCGATAGGCTACCACTAAACAGCCAACTCTCTTGGCAGCAATACATGTCTTCTCAACGTCAAAACTTTTTTGTTATGCTGATTATATGCGGCCGTTTCGACATACAGAACACCACGGTCAGGCTTTGTTCGCGATACGTGGACGTCAAGAATCCTCGATTCTGCTCTAAGAGTATCACCTATGAACACAGGCGCATTGTGTTCGATTTTTTCGTAATCGAGGTTTGCAATAGCACAACCAGAGATATCTGGTACTGACATTCCTATAACTAGGCTTATTACATAAGTACCCACAACTAAAATCTTCTTGTGCTGGCTATACTTTGCGAATTCGCAATCACTATGGATTGGATGATGGTTCATTGTAAGAAGGCAGAATAAATTATTGTCGCTTTCTGTGATTGTCTTTGATGGATAATGTCGAAACACTTGTCCCATTGAAAAATCACTAAGGGTCATTAAGTAATGCTTTACTCTTTTCATTGTCAACCTCCCATATGCTAGTTCCAACTACTAATTCCTTTACATGTTGGATTCAAGCCATTCTTCTACATTGACCAATGACCAGATGAGAAGCCGTCGATTTTTTACCCCGCTCAAGTGTTCTTGCACCAAGGTATCGACGGAAGAATAGTCCATGGCGCTATAGATGTGCGCATGGCGTTTGAGAAGAGTTCGCCTAACGAAGTCTATGCTCTCTCCCTTGAACCAAGTGGCGTCGGGCGCGGAAAATCCTTGCTTTTTGCCGTTTGCGACATTTTCAGGGATATAGCGCTGCATCATGCGGCGCAACAGTATCTTTCCATCGTTGGTTTTCTGATAGTATTTTGAGATCTTCGGACCGGGGTCGTTTTCATTGATTCTCACTGTATCTGTTAGATCTCGAAGTTTGAATTCGACCGGCACCTGCATGGCAAAGTCAACCAGGTCGTTGTCCAGAAATGGAATTCGTGTTTCAAGGCCGTGGGCCATACTCAGCTTGTCTTCCACGATTAGGAGACCATGAAGAAAAGTCCTGGCTTCAAAGGAAAGAGAATGATTGATATAGTCCGCTTGATCTGACAATTTGTGTTCGTGCTTAAGAAAGACATCCTTGAAAATATCACGCGTCCAGACGTGCTTGACCTCATTCCACACCGGACGAAAAAGTTTTTTTATAGTTTGGTTTGAAACAAGACGCTGCCAATAGAGGTAGTATTTGTCAACATACCGCTCGAAATCATCGGATGGGTCTGCTGCGCGGTAATAGCGCCAAGGATAGCCGCCAAAGAGCTCGTCACCGCCTCCACCGGAGAGGACCACCTTGACAAACTTGGAGGCCAGTTGGGCCGCATAGAAATTAGGATAGCTTTGCCCTACCCGGGGTTCCTCGATATGCCATGCCAACTTTGGAAGGATGCGCTCCATGTCCCCGGCCTTGAGCACCATTTCGTAATGCTCTGTCTTGAAGAGGTAGGACATGTGCTCCGCCTTTTGCCTTTCATCGAATCCCAGCTCCAGGCCTGATGCGGAGTGAAGATCAAAACCGCAGGTAAAGCTTTTCAAGTACGGGAATTGCCCGGCGGCAATGGCGGTGATGGATCCGGAGTCCATGCCGCCGCTTAGATATGCGCCCAACTCTACATCACCCACAAGCTGGCGATTGACTGCCTGGCGAAAAAGGCGGTCCAATTCTTCAACGTATTCGTCTTCGGTGCGAGGGTTTTCCGGTTCTGTGAAATACCAATTCCAGTAGCGATGAAGGTTTAGTGATGAATTCTGAAAGCTCAGTGGGATGAAGGCGTACGATCCGGCGGGGAACAGCTTGATCCCTTTAAGCAAGGTCTTGTCGGTAAAGATGTTCTGAAAGGTGAAGTACTCGAGGAGGGCCTCAAGATCCAACTCCTTCTTTACAGCCGGATGGGTCAGGATGGCCTTCTGCTCCGAGGCAAAGATGAAATAAGGACCGATAAAAGTGTAGTAGAGGGGCTTGATGCCGTACCTATCCCTTGCCAGAAACAGGGATTGCCGGGTTTTGTCCCAAATGGCGAATGCAAATTGGCCGTTGAATCTATCCAGGCACTTATGTCCCCACGCTTCATAGGCATACAAAACCACTTCCGTGTCGGACCTGGATCGAAATTGACAGCCCAAGGCCTCCAGTTCGATGCGTAATTCCTGGAAATTGAACACCTCTCCATTATAGGAAATGATGCATTGCCCGGAATCCGATGCCATGGGCTGGTGCCCTGCCGGTGAAAGATCGATGATCGCAAGCCTCCTGTGCCCGAGGCCCAGGAAGCTGTCCGTGTAGAACCCCTCCCCGTCCGGACCCCGATGTGCGATCGCATCGGTCATTTTCCGCAACAGGACCGGGGAAACAGGTTCTCCGTTCAAGTTGAATATGCCTGCTATTCCACACATAATCTCACTGCAATGGAAGACAACATTTGTATGGGTAACGTCATGCGCCCGCCAAAGCCCTTGTCAATCGCTGAGCCACCATATATTGATCTTCCTCGGTCAGATCATGGTAGAGCGGGAGGGTCAGGCAGTGTTCAAAGGCAAATCGGCTGCCACTCATGTTTCCGTGATGAATAACTTGCGATCCCGCCCTAAATGCAGGGTGCATGTGCATGGCATAGGTCCCGATTTGCACTTCGATGCCTTCATCGCGCATTTCTTTCATAACGCGATCCCGCTGCTGAACAAAGATGCAAAAGGATTGGTAAGAATGCTTGCCGAGTGCCGTTATATTAGGAATGGAGATGTTTTCTGCACCGGAAAGCAATTCCTTGTATCTATTTGCCAGTTCAATCCGCTTATTGAGAAGCTCATCTATATGAGTCATCTGTGCAAGGCCCACGGCGGCCAGGATATTGCTCAGTTTGTAGTTGGTACCGATTCTTTCGAAAACGATTTCCTCCCGGCTAGCCTCAATGCTCATGCCGAAGTGCTTGTATGAACCCATCCAGGAGGCCCACTCAACGTTA
>CAZSMK010000110.1:0-50575 GCA_964608095.1 uncultured Candidatus Sumerlaeota bacterium | reverse complement strand
GTGCAATCAATGACCCAGCCCGACACCCGGGATATTCGGACCCCCGTCACCCCGCCATAACCGTCCCTACAGGAGGCTCAGTAGACCTGACTGTCTTTGGCTACGATGCACATCTCAACCCGGTAAATGTTACGACAAAAGACCTCGTCTTCGACTTAGACCCTGAACTTGGCGCCATAGTAAAAGGGGAAATGTTCAAGGCATCGCCCGACGCAGGAGAAGGACGTCTGAAAGTAGGGCTCAAGACCAACCCCGACGTGAAAACCTCTGTCCCTGTTAAAATCGAACTGCCTGTTTACATAAACGTTGAACCAGAGGTGCTTCTTATGTGGAGTAACGACGAATTCGCGCTAAATGTCACTCTATTAAACGAAGAGGGAGTGGAAATGGAATTCAGTCCAGAGGATCTTACAATCACTGCTCCCGAGTGTATAGCAATCAATCGTCAGGAAATGAAGGTGAGAGCAAAGGAAAAGGGCAGCGGCTATTTGCAAGTACAATTGGGAGATGTTGCGACCAGCGTGCCGGTGTATGTGGAAATATTCAGGGAAGAAATGATTTACGCTTTTGATACAGTTCCGTCGGTTCCGGAAGGGGAAGCAACGCTATTATCGGGTACAAATTTCGAACGTACAAAAACGCATGTGCGGATAGACAAAATATATAAGAAAGAGGGAGAAGGCGGGCTCAGATTGGATTACGCCATGAATCGTGGAGGTACAACGGCGATATACATTCCGCTTAATGCGGCGATCCAGACACAGCCCCATGAATTGACACTCTGGGTGTTCGGCGACAAAAAGATGGGGTGGTTAAGGGGTGAATTGATCGATAAGGACCACGAATCGTTTCTCATAGATTTCACAAACAGCACGGCGGGGATTTTCTGGAATGGGTGGCGTCAAATTCGCATTGACAGTTCCGCCCTATCCCCGAAATGGACAAATCCGGGAGCGATGCTGGACTATCCTGCGGTGCTGAAACATATCTATGTTGCGCAATCACGCGAAGCCTACAAGGCGAATGGTTCCATAGTATTGGACGCATTAAGTGCAATCTATCCACCGTCAACCAGTCCCGAGACTTCAGCCAAAGGTGAAAGAAAGGAATAAGGTGAGCACGGAGTGAGTTGTTGTGAAAAGAGACTCGAGAAAAAATAAAAAGGGCGAAAAAAAACTTGACCCTTGCGGGAGTGATGAAATATAAATAAAAAGAAATTTGCTTTTTTTATAAGCAATGATTGAAACGTTTCAACTATTAAAGAGGAGGTGTGAAGTTATGTTTAAAAAGAAAAAAGGATTTACTTTGATAGAACTCCTTATCGTTGTCGCTATCATCGCTATCCTCGCCGCTATCGCGGTACCCAACTTTCTCGAGGCGCAAACTCGCTCCAAAGTCGCCCGCGTCAAGGCTGATATGCGCACCATGGCGACCGCGCTCGAATCTTATACTCTCGATCACAACAATCAGTATCCACCAAGCTATCGACACCCTGAACGTCCATGGGAAACACGGACCTATATGTTAAAAAGACTCACCACTCCCATCGCGTATATAACCAGCGTGTTCCCCGATCCATTTAATAAAACCGAGGTAAAAGATGATGCAGTCATAGTTTACTGGGGTCCTGACTATCTCCGGCTCAATATGTCCACCAAAGCAATGATTCTTTCCGAGATATTACCCAGCATTTCCGATGGAACCACGCTTTCAAACACGTATATCTGGATTTTGTTCAGTTACAGTCCCGACCAGGATTTCGATTGCCTCGACAACCCGATGGGAGCGATAAAAAGTGCAGGTGATGGCTGGCCTCAGGTCGTGCAGGAATACGATGCAACCAATGGGACTATCAGTGACGGCGATGTCTTCAGATCATCGATCAGGGCGGATTAATTCAGCGTCTGTTATTGTCAATTTGACAAATCGAATGCTCAAAGGCGCAAGGTGAGCGCATAGATTTTCGCAATGAAAAGCAGGGAGAATGTGAAAAAGTCTTTTTCTAGAAGGTAGCAACCACGCATAGATAAGACGTGACAAACTATGTTGCCCATGATGAAAGGAGCGGGAGGTTCATGACCTCCCGTTTTCCTTTTTATCCCCTCTAAACATATCGAAAGCGATTGCGCGTCCGCGTCCGCGAAAAGTACTTTTTTATGCTTAACCGTACATTTTTATTTACAAAATAGAAGCGATTGTATAAAAAACTGTTGATATTTTGCAGTGATGAAACCGCAAAAAAAGGATTAGAGCGTGTTAAATTCTTTGTATCGTTTCTTCTCGACTGATATTGGAATCGATCTCGGAACGGCAACGACTCTCGTCTATGTGCGAGGCGAAGGTATTGTGTTGTGCGAGCCATCGGTCGTCGCTATTGAAAAGAACAAGAAAAGTGTCCTAGCAGTAGGAACCGAGGCGAAGTCCATGTTGGGGCGGACCCCGGGCAATATAGTCGCCATCCGCCCGATGAAAGACGGCGTAATCGCCGATTTCGACATCACGCAGATGATGTTGAAATATTTCATCGACAAAGCGCATGCCAAAAAAAAGTTGTCTTTCCGTCCGAGAATTGTTATAAGTGTTCCTTCGGGAATAACGGAAGTGGAACGTCGCGCGGTTCGGGAATCCGCCCGACATGCCGGCGCACGTGAAGTATACCTGATCGAGGAGCCGATGGCAGCTGCCATCGGCGCAGGCTTGCCCGTGACCGAACCATCGGGAAACATGGTTATAGATGTCGGCGGCGGCACCAGTGAAGTTGCCGTTATCTCGCTCGGCGGCATCGTGGTATGTGAAGCGGTAAGGGTTGCGGGCGATGAGATGGATGAAGCCATCATCCAACACATAAAAAGAAAATATAATCTCATGATCGGAGAGCGGACCGCCGAAGATATTAAGATAAAGATCGGTTCCGCATGTGAGCTCCCTGAAGAAAAAAGGATGATGATCAAGGGGCGGGACCTTGTTGCGGGATTACCGCGCACCATCGAGATTACATCAGAGGAAATTCGCGAGGCACTAATGGAACCGGTATTAACGATTACGAACGTGGTAAAGAGTTCACTCGAACGAACACCGCCGGAGCTGGCGGCTGACCTCGTGGATAGCGGTATTATAATGGCAGGCGGGGGTTCGCAATTGCGTGGACTTGATAAGACGATTCAGAAAGAAACCGGCTTACCGGTTAAGATGGCAGAGAATCCGGAAACCGCTATCGTGCTGGGAACCGGTCGAATGCTCGAATCGCTCGATGAGATGTTGCGACGCCTTAACGGCATGAATCTCTAAGGCGTCGGGTCGCGAATAGGTGTGGTGGCTGACCTCTCAGCCGTAAAAGACAAACGTCGAAAGCGGTGAAGTATGTGTAAAGAAAGAGGGTGGCATTCTGGTGCATCGAGGAGTTAAACATTTTCTCGGCTTTCTGTTTTTGTCGGTTATATCCGTGGCGCTCTTATTATTCGAGCACGGACAGAGCCGCCGACCTCATCCACATGCCACTTCCACACGCCAATGGGCTACCGCCGCATTCACTCCCATAACACGAGTTTCTGAAGAGACGTTGGATTCATTAAAAGACCTGTATAACCGTATTCGCTCCTCGGACACTCTATGGGACGAGAACCGACGGCTTACCAGCGAGGTACACAGGCTTCAAACCGCGCTCCAACTCAGCAGAGAAAAAACCCTACAGCTCAACCGGTTGGTCTCGCTCACCTCAGATACTGTTGTTGCCGTACATTACGAACGTATCATCCCTGCGGAAATACTGGCTTTCAGGGTAACTCCGTTAAGTTCGGTAATTGTGGTTGATAAGGGAAGTGAGGACGGCGTGACGGTAAACAGCACGGTCGCTCACGGGAAAAATCTCGTGGGTCAGGTTATCTCGACCTCAAGGACTTCATCCGTCATCCAGGTTCTAAACGACCCGAAAAGCGTGGTGAGCGGCATTGTCTGCGACGTGCGGCAACTCTGCCTGGTCAAATCACAAGGACCTAATAAACCTTTGCGTTTAATGATGGAACGTACAACATTTCGACTGAAAGAGAACGATCTCGTTATAAGTTCCGGCATCAACACAAGCATCTATCCGAAAGGATTGATTATTGGGACAATCACAAAGGTGGAACGTAATCCAAGGGGAGAGGTAACGGCGGATTTAACGCCTGCGGTGGATTTTACCACAATTGAAGAAGTCATGATTATACCGGCATCACCATTGCAGGACGTGGCAAAGATTTCTGAATAACGAACCGATTCTCACAGGCGGACGTTCAAGGTACACTTTTTACACCCCTCGGGCATATTAGGCGAGTTGACGATTCGACGAAAATGACGATAGATGGGTCCATTCCATATCTTTTTGAATGGCTGCTGCTTTAAATTGCCGAACGGCACCCCAAAGACACAGCAAGGCATCACGCTACCATCCACATCAATATACACACTCCACCAGGGATGGGGACACTGTCCTTTCGGGATATTCATGTCCGCCGGGTGTTCTTCTGTTTGAGACTTCTTTTCTTTTGCCGAAGGGGCTTCTCTCACACCGAATGCGGGGGGATAAATATCGATGTTCAACTCTCGTGCGCGTTTCTTTGCTTGTTCAAGGTAAGGAAGGACAATGTCCGGACGGTCAAGCAATGATTCCGCTATGAACTCATCGTTTCTGTTCCCGACCAGGAAACTCGAAAATATCACACACTTTATCCCCTTCTGGTGCGCAAGCTCGATAACAGATGGGATTTGCTCTACATTGCTTCGTGTAATCACATAATTGAACTCGAGGGAAAAAGATGGATTGTTCAACCGTTTTGCGAGATCGGCAAGCTGCTCGAGGTTATTCATAAACACGTCGTAATTCAAGCCTCTTCGGATGTGCTGGAGTGTCTGCCTATCGGTTCCATCGATTGAAATCTTTATATTGCCGGAGGATTGAATGATTTCACGAAGAACGTTTTGCTCCGGGAGAATTGTCAGATTCGTAGTGATTGAGAACTCGACACCGTGACGAATAACGTCCTCGAGCAACTTATAAAAAATAGGCGCAAGAAAGGGTTCTCCTGTTCCGCTGAGTTCGACACAGATAAGATGAGGAATGATTTCGTTTCGCACGATCTCGTACACCTCGGGTTCGAGGTCCATGGATTTCCAATGCGGATCAACGGTGCGCGCACACGTTATGCATCGCAGATTACAGCGTGTTGTCGGCGTTATCCATGCAAAGACAGGGTAAGCGGGAGCATAAGGGCTGGAGATGCGCCGCGCAAGGGAATTAATCTTGCGCCTCATTTTCTTTCGCAACGAGGGAGTACGTTTTGTATACAACGGGTTTGCCAAATCGCATTCTCACTATCAAACGTTAACAAAGAATCTATAAGAATAGTGTATTGTAGGTGTAGCTATGCGTTCTTCGCAAGCAGTAATGGATTCTTCGGTGTTCTTCTGTACAGCCCCAAAGATATCAATATCAAGAATCTTTAAGGGTGAAGCATTCGCAAAATAGGATAGTTTGACAAAACGAATCTCCAGGATGGGTGATGGTGGATACGAGCCGCTATGCCCGGCTCAAGGACGAATATGACCACTCCGATAGATGCAATATTCTTTAAACGCTCGTAATAGAGAATATCACGTTCAGTTCCGGAAAATTTCGGAACTATACACTACTCGACTCGTTGATCGCTTCTACTGTGTCTCACCCTCTTCTGATTTTTCCGGAAGAGTAATTTTCACATTCGCTTCTTCGAGAACCGTCTCTTCGAGGTTCTTCTTTATTTGTTGTTGTTGTGAGGTGAGCCATGCGCGTTCGACTCTGGTTTTGACCTCTTCGAAAGGTTGTTTTTCAGGCTCTTTTACATCCTCAACCATGATGAGATAAGCGAACGCGCCCATAATGAACGGTTCGCTGATATCGCCGGCTTTCATATCTTTGATCTTGCCATCGAACCCGCCCCGATAGGACTCGGGAACGTAACCGAGATCGCCGCCTTTGTTCCGAGTGCCGGGGTCTTCTGAATATTCTTCCGCCATCCGTGCAAAATCCTCGGCGCTTTTGATCTTCTCACGAATCTTCTTCATTTCCTCGAGCCGCTTCTCACGCACCTTTTCCTGTTCAGAGTCAGAAAGGTTGCTGAATTCAGGATGAACTCGTTTCATGATTTGACGTACCTTGTACATGCGAGGAATGGTATAGCGCTCGATATTTTCCTCGTAATACTTTTGCAGTGCTTCATCAGCAACCTTGATCTCTTTATCATAGAGGTTACGGAGATAGGCATCCGCTACGAGCTGGATTTTCAATTCTTCGAAGGCCTCTTTGAACGTTTCCTTTTCGTCCATATCTTTTTTTTCGGCTTCCGCGGGTAGGACTATGCGCCGTACGTCCGCTAAGCGGTAAAGTTCATCCAATTTTTCCTCGGGAGTTGGGAGATTCGCCACGTAGCGCTCCAACTGTTTCAGAAACTCCTCCTTGGTTATCTTCACGTCGCCGACTTCCGCCACTACCGCAGAAGTTGACGCCTTATCATCTCCAAGGACTTTGGGATAGGTCTTGACCAGGTTACTTGATTTGACAAGATTCATCAGGTAGTCAGCGGCATACTCATTCCGTTTCTGGCTGGTCTCACGGAGAATGATATTTTCTTTGACCTGCTCAAAAGGTATGATCTGTTTCTCTTCCTTGCTTAATATTTTAATTATGCGATACCCGACCTCGGTTTCGAACACATCAGAAAACTCTCCTTCAGCAGTTTTTTTCGCCGCCTCGATAAGTGCCAGGTGAGGAGGTGGATCAACTTGACTCGGAACCACCTTTTTAGACACTTTCACTTCTGAGAACTTTTCCACAAAATCATCAAAATCCGCACCTTCCTGAAGACCCTTGTGAATTTCCTGGATTTTCTTGTATACCTCTTCTTTTTTCTCCTTACTCATGGGAACAAGCAATTCTTCACCTTCCCGAAGAGGTTCAAAGAGAATTTTCTCACGATCCTCGGGTTTCACATAACGAGGCTCGAAGGTATCGGCTTTTCTTATATCTTCAATTTTTGAGACATCTCCCGATATCTTTTTGGCTATACTTTCAAGGGTATCCCCTTCTTTGACTGTATATTTCTCAAATTTTAATAAAAGAATCTGCTTCAGGTCGAATTTAAACGGGCGTGTATACATATCCAGATTATCCTGATATATCTTTCGTGCTTCTTCTTCAGTGATTTCAGATACCTTATCCTCGATCTCCATCCTGTAGAGCTCTCTTACCGCAAGCTGCTCTTTGGCTCTCGCGATGCGTTCTTTTGCCTCTTCCGACAACTCGAACTTCTCTTTCATCGCTTTTTCATAGATAAGTTCTTCAGCAATCACCGATTCAGTGAGCACCTTGAGATGATCGGCGGATAGCATATTCAAATCCGGGACGCCGAAAAAGCGTTGGTCCCTCGGCATACGGTATTGAACTACAAACTCGAGTTCGGACATGGTGAGTTCTTTTCCATCATACGTTGCCACAACTTGATCCTTCTCGGCTTTCTCGGTGGACTCCTTGCTTTCTTGCGCCAATACTACATATGTGGCACTCAATATCAACAGTATTGTAATCAGTACACTTATATACGCTCTCTTCATTGTCCTTCCTCCTGAATTCGTCTATTGTCAAATAGTAAAAACAGATGTTTTATACGACGAAGGGGTTCTTCTTTCAAGAAAAAATTTTTCTGCACCATCGAAAGGCTCCATATCTGAAATTAATCAGAAAAAAACATCAATGAATTTTTTTGAGTTCGTCCAACGTGTCCAGATGTTTCCCTTTATATAACTGTTGAGAGTTTATTCTAAGCAGGTGTTGATTATCGAGATGAAACGGAATTGCTTGTAGTTTTTTCGCTATTTTAATTGCTAACCATTGTAAAGGAATACAATAGATAAGTGGCGTTAAAGACTCATCAAGGTTGGAATCGTGTATGCGAATAATAGAATCTTCCGGGATTTGGACAGGAGAGGTCTTCTCGCCTGTTATCAGAAGGGCATGAGCCTCGAGCGTGTGTACCGCGGGCATCAATTCGTTCATCCTGTCATAACTCTTGCCTTCGGGAGCAACTATGATCAGCGGGGTTTTCTCTTTAACAAGGAAATAGCCGGTATGCGCCCATTCTTCGATATCGTACCAGAGTGCATTGAGCGAGGCTGCTTCAAGAAGTTTAACCGCGCCGTATTCAGCCGTTGCATAGTTCGGGCCGGAACCCAGGAATTGCCATACCTGCTCAAAATCTGTATGTGCGATATATTCTTCCACCCTGCTTGTACACGTCCTGGAAATAGATTCAACGTCTTTCCCCAGATTTTTCAAGCACGAATAAAGTTGATCCGCCCGGGAACTGCTTATACAGGCACGCACTTCTCCGAGATAAATTGCAAATAGCGCCACGCCAATCAGGCTGGCATAATATGAAAGGCAACCGGGTATGATTTGAGATGTCGATGGTGTATCGAGAGCGATGATGACCTCGGCAACATCGGCAAGAGGTGTATCCCTCTCTTTTTGGGTGATCCCTACGGTGATTAATCCCTTCTCCCGGGCAAGTCTCATTCCCTCAACTGTTCGAACAACCTTCCCCGAGTATGAGATGCCGATGACGAGGGCATCGCTGTCCGCAAAGGGCACATGGTACCTGGAAAATTCAAGAGAGGGAAAGGAACGGGCGGCAAGCCCACTGAATCTATAAAAGCATTCCTCCATCGCTCTGCCTGCGAATCGCGAATCTCCGCATCCGATCATGTATACCTTTCGAATTTTCCGTAAGTGTCCTGTATCGAATTTGTTGAGAAGTTGAACCAATACGGAATCGACAATTTTTCGGGTCAATTCACTCTGTACCTGGATGTTTTGTTCAACTTCATTATAGTCGTAATCCATCTTGAGAATCTCCCTGTTAATTACTCTGAAAGCCATAAATTCGCAATCGCTCTTCTTTACTCACATTTCGAGAAGAGAGGCGAAATTATCAATAAGTCCAGTATTGCCTTATTTTTTATGGACGAAATCATCTAATTGAATTTACATATTGCATTATTTATCATTTGATTTCATCCTCTTTATTTGATTAAATATATTTTTGGAATTAGGGGAAATTTTTAGGGAACATGCTTCACCGTCAAAAGCAAAAAATAGTGACGTTACTTATTGCAGGCTTTCTCGCTCTCTTAGCATTCCCTCTTTTTGCACAAGAATCTGGTGATGAGTCGAACGGCGCTCAAGAAAGGGAAGCGGAGATTACGCGTACAGTAGATGAATGTATTGAGCGAATCCGTGGATATTACGGACTCGGGCAATATGATAAGGTAATCGAGGAATGCGAGAAGATTGAACAGCTCGAACCCGGCAATAGTATTGCAAAATTATACCGTATGCTCGTAAAAGAGGGATTGAGCAAAGAAAACCTGAAACAAGATTTCGA
This sequence comes from uncultured Candidatus Sumerlaeota bacterium, assembly GCA_964608095.1. Lineage (GTDB taxonomy): Bacteria > Sumerlaeota > Sumerlaeia > MWCT01 > JAGHBZ01 > CAZSMK01. The sequence continues at coordinate 41,123 of CAZSMK010000110.1, read as the reverse complement.
GGCAACACCGGAGGCGCTTACTACACCACAACCCTACACGCCGGATGAAGAAATAGCGACAGAGGAGACTCCTTTGTTTCCGGCGGAAGAAACACCGGTTGTAAGCGAACAGACCTATCCCCCACCTGAAAGGTCCTCGAGATCATTCATATCAATTCTGAGCGAAAGCACTATATTCAAAGTTGTCCTCGCCGCGGTGATACTCCTTTTCATCATTATTGTGTTTGCATTCATCCGACTCCGAAGCACCTCACAAATGAAGGCAAGACTTGAAGAAGTCGAGTCGCGTATAGCCCCGAGCGCACCATCTGCGTATACACCTGAAACCGAGCGTTCAGAAGTTGAATCCTTCGAAGGTACAGGAGGAGACGAAGAAATCGCTGCAATCGTAAGCGCTTCTGAACCGGAAGAAGAACCTGCTGAAGAGAAGGAAGCGATTTCAGCGGAAGAGCGGGAACAAGAACCCGTGAGCGAAAAGGAGCGTGAAGTAGAGCTGGAATTTGCCGAACCCGAAAAAGCCGAACCTGAAGCCCATAAAGAAGAAGAGCCCGTACGAGAACCGTTGTTTACCGAGGCAGCGCATCCTGAAGAAACAGAAGAGGAAACCCCTGAAGAAACTCCTATCGCCTCCGTATTCGAACCTGACGAAGATCAGACACCAGAGCCTGAAACCAAGCAGCCGGAAAAAGGCTCTCGTGAAGAAATCGTTGTTACTCCCGTTCCGGAAACTGAAGGTGAAACGGATAATGATGTAATAGAGGTGGCGCTTCCTACTTCTGAAGAAGGGAAAGATATAGCGCCTTTCAATGGACTCGATGATCTTATGGGTGAGGACGAGAAAACAGAAGAAGAGATACTCAATTTAGAGCGGGAAATGGAACAAGAAGCGGAATCGGATTTTGCCGTGGAAGAAGAGTCTCAGGAACGACCCGGTGAAGAGTCAACCGCTGAGACAAGTCAATTCGGTCAAGAATTCGACCGGAAAGTCTTCTCCGATACCGCCCAGGAAGAGACCATCATCAGCCCTGAAATTTCATCCGAAGAGACCATAATCGACCAAAAAGGTGCACAATCAAAAGACGCGTCAACAGAACCTGTTGATGATAAGAAAAAACAGACTCCGCCTTCCGTTAATAATAAGGCTGATGAAGAGACCATCATTCTTACACCAGATGAATTGGAAGAGGACGAGCTGGCTGAAACGCCGGAATCCGGATTGAAACAAGAAAATAAAGAAGAACCCACTGAAGATGAACACAAGGAAGGCAAACAGCCATCTGAAAAAGAGGAAGAGAAAGAAGAGGTCTTTGAGCAGATAGACCTGAAAGGTCTTTCCCGTGTAAAACCTGCAGAAAAGGGCGAAGAAGAAGATTCCGAATCCTCAAAACAAGAACCTGAAAAAATCGAACAGCGCCAGGAAAGGTTGTTTCAAGACCAATATAGTCGTGGATGCAAATCAATTGAAAACGGCGATTACAAAAAAGCTATACACTATTTGACGATAGCCCTGGCATTGCGTCCGGAACATTCTGATACCAAGGAAAAATTGCAAACGGCTCGCCAAAAAAGACAGGAAGAAAACAAAAAGGGGAAATAATCTATAAGAAATCTACTCCCCTACTCACCCTCCATCTACCCTACATAACCTTCAATTAGCACGGATTATTCATAAACTTTTTGGAAGAAGGAAATAAGCTCTTCCCTGAAAGGGAATAAGGTGGGTACCTGTAGGTTTCAACCTACGGTATTCGTTCCCCCATGTCACAACCCTGAATTGGGTTGAAGTATACTCTTAGCCTTTGAGAACTGCAAGGGGACGCATTTTGGCAACAGTCCGCGCAAGCCCGGCGCCAACCACGATATCAATAACCACATCAATGTCTTTATAGGCATCTGGCGCCTCTTCCTTGACGGCGTGAGGGTCTTCACACACGAGAAAAATGTCTTTCATGGTTTCCTTGAATCGCTCATCCGTAATAATTCCGGGTTTAAGCACCTTACCGTCACGTCGACGAACCTTTCCGGCGGCAGCGGGGCGCGACATGACCCTGCCGGCACCGTGATTTACGCTGAACAAGGCTTCATCTGCGCTGGGTAAGCCTACGAGGACGTAGCTCGCCGTTCCCATGGAGCCGGGGATAAGCACCGGTTGACCGGAGGAAGCGAAGCGGGTGCCTCGCATGCGTTCCGCGGGATACGCGCGGGTCGCTCCTTTCCGGTGTATCCATAGTTTTTCCCCCTTATGCTGTTCAAGTTTAGCCATGTTATGAGGAACGTCGTAAACAAGACGAATGGGGATATCACCGTAGTAATATCGAAGATTTTTTCGAACCAATTGCGCCATCATCTGGCGGTTGGTAAATGCAAAATTCGCCGCGCCGTTCATTGCGGCAATATAGTTTCTGCCATGTGTGGAATGGGTATCGAAGAACCCGAGTTTCTTGATAGGGGCTTTGTCGCCGGCTACCTGAGCGGCAAGAGGCATATAATCATTGCCGATTTGATGCCCGAGACCACGCGAACCGGAATGGATCATGATGACCACCTGACCCTGGAAAAGTCCAAAACTTTGGGCGATTGTTTCATCGTTGACCTCTTCAACTATCTGAATTTCAATAAAATGGTTTCCACCGCCAAGGGTGCCGATCTGGTCCTTTCCCCTTTTCTTTGCACGCTCCGAAATCGTTTCCGGATCACCGTCCATCGAACCCCCCTCCTCGATAGAATTGAGGTCTGCGTCTATCTCGTCTTCTGAAATATACTTCCACGGATGCTCGTCCTTATGCTTTTGTGCAATTTCCTTAAACGCGGGAACACCCTTCTTTAAAACAAGGGCGAGCTCCTGGTGAGTAAGCCGCACGTTGGCTTTTCCTTCACCAAGCGGGATGTCCCTTCTAAACGACTGAGCCAGCTGTTTCACATCAACATCGTCTTCTCGAAGAGGTGTGGTCAGCAGGCGCATACCACAATTGACATCATAGCCGACTGCGGCGGGTATAATGATATCCTTGACACCAACGACGGCGCCGATAGGAACGCCATAGCCGCTATGGATGTCCGGTGTCGCCAGGACTCGGGATACATGAGGTAGGCGCGTCGCGTTAACGAGCTGCTCTACAGCCTCGGATTCGACCTTGATTCGTTCATCCGCATAAATGATGGCTTCTACATTCATTCCCGCTTCCTTCGGCACTAATAACCGATATTTGTCTAAACGTGTGAGCATGAGAAAGTAAGCCACCTTACTTGACTTGGAGCAAGGTGCATGAAAGAATCTATGCTTTCAACAAGTATTATGCAAAAAAAATAACCCAAAATCAAATCTTTTCGGAGGAATGGCTATGAAGATCTACATTTCGTGCGATGCGGAAGGAGTTGCGGGTGTTGCAGATTGGGAACAGTGTGTTCAGGGTAAAAACGACTACCAAATCGGGCGTGATTTGATGGTCGGTGAGGTGAACGCAGCAATAGAAGGAGCCCTTAACGCCGGTGCGAAAACTATTGTGGTAAACGATTCCCACGCTCGGATGATAAATCTCAAACCGGAAGATTTACACCCCAGCGCGCTCCTGCTCCAGGGTGTGTATAAGCCAATGTCAATGGTCATCGGCCTGGATAAATCGTTTGATGCGGCACTCTTCATCGGGTACCACTCCCGGGCGGGTACCACCGGAGGGGTCTTGAGCCATACCTATACCTCGATCTTAACCGATGTCTATATTAACGGTGATCGAGTCGGCGAACCGGAGCTCAATGCAATGATGGCGGGATGGTATGGAGTGCCGTTGGTTTTCTTGAGCGGCGACGAAGCAGCAACAAAGGAAATCAAGCAATTCATACCCAACATTGTCACCGCGATCAGTAAAAGAGGTATGGGAAGGAGAGCGGCGCTCTCTATTCATCCATCAGAGTCACGCAAGGCAATCAAGAAGGGGGTAGAAAAAGCCTTGAAGAATTATAAAGAAATCAAAGCGATTCGGGTGCGTAAGCCAATCAAGCTCGGCGTGGATTTCTGGATGGTGGAAATGGCTGACCTTGTCTCGGTGATTCCGGGCGTCAAACGCACGGGCGACCGCAATGTTGAATATAAGAGTAACGATTACGGCGAAATTTATGGGATGTTCCTTACGATAATGCGAATAGCCTCTCTTGCGGCGAAAGATTAAGGTAAGAATACTGTCCGGGAACATCAGGTAAAAATAAAGCGGAGATCAGGGTGAAACTATCTCCGGTATTGACTACATAGCGCCATATCCGGTGGTCACCACAAAAACGGTACGAAATAAAATTTTCAGATCAAGAATCAGGGACCAATTATCTATATACTCGAGATCGAGTTTCATCCAGGTATCAAAGCTCAGTTTATTTCGTCCCATGACCTGCCAGAGACAGGTGATGCCGGGTTTCATACTCAAGCGGCGTCGTTGCCATCGGTCGTAGTTTGCCACCTCTTCAGGGATGGGCGGGCGTGGTCCCACAAGGCTCATATCGCCAAACAATACATTGAAGAGTTGCGGGAGCTCGTCGATACTCGTTTTCCTGATAAACCGCCCCACCTGTGTGACACGGGGGTCCTTCTTCATCTTGAATACAGGCCCATCGACATCACTCTTTTGTCTGAGCTTCTCTACTTCCTCATGCGCACCTACTTTCATTGAACGGAATTTATACAGGGTAAAAGGTTTTCCGTTCAAACCGCACCTGACCTGTCGAAAGAGAATGGGTGCGCCTTTTTGAGAGGTCAACTTTATGGCAAGGGCGGTTGCAATCATTACGGGTGAAAAAAGGATAAGGAGAATAAGCGCCATTATGCGGTCGAATGTGTACTTGATGAAAAGCTGGAGATTCATTTCAGCGGTGGGATCGTACGTAATCATAGAGATTTCCTGGAACTGACTGAGCTCAGGGCGGGCAATGGTGTGTTCAAAAAACTGCAGCGAAATTCGGGTTCTTATGCCCATTATTTCGCATCCTTCGAGCAAAGGAACGATTTCATTGATTGAGGCATGCCCGGGGATGAAAATGATTTCATCGACCGTATGTTGTTCAAGATATTCAATCGTTCGAGATAAAAGTTCAACGACGGGGTAAGAAGAGACGCTTGCCCCGATCTTTACGTTCGGATCGTCCGTGACAATCCCCTCGATCTTGAATCCCCAGAGGGGGTGGGATTCCAGATGATGGATAAAGCTTTCAAGACGCTGTCCGGAACCCACGAGCAGGACACTCACGCAGTGCCTGCCTTCTCGCCTGAGCCGTGCCATGACCAACCGCATAATCTCACTTTTAGTGAGCAGGAAAAGCCAGAACAGCGTGGGTGCAAGAATTATTTGTCCACGACTTACCGTGTCCCCTCTTTTCAAAAGGTACATCAAAAAAGCAATAGCAACAAGAATTTCAACACAACTTACAGTCACAATTCTTATTACGTTGCCAAACCTTATACCCCGCTGTGGTCTATAGAATCCGTTGAGCGAGAGAATAATAACCGATGCCACGGGAAAAATGAGAAAAAGGGAATAGTAATGACTGAATTTACTGGGCAAAAGGAAATTAGGAAAAAAATAAGGAGCCAATATAAGATTCCTAACATAGTGAGCGCCTATAAACGCACCAAGAGCCAGGAAAAAATCAATAATAATACTAATATTTTTCAGGACATACTCTCGTTCGCGTAACATATCAGTACAGCTCAATATCTGAAAAAACAACGGAATAAACTGATTTAATTTTACGCTTTTGTCCAGGGATGTGTCAAACCGAAAGAGCACGATTCACAAGGGACGAAAAAGGTTGTTTTTCCTTTTGCATCGAATCTTCTGCACCTGCTTCAGCTCCATTTTGATGAATGAATTTTCCCGGTTCATGTGCGGTTCGCGAGATCGGACTTGCATAGCACATAGTGAGAAGGTAAAGTACTCGTATTCTTTCGAATTGTTGCCCGAAGATTCAAATTGTTGTGTTTTGATAAAAAGAACTGTCGAAGGAAAGGGATAGAGAAGGGAAGGAAAGATTCACGAATAAAAAGAAATTTTGCCTTATATTAACTTTTTATTTGACCATTTTCAGGAAAAAAGTAGAATAGGGACATTATACTTAATCAAGTGAGTAAAAACAGATGGCCACGAATATTTACTTCTGGGGTTGTCAAATACCTGCGCGGCTCCCTTTTATCGAAAAAAACATCCGGCTCCTTATGAGTCACCTCAATATAAACATTATAGACATACCCGGTTTTACCTGCTGTCCTGAAGCCGCATTGGTCAAATCCATGGGGGAAGACATCTGGCTCCTTACTGCAGCTCGTAACCTGGCGGTTGCCGAGAAACACGACCCTCACGGGATTCTTGTTACGCCATGTAATGGATGTTCAAGTACGTTGAAGACGGCTTATGTCGAGCTGGCGGAATCCCCGGAAAAACGGGCACGGATAAATGCCTTACTCGAACATGCCGGTTTGCATTATGAGGGGAGTATTCGCGTAAAACATATCGTTGAGTTCTTGCACCAGGATGTCGGGGTGAACAGGATTCAAGAGCGTGTGATAAAGCCGTTGGTAGGGATGCAGGTGGCGGTACATGCGGGATGCCATTTAGACCATCCGCATACCCCTGCGATGTTTGGCGGGACACCGGTCTCCCAACAATTCGAGGATATCCTCGACGCACTCTCAGCCGACTTCCCCGACTATGCTACGCGGGAGATGTGTTGCGGACAGGAGTTGGCTCGTGTCGATGCCATGGACGATTCTTTACAGATGATGCGGACAAAACTCCTGGACGTGAGCAGTCATGGCTATGACGCATTGACCGTATGCTGTCCTGCATGCTTCATGCAATTCGATCAACGCCAGTTCCTGCTTCAACGACAGGGTGAGGAATATAACATTCCCGTTATGTTTTTAACCGAATTGATTGCGTTGAGCGTTGGGTTAAATGCACAGGATATCGGGTTATATGAACACAGGGTTTCAACGGAAAGGTTCTTGCAACGCTATGAAGAGAACCTCAAGGAGTATGAGAAGGCGCAAACCCTTATCGACCTTGATCTCGTGAGAAATTGTTACGAATGTGGCGCGTGCGTGGACGACTGCCCGGTTGCCTTGATTGATGAAAGGTTTGACCCACAACACATACTGGGACTGTTATTAAAAGGTCGTTTGGATGATGCGCTTGAAGAGGGAGGATTCTGGTTGTGTGTCCAGTGTCATACATGCTCAGAGCTATGCCCCCAGAAACTGAGCATGGAAAACATTTTTGAGTATTTACGCCGGGAAGCTATGCGTCGGGGTATTATGCCTAAAATGCTCAAGATGGGCGCCGATATGTTTGAACAGAAGGGTGTGCTCGCTGAGGTTCAACAACGATTGAGAAGGAAGCTTAATCTCCCCGATCTGCCGGAATCGGGCGATAAAGACCTGGCAAAACTGCTGAAAAAATTACACTCAGGGGATTAATTATGCGTGATATATCGGGTTGCGGACATATAGGAATTCTTGATCAACGCGGGAAAGTCTTCAGCGGAGAAGAAGTTCAGCACGCGATAGCCGCGATGCATGACCGGGGAAATGGGCTTGGCGGTGGATTTGTCGTCTATGGATGTTATCCGGAATATAAAGATTTTTATGCCTTTCATCTTCTTTATAATAACGATCACGTGCGGGAAGAGACGGAATCGATTTTACATGAAAAATTTCATATCGAGCAGGGCGAAGCCATTCCCGTTGATCCTCATAAATTGCAGTATACACGGTCATCCGCAGGAATAAATCCCGAGGAGGAGCGTCCCCGGATTATTCCACCTCTGCTATGGCGCTATTTCGTTAAAACCAACAAGGCTCCTCTTGAACAGGATTTGAGCGACGATGATTATGTTGTGAAATCTGTGATGGACATAAACGAAAAAGTACAGGGAGCATACGTTGTTTCCAGCGGGAAGAACATGGGGGTATTTAAGGGAGTAGGTTATGCCGAGGACCTGGCGGAATTTTTCAAGATTGCCGACTACACAGGGTATCTGTGGGTAGCCCATGCGAGATTTCCGACCAATTCACCCGGCTGGTGGGGCGGGGCTCATCCCTTTACCCTCCTCGACTGGGCTGTTACCCACAACGGCGAGATTTCCTCGTATGGAATTAATAAACGCCACCTCGAAATGTTCGGCTACCGATGCACCTTAATGACCGACACGGAGGTAATGTGCTATATCATCGATCTGCTGGTCAGGAAACATAAATTCCCCCTTGAACTCGCCCTGAAAGCAATTGCCGCACCCTTCTGGAAAACTATCGACCGGCTTCCTGAAAAGGAAAAAGAACTGCTCGAAGCAATACGAATGGTGTATGGAAGTCTGTTGGTGAACGGTCCGTTCTCGATTATTGTCGCCTGGTCGCGAGGTATGGTAGGAATAAACGACCGAATAAAACTTCGCCCCATGGTCGCCGCAAGAAAGGGTGATCGTGTCTTCGTGAGTAGCGAGGAATCGGCAATTCGCGAAATTGTTCCTGATGTTGAGCGGTCGTGGAATCCCCGTGCCGGGCACCCTGTTATTGCTGAGTTGAAGGAGGAACCGGAAAATGCCGTCTCCCGCAAATAAAAGTCTCATCAGGCCAAAGTTTCGACAGGTTATTGATAAGGAATTATGCCGGCGTTGCAAACGCTGCATTCTTGCATGCGGCTTCGACGCACTGACCTTCGAGAATGGCGTCGTTGGTATAGGCGAAAAATGTGTCGCGTGCCATCGGTGTGTGAGTGTGTGTCCTGAAGGGGCGATTACTATAAAGAGTAGAGAACTTACCTTTCGCCCTCATCCCTATTGGACATCCAATGCAATCGAGGAGATTTACTGCCAGTCCGAGACAGGCGCCGTCGTCCTTGCAAGTATGGGAAACGAACTGCCGTTCAAGGCTTACTTCGACCATATAGTCATCGATGCCTGCCAGGTGACCAATCCCTCTATCGATCCCTTGCGTGAACCGATGGAGCTTCGCACCTTTCTGGGTCGAAAACCTGACAAGCTGGAAGTTGAAAAAGGGGAAGAAGGCCACTATAGATTGAAGACGAAAATCCCCAAAAATGTCCGGTTGGAAACGCCGATTATTTTCGGTGGGATGTCATTCGGCTCCGTCTCACTCAACGTCCATAAAGCGCTGGCAATGGCGGCGAAACGGTGCGGTATTCTTATGAACACAGGTGAAGGCGGGTTGCATAAAGAACTTTACCCTTACAGCGACAACATTATAGTGCAATGTGCCTCGGGCAGGTTTGGCGTCAACCGGGAATATCTGGAACGTTCCGCCATGATAGAGATAAAAATCGGTCAAGGCGCCAAGCCCGGTATCGGGGGACATCTCCCCGGGGAAAAGGTCACATCCTACGTGAGTGAGACCCGAATGATACCGATAGGCACCGATGCCTTGAGTCCCGCACCTCATCATGACATCTACTCAATTGAAGACCTGCGCCAGCTGATTTTCTCACTGAAGGAAGCAACCCGGTACGAAAAACCGGTCTGCATCAAGATAAGCGCGGTTCATAATGTGGCTGCCATAGCGAGCGGAATAACGCGTGCGGGCGCCGATGTTATTTATATAGACGGATTCAGGGGGGGAACCGGCGCCGCGCCTAAATCAGTGCGTGACAATGTCGGCATTCCTATTGAACTCGCCCTGGCTGCCGTGGATGACCGCTTACGTAAAGAAGGCATCCGAAATCAGGTCTCCATCGTTGCCGCAGGTGGAATAAGGAGCGCAGCCGATATGATCAAGGCAATCGGCCTGGGCGCTGATGCTGTTGCAATTTCTACTGCCGCTCTTATCGCGCTCGGATGTCATATGTGTCAACAATGTCATACAGGCAACTGTTCATGGGGAATAGCCACGCAACGACCGGAGCTTACGCGGCGCCTCGACCCGGAATGGGGAGCGGAACGCCTTACCAACCTCATAACCGCCTGGAGCCATGAACTCAAAGAGATTCTGGGCTTGCTCGGGGTTAATGCGGTGGAATCATTCAGGGGAAGTAGAGACCGCTTACGCGGTATCGGCTTAAATGAGACGGAGCTACGTATTCTCGGAATTAAACACGCTGGTGAGTAGAAAGACCGCGACTTTTTTGTCGACTTGCCATGTATTATGGCATACAAGTATTGTTATAGCGGGAGTTAACAAACCATGGGTAAGGCAATGAACGTACCAAACAAAGAAAAACAAGAACGTGTCGAGATCGATGCCCGCGATATGTATTACAAACAGTTGAACCAGACAATAAATAGTTTTTTAAATAACGGCGCACACACGGTTGAGCTCATCAACATAAACGGTCAACGCTACATTGCAAACGGGATATCGAAACAAGCCCGGATCGTTATGCGTGGGACACCGGGTAACAATCTGGCCTCTTTTTTGAACGGCGCCGAGATCGTCGTGTTCGGTAACGCACAGGAACAAGTCGCCAATACCATGAATTCCGGTAAGGTCGTGATCCATGGTCATGCCTCGGACGTGTTGGGCTATGGAATGCGAGGCGGCAAAGTCTTCGTAAAAGGCGACGTCGGCTACCGCGTGGGAATCCACATGAAAGAGTATAGAAATCTTGTACCGGCGATTGTCGTCGGAGAAACGACCGGTGATTTTCTCGGCGAATATATGGCGGGAGGTGTCTTGTTGGTTCTCGGGCTCAACTGTGATAATCCCGAAGACATTGTCGGTGACTGGACAGGCACAGGAATGCACGGCGGGATGATAATAACACGCGGTGTGCCGATTCCAGAACATAAACTGGGGCGTGAACCTGCGCTGGTCGATACCACTGAAAGGGATATGAAAATCGTGCACGAGCTGGTGACAGAATTCTCATCGGACTTCAACCTCGATGCGAAACAAATACTCGAGGCGCCTTTTTATAAATACGTACCTCTTACGCATCGACCGTATGGAAAACTGTACGTAAACCAGCCCTGATTTTCACTTATGGGGGTCAGACCTTCAGTTTACAGTTTGGGTAGTGATGGGATTGTTAACTTTTTACGTCATGCGGAATAGGACCCATGGGACAAATGGGCCTTATGGGGGTTATGGGGTCAGCCCTTCAGTTTACAGTTTAGTGACTTATGGGGGTCAGACCTTCAGTTTACAGTTTGGGTAGTGATGGAATTGTTAACTTTTTACGCAGCGCGTGCAACACCCGTGCACCCAAACCTTAAAATTGTGCACTTCTTACCTTTGTAAGGATTAGGGAATGAACAACGATCAGCAGAGTATGAGAAAAGAGCTCTATAATCTTCTTGGAGACCTCCCTGAACCTTCGTCAGAGATTTCAACGACCGTGGTATCCCGCGAGCAGCACAAAGAGTATGTGCTGGAGAAACTTATTCTTGATCTCAACGGTATCGAGCCGGTACCTGCGTATTTCGTATATCCCGCTACGGATTCAGAGCCTTTCCCTGTCATCCTTTACAACCATGCCCATGGGGGTGAGTACATATTGGGTAAGGATGAGCTGATCAAGGGACGTCGGATTCTTCACAGCCCGCCGTACGCAGAGGCGCTTACGGCTCGAGGTATTGCCGCATTGTGTATCGATGCGTGGTGTTTCGGTGAAAGAAGCCATGCAACAGAATCGGAACTATTCAAAAAGATGCTGTGGAACGGGCAGGTCATGTGGGGTATGATGGTATATGATAGTCTCCGTGCGTTGAAGTATTTGCGGTCGAGACCGGACATAGACCGTTCGCGAATCGGGACGCTCGGTATGTCCATGGGCAGTACCATGGCATGGTGGGTCGCAGCGCTAGATACAGAAGTAAAGGTGTGTGTCGATATTTGTTGCTTAACTGACTTCCATACATTGATAGAAACCGTCGGTCTTGATCTGCATGGCGTCTATTATTATGTCCCCGGTCTACTTAAAAAGTTTTCAACTTCCCTGATCAATTCCCTGATCGCGCCACGTCCTCATCTCAGCGTTGCCGGTATCCATGACCCGTTAACTCCCGTCCGTGGTCTCGATCGAATCGACAACGAGTTACGGCGTGTCTATGGAGTTAAAGGAGCGGAGGGGGCGTGGAGCCTGAAACGCTATGAGTGCGGCCATGAGGAAACCGCAGAGATGCGTCGCGATATCCTTGCCTTTCTTGATACATGGCTTTGAGCTGAAGAAAAATTCCCGAAAACCCTCGAAGGGTTTCTTATGGAGTAAAGAAAGGTTGCCTTGTTTTAACACCGGCTTTTTAAGATTCGATCCGGGGGAAAAGGGGCGTAGACTTGCCGATATGGAGGTTATCAGGGAGCCACCCCCACCGGCGATGGTCCTCCCACGCAGCCTCCTCGATTTTTTTTACAACACCGAGCTGCAACCAGATACGGGCAGCCGTAGACGGTATAAATGGATAAATCAGCGTGGCGACGTTTCTGAGTCCTTCCGCTATAGTGTAAAGAACAATTTCGAGTTCATCTCGTCGCGCAGCATCTTTGGCAATCACCCACGGCGCCCTGTCGTTTACGTATTTGTTGAGCTTATTGATGACGTCCCATGTAGCGGCAAGAACGACGTTATATTCAAACTCCGGCATACTCCGTTCGTAGAGGTCGTAAAGCTCGTTGAATGACTGAATAATTTCCTGTTCCGTGGCGCCTTCTTCGCCGGTCTTCCGAATAATAATTCCATCGCTGTATTTTTCTATCATTGCCATCGAACGATTCAAGAGATTACCGAGATCATTGGCAAGGTCGGCATTATACCTAATTTTGAAGCCTTCATCGCTGAACATGCCATCAACTGCATAATTGATCTCGCGAAGAAGATAATATCTGAGCGGATCAGCGCCGTACGTCTTGAAATAAACTCCTGGATCGATAATGTTGCCTTTGGATTTCGACATCTTTTCTTCTTTAACAGTCACAAAACCGTGACCGAAGACTTGTTTTGGTGGTTCCAGTCCTGCGGCTTTTAACATCGCGGGCCAGATGGTGGTATGAAACTTGAGGATATCTTTTCCCACTACGTGAACGTCGGCAGGCCAATAGTGGTTGAATTGATCTTCGTCGTCCGCATACCCGATGCCGCTCACATAGTTGATGAGCGCATCGAACCAGACATAGATGACGTGCCCTTCCTCGTCGGGCGCGGGGATTCCCCATTTCACGGTCGTGCGACTTATACAAAGGTCGCTCAAGCCCGGTTTGAGAAAAGAATTGATCATCTCCTTTGCCCTGAACGCAGGTTTAATGAACCCGGGATTTGACTGGATATGGTCGAGCAGCCAGTCACGATATTTCGATAAACGAAAGAACAACGCTTCTTCGCGGTTCTTGACTGTCGGTCTGCCGCATTCGGGGCACAAGTTACCTTCTTTGAGTTGCGATTCGCTCCAGAACGTCTCACACGGCGTACAATACATACCTTCATAGATGCCTTTATAAATATCGCCATTGTCGCGAACCGTGCGGAAAAATTTGATTACGGATTCCCGATGACGTTCTTCTGTTGTGCGAATAAAATAATCGTAGGAGATTTCCGCTTCTTTCCATATTTCCTTGAACATGTGCGCCATCTTATCCACAAATTCCTGTGGTACAACGCCTTGTCGTTCCGCTTCGCTTTGAATCTTCATCCCATGTTCATCCGTACCAGTGATAAAAAAGACGTCATATCCTTGAAGTCGCCGGAACCGTGCAAGCACATCGATTCCTATGGCTTCAAAGATATGCCCGAGATGAGGAACATCGTTAACATAATAAAGGGGTGTTGAGATGTAGAATTTTTCGCTCATCTTACTGCTCCTGCTCCTCTTCTATTTCAGTGTCATCGGGTGGCAACTCTTCTTCTGCGCCTTCATCCCGAATTTCTTTCAGCTTTTGTTGAATCTTCTCAATATCCTGCGGAATAGTAACAGAAATAATATCCCTCCTCGAGACGGCAAAGCGTTTTCCGTTTGAGTCCTGGAGAATATACATCCCCATGAGGAGGTTACGGTCTATAATTTCAGCCTCGAACTCGTCTGTCTTCGCAATTGCACCGATCGGGGGCGCGTCTTTACCTAACTCCTTGTACATCTCTTTCTCAAACGCAAGACAACACATCAAGCGCCCGCATACACCCGAAATCTTGGAAGGTGCGATAAGTAAATCTTGCTGTCGAGCCATCTTAACAGAAATAGGTTCGAATTTTTTGATGAAGGAAGCACAGCACAGCCTCCTGCCGCACACGCCATAGCCGTCGATATTGCGCGATTCGTCGCGAACCCCTATCTGCCAAAGCTCGATTCTGGATTTAAAATGTGCCGCAAGATCCTTTACAAGTTTTCGAAAATCTATTCGCTTCGGCGCAGTAAAATGAAAGGTCACTTTACGGTTGATGTTATCTATATGGACATCGCTGACCTTCATCGCCAATCCATGCTCTTTCACTTTCGCTCTACAAAATTCAAGGGCGTCTTTTTCCTGCTTTTTTTGCTCCTCGAGACGATGTAGTTCATGCCTTGACGCAAACCGGATGATGTTTTGATAGGAAGTATGTGTCAGATATGGATTCGCTCGACTTTCCACCGTCACCACTTCACCGATCACCTCCGAGCCATTGAAGGGGACGATTACTACATCGCCCTTTTTGACGTTCAGTGGCCCTGTCGCATAGTAGAAAGGAAAACTGCGGATACTGATTTGCACCGCGGCAACATCCATTACGTATAGAATAGAGGAAGTTTTGATTAAATTGATTCTTAACATTGCTTTTCTATCTACGAGATATTCCTTTCGGCTCAAATAAAGATTATAATCTCTGTTATGATTAAGAGTGTCAAACAAAATGCCTGTTGATTGACGAGGAAAAGATAAATCACCGTGATATCAAGAAAGCGTCAGCGTTGATAAAAATGCTGAAATAATCATATAATGCTCGCGCCATTGCCTTACCTATTGCCTTGTGGCGTTCAGGCGTAATGTATTCCCGTGAGTCGGCTCCGAAGTTTATCTGGTTGTATCCCCCTTCAAAGGTGAATGCAAGTACTCCATAAGTAAATGTCTGGTGATCTCTGGCAAGAGCAGTATGAAGCGAATGACCTGCGCCCCTGAGATGATCGAAATCCGGGTTATGTTTGTTTACAAGTCGCAGGAATTTCTTCGAGTGGGCGGAATAATCCTTCGGCTTATGATACAGATTGGGGCGAACCGATGTGTTGGCATGAAACGCAAAATGTGGAAAGGCGCCCGACGTACTGTGCACATCCGCAAAAAAATCGTATGAATTACCTTCATTCACCCACTGTTGTATCGATTTCTGAATATAGAATACTTCCGGTGAAAGATTGACATCCGGCTTTTCCCACACACGATTGAGATTCATCCCCGCTGCGTTGTCGCGATAATTTCCCGCCACGACTCCATCTGGATTTACCATTGGTACGACGTTAACAACCGCCCAATCCCTGAGCGATTGTGCCTCTTCAGCCGACGACAGGAGAAAGTCCATGAATCCCTCGACAACGAATGATGAAGTGACCTCGCCGGCGTGCTGACGCGCAATAATCCAGAATCCGAGTTTTCCACCCGGCGGCTCCGTACTTTTGTTCGTTATACGGAGTAAATAAATGTCGCGCCCCTCTACGCTCTGTCCAATCACCCTTTGTGAGACGTCGGGATGTTTCGCCCAGACCGAAAGCCTTTCCCGGAGCATGGAATACGAATACGGAAAGTGAAAAGCGACGTATTCCGGTTCAGCCCTAAACGAGTGCGTAAAGGAAAAGACCGTCGATGAGACCGAGGTGGAGCCTGTTATATGTCTCCATGTTAAACCGCCATCCTGGGAAATTACAGGGCGAGCCGTTGCCCAATGATGACGGATGTTGGTGGTGCCAATGTTCTGGAGGTGAAAGGTCAGCGTTTTTTCAGCAGCGCCGTAGACTCGAAAACAAAACCACTGCCTGTCTGTTGAGTTAGTGTCCGGTTCAATCTCAAAACTGAAAGAAGTTTCACCTGTTTGCGAAAAGTTTGTCCCGTTCCCAGATTCAAAAGAAGAATCGAACCTTATCTCTGCAAAAAGCTGATTAGATAAAAGTCCGAAAAAAAGAAACACACTCCATTGCAGTGGTCTTAAGACACGCCTTATCATTATTACCAATCTTCCCTGCGTGGTTAAATACCCTTTAAAGATACTTGAATTTTCGTTACACAAACCCTGCCACGCAATAAACAAGTGGGTTCATTAGAAAAGAGAGACATCCCCGATGCAACTAAAAAGCGACAGGGTCAGAGCCTCCTCACTCCATACAGGTATGCCGATAGACTTTCCGCCATAATCAAGAGAACACAGAGCAGCCGTTGTGGAGTGAGCGTGAAATGCTTTCACGAACACTGTGGAATTGCGCGCAATCAAAAGATTGCGTTGTATAGTAGGGTCGTTCGAACCGAACGACCCCCGGCAACATTTCAGAACAAAATTCATTCTATGGTACTAACTACAGGCGCTCTCTGTTCCCGCAGGTTGGGTAAAAAACAGTTTGACACCTAAACAGATTTAACTTATAACCATAGAATCTTATTCTGAGCCGAAAGAAAGGGAACTCGAGCGTGGTTGTCAAAAGCAGCGCCATAGAACGCTGTTCATGGGCTGCTTGTATGGCACACGTGAACACAACAGACAAAAGGAGGCTGGTTATGAAACACTCACGAGTAACAGGTTTGCTGGTTTTATGCATGGCAGGATTGTTGTTGATGTCGTTAATAATGCCTGCCGTTGCCGACACAGCTGCCCAGGAAGCAAAGAAAGAACCGATAAAGATCGGCGGCATCTTTGCCCTGACCGGCAGTGCGTCGTGGTTGGGTGAACCGGAAGGCAACACGGTAAAAATGTACACAGAAGAGATCAATGCTGCGGGAGGAATAAACGGGCGTCCGATTGAAATCATCATCGAGGATACGGAAGGAATGGAGACAAAAGCGGTCAATGCAGTTAACAAGCTGATAACCAAGGATAAGGTGGTGGCGATAGTAGGACCATCGCGAAGCGGTCCCTCTCTTGCGATAATTCCCATTATAGAACGGCACAAAGTTCCCCTGGTCTCCTGTGCTGCAGCTGCGGCAATTACCGAACCGATAAAACCGTATGTATTCAAGACACCGCAGAAGGATTCAGACGCTGCGGTGCGCATTTTCGAGCATATGCAGAAGAAGGGTTATAAAAAGGTCGCTCTTATAACGGGAACAACGAGTTTTGGCAGTGAGGGACGAAAACAATGTAAAGAGTATGCGCCGAAGTATGGTCTGGAGGTAGTCGCCGACGAAACATACGGGCCCCAGGATACCGATATGACCGCGCAGCTGATGAAGATAAAAGCCACCGGAGCAGAAGCGCTCGTCAATTGGTCTATCGTTCCCGCGCAGTCTATTGTTGCGAAAAACATGCAACAACTCGAGATAAAAATACCTCTCTATCAAAGCCACGGATTTGGGAATCCCAAATTTGCGGAAGCATGTGGAGAAGCGGGAGAAGGCATAATCTTCCCTGCGGGAAGACTCCTGGCGGTTGACACCCTTCCGGATGAGCATCCGCAAAAGAAAGTCCTTGTAAACTACAAAAAGAAATATGAAGAGCGATTCAATGAGCCGGTGAGCACGTTCGGGGGACATGCCTATGACGCGTTTCATGTCGTGGTCGAAGCAATAAAGAATATAGAGGGCGAGGTGACCCCTGCAAAAATCCGCGATGAAATCGAAAAAATCAAGGGATTCGTTGGAACCGGCGGCATCTTTAACTATTCCCCGGAAGACCATACAGGTCTTACTAAAGAGGCCTTTGAAATGTTGACGGTAAAGGACGGCAAATTCGTCGTTCTGTCAGATTGAGCAGGGTAAAATCTCACATTTTTTTGGAGAGAGGGGTGGTTACTTTAACCACCTCTCTTTGTATCTGAAGGTGTTGTGTCCTGAGCAACGAGAGCAATATGTTCATATTTAAAAGCCCATAGTTTCCAGTCTTTCTTGATTTTTATCCGGTCAAGATGTCAATCTCATTTATTCTCACATTTAAAACACTCTTTTTGAATGGAGCGATTTTTCCAAAATATCGTTTACGGAATCTCCGTGGGAAGCATCTATGCGTTAGTCGCCCTGGGCTTTAATATCATATATAACGCAACAGGGATAATAAATTTTGCGCAGGGCGAATTCGTAATGCTCGGGGGGATGCTCATGGTTCTATTTGCATCCACCCTGGGCTGGCCTCTCTATATCTCGTTTATTGCCGCTGTGTTATTCGTTGTGGTAGTGGGCATCATAATTGAACGGGGATGTATCAATCCCCTTAAGAAACCTTCTATTCTTACGCTCGTAATGATAACAATCGCCGCATCAATCATAATAAAAGGAACAACCATGCACGTGGCGGGGAGAGAAACGCATTCCATCGATTACTTCTCGGGTTACAATACGACGATAAAAATATGGGATATCGTGATACCCACTCAGACCCTGTGGGTAGTCGGAACCCTGGGAATTGTGGTGTTCGCCCTCATGTTTTTCTTCAACTTTACTATAACGGGCAAAGCCATGCGAGCGTGCTCGGTCGAGCGAACCGCAGCCAGCTTGATGGGTATTCCGACAAGGCGCATCGTGATGTTATCATTTATTCTCTCATCAGCCATAGGAGCAATGGGAGGGGCGGTAGTTATGCCGATTACGCAGATCGATTATCAGAGCGGCGCACTGTTCGGTATCAAGGGATTTTCTGCAGCGGTAATGGGTGGTCTTGGTAACAATGCAGGTGCGGTGGTTGCCGGACTTCTCATCGGTATTCTTGAAAAGATTACGGCGGGATATATTTCTTCTCATTATAAAGACGCACTCCCTTTAGTGGTGTTGTTATTTGTCCTGTTCGTTAAACCCAGCGGGCTATTCGGCAGCGAGATTGCGGGGAGACTCAAAAAATTTTAATGAAGGCGCGGCGTATATACATACCTTTTATAGTGTTTAGCCTCGTGGTGATGGGGCTTCCAATATTTATACGAAGCCCCTATTATCTGGGCGTGCTGGTGCAAGCGGGCTTTTTCAGTCTGATTGCAATGGGACTCTCGCTTCTTATGGGATATGCGGGTCAAATCTCTCTGGGACATGCTGCATTTTACGGCGTCGGCGCATACTCATCAGCAATCTTATCTGTCACCTATTCTTGGTCGTCCTGGTTCGCCATGATTGCGGGTCTGATTATTGCCGGCATTCTTGCTCTTTTTGTCGGCATTCCTTCGCTCAAGTTGAAGGGTCATTACCTCGCCATGGCAACTCTCGGGTTCGGCATAATCGTCAATATCTTTTTTTCTGCAGAAGTCGATCTTACCGGTGGTCCTTCAGGGTTCACCATGGGAGCCGCCTATCTGAAGATTGGACCTCTCCCGGGTATCGGATATGTCGTCCTAAACAATGAGATCAAATATTATTGTTTCACGTGGTTAATAGTCCTTGTTGTCCTGCTCATAAATCTTCACCTGATTCATTCCCGCCTGGGGCGCGCGATGAGATCGATCCATTCAGATGAAGAAGCAGCCCGAGCCATGGGAGTCAATACCGCCCGGTACAAGGTGGGAATCTTTGTGTTGAGCGCGATGTATGCGGCGCTGGCAGGGAGTCTGTATGCCCATTCTATTCTTTTCGTCGCCCCGGACTCCTTCAGCTTGATGGAGTCGATCCTGATGGTCACCATGGTCATTATCGGCGGAATGAGCAACATTTGGGGAGCGCTTATAGGCGCATGTCTTCTGATTATTCTTCCGGAGGTGCTAAGGGTTTTTAAGGACTATAATATACTTATATATGGAGGAATTCTACTGGTAATTATGCTCTTTATGCCTGAAGGACTTTTCGGCGGTGGACGAATCCTCTGGCAAAAAGGTCGCGCTTTGATCGCACGAGAACGGCGGAAGAACAATGACTGATACCTTGATAAAAATAGAAAACCTCTCGAAGCATTTCGGGGGATTAAAAGCAGTCGACCGGGTATCTTTCCTCCAGCAAAGAGGGATGATAAAGGCAATCATAGGGCCGAATGGCGCGGGAAAAACGACCTTGTTCAACCTGATTGCGGGGAGTTTACGACCGACGTCCGGAAAGGTGTTTCTTGGCGAACGGGAAATCACCTCGTGCCCGGATTATTATATGCCGCGATTGGGTCTTGCGCGGACCTTTCAAAATACGAGAATTTTCACGAATATGACGGTACTCGAGAACGCCATGTTAGGTCTACATAGCCGCTCACGAGCAGGGTTTATAAGTACCACGTTGCGATTGCCCACAATGTTGAATGAGGAGCGGACTATCAGGCAGCGCGCCATGGAAGCGCTCGAATTCGTGGGGCTGCAGGACGCATGGAACGAGCCATCGGACAGACTTCCGTTTAAACACCAACGGTTGCTTGAATTTGCCCGTGCGTTGGCGATAAAGCCCTGCCTGATCCTTGCCGATGAACCCGCCGCCGGCTTGAATAGTCGCGAGACACGCGAGATCGCCGCACTCATAAAAAAAATCCATAAGGTAGGTGTTTCTATCCTCCTTGTGGAACATGACATGTCGCTCGTTATGGATATCTCAGAGGAAATACTCGTGTTAGATTTCGGCAAAAAAATAGCGGAAGGAATACCGTCAGAAATAAGGGACAATCAAGACGTTATTAACATCTACCTCGGTAGGAGAGCGCATAATGCTTAGCGTCCAGAGCATACGCGCCGGATACGGGAACCTCATGGTTCTCAAAAACGTATCGCTCCATATTGCTGAAGGTGAGATCGTTACCCTTATAGGAGCGAATGGCTCTGGAAAGTCGACACTCTTGAAATCGATTGTGGGACTTGTACCTGTGCGTGAAGGCGAGATTACGTTTCAGCGAGAAACTATCACCGCTCTATCTACCGAAAAGATAGTCAAAAAAGGAGTAGCAATGGTACCGGAAGGACGTCGTGTATTTGCTCCGATGACGGTTCGCGACAATCTCCAGCTTGGCGCCTATACACGATATACCCGGCAAACCAAAAACACGGTAAAAGAGGATATGAATAGGATATTTGACCTGTTCCCAATACTGAAAGACCGAATAAAACAGTTGGCAGGTACCTTGTCGGGCGGAGAACAACAAATGCTTGCCATAGGAAGAGCTTTGATGTCAAGACCACGCATTCTTCTCCTGGACGAACCATCTACCGGTCTTGCTCCTCGAATTGTGGAAGATATCTTTGAGAAATTGAAAGCGCTCCGAACGCATGAGAAAACAACAATTTGCCTTGTAGAGCAAAACGTTGATATGGCTCTGGAAATTGCAGATAGGGGATATGTCCTGGAGACCGGTAAGATCGTGTTCCAGGGTTCGCGTGAAGATCTCCTCGAAAATGCTGAGGTTATCAGGGCTTATCTCGGATAAACATTTTTAATAAAGCAAGGGAAACTCTATCATGGGAGGCGAGAACATGAGTTTCATACCTACATACGAGTCAATGACACGTGAATCGATTCAGCAGCTCCAAATCGAACTCGTTCAATCTACCATGAATCGTGTGTATCGCAGCGTGCCCTACTATAAAAAATTATTCGACGATGAGAATATTGTCCCGGAAGAGATCAATACCATCCAGGATCTTCAGAAGATCCCGTTCACTACTAAAAATACCCTTCGCGAGAATTACCCCTATGGTATGTTTGCCGTTCCCTTGCGAGAAGTGGTAAGAATTCATTCCTCATCGGGAACAACCGGCAAACCCACGGTCGTGGGATATACAAGAAACGATCTAAAACACTGGAGTAATCTCATGGCGCGCGTACTGGAGATGGTAGGGGTAAACAAAGACGATAACGTGCAAATTGCCTTTGACTATGGACTGTTTACGGGTGGATTCGGATTCCATTACGGCGCCGAGCTTATCGGCGCATCGGTAGTTCCCACCTCGCTTGCCGCGCTCGATAAGCAGATTCACATAATGCGTGACTATAAGACAACGGTGCTATGTTGTTCGCCCTCATTCGGTCTCTCTATAGCGGAAAAACTCAAGGAATTGGATGTCAATCCTAATGAATTGAATCTCCGTATAGGTATTTTTGGCAGCGAGCCGTGGTCGGAACATATGCGTGAACGTCTGGAACAGTCGTTGTATGTCCAGGCTTATGACACGTATGGACTTTCAGAAGTGATGGGCCCGGGAGTTGCCAGTGAATGTACGGAAAAACATGGCCTTCATATTTTTGAAGACCACTATATTGCCGAAATAATCGATCCGGAAAGCGGTGACGTGCTGCCCTCCGGGGAAGTGGGTGAACTTGTTCTCACCACGATAACGAAGGAAGGCATGCCCATGATTCGCTTTCGTACAGGCGACCTTACCAGCATAATAGAGGAGGCGTGCCCGTGTGGATGTCCGTTTCACCGCTTATCGCGCATAATGCAACGAACCGACGACCAGATTATCATCCATGGGACGAAAATTCTGCCGTCGCAGATCGAGTCGATCCTTGCAGAGATAGAAAATGCCGAGCCGCATTACCAGATCATTCTGAGACGCGAAGGCGGGCTGGACGAGATGGAAATTCTCCTCGAGGTATCCGAGTCATGCTTCTTTGACGAGGTTAAGAAGATGATGAAAATTCAGCAGGAGGTTCAGGAACGAATCCTGACGGAATTCGGTATACATTGTCATGTGCGACTTGTAGAACCCAAAACACTCGAGCGTCAACCGGGAAAACGTCAACGCGTGATTGATAAGCGGTATCAGTAACGATTACGCAGGCCTGTTTTTTGTATTACTATACGTTTTTCAAAATTTACTTCTTTAAACAGGAACTCTCTTAAAATCAACAAATCGGATCAAGAAGGTGCGGGAAGATTTAACTTGAACCTGATAGGGCTATAGTAAATTATTACACAATCATTGTGTGGCAGGAACTTTCTTTCACAAATCCAACAAAATCTTCTAAGGCGTCAAAAGGAGTTGTGTAAAATGACAACGATCGAGCCGATAAAACCGGGACGCTTATTATCGCTTGATGTGTTTCGGGGAATCACCATTGCGTCGATGTTGCTGGTCAACAATGCCGGCGATTGGGGAAACGTATTTCCACCCCTTAACCATGCAGAATGGCACGGATGCACTGCGACCGATCTGATTTTCCCTTTCTTTCTCTTTATTGTCGGCGTAGCAATGACCTACAGCTTCAGCAAACGCCTCGAACATGGTGACCGTAAAAAAGATTTAATGAAAAAGGTTATTCAGCGCACCATAGTGCTCTATCTATTGAATTGTATCATAATGATATGGGTGTGGCATGCCTATCTTGGGCATTTTCGTTTCGTCGGCGTCCTTGCACGAATCGCTTTTTGTTATTTTATCGTTTCCATCATTATCATGAACAGCGGAATAAAAGGGCAGGCAATGTGGTTTGTCCTTTTCCTGGCGATTTACTATTTTATACTCAAATTCATCCCTGCACCGGGACATAATCCCGGCTCACTCGAACGATTCGCCAACATCGTCGACTACGTGGATACAAAACTGCTTGGAACAATGCTTTATGATTATAGTGAGAAACTAAACATGGGGCACGACCCGGAAGGTATTCTTTCCACTATTCCTGCGATAAGTTCTACCCTTGCCGGCGTCCTGTGCGGTCATTGGCTGCGGCAAAAGGATAAGGATGCATACGAGAAGGTCTCGGGTATGGCGGTGGCAGGTACACTTCTCCTTATTATTGCAGCGTTGTGGAAGTACGATATGCCGTTTAACAAAAACCTCTGGACGCCTACGTATGTGATTCATACGACGGGTTGGGCGCTCCTTTGTCTGGCGGTCTGCTACTGGATAATCGATATCAAAAACCACCGTAAATGGTCAAAGCCGTTTTTGGTCTATGGTACCAATGCAATCGCTGCATATTTCGGCGCGAGTATCATGGCATACTCGACGATCTGGATTCGATGGAAAGACGCTGCCGGTAACACCGTCTATTTGAAATATTTTCTTTACGACCATCTGTTCAACAGCTGGGTACCCTCGATCTTCGGCAGTCAGGTCTCATCGGCGTGTTGGGGTATGACGTACGTCGTTCTCTGGTGCGGCATCATGTGGATTTTGTATAAGCGCCGGATTTTTATTAAAGTATAGCGCCCCCATCGGCGGACAGCTCATAGTGTCAGGGGAAAGAGGAATGCACATGCTCTATCGTTTTGGTCTTGTTTGTCCAATAAGACCTATACAAATGAACGAGGAAGCCGGACGATTCCTCCCTTTTGGGAAATCACTTTTCGCTCATTGGAGCGAGTAATAAAGATTTGACATGAAAATTCCGCCGATGGTATCCTTTTATATTCTGATCTTTTGTGCTGAAGTATCACAGGTTAGCAAATCCTCTTTTTTAGATTCTTACACACTAACCGGAAAAGGAGAGGCTCGTGATAAGTCATATCAGTCACATGTATGTCCTTGGGGCACAGGCACAACAGCAGCAAGGTCCTGCAGGTGGTTTCACCTCACTATTGCTGATGATCGGCGTTCTGGTGTTCTTGTTCTGGATCATTATCGATAGACCACGAAAAAAGCAGGAACGGGAGCGAAACAAGATGCTCGGTTCCATTCAAAAAGGTGATAAAGTTGTGAGCATCGGCGGCATTCATGGCACTGTCGTCGAAATAGATGACAATAGTGATACAGTGACCGTTGAAGTTGCAAAAAACACAAGGCTTGATTTTACACGAAACGCTATTGCACAGGTCGTTAAAAAGAAACAATAGAGAAGCTTTCGTGGGGAAGATTTATTATTGACTTTCAATCAATTCTGTTCGAAAAAGACGATTTTATAGTATTCCGAAGCATACATATTTTTGTGTGCAAACCACATTAAACGCGGAGGTTAGAGTAAAGGAACGATGCGAAGCGAACTAAGATGGCGCCTTATAGTAATTGTCATGGTAACCGTGCTGAGTCTTTTCTACATTTATCCCACAGCACGCTATTTCTCTTTTATAACATTTAACGAACGCCCTACCGAGGCGGAACAAGCGGAGAAATGGGAAGAGAAAGCGGAGGTCTTGCGAGAGAAGAGTCTACGTCTCGGTCTGGATTTACAGGGTGGTGTAGATGTGCTTCTCGAAGTCGATGCGCAAAAGACCCTTGCCGACCAGTTGCGTGAACTGGCGATGGGCTTAAGGGACCGCTTTCTGCGGAACGATATCGAGGCATCTCTCAACATCGTCCCTGAACAGAACGCCTTGAGAATCGAGCTGGCAGAGACAAAGAACTATCGGATTGTTGAAAATATTCTCGACGATCCCGGTTATGCGGGAGTCTTCGTCGATACTGACAGGGCATCCCTCCGCGAAGAGGGCGTCATCATGCTCGAGCTGCAGGAGGAGGCGGTCGCAAAATATATCCAGGACTCGATACAGGGAGCCTTGATGGTTGTTCGTAACCGTGTAGACGAGCTGGGATTGACGCAACCGAGCGTCGCGCCTCAAGGGAAGAGACGTATTCGCGTCCAACTTCCCGGTGAAAGAGACCCGGAACGTGTGCTCAACAATATTCTTAAACCCGCCCAGCTTGAATTCCGGCTTCTTCATGAACAAAACGACACCCTGGTTAATGAACTCTTCGATGACGAAGGGAATCTGAAGGAGGGCAAGAGTCTACCGCCGGGATATATTGTGCTTTATGGCGATGTGGTTCGCTATGACTCACAACAGCGGCGCAAAGTCAAAGAGGAACATGTTCCTTTCATATTAAAAAACGAGATTGAAATAACGGGTAGATATCTTCGTAACGCCTGGGTGCAATTCAATCAATCTTCACTTACCAATCCCATAAATATAAGTCTTCTTTTTGATCCAATCGGGGCGAAGACGTTCAAGGAAGTGACCTCGGAAAATGTAGGTAAACGGTTGGCGATCATTCTTGACAACCGCGTCTATTCCGCGCCGGTTATAAAAACAGAGATACCGAACGGGAGCGCCATAATAGAAGGCGACTTTGACCAGGCAGAGGCAAACGATCTGGCGCTTGTATTAAAGGCAGGCGCACTTCCTGCCACACTCAAACCTATTGAGAAACGGGCTGTCGGCGCTACCCTGGGCACCGAGAGTATCCGCGACTCAGTCCGCGCCCTACTCATTGGAGGGCTGGTCGTTGTTTGTTTTATGGTCATCTACTATGGCACCGCGGGTTTAATTGCCGATTTTGCGGTGTTCCTCAATATTTTGCTCATCCTTGCCGTGTTGTCTCTTGCCCGCGCCACCCTGACACTCTCCGGCATCGGTGGCATCCTCTTAACTATAGGTATGGCGGTGGATGGTAATATTCTCATTTACGAGCGTATTCGGGAGGAGATTACGGGTGGTAAACCAGCAAGGGAGGCTGTTTCACAGGGTTTCCGACGCGCATTCTCCGTTATCTTCGACTCGAACCTTACCACCCTGATTACGGCCCTTGTCCTTCTCCAGTTTGCCGCGGGTAGCGTGAAAGGTTTCGCTCTTACTATGAGCATCGGACTCATTGCCAATCTTTATACAAGTTTAACGGTTACCAAGTCTCTCACCGACCTGTGGGTCAACATGAGAGGCAAGATTAATGTCGGTCGACTAAAATTGTTCAGAAATCCCCGTACGAACTTTCTCAGTGGGCGTAAATTCGCTTATATCTTTTCTCTTATTCTCCTGGTAATTGGTATTGGAGGATTCATTGAAAAGGGGGGATTAGTTTACGATGTCGACTTCAGCGGTGGTGTGCTCAGCGATGTTAAGTTCGATAAAAACGTTACGGAAACCGAGATACGCACTGCGATCGGCAATGCAGGTCTCCTGGGTCGTGTGCAGCGAGTTCTTGGCAAAGAGGAGTTTCTGATTCGTGTAAAACTGGTGGAGGACGTTCAGACTACCCAGAATCTTATAGAGTCATCGTTATCGAATTTCTTCGGCGCAGAATCCTTCTCCGTGATGTCAACACAATCTGTCGGGAAAGAGATCGGGCAGGAATTTATCAAGATCGCCATTACTGCGGTTATTATTGCTGCCGGCTCTATCCTTGTATATATCGGATTACGGTTCAGGTTTACCTTCGGAAGCGCCGCTATCCTTGCCCTTATCCACGATCTTTTGTTGACACTTGGATTCATTAATCTGATGGGGGTAAGTATCAGTCTGGATGTGATATCTGCGCTTTTGATAGTTATCGGTTACTCGGTTAACGATACCATTGTCATCTTTGACCGGATCAGGGAGAATCTGCGTTCTGTTTACGGTAAGAAGTTCCTGGATATCGCAAACATGAGTATCAATCAATCGCTGAACAGAACGTTATTGACGACTCTAACGTCGTTATTCACCATTACGGCGATGTATCTTCTCGGCGGCAAAGGCTTGCAACCTTTTGCCCTTACCCTTATATTCGGCATCGCAGTAGGTACTTATTCTTCCTCGTTTATTGCGACACCGTTTCTCTTTGAATGGTTCCGGTATAAAGGGATTCGAATGGAGCGAGAAAAAGTGACACCGACAAAGAAAGGTCCCGCTCCTTCGGTTCCACGCAACTACCGCAAGGTCAAACCCGTGGATGCGAAGTAAGAATTCTTGTTCACACGCTGTATATAACGAGGAATTACGCCTTAGGAATTAGGCCTTATAGAAATAAAACACAGCCAGAATATCAAAAGGAGGGACTACGGCAGTGAAAGAATATGCCTCCGATAAAATAAGGAACATAGTACTTGCAGGTCACAGTGGCTCAGGAAAAACAACCCTCAGCGAGGCGATTTTGTATGCACTGAAATATGCCGATCGTCTTGGACGCACTGATGCAGGAAATACCGTCTCTGACTACGATCCCGAGGAAATCGAGCGAAAAGTGAGTATCAATGCGTCTCTTCTTTCTCTGGAATACAAGAATCACAAAATCAATCTTCTGGATTTACCGGGATATCGAGACTTTGTCGGAGAGATTAAAAATTCAATTCGCGTGGCGGATTTGGTGATTATTGTGCTCGATGCCTTATCTGGAGTCGAGGTCGGTGCGGAATTCGTCTGGGAATATGCCGATGAGTATAATGTTCCCTGCATATTTTTCATCAATAAACTCGACAAGGACCACTCGGATTTTCAAAGATCGATGGAAAACATAAGCACTATCTTCGGTACAAAACCGGTTCTTCTTACTCTACCTGTGGGAAAAGAGTCGAACTTCTCCGGTGTTATAGACTTATTGAAAATGAAAAAGGTAGTAGAAAACGACACTACTGTGACCCTTGAATCCATTCCGGATGATTTGAAAGTGCAGGCAGACGAACAACGTCAGATTCTGGTGGAGTCGGCTGCAGAGGGCGATGATGACCTCACTATGAAGTTTCTCGAAGACCAACCGTTGAGTGATGAAGAGGTTTTGCGTGGTCTGAAGGAAGGATTGAGCGACCGACGTTTTGCTCCCACTCTGTGCGGTTCCGCTTACAATTTGAAGGGAGTTGCTTCACTGATGGATTTTATAATCCAATGCGCACCTTCTCCACTGGACCGGGAAGGATTCGTCAGCATAGTCGAGGGTGAAAAGAAAGTCACGCCTTACGAAGCCTCAAAGCCCTTTTCCGCTTATGTGTTCAAGACCGTCAGCGACCCCTATGCAGGGAGGCTGTCCTTCTTCAAAGTTATCACCGGCGAGCTATCTGCTGATAGTGTAATCTTTAACGTCACCAAAGGGAAAGAAGAGAAGGTCAGTCATCTGTTATCGCTCAGAGGGAAGAAGCAAGAAAATGTTCATAAGCTTATGACGGGCGATATCGGTGCGGTAGCCAAACTCAGCAACACCTTAACTGCAGATACACTGGCGACGCCGGACAGTAAAGTGCAATACGCTCCAACCGATCTCCCTTCGTTCACGTCCCAGATGGCAATCTCCACGGAATCCAAGACAGACGAAGAAAAAATCGGGTTGGCAGTGCATCGTATAACAGAACAAGACCCCACGCTCCATATCAGGCGCGACCCTGAGGTTCGGCAGACCCTGATAGCCGGTATGGGCGATACCCATCTGGACGTGGCGGTAAGCAGATTAAAAACTCTGTCGAACGTTAATCTGGAATTAACAAAACCCGATATCCCCTATAAAGAGACAATCACAAAAACCGCTAAAGGACAGGGTAAATACAAGAAGCAGTCAGGAGGACGTGGACAATACGGGGATGTATGGTTGGAGCTCAGTCCACTCAGCAATGGTGAAGAATTCGAATTCGCGTGGAAGATTGTCGGCGGTGTGATTCCCAGCAAGTATAAACCTTCCGTCGAAAAAGGCGTATACGAGGCTATGGGAAGAGGAATCCTGGCAGGGTATAAAATGATCAATATCAAGGCGGTATGTTATGATGGTTCTTACCATTCCGTCGACTCATCGGATATCGCATTCAAAGTCGCCGGCTCGATGGCGTTTAAAAACGTTGCCCAGAACGCAGGACCTATTATCCTCGAACCCATCATGAATCTGAAAGTCATCGGACCGGAAGCAAACATGGGAGAGATACTGGGTAACCTGAGTGGCAAGCGCGGGCGAATCCTTGGCCAGGAGCTCAAGGGGAATAAAGTGGTCATTCAGGCTCAGGTGCCGCAGGCGGAGATGTTTGAATATTCCCGGGAACTTCGCTCCCTTACCCAGGGACGTGGAATTTACGAAATGTCCTTCTCTCATTATGAGGCGGTTCCACCTCAACTCCAGGAAAAGATCATTGCGGAAGCGCGGGAACGAAAAGATCAGGAAGACACGTAATAGAGCCTTTCATGTTCCGGGTTAAGATGACGATATCATAGGTGTAGATGAGCGGACTTCGTGTAAGTCAATGATAAGATTCTTCCTCGAACGCCCGGCTAAGGAGTTAAGAGTTAGAATGGAAACATCCAGGATAAAAACTATACTTGCGACAGACTGTGGATCAACCACCACCAAGTGTATCCTGATAGAGAAGCAAGGCGAAGAATACAGGCTGCTCGTTCGAGGTGAGGCGCCCACAACGGTGGAGAAACCTTTTGACGATGTGACCATAGGCGTTCTGAACTCCATTCAGGAAGTTGAGGAGTTAACGGGGCACACCATATTGGATGAGACGGGTCACATAATAGTACCCCGGGAAGATGAGAAGCGTGGGGTGGATATATATGTGTCAACTTCGAGCGCGGGCGGTGGGCTGCAAATGTTAGTGGCGGGTGTAGTCCGTTCAATGACAGGCGAGAGTGCAGAGCGGGCGGCTCTGGGCGCAGGCGCCATTGTGATGGACCTTATCGCATCCAACGATCGCCTTCTTCCTCACGAGCAAATCGACAGAATACGCTATCTTCGACCGGATATGATTCTGTTGAGCGGCGGCATCGACGGCGGTACCATCTCCCACGTCGCCGAGCTTGCCGAACTAATCGCCGCGGCTAACCCAAGACCACGGTTGGGTAAATCCTATCGACTTCCTATTGTATATGCAGGAAATCGCGACGCACGTGATATTGTCAAAAAAACGCTCGACCAAAAAGTGGCTCTCTTTATCGTCGACAACATTCGACCAAAACTCGAAATGGAACATTTGCTGCCTGCACGAGAGCGTATCCATGAACTGTTCATGGAACATGTCATGGCGCAGGCGCCGGGTTATGATAAACTCAAAGAATGGACGGATGCCCCGATTATGCCTACACCCGGCGCAGTCGGAAAAATTATCGAGACCATCGCCAACCTCCAGGATATAAACGTCATCGGCGTGGATATCGGTGGCGCAACTACCGACGTCTTTTCTGTTTTTCGTAAGGTCTTCAATAGAACAGTAAGCGCAAATCTCGGCATGAGCTATAGTATCTCTAACGTACTTTCATCTACCGGTATAGAGAACATAATGCGCTGGGTGCCTGCCGACCTTGATGAAGGTGATATCCGAAATCGAATCAAAAACAAGATGATTCGTCCAACTACGATCCCCCAATTACTCGAAGGATTGGTCGTCGAGCATGCAATCGCCCGTGAAGCGCTTCGACTCGCGTTCGAGCAACACAAAGAATTCGCCACAGAGCTGAAGGGCGTTCAGCAGCAACGAACTGTTGCAGAAGCCTTCACCCAGGATGTGGGTGGGAAAACCCTTGTTGATATGATGTCGCTGGACCTACTTGTGGGAAGCGGAGGCGTTCTCTCACATGCGCCTTCGCGAAACCAGGCCGCTATGCTCCTCATCGATGCGTTTGAACCATGCGCCGCCACTCATCTCGCCGTCGACAGTATCTTCATGATGCCTCAACTGGGCGTTCTCTCCGAAGTACATCCAGACGCAGCCATGCAAGTATTCGACCGCGATTGTTTGGTTCATCTCGGTTCGGTTCTTGCCGTTGATGGCACCGCTCATAAAGGCAATCCTGTAGCCATGGAAGTCGAGCTCGAGTTCCCTGATGGAACGAAGCAGGAACACAGGCTCAAATTCGGTGACATTTTGAAAATCCCTGCGGAAACCGGCACACACGTCAAGTATAAGGCAAAATCCGGAAAAGGATTCAACCTTGGAGAAGGTAAAGGAAAAGAAGTGCGGGGAACACTCAGGGGTGGAGTAGTGGGTATCATTCTTGATGCCCGGGGGAGACCGCTCCAACTACCCACAGATAAAACCGAGCGAATCGAAACCCTCAATCGTTGGTTCTCAGCCATGGAACTTTATCCTACACTTACACCAACAACCTGACTAAAACACAATTTTAGCGGGCTCCTGCACTTTCGTTTCACGACTCAACGCGCTTGATGAAGCCTGGGCACTCTACACACCTTTTTTTCGCCTCATCTGAACCTTTCAAGTGAATCGTATTTTCCCTCTGATGCATCGGACTGATTGGACGGATTGGTCGGATCGGACAGATAAGGAGGGAAGAGAAGTTCAGGGTAAAAGGGGCTGTCGAAAGGCAGAGTCTGGCTCCACTACGTAATATTGTGTCTGGCATGAAGTTTGACCCGGACTTGACCGCGCGCCCTCCCGGCTCCCCGCACGTTCACTTCGGCTCGTACATCTTATCTTTATAATACACAGTCCCTGCAGTCCCTCGTGTTGTTTGTGTCCTTGTGCTGTGAGCATTGTACAAAAAACGCACTCAGCGCTTATTCGTGTAAGCAGGCTGGATTCCGCTTGTTGTCTCTCAAAGAGAGTCAAGAGAGGTTGAGTTAAAATCCAGCGTCAAAATGTTTATATCTATGGGTAAAATAGATTGCGTTTACGGTCAGTCATGGACTATTATATTGAATCGCAAAATGTTTTGAGTGCTGTTCCTGTAATAGCAAATAAGGAACAACGGGAAAAGTATGCACCGCCATTGAAAAAGGTAGCGTCATGTTGGAATTCTGGTATGCAAGTTATGTATTTTTGGGGCTTTCTCTCGCGATTGGAATAGCTATATATTTGATCTATAAAGAGGTAAAGAAGAAAGAGGAACGACGAAAGCGCGAAAGTCCTTTAGTGGAACTCGAGAGAAAGTATTTAAGCGAAGAGCATCCGGAGGATGAACCTGAGGAAAAGTAATGAAAAGTCTTGAAAAGAGACGTAAACGAGTCCGGCAGGTTCGCTTATCGATAATTCTTCCCGCCCTGTTATTGCTTTTTACCATTGGTGTAGGTTTAAGTAATTATCAAATCGCCCAGTTCTTTCTTGAGACATCGGGGAACCGATATGTCCAACAGGTTCTCGAAGAAACGTCCCGATATATTTTGTTTTCATCGTTGGTTATAACCTTTCTTGCCTTGCTGGTCGGGGTGGTCATCACCCTTGCGATCATCAAACCGCTCAAACGAATGACGGAAAGCGTGTCCCTTGTCGCGCAGGGAAATTTACCTCCCAAACTGGATGTTTCCATCACGGACGAAATGAGACAATTGAGTTCCAGTTTCAACCAGGTGATTGATTATCTCCAGGAACTGTTTGAGGAACGCGATCGCTATATTCTGGAGAATGAATCCGGGGGCATAATTCTTCTCGACAACGCGGGGAAAATCAAGGCGCTGAACATCGATGCGGAGAAATTTCTCAAAGTGTTGGCGGAGAATGCAATCGGGAAGTCATTTTCAGACCTGAGGCGCACACGTGATCCCTTTCTTATCGATGCGTTGATTCGGATTATGGAAAATAATCAAGAGTCGGAGATTATCCGCTGGACTACAACCGGGGGTAAACGAAACGCCATGATTGCATCGATGTCGAAATTCAAAGAGGGAAAAAGCGATGCGGAAGATAGTGTAATACACCTCAGGGATATCTCAACGCTCGAGAGTTTCTATGAAGGGCTTCAACGTGCCGATGTGCTTGCCGCCATCGGAGCCTTGTCGACCGGTGTCGCTCATGAAATTCGTAATCCACTTGCTTCTATAAAATCGCTAAGCCAGCTTTTAACGCAACGAATAGATGATACAGAAAAAGTTAAAGAATATCTGGATATAATGAACGAAGAAATAAAGAGGATCGATCAAGTAGTGAGTGCGATCATGGAAATGGCGGATCCCAGGGCTGATCCCTATGAGCGATGTGATATCAATCGACTTCTTGCGGAGGCATTGATAAAGGTGCAGCGGGGTAAATCCGCCCCCACACTGCGCACTATAAAAATTGTCGAAGATTACTCTCTCTTACCCTACGTGTTGTTACCCCCGGGTAATCTGATTCGCGCATTTTATAATATTCTCGAAAATGCGGTGGAAGCAACAGACGCCAACGGTACAATTCGCATAAAAACTTCTTTACAGAATCACTCTCCGGAGGAAGAAGCGAGAATTCGAATCATAATTTCAAACACCGGCTCAAGCGTGCCGGAGAGTGACAAAGACCGTATTTTTCAACCCTTTTTCACTACAAAACCTCAAGGGAAGGGATTGGGTTTGAGCATTGCATATCAGATTATTATTTACAACTGCGGCACCATCAGGGTTGAAAGCGCTAATAACGAGACCGCATTTATTATAGAATTCCCATTAGAAAAAATAATCACTTCAGAACAGGATTGACAACTAAGGACAAGCGACTTGTAATACATATTTTACAAAAGATACCACGATGACCCAGTCCAAAATACTCATAGTCGATGATGATCCGGGGATAAGATACGTAATCCGTGAAGTATTGGAAGAAGAGGGATTTTATCTGGACGAAGCGAATGATGGAGAAGAAGGCATAAAGAAAGTCAAGCAAAGAGCATATGATCTGGCGGTTGTCGATCTGGTCATGCCGAATAAGGACGGCTTTTCATTCCTGGAAGAAGTCAAACATATTCGACCTGATCTGATCACGGTGGTCATCACCGCTCATGGTTCACCCAGCATTGCGTTGAAGGCTATTCAGCAAGGAGCCTACGATTACTTTTCAAAACCATTTGACAACGACGAGTTGCGAATTGTGATCAGACGCGTGTTGGAAAAACGACGCCTTGAACAAAAAGTCCGGATGCTGGAACGACAGATTGTACAGCAGCAATCTCAATTCGGAGAATTTGTGGGAACCTCTTCTGAGATGCAGGAAGTCTTTTTGCTTATTCACAAGGTGAGTTCATCCGACTTGATAGTCATTATTTTCGGTGAATCGGGAACCGGAAAAGAGTTGGTTGCACGTGCTATACACCGCGAAAGTCAAAGGAAAGACAAGCCTTTCATAAAAGTAAATTGTGCCGCGATTCCTGAAGAACTCCTGGAGTCGGAATTGTTCGGGTATGAACGCGGCGCATTCACCGGCGCCTATACTACCAAAAAGGGGAAGTTTGAAGTCGCCCATAGCGGAACAATATTCCTCGATGAAATCGGCGACATGTCGATGGCATTGCAATCAAAATTGCTCAGAATCATCGAGCAAAAGGAATTCGAACACCTTGGCTCAACCACTACGATAAAGATTGATGTTCGCATAATCGCCGCAACTAATAAGGATCTGGCAAAAGGAGTACGAGAAGGGACGTTTCGAGAAGATCTTTTTTTCCGACTCAATGTGCTGCCGATTCATCTTCCGCCACTCCGAATCCGGAAAAATGACATTCCCCTTCTGTGTGATCATTTCATAGAAAAATATAATGAAAGCCTTAATAAGAATATACGGGGTATCAGTCCTGAAGTCATGGATGTTTTTATGAAATATCATTGGCCCGGCAATGTGAGAGAATTGGAGAATGCTATTCAACGTGCGATGGTTATGACGAATAATGATTATATTAGTGCGGAGTCGTTACCGCGTGAATACATCAGTCATCCCGGATGGATTCCCAACGTGGATCCCCAAATTTTTGATGATTTTTCCCAACCTTTGGGAGAGAAACTCCAGAGGGTGTCGGAACAGCTTGAAAAGATGATTATTCAGAGGGCATTGCGTGAGGCTCAAGCTCACCGACAAAAAGCCGCAGAACTACTTGGCATCAGCAGGAAAAGTCTTCATAATAAAATGGTTAAATACAACCTTTTTGAAGAGTCCTAATTGGGGAAGAGCGGAGAGGTATTCACTGTAAAGCAAAGATGAAGTGGCTTTTTATGCTTGAATTCATTGTACGAAACACGATAAGCTGAATTGATTTTTTCTCATTTTTTGTAGAGTTAGGTGTTTTTTTGGCTTAATGCCATCAACTAAGGAGACAAACACATTATTATGACCAGGGATAAAAGTTCGTATGAAGTCCTCAATGTTTCAAAAGGATCAACCGAAGATGAAATAAAACGTGCCTACGTCGAATTGGTAAAGAAGTTCGATCCGGAACAC
Organism: uncultured Candidatus Sumerlaeota bacterium; assembly: GCA_964608095.1. Lineage (GTDB taxonomy): Bacteria > Sumerlaeota > Sumerlaeia > MWCT01 > JAGHBZ01 > CAZSMK01. The sequence goes on along the minus strand of CAZSMK010000110.1, from coordinate 5,407 downwards.
CATGTCGAACAGTTCATGATTATCAAAAACGCGTATGAGCGACTGCGCGACCCCAAAAAGCGAGCCCATGAAGACCTCTTCACCTTCAATCCAGTTAAGGGAGAATTCGTTTTCAATGAAGACGAAAAAAACGACACCTCAATAGCGGAATTGCAGGGAAAAATAAAAGAGCTCGAGACTAAGGTGAGAAATTCAGTAACCGGTTCCGAGGTAAAAAATGAGTTGATTACCGCTTATATGCAACGCAGTTACAAGAAGGTTAAACGGAAACTGTGGGCAGAGGCTATTACAGATTGGCAGTCTATCCTCAATATAGATGGCACGCATCATCGAGCGCGCCATAACCTCATATACGCATATATTTTCCTGGGATATTCGTATGCAATACATGGTCTCTACGATGAAGCGCTGGAACTCTGGGAACACGCCCTGCAGATGAATCCGGATAATTCCGCGCTCCTTCAAAATATGGCGCTTGCGTATGAGTTATCAGGCAAAAAGGATAAAGCCAGGATGTACTGGAAAGAAGTAGTTGATCGATGGCGTAAAGAGCTAGACCGCAAGCCCGATGATGAATATCTAAAAACCCTCATAATCGAGGTGCACAAACATTATGGAGGCATAGCGGTATCCGGCGAGGCGAAGGATAAAGAATCAGCCCTCACGCAATACAGGGAAATTTTGAAGATAAAGCCTGATGATTATGACGCTCATTACCAGATTGCCGCGACCTTGATGGAAGAACAAAAATGGGATGAGGCAATTCAAGAGTTGCATAATCTGCTTAAGATGGATTCCAAGAATGTAGATGTGTTGAACATGCTTGGGTGGGCGCTTTTAAATGCAGGACAGGTAGACGCGGCGTTCGGTGCATGGAAAAAAAGTCTCCACATGGACCCGAAAAATAATACCACGCGCGATAACCTTATTCGCGCACATCTCAGTCTCGGGAAAAAACTTCGAGAAAACGGCTTGTTCACTCATGCACTTGTTCACTTTAAAGCGCTCTTGAAATATCTCCCGCGAAGCCCCGAGGTTCACTTTGAGATTGGGTCGACTTATGTAATGAAAGGCGATATTCCCTCTGCGTATCAAGAGTTCAACAATGTACTGAAAATCGACCCGAGGAACAAGCTGGCGAAGAAGGCAATATCAGAATTAAAATTAAAGCGGTAATTTTATTTGACAAAAGGAGAGCGTGAACTATAAAACCATCAATGAATCGTTTCAACACAAAAATACTCGAATATGAATTCCCTTTACCTGTCAAGAGCAGTAAAGTTAAAGAGACTTCTAAAGATAGAGCGTTTTCTGGCGATAAGGATATGTTAAGCATAATAAAAGAGTTGATGACGGAAAGGGAGTCCGCACTTGAGCAGGCAAGAAAGCTCAAGTATCGTCGTGATGAAGCCACAACTGAAGAACTCGAACAGCTGGTAAGGGGCATATTGCCTTTTCTTGATGGACTTGAACATGTGTTGAAGGTTGCGCGCTCTCATCCCCCTTCTCCTGAGGTTAATAATTGGCTCAAAACACTTGAAACATTATACTTCAGAATAACCAATATATTGGAGAAGCATGGAGTGTCTCAAATTGAATCAGTAGGAAAACCGGTTAATCTTGACTACCACGAAGTCGTAGAGTATATTCCATCGCAAGAATCATCTCATAATACTATAATAGCAGAGCGACAAAAAGGCTACATTTTTAGGGGGAAGGTCATTCGAGACGCTAAAGTTGTCGTATCATACAAAGAAGGGAGCGAGTAGCAATTATGGCACGAATATTAGGAATCGATTTAGGCACAACGAATACGGTCATGGCGGTTATGGAGAAAAATGGGCCAATGATTGTGCCAAACAGTCTGGGCGAACGTCTCACACCTTCAGTGGTGAGTATGACAAAGAGTGATGAGATATTAGTAGGCAAGAAAGCCCGTCGTGCGGCAATCATGAATGTGGGGCGGACGGTATTTTCAATTAAACGTCACATGGGTACAAATTACCGTGTGAAGATAGACGGCAAAGAATACGCTCCACAGGAAGTCTCTGCAATGATTCTGCAAAAGATGAAACATGATGCAGAGGAATATTTCGGAGAAGAGATCAGCCAAGCGGTCATTACAGCACCTGCATATTTCAATGATGCTCAGCGCCAGGCTACCAAAGATTCAGGCGAGATCGCCGGTTTAAAAGTCAGACGCATTATCGACGAACCGACCTCCGCTGCATTGGCATACGGACTCGATAAGGAGCAGGATCAGGTCATTCTGGTCTATGACCTTGGCGGTGGAACCTACGACGTTTCAATAATCGAGGTTATTTCGGGAGTATTTCAGGTACTTGCAATCCAGGGCAATACCCATCTCGGCGGCGATGACTTCGACCAGAGAGTCGTGGATTATCTCCTCGAGCAATTCAAAAAGAAGCACAACATAGATCTTTCGGATGATCCAATTGCGATGGCACGATTAAAGGAAAGGGCTGAAGAGGCAAAGATTGAACTTTCCGAACTTAAAGAGACCCATGTCCTTATCGAAGCCATCACCATGACTGACAAAGGACCTCTGACACTTGACGAGGTAGTGACGCGCTCGCAGTTTGAATCGTTGGTTGATGATCTTTTGCAACAAACCATCCCTCCCATGCTTCAAGCTATTGAAGATGCGCGCCTTGATGTTGATAAAATCAACACGGTTCTCCTCGTTGGCGGTTCAACACGTATGCCCGCGGTTCAGCGATTGGTAAAAGATACGCTCAAGAAAACTCCCCATCGCGATATTTCCCCGGAAGAAGTCGTCGCATTAGGCGCCGCAGTACAAACACTCATTCTTTCTCCCATTGAAGGTGAGATTGAAGATACTCTTGCCGCCCGCTATGGACGTGAAAAGCCCGTAATCATACACATGACTCCCTTCTCATTGGGAGTCGGCCTTATCAACGATCAGCTTGGCGTTATAGTTGAACGAAACTCTACCTATCCGACCGAGGCAAAAGATATATTCACCACGACACGCGATTTTCAGGAAGCGGTTTCCTTCCCGGTATACGAAGGAGACGAGCCAATAGCATCGGAAAATACGTTTCTCGATCTTCTCCGCATCGAAGGGATAACGCCGGCGCCTCGAGGTGTGCCCCGGATCGAAGTTACGTTCAAGCTGAATGCGGATCGGATACTCGAAGCTCGTGCCGAGGACCTTGCGACAGGAGTGGAAAAGAAAATCACCATAGCGGCAACGGGCTCGAAGCTCGATGATGCAGAAAAAGCACGTATGATCAAGGAAGCACGCGAAAGAGTGACGAAAATACTTCGCGAAAAAATTCAGGAACGACGGGATGAAGAGGTTCAGGATATCCTCACACGTGCGGAAAAGGCGCTCACCAGTAAAGGCTCGCATCCTATGGCGGATGAACTCAGGACGAAACGAGATCAACTCAAAAAAGCGCTCAAAAGCGGCGATGATGCCAAGCTTGATTCCTTGATTGACGATGTGATTCGCTTACTCACTGAAATGGAAATGGCTGCCCGTTAAGTAGCGATGTCCGCTTACCCAGCACACAAACGAATCACCTTTTATTCCTTCCTCCCGGATAGTGTTGAACATTATAGAGGATAGAGAGACACGATGATTTGTCCATATTGCAAGACCATCAATCGTGACGACGTCGACGTCTGTTATCATTGCAACCGCGACCTCAGCATGCTTCGCCTTATCCACAATAAGGCAAACGATCAATACATAATGGCAATTGAACATGCTGAACGGGGTCGATACACGGAAGCCATCCTTGCTCTCCAGAATGTTCTTGACCTTGATCGACACAATGTCAATGCACATGTCGTCCTTGGTACCGTATACGCCCGAACGGGTAATATGGATAAAGCAGTAGAACAATGGAAAGAAGCGCTCAAACTCGAGCCCATGTTGTTAAAAGCCCATGACTATATCAATCGGGCTATCGACCTCAAGCGCTCTTCGCATCGTATAAAGATTCTCGCTTATGCAGGAGTGGTTCTTATCATTCTTCTTGTGGTGAATATCGGGCTCTTTCTTGCATCCACTCTGCCAGAAAAAGAAGAAAAACTTCTCGATCGTGCATGGAACTCTTATTTGGCGAATAATTACCATTCTGCGCTTTCATTGTTGACCCGAATCGAACAAAATGTGAACGATCCTGGCGTTCTTTCATCTGCCCAAATTCTCAAAGAAAACATCGAACGATATATTACAGACCAGTTGCAGGTAATACGCGACGCAGAGAGGGAAGGGCGTTTTTATGATGCACTTACACTCACAAGAGAAACGCTTCGCAGGAAGCCTCCGCCCGAATTAAATCGTCTTCTTACTACCATGATTTCCGATATACGCGGTGTTCTCCTGAGAAATATACATCGTCAGATCAGAAATTTCTACAGCAACCCCGCTTCGTTTCCATGGATAAAAGCCGAGGTTGAAAAATTTATCATCTCCTTTCCAGAAGACAACGAGATAGAGATACTCAAAAAGAACCTGTCGAGATTGGAACGGCACTACGTTTCATCAATGATAGATCGTTTGAGACAAGAGGCGTCTGCCGGGAATGTAGAGAATGCTATCGAATCTGCACACACACTCCTTGAAGAGTACCCTGAATATAGTTCTCCTATAGCAGAATTAGTGGAGTCTCTGAGAACGGCAACCGTCAAAACGATGATTAAAGAAATGGAATCGCGAATAGAAAAAGGGCAATTACGTGATGCTTATAGAATACTGGAGCAGGCTCGGGAGCAGATTTCGCTCTTGAGTAGAGAAAGCCTTAAAGAGATTTCCGCGTTAATTGGTGAAGACCTTCGTGTGCATACAGGACGTCTTGTTATTAATGCGCTTGAAAAACTATTTAACAGAGGAGAATACACTCGCCTGCTTGATAGTGCGCCCCATCTCGATCTCTACGTGTTCTCAGATGCACAAAGGCAAAAAATAGATGCTCTACTCACCGCCGCCCGCCTTGAGGTGAAAGGGGAAGAAGCCATCACAAGCGAGATACTTCCAACTACTCCCACCGAAGTGATAGCCATACCGGAATTACCTGAAATTACTCCCACCCCTGTGCCAGAGACTATTCCACCTGTCGAATCGCCTGTCGTTACACCCTTGCCCACGCCCGAAGAACTGTTTACCTCTCCAAGCGTTCCCCTTATTTATTAAAAATCTTGAAATCCTCGCCCTATCATATCGGGACTCGATAAGACGTGAAGGATATTTTTGAGAAAAGGCAGGAGCATAACCTGACATAAGCCAATAATTGTGCGAATCACGTGTGTTAATCGAGAGATTCGCGAAATAGGAGTTTTGCGGGAAACAATTAGACTAAACAATCGGTTTTAAGATTGAATGTTGTGCTCATTATTGTTGTAAGATACCGAT
>CAZSMK010000109.1:0-23233 GCA_964608095.1 uncultured Candidatus Sumerlaeota bacterium | reverse complement strand
CCCGCGAATTACGCGGATTACACGAATGAGTAAAATAATGTCCGATAGGCTATCCAAGAATCAATTTTAGACTGCGCAGACGCGTCTGCCCTTTGTATCAGCGTGAGACATCGCGCCCCGCGACCGTGTCGTGCCCATAATAAGTGGAGATCAGTGGAGATAGGTGGTTAAAAACAAAATCTTCTTTTATCGACGCTTCTCCTCTCGGGTAAAAGACCTCATCTTAACGCGGAGAGCGCAAAGAGACACCGAGAACGCAGAGTATTTTTAATCTCTGCATGAGGTTCTCTCTGCGAACTCGGCGTTAAAGTATTTATAAAGAAAAAATCATTTTATGGTATTAAATACGGTCGAAGACGCGCCGTGGCGGGGCGCGGAACGCGCGTAAACGTTGGTTACGGCGTACCATAATATGGTACGATCACTCCACACAGGAATACCGATAGACTTTCCGCTATAATCAGGAGAAAGAAGCAATTGCCGTTGTGGAGTACGGGTGAAATGAATTTCACGAGCGCTCTGCGATTACGTGCAATCCAAAGATTACGTGCAATCTGTGATTGCGTCGTTCCAGCAAAGATCAATAAGTTCAAACTTTGAGGTTTGACCCCGGAAATGAACTTTAAAACAGTGCGCGAACCACTCATCTCCACTTATCCACACTCATTTTAAAATCAACGATTCGTTTTCTGTTTTTTGCATGCGAAATTTGGAGCGAGCGGCATCCTTATTTCTATTTAAAGCGTTCGAATACGATGGCGTTGAGGGGGACGTTGAATTTCGCTGCGATTAAGTCGCATTTTGCGCGGAGGATAAAAAACACCTTCCCATTGGTTAACTCGTCGAGTGTCTCGAAATTTCCCTGCCCTTTGCTGATAATAATGTCGCTCTGCTCCATCAGGCTTCTCAGCTCTGTGCTGATTTTGTCTAACGGTATCCCGATGGCGGCAAGCCCTGTATCGACCAGGCGCGCGATGTTATGAATCCCGACAACCTCTGCGTCTTCGCGGGTAACGTCGTTAAGGATGAGTCCGCCGCGTACGCACGCGATAAGGTCAATATGGGGTTTTGCAGCCTTGATCTGCTCCATAAACAGGCGGTCGAACACTATTTCGCCCGCATTGTCGCATGCATAAAACACACGTTCCGCATCCTGGAGCATACGTCGGAACTCCTCGAATTCGTCCACCGCCATGTCCAGTTTCATGCCGCTTTCGAGTTCGAATGTGATATCGTGGTCTTGGCGGATACCGCAATCTATGATGTTTCCAACGACTGCGAGTTTTGCCGCGGTATGAAGTTTATCCTCCGACTGCTCGATCATCCGATACATATCGGGCAAAAGTCGCAGTGCATTCTTGTTCTGTTCGCGTTTCATTTCTTTATAAGGGTCGGGATTTTGCGTTATGCGGTGCAGCAGGTGATACGCGCCGGTGGAAACATCGGCGGGTGAATCCTCCCAGTCGGATTTCAGCAGGTATGCCATAACCTCTCGAAGAACCTTCTTATGCAGCTCATGATCGTCGGTTGCGACGCGCGCCGTGTTCAGAATCTGCTTTACTGCACAGGCAATACAATCCAGCTCACCTTTCATCGAAAAAGAATCTCCTCTTTGGTTCATTTAGTGAGTCAAACTTCAATTATTGTTGCTTTACCGCCTGCCTGTAAATAGTTTACTATATTTTTTTAAACAATAACCGGCATGGAGCAACGATGAAGAAAAAAATTATCGATATATCAACAGCGACGGAAAGATTCAAAAAGATGTCGCGGGGAATGAAGACAGACGAATGTATCCTCGTAGCCAACCCCTCTTATATCTATCAGCCTTTTGACGTGTACACCCTTTCGCCCGTAATAAAGAAGCCGTTACCGCGCCTTCTCGCGATCGTAAAGGACATGGACGGAACCACGACGACGACTGAACCGCTCTGCCTTCATTCGCTCGAGTTCATGGTGAGGCGAATCAGCGACCGTATGGGGCGTGAAAAATGGAAAGGTCTTGACCGCGACCGCGATTATCCGCACGTTATCGGAAATTCCACCACGCGCCATGTCGAATACCTCTTGAAGGCGTATGCGCGCGATATTAAGCGAGACGCCTTTCTCGTGTCCTACATTGACTCCGCCTTATGGACTCTTACGGTCGGCAAGGACGAAAGCCGCAAGAACGAGGTACGTAAAAATATCGTTGCGCTCGGTATCGGCGGCGTACTCGAGGAACCGCGAGTTCGAAAATTCATTTCCGGTTCACGCTACGTTCAGAGACAAGCGACGGAGATATCGAGCGTGCTGAGTAAAAAGTACAGGAGCCGTTTTACGCTGGACGATTTCCACGATGAAGTGCGTGCAGGGGTTGACATCTATTATCAACGGTACCATTACATTCTGGGGAGAATTGCGCTGGGAGAAGGTGCGCTGCTTGCCCGTGAAGTCGGGTTGCCTGAAGGACGTCATCTGGTGGAGCCGATGCCGGGCGTTGCGGTGTTTCTTGCCGCTGTCCGCGGCTGGCTTGGGGATGCCCTCGAGCTCTTCTACGACGAGTTTGTCGATTATCTGGTCAACCATCCCCGAACGAACTATACTCCCCAAGATTTCGAGGGTAGAAAAGCAGAGCTGCGCACACTGGGTCTCTACTTACAGGTACATCCCGTCAAAGTGGCTATCGTCACTTCCTCCATCCTTTATGAAGCCAATATCGTGCTCAACGAAGTATTTTCAATCCTCTGCGAGCAGGTCAAGGAGTGGAAGATCGACACGGGAAAGAAAGAGTTCATTCTGAAACGCTTTGCGTCATATGCGGATTATTACGACTCGGTGATCACGGCGAGCGACTCATCGGAAATTCGTCTTAAACCGCATCGCGATCTTTACAGCATGGCGCTTTACCAACTCGGAATTACTCAGGACGAGTTCAAGTATTGTATCGGGTTCGAGGATAGCGAGTCGGGAACGGTGGCGATTCGGGCGGCCGGAATCGGGTTGTGCATTGCGGTTCCTTTTGCGGATACCGAGGGGCATGATCTCAGCGCAGCAAGCCATATCCTTCCCGGGGGGATACCTGAAACGCTTCTTCGCTATGGATTGTTTATCAAGCAGAAACGGTGAATGGAGCGGAGCAGCGTCCATGCCCATAAGGTAAGGCGATTAGATATATGACGCATGAGGGGTGCTTTTACTTCCGTTCGTCGACTACACGGAAGGCTTTGCCCTCAAAACGCTGGATGGTCTTCGGTTCCACGAGTTTGACCCGTGTTCGCAGCCCGATTACGTTCTCGATCTCCCGCTGGATTTTCTCCTCCAGCTCCTCCAGTTTTCTAACCCGGTCGGAGAAGATCTCTTCGCTTACCTCGACATGAATCTCCATGTCGTCCAGTGCACCCACGCGCCGGACATAAATCATATAGTGCGGTAACGTTTCCTCGATCTCGAGCAATACGCTCTCGATCTGCGACGGGAACACATTAACACCGCGTATAATGAGCATATCGTCAGTCCTGCCAAGGACATGGTCCATCTTGATATGTGTTCTCCCGCAGGGACAGGTATCTTGTTTAAGCGACGTTATATCGCGGGTGCGATACCTGATGAACGGAATCGCCTCTTTAGTGAGGGTCGTGATAACGAGTTCACCTTTACTGCCTTCCGGCAGCGGCTCACCGGTTTCCGGATCGATTATCTCCGGTAAGAAATGGTCATCGAAGACATGAAGACCACTCTTTGCTACGCATTCCTGGGAAACGCCCGGTCCGATGATTTCCGATAAGCCGTAGATATCGAGCACCGTAATATCCAGTTTCTCTTCGATTTCGCGGCGTCCCTGATTCGAGCAGGGTTCCGCACCGAGGATGCCATATTTGAGTTTTAGTTTCTTCGGGTCGATACCCGCTTCGTGTAACGCCTCTCCCAGGAACATTGCATACGAGGGAGTGCACGTGATGACGTCGGAACCAAAATCGGTAAGGTAAAGAATCTGACGTTTGGTTTGCCCACCGGAAGCGGGTAGTACCGTAGCGCCGAGGAGTTCCGCGCCGTAATGAATCCCGAGTCCTCCCGTAAACATGCCGTAGCCGTAGGCGTTTTGTATGATGGAATCCTCGGTTGCGCCGCCGATGGCGAGTGTTCGCGCCATAACTTCCGACCAGAGATTGATATCATTGCGGGTGTAGCCGACTACGGTCGGTTTTCCCGTCGTGCCGCTCGAGGTATGAATTCGGATTATGTCCCTGAGGGGAACCGCAAAAAGCCCGTAGGGATAATTCTCGCGCATATCGTCTTTCAGAGTAAAGGGAAGTTTCGGCAGGTCATCGAGGCTTTTGATGTCATCCGGTGTCAATTTCAATTTCTTCATTTTCTCACGGTATGCGGGCACCTTCTCATAGACAATCTTGACTATGTTACGCAGCCGTTCGCGTTGTAATTCTTTACGTTCACTTACCGGCATAGTCTCATATTCGGGGTTCCAGATCATTTCTCTGCCTCCTGTCCAGTTAAGTCGAGACGTCAGTCACATAGAGATACCCTATGTAAAACAAAAGAAATTCGGAATGCAAGTTCAAAATATGCCTTTACCCGGAGAAGTTGCGATCAGGCTCGCAGAGGTTGAACTTCACTTCCCATGGTGTAAGGCTGCGGCGCGTAGCGTATTGTAAAGCAACATGGTAATGGTCATGGGACCGACACCGCCGGGAACCGGCGAGATAGCGGCTGCCTTTTCTTTGACCGACTCGAATTCAACATCCCCGGTAAGTCGATACCCCCGCGGCTTTTCAGGATCGTCCACGCGGTTCGTGCCCACGTCAATAACGACCGCCCCTTCCTTGATCATATCCGGTTTGATAAACTCCGCTTTACCGATGGCCGCGACCAGGATATCAGCCTGGCTCGTGATCTCTCTCAGGTTCTTTGTTCGAGAATGACACACAGTCACCGTGGCGTTGCCCTTTTCATTCTTCTGCATGAGGAGCAGGGCAAGGGGTTTCCCCACTATATTGCTGCGTCCTACAATGACCACGTGCTGACCCTGAATCGTTATGTTGCTTCTCAAAAGCATTTCACGTATTCCCAGAGGCGTGCAGGGGACGAAGGTCTCTGCACCCTGCACAAGCCTACCGACGTTAACCGGATGAAATCCGTCAACGTCTTTCTCGGGTTTTATGCTGGTGAGAATGATATTTTCACTGATGTGTTCCGGCAGGGGAAGTTGCACCAGAATCCCGTGGATTTTGTCATCCTCGTTCAGCTCCTTTACTTTGTTAAGCACGACGTTCTGGGTAACATCTACGGGAAACGTATGCAGCTCGGAATACATTCCTATTTTCTCACATGCCTTTTGTTTGTTTCGGACGTACACTTCCGAGGCGGGATTCTCACCCACGAGGATCACAGCTAAACCCGGAATAATCCCTGTCGATGCCCTCAATTCATCAATATGTTTTTTGATCTCGGCACGGATGGTTTCCGCGAGTTGTTTTCCGTCGATTATTTTTGCGCTCATCTTTTCTCTCCCCTTAAAGTGGATGGTTTATTCTACAAAGCGAGACCGGAAAGTTCAATGGCTTCATCGAGTCTTTCCGCCCGAAGTATCCTGAAGGTCGATTCGAATTCTTTTATCCCTCGCTGGTGAAACGGGACAATACATTTTTTGAAGCCCAACCGTTGCGCCTCGATCAGTCGTCGCTCAATCGTTCTTACGGGTCTGAGTTCTCCCGCAAGACCGAGTTCGCCGAGCGCAACAAGATCGTATTCTACAGGCAGATTACGGAAACTACTCACGATCGCCAGAGCCATGGGAAGGTCAACCGCAGGTTCGTCCACCCTGATGCCGCCGGCGACGTTTAAAAAGATATCCTGGTCGAACAAGCGATAGCCGCATCGTTTTTCCAGGACCGCCACGATCAAGCCGACACGTCGGTAATCCACCCCGCTGGTATTCCGCCGCGGCGCGCCGACCCCGCCGTTGAAACTTGTCAGAGCCTGAATTTCCACCAACAACGTTCGTGAACCTTCCATTGCCGGGGCAATAATAGAGCCTGCGGTCCCTTTTGCACGTTGTTCGATAAAAACGCCCGAGGGATTCTCGACCGGCACGAGTCCTTCCGTTTTCATTTCGAAGATTCCCACTTCGTCGGCTGGCCCGAATCGGTTTTTTATGACCCGAAGAACGCGATAGGCAAATTGCGAATCCCCTTCGAAATAGATGACTGCGTCGACGAGGTGTTCGAGCAAACGAGGACCGGCAACCACGCCGGATTTCGTTACATGACCGATGAGAAAAAGCGGTATGCCGTGTTCTTTGGCTACCCGCACCAGGTGAGCGCCGCATTCCTTGAGTTGCGCGACGCTGCCCGGAATTGCGTCCACATCCGGCGAGTACAGGGTTTGAACCGAATCGATGATGACTGTTAGGGGAGCAGTCGCCATGGCTTGACCCGCGATCTCTTCCACGTCCGTTTCCGGCAAAAGGTAAAGATTTGAGGCTGAGATGCCCAGACGTTCCGCACGCAATCTGAGCTGACCCGGCGATTCTTCTCCGCTTACGTAGAGAACTTGTTGATCCGGATTACGTTCGCAGTAATGAGATGCTGCCTGGAGCATGAGGGTAGATTTGCCGATACCGGGTTCACCCGCAATAAGGACGACCACGCCGGGAATTATGCCGCCTCCCATTACACGATCGAACTCAGGGACACCGCATAAAATTCGTTCGACTTTCTCGGTAGAAATATCGCGGAGACTGCGCGGTTTCGTTCTGATGTGAGTTGCAGAACCCGACGATTTCCTGCTCTTGCCACCTGACCTCACCCTCACTTCCTCGACCAACGTATTCCACTCCCCACAACCCGGACACCTTCCCTGCCATTTGCTGACTTCATGACCGCAATTCTGACACACGAATAGAGTTTTACCTTTTTTTGCCAATAATGGTGCACTCCTTCTATAAAGGGTAAATATAATGGTTAATGAACCTTTTGCTGTTGTCAAGAACGCTCGCTTCACAATCTGCGTGTTGAATCAACGCCGGTTTCTATGAGAGCATATAGTCTGCCAGTGAGCAGGGTACAGGTCTCATGGAAGAAATTATAAATAAAGGGAAAGAATTTCTCGATTCCATCAAACCGGGTATGTGCGTGGCGCTTATCATGGATACCGATTCCGACGGACTGGCGGGAGCGAGGGTACTCGATTTTACCCTGCAGCACCTCAAAGCGTCTCCCTTGACTGTTTTCCCCGGAAAAGGGGAGTGGGCGTTCTCTCCCGATACTGTAGAACGCGTGAAGCAGCGCCATCCCGATGCCGTTATCATGGTCGATACAGGCAGCGGTTCTTCCAATCCTTTTTCATTCGTTCCCTCTATGGTGATTGATCATCACTATCCGCTGGGCGGTGTCCCGCGCGATACGGTTTTTTGTTCATCTTATGGTCGAGAGCCTGCGGAGACAGCATCGCATCTCTCTTTTCTCGTGTGCAAGAGCCTGGTTGACGTATCGTCGCTCGAGTGGATCGCACTCCTCGGCGTAATGGGCGATCTTGGCGATACGAAATATTTCCCTGAGCTTGAACCGGTTGCAAAGAAATATACAAAAACGCATTTACGCAAAGCAGTGAGCCTTTTAAACGCTGCGCGACGTTCCTCGAAATGCGATCCAGTCACCGCATACAAAGTGCTCGAGAATGCAACATCGCCACGGGATATTTCACAGGGCGAAGGTCCTCTTATCAAACGTCTTCATGACTATAAAGATGAAGTTACAACGGAGCTTGAGAAGGCAAAGAAAAGCCCTCCAAAATTCGCCCGTGAAAATGTTCTTCTAACTCTTGACTCTCCTTGTCTTGTTCACGGTATGGTTGCTTCCATCTGGTCTCATCGCTTCCCCCGTTACAGGGTAATGGCAGCGAATAAAGGGTATCTTCCGGGGGAGATCGTATTCAATTTCCGCACGCTGCGTAACGATAACCTGATCACCTATTTAAAGGAGAGATTAGAAGGCGTAGATGTGAAGGGTTCTTATGGCTACGGACATAATCAAGCGACAGGCGGGCGGCTCTCTATCCATGATTTTTTGATCCTGCTTGAACGCATGGAATTTAGTAAAGAGGAGTATAATTTTTTCGGCAAATAAAAAAACGGTTGACGAACTACACGTTATCGCATTATTCAATGGGGTGTGTTTTGTCGATCACTTTATATATCGATTGTCAGATGCGTTAAGGAAGAGGGGAAAGATTAACATACGGGTATCCTTCAAAAGTCATCCTTCCCTCATGGAGTATGTGACAAGAGTCGAATTCCTTTGACGTTGAGGACAACTCTATGATAAAAAGAGATACCATTTTATATTGAGATATGTGGTGAGAAAAGTGGTGAGTGTTGAAAAAGAGAAAACCTTCCTTGGGCTCCCAAAAAGGATAAAAAACGAAAAGGAAGAGTGAACTAATATGAGGGTATCGATTAAGCACACATCACGATATGCGTTTTGCGTATACTGTCATCTTTTATCAAAATAATTGTAGAAATCGAAATAATCCCCGGGCGGCTTCATCATACTATAGTAAGCGCTATAGAATACATGATTGACAAACTTAACTGAATGCCAGATACTTTAGATAGAGAACTTATGCATTAAAAAAGTTGATTCAAGGATAATGAAAAGAACGAAAAATAACGGTAATTTCGAGAATAGAAAAGGCGAGTTGCTTCGAAAAATCGAGGAAAATTATCTGAACTATATGAAAGGTCAGGTAAAAAAAGGTGACATACCCCTTCCTCCTCGACGACCTTCAGATGCTCAAAAAGAAAAGGAATATTCACCTCCTGCTTATGTGCCCAATGTTAAAAAAAGCAGAGAATCTCTGATACAAGCGATCCTTAACATGAAGGAATATCCCGAAAATAATCCGCCTCCAACAGTGCGAGATAGAGTAACGGGGGAAACGCCGAGGAAAGAAGAACCTTCTGCCCCCCGCCAGGATGTTCGAAACAACAAGATTTCCCTGGATAGCTTCGATCTGGGCGATGAAGAAATTCTACACCAGATAGAACAAGAAGTAGCCCGGCTCGAGGGTACAGTTCGTTCGCCCGAGACGCATCGCCCCACTGAGCAGGATGAGCAGGAAGAACCGCTTGAAATTAAAAAGAGACAGGAAGAGCTCGAAGCAAAAAAGGAGAAAGCGCGCGATGAGGAAGAGGAATATCCTGAAGGGGCGATTCTTTCATTTAACGGAAGAAGGATCGGTATCTATGTTTCATCCATTCCCGGCAAGGACTTCGACTTGATCTATACGCTGAAAGAAGACGGAACCGTCGAACCTGAGGGGATACCCCTTTACTCTTATGAACATAGAAAGATAGGTAAACTGAACCCTGAACGAATAAAAGCCCTTAAGACGCGTATGAGGTGGAGTAGAGAAGAGATAGTCTACTATCTCGATGAGTTCGAGTACGCAAACTTGATCCCCACACCTGAAATCCGGAAGAAACCGGTTCCGACTACGCAGGAAAAAACTGAAGCCCGAGAAACGATTACTACGAAGCCGCCGAGAAGGAAGAAACCGACTGAAGGGGGGCTCGACCGCGGCAGAAAAATCATTATACACAACGGTAAGTCCAGCTGGGAATCGGTTTATTGGGGTGCGGATAATCAAGGGCCCATAGTTGCTCACAAAACTTCCGGCAGATGGGAACTGATGCATCTCGACCTTTCACGTTTCGGCGACCGTATATCTTACGGAAACCTCCTCAGCAACGAGGAACTCTCTGAACTCGAGAAAGCAGTAAAACCTTAGGCGGGGCGAGGCATTTACTTTCCACTTTTCCCTTATCTTTTTACCGTACAAAGAACCTACACGCCCTATGTCCTCGTCCTCAGAAGAAGTGAGAGAAATCTGCGAGATGTGTTGCAAAAGAGAATCTTTTGTTGCATAATTGCAACAGAATTTCATCGCTTTAATTTTATAACATCTTCTTTTTCAGTGTTCTTTATCCTGGCATCATAATTGCTCATTATATTACCGTGAAAGTTGCTGTCGCACATAGTGCCGGTGTAGTGGCACATCGGCTCGACCTTGCCACCGATTTCATCGTGGTTGAATTCGATGAGGAAGGTTCAGAACTCGTACGCCAATCGTTGAATGTTGAACAGTTCGCGCACCCTCTCTCGCTCATCAATGCACTCAAAGACGCCGGCGTTGACACCCTTATCTGCGGTGCAATCAACAACTTTTTTATGAGGTTTCTTGAATTTAACCGAATCCGCGTCATTTCGTGGGTAGACGCCACTGTCGCTGAAGCCTTGAACCTCTTACTTGAAGGAAGGTTACGCGAAGGCTATGTTACGCCGCGCTCTATGCCTCAGGGAGAGTTCTTTTTCACCCCACAGCAGAGGCGGCACAGAGGGCGCGGTCATGGAAAAGGGCGCGGCTGTAAATAACTATTGCGCGCTAATGACACTTGTGAAAGGAGTTATCCATAGATGGCTGAAAAAGAAAAAACCGATGCCCATCCTCAACATGGTGCGGGTATTGCAGAAGACCCGAAAATCGTTGAGGCTATGGCGAATATTAAACACAAGATTCTCATAATCAGTAACAAAGGAGGTGTGGGCAAAAGCATGCTCGCGGTGAACCTTGCCGTGGCGCTCGGAGTGCGGAACAAAAAGGTCGGATTGCTCGATATCGATATCCACGGACCATCGGTCACCAAGATGTTGGGAATCGATCCTCGTGCCAATCCCCTGGAAGTACAGGATGAAAAGATCGTCCCGGCAAAAGTACATGGCGTACATGTGATCAGTATGGGATTTCTCTTAGCCGACAATGACATGCCCGTTATATGGCGCGGGCCATTGAAGGCGAATCTTATCCGGCAATTTCTGGGCGATGCAAAATGGGATTCACTCGATTTTCTTGTCGTCGATTCGCCGCCGGGTACCGGCGATGAACCACTGACAATTCTTCAGATCCTGCCCGGTGTGGACGGTGCGATTATCATTACGACGCCGCAGGAGGTTGCGTTGCTGGATTCAGGCAAAGCAGTGAATTTTGTGCGAAAACTTAACATACCGGTACTTGGCATGGTCGAGAACATGGCATGGATGAAATGTCCCCATTGCGGCGAACGAATAGACCTATTCAAAGGCGAGAACTTGAAAAAAATGGCTGCTCGTCTTAAAGTGAATGTGCTCGGCGCTCTTCCCTTCGAGCCTGATGTAATGGCAGCCGGAGATATCGGCAAACCCATTGTACTCGAGAAAAGCGAAGGCCCGGTAGCCCATGAAATTTTCAAGATAGTGGACGGGATAATAGAGATTTTGGTTTAATTAAGAAAGGAGAGATGCAAGATGCCAGGATTTGACGGAACAGGACCTTTTGGTGCAGGACCAATGACGGGTGGCGGACGAGGCTGGTGTGTGGGTTATGCACCCGGCTATGGTTCGTCCGCACAACCCGGAAAGGCAGTACAATATCCCTGGATGACGTTCGCCCCTGATAGTGCCCCGTGGGGCGCGCCATATCCTAACGAATACGCGTACGGATATCCTTATGCCCCGCGAGGCGTCGGCAGAGGTGGACTTCCCTGGGGAGGCGGTCGGGGGCGTTGCTGGGGCGGCGGTCGAGGCCGACGCCGCTTTTTCCCCGGCTTTGGACGGTGGTAATAGGTGTAAACAACCTTGACCTAATGTGAAAGCGCGGAAGAGGAGTTGCAACAATTATAAAAAAACTCCTCTTTCGGGCGCGTTTTTCAAGATGTAAAACTCAATTTCAGCCCGTTTAACTCGAGGGCTTTAATCAAGGAGGAAATCGAATTATGAAGGTGGCAATTACTACATTACAACCCTCACTCGATGGTGAAATCGACCCACGATTTGGTAGATGCGGATACTATCTGTTCGTTGATACGGAAACCATGGAATTTGAAGCCAAACAGAATCCGGCACAACAGGCGTTCGGAGGTGCGGGGGTTCAGGCGGCGCAATTTGTCGCTGACCAGGGCGCGGAAGCCGTGATATCCGGTAATTTCGGTCCTAATGCGTTTCAAACCTTGCTGGCTGCCGGTCTTAAAGTATATGGCGGCGTGTTCGGTGATATTCGCGACGCAATTGATAAACTCAAGAAAGGAGAACTTATCGAGGTTAAAGGTTCTAATGTTCCGCCCCATTACGGCGCGGGAGGCTATGGTGGCGGCGGCTATGGTGGCGGCGGCTTTGGTGGAGGCGGCTATGGTGGCGGTGGCTTTGGTGGCCGCAGAGGCGGAGGCGGATTTGGTATGGGTCAAGGACCCGGTTATGCTCCGCAGCAGGGTCCCCCCTTCCAGAATGGTCCCCAGGAACCAGAGGATGAGTCTTGAGTGCAATAATGTTCTTTGCATGACATGGGGACTCTTTTTATGTTTGCTATTCACTATCAAAACAAGGGAAAATGACGATGTCCATGCAGGAGATAGGACAGAGCGAATATGATAAGAACTCATCTCAGGTGTATTCATTAGATTAAAAAAGGAGTCTTCGTTGATACTTTCAATCGCCAGTGGAAAAGGTGGCACGGGCAAGACGACATTATCGACTGCGCTTGCCCTTGCCCTTGGTAGCGCGAAACTCCTTGATTGCGATGTAGAGGAACCCAACGCCCATCTTTTCCTCGACCCGGATGTACGGCATGAACAGAGAGTTGAAGTGCCGGCGCCTCGCTTTATTGAGGAACGCTGCACAGCGTGCAATAAATGTGTTGAATTTTGCGAATATAATGCGCTTGCTCTTGTTAAGGATAAGGTGCTCATTTTCAGAAACTTATGTCACAATTGCGGTGGATGCACCATTATCTGTCCGGAGGACGCCCTGCCGGTGACCATGGAGGTTATCGGACATGTATATAAAGCAATTGGTCTTGGCGGTGTTGATCTGGTGTGGGGCGAGATGCTCGCCCAACAGGTCATGGGCTCTCAAATTATTGCTGAAGTTAAACGAAATATCGATCCGGGTGGTCTCAACATAATTGATTGCCCGCCCGGAACAACCCATCCTATGGTAAAAGCCGTGTCCGGGAGCGATTATTCCTTGATCGTGACCGAGCCTACACCCTTCGGATTGAACGATCTCAAGATTACGCTCGATACCTTGAAGAAAATAAATATTCCCTGTGGTATTATCATCAACCGCTCGGATATGGGTAAACGCGACCTCATCGAGGATTACGCAGGGGAGAAAGGGATACCGATACTTATGACAATTCCTTACAGCCGGGAAATCGCTGCTGCCTATTCGCGTGGGGTAATAACGCTCCCCAAAGACCCTCAATGGGTAGAGGAGGCACGCGCCATGATGCGTACAATCGAAGAGATAGTATCACACACCGCTTGATCTTCCTCCAGAGGAGTATATGGATGTTGCGACAATTAACCATAATGAGCGGGAAAGGCGGAACCGGCAAGACGACTCTCGCGAGCGCCTTCTGCCGATATATAAAAGGAAACAGCGTGATTGTCGATGCAGATGTCGACGCCGCCAACCTGCATCTCGTTCTTGAACATACGCGAGGAAAAGAAGAAGAGGTAGAAGGTGGTAAAATAGCGAAAATTGATCCCGTTCTATGTACCAGCTGCGGCGAATGTTACCAGGCATGTCAGTTCGATGCCATCGTCGAGGATGACGGTAAATACAAAGTGATTGAAACGGCTTGCGAAGGTTGTGCGGTATGTAAGCTGGTGTGTCCTGTTGATGCGGTCACTCTTACACAGGGAAAAGTAGGAAGAATCTTTGAATCTTTGACTCCCTACGGTCGTTTTTTCCACGCCTTGCTTTATCCTGGCGGCGAGAGTTCCGGCAAGGTGGTAACCATACTGCGAGATAAAGCCGAAGATGCCGCAGTGACGGAAAAAAAGGAATTGATACTGATCGATGGACCACCCGGGATCGGGTGTGCCGCAGTCGCTTCTCTCACCGGAGTATCTATGGTGTTGGTTGTTGCCGAACCAACCGTTTCCGGATGGCACGACATGATGCGTGTCATCTCTCTTGCATCTTTTTTCAACATACCCTGTTCTGTATGTGTAAACCGTGCGGATATCAATGATGAAATGACGAGAAGTATCGAGACATTTTGCCGTGAAGAATCCATTCTGTTTTTGGGCGTGATTCCAGTAGATGAACACGTAGTGGAAGCGCAGCTCAAGGGACACTCCGTAGTGGAAGCGTTTCCGGAATCCCCCGCATCGCGCGCAATTGAAGAAGTCTATAATGCGCTGAAACGCTCCATGGACCTTTCTTTTTAAAAGCCTGCCTTTGCTTTCAACCCCCGAGACCCTGTCGCCTTATTATTCCAACATACTCGACGGCTTTTTGTCTCTCGTGCCTGAGTCGATCCCTTCAACAAGTAACCGAAATTCGTCGGGACTTGACGCATAGGTTAATGCATCCTGGTAAGAAATAAGGCCCTTCTGGAAGAGGTGGTAGAGTGATTGGTTAAAGGTCTGCATACCGAGGTGTGCACCGCCTTCAACATACTGCTGGATTTCAAGTATCTTGTTCTCGAATACGAGTTTTCTTATCGTGGGGCTGTTAATCATAAGTTCAACTGCGGGAACTCTTCCTTGCTTGTTTGACATAGGTAATAATCTCTGCGAGATAACCCCAGCGAGACACACTGAGAGGTCGAGCCGTATCTGGTGCTGCAAATAGGTCGGGAAGAAGTTGATAATTCGTTCGATGGTGGATACCGCGTCAATGGTATGCAAGGTGCTCAAGACGAGATGACCGGTGATGGATGCGGAAATGGCGGCGTTCACGGTTTCAAAATCGCGCATCTCACCGATCAGGATGACGTCCGGACTCTGACGCATAATGTGCCGAAGCGCGTCAGGAAAAGATTTGGTGTCGAACCCTATCTCGCGCTGCGAGATGATGGCGAGGTCATCCTCGTGCAGGAACTCGATTGGGTCTTCAACAGTTACGATATGGCACGTTCGAATGCTGTTGATGTGGTTGATCATTGCGGCGAGCGTGGTTGATTTACCGCTTCCCGTGGTACCCGTCACCAGGATCAATCCACGTGTTTTTTCCGCAAGTGTCCTCACCGATGCCGGTAGATTCAGCTCCTCGAAGCTGAGGTCGGGTCGGCGCACAAAACGGAACACCAATCCAATACTGCCCCGCTGCTTGAAGATGTTCACCCTGAATCGTCCGACACCCTTGATTCCAATCGCCAGGTCCATTTCGGGATTCAGCTCAAAACTCTTCTTTTGCTCGTCCGTCATCAAACTGTTGGCAACCGATTGTGTATCGGCGACACTAAGGATGGGAAAATCGGTCTGTGAGATTTGCCCATCGATTCGAAGCATTGGCCGGGCGCCTACTCGGAGAAAAAGATCCGAAGCCGTGCGGTCGACCATCTCTCTGAGTAAAACTTCTAATTTAACCATGGTTCGCTACTTTCTCCCAATGGAATAGTATTCAAAACCTACCTTGCGAATACGTTTCGGATCATACATATTACGTCCATCGAATATTATAGGTTGTTGCATCAGAGATTTCAAGCGTTCAAGGTTCAAAAGTTTAAATTCGTTCCAATCTGTGACAATGACAATAACGTCGGCGCCTTCAGCGGTATCGTAGGCATTTTTGCAATAGATAAGGTCGGGATAGAGACGTTTTGCATTATCCATGGCAACCGGGTCGTATACTTTTATAGTGGCACCCTCCTGCTTGAGCAGGTTGATGACCTCAAGGCTTTTGGCGTCGCGGAGGTCGTCCGTATTGGGTTTGAACGCAAGCCCGAGCATTCCTACTACTTTGTTCTGAAGCGGATTCAACCGCTCGATTATGCGTGAGACAAACCGTGGAACACGTTGCTGGTTGATGGTTATCACCTCGGTGAGCATTTGGAACTCTTCGCCGAATTTTCGCGCGGTATGGATAAGGCTGAGGGTGTCTTTGGGAAAACACGAGCCGCCATAGCCCAATCCCGCTTGCAGAAATTCCATCCCGATTCGATTATCGTAGCCCATCCCTTTTGCCACCATGGATATATCTGCGCCGGTTTTTTCGCACAGGTCGGCGATCATGTTGATAAACGAAATTTTGGTCGCAAGAAATGCGTTGCTCGCGTACTTTATCATCTCTGCGCTCTCGACATTGGTGATGAGCATAGGGCGTTCGATCGGTGCATAGAGTTCGAGGAGCGTCATTGCCACATTTTGTGTAGGTGCGCCGATCACGATTCGCTCCGGTTCCAGTGAATCCTTAATCGCCGATCCCTCTCGCAGAAATTCCGGGTTTGAGACCACGTCGAAATCTACATCATTCTTTTTGTTCTTCTCTATAATGTTTCTGACAAGGTCGCCTGTTCCCACCGGGACAGTACTTTTATTCACTATAATCTTATAATAGTTCAGGTTTTTTGCAATCTCGTGAGCGACACTTTCAACCTGCGAAAGGTCGGTCTCGCCGTTTTCTCGCGGGGGCGTTCCCACTGCGATAAAAATTACCTCACTCCTACGGACACCTTCACCGATATCCGTAATAAACGATAAACGTCTCTCCTTTATATTTCTGCCGACCATCTCCTCGAGACCGGGTTCGTAAATGGGCATCTCGCCACGATTGAGCATATCGATCTTTTCCTTGACTTTGTCAACACAGACGACTTCATTTCCGAGGTCAGCGAATGCTCCTCCCGTTACAAGACCTACATAACCCACCCCGATGACGCATACATTCATTCCTTAAACTCCTTTCTGGCAAATCATACGCACGTTTTTCATTGAGCAGCCTTCTTGAACCAATCGATAGTGATTTTGAGCCCTTCATCGAGACCGATTTTGGGTGTCCAGCCGAGTAGTTTTTTTGCGCGACTTATATCGGGTTTGCGTGTTTTCGGGTCATCCTGCGGAAGCTCTTTATACACCGTGGCGCTGCTCGAACCACATAGCGATATTATTTTGTTTGCAAGGTCTTTGATCGACATCTCATTATCGTTTCCTATATTGACCGGTTCCGTGATGTCGCTCATCATCAGATTGAAGAGCCCCTCGATTAAGTCGCTTATAAAACAGAAACTTCGGGTTTGTGTACCATCGCCGTATATAGTGAGAGGCTGAGCGTTTAGTGCCTGGGGAATAAAGTTTGGTATCACCCTGCCGTCGTTGAGTCTCATTCGGGGTCCGTAGGTGTTGAAGATTCGGACGATACGCGTCTTCAATCCATGGTATCTATGATATGCCATGGTGAGGGCTTCAGCGAAGCGTTTCGCCTCGTCATAAACGCCGCGCGGACCGATGGGGTTTACGTTTCCCCAGTAATCCTCCGATTGAGGATGAACCTTTGGATCGCCGTAAATTTCGGAGGTCGAAGCGAGGAGAAAGACCGCTTTTTTCTCTTTTGCCAATCCAAGGGTCTTGTGTGTTCCCAATGACCCGACTTTCAATGTTTGGATGGGCATACGCAAATAATCTATCGGGCTTGCGGGCGATGCAAAATGTAACACATAATCTATCGCGTCCTTAATGTATATATATTCTGTTACATCCTGCTTGATGAAACGGAACTTCTCTCCACGGAGATGATCGATATTGTTTATTGTACCGGTACTCAGGTTGTCCATGCAGATGACATTAAATCCTTCGGCAATCAACCGCTCGCACAGGTGAGAACCAATAAATCCAGCGCCACCGGTAACCAAGACTGTAGCCACGGCTCGTTCCTCTTTAATTGTTTTTAATGCACGTATACAAGCTGGAGAAAAAATAAAAATTGTAGAACATCAGGTACTGAAAATAAATATGCTATAAACTTATACTACTTGTGGTCTGTAACGCAATAATGAAATGTAGTTAACGAAGAATCACCGTGGACGGGAATAGATTTAGTGGATAGAGGATACCTTGTTTCAAGGCGTTTATTGTGGAACCTGTGTTGAGAAATAATTTCCAGCCTCAGGAGGATTTTATCTGTTTGCTTCCCGGATACTCGAGTGGTATTCCTTTCTTACACAAGGGACAGTCTTGAGGTTCAAAGGTTTCGACCTGAAGAGATATCCATCGTGAGAAAGGCTGCGTGGGGAAAAATGTCCCACCGCTGCGGTCAACGATAGCGGCGAATCCTTTCAGCTCGGCACCGACCGCCTGGACAAGGTCTTTGATTTCCACGACCGAGCCGCCGGTGGTGATTACGTCTTCAGCGATCAATACGTTCTCGCCAGCCTCGAGTACAAATCCGCGGCGCAACGTCATCTTTTCGTCCTTGCGTTCCGTAAATATACCGCGACACCCGAGAACTCGGGCGATTTCATACCCCAGAACGATTCCACCGACTGCGGGACTTATCACGACGTCTATCTTGAGGTCTTTGGATGGAGTGGCAATATCTTCTGCGATTCGAGCCGTGATTGGGGGAAATTGAAGAAGTCGTGCGCACTGAAAATAATGGGCGCTGTGTAATCCGGAGGAGAGCCGGAAATGTCCCGATAGCAACGCTCCCGTTTGTTCGAGTATTTCCTGTTTTGCTGGATCAATCTTGTCGATAAGGCTCATCTTTGGATTCTCCTGATTGTTGCATGAGGACGAGGAAGTCTTTTGCACGGCTCCGCGCCTTGTCGGCGAAATCATCCTCGCGGGATGCGAAAATAATGGAGCGTGAAATATTAATAATCATGCCGGTGTCGTCCGCGCTGCGTTTGCCTGCATTCAGGACGGATTTAAGATCACCGCCCTGGGCGCCTACGCCGGGAACAAGAAACCACCCCGAGGGAAACGCCTCACGTACCTGCTTGAGTTGCTCCGGATATGGTGCGCCGACTACCAGACCAACGTTGCCGAACTCATTGTTCCATTCCGCGCATTTTCGTGCCACATGCAGATATAAGGTATTGGGTATTTGAAAATCTTCCGCACCGGGATTGGAGGTGAGACAGAGCACAAATACACCCCTATCGCTGTAGCCGAGAAAAGGCGCAAGCGAATCATAGCCCATATAAGGATTGAGGGTAACCGCATCGAAATTCAGGACGTCAAAAAGTGCGTGTGCATAGTGTCTGCCGGTGTTGCCTATGTCGCCTCGTTTTGCATCACCTATTACGGGAATCTCCTCGGGAATATATTCCAGCGTCTTCTCGAGCGATTCCATTCCCCTATGACCCTGGCTTTCGTAAAAGGCAAGATTGATTTTATAGACCGCGACACGGTCTTTTGTGGCTTCGATAATCTCACGGTTAAAGGCGAATTGCGGATGGTCTTCCCGTAAACAACATGCGGGTAGGCGCTCGATATCGCTGTCCAGTCCTACGCACAGCATAGATGTTCGCTCGCGTACAAGCGCTCCAAGTCTCTCAAAAAACCCGCTCATAATCGCCGCCTTTCACCATTGGTTCACATCTCTTTGTCCTTCTCCTATGATGCAAATCAGCAGGTTGATACACGTTCTTAATAGAAACTTATATCAAACGTCTCGAATCCTCTTTCTTCATCCATGAACTCAGTAGAGATATCGATAACGCGGGCAAACGCAGGACCTTTCTTCAATGCGGCAACAAAGTCCTTGAGTTTTTCTTCCGGACCTTCCGCCTGTACTTCAACATCGCCGTTGGGCAAATTCTTGACGAATCCCGTAAGCTTCATTCGGCGCGCGGTTTCAAGGACAAAAAAGCGGTACCCCACTCCTTGAACCCTGCCTTTTACTATGGCGTTAAGATGCGACATACGTTATTTAATGTGCATAACATACCGCGTCCCGCTCCGTGGACGCATAAATTTTTCGCATATATAGAATGTCGGAAAACTGCACAGCATGGTGATACCGACCCAGAGCAGGTCGGGCGTTACAAAGAATCCAAAGAAGATAAAAGCCAGCGCGCCGTAGATCAGGTCGGCAAAAAAGAGCAAGAATCCGGCAATCAACATCAGGTTGAGGTACTGACCGACGTACAGCGTTCCATAGAAGAATCCAGCACTGTACCCCACAATTATACCCACCAGTGCAGCGGCGCCCGCGGATTCTATCCGTAACAATCCCACAACCAGTCCGAGAATGAACCCGCTTATATATCCCATATCGCCACCCCAGCGAACGCCGCAATAGATTGCAAGCAGGAGATGAAATGCGGGAACTCTCAGAGTCGCACCGCAGACCGCACCCAATCCCGTTTGAATATAGATAAGCAAAATCCCCAGGATCGATAACTTGATAATGATGGACGACCATCGAACGCGTGGTCTGAATATTGTCCAGTTATTCCCCATACATTACGCCCCATTCACCACGGGAGAGTCGACGCAGTAGCAAGAAAAAACAGAAATTAAAATACTGCACTCTCCACATACGACCTTTTCACAATATATTGTGCCACGGCGTAATCTGATTTTTCAATAGTTTTTTGACATATTTTGTATTCAGGGAGATGTTTTTAATCAAGATATTGCGAAACTCTCGCCCGGTTATTTCTCTTTACAAGACAAATAGGACGTAATTGACAATTAGGTCTCTGGCTTTTGTCCGCACTCGCTTATTGTGCGCACTCGCTTATTGTGCGCACTCGCTTGTCCGTCGTACGCATCGGACTGAGTTGCAAAACCATGACCTGCGTGACGTACGATTGTTCTTAATCCCTGCTCCCTTTTTCTCTTTCACCGGTTGACCAAAGAGTACTCCTTGTGACATGCTTTTAAAGAATAGCGAATTATAATCATCTCGTATACTTGAACCGATGATGACCCGAAGGAGCATGTTATGACCGAGTCAAAAGTGTCTATTATATTTTTATGCGTGGGGAACGCATGTCGAAGTCAGATGGCGGAAGGATTCGCCCGCTTTTTCAGCGCTACACGTTTTGATAATCTTTTTGAAATATATAGCGCCGGGACTCATCCGGCTATCGCTATTCCTCGGGAAGTCTATGAAGTTATGGGCGAAGTCCATATATCGCTCGATGGACAGAGCCCCAAAAGTATTAAGGACCTCCCGATTTCGCGCGCGGACTATATCGTCACCATGGGTTGTGAGGTATCGTGTCCGATCTTTCCCCATAACCGGCACATTGAATGGGAAGTCGAAGACCCTATCGGTGCACCTCTTGCACGGTATCGAGAAGTGCGGGATCAGATACGCGATCATGTCTTGAACCTTTTACGAGATATCTTCGAGGAGCATCAAACTCCCCAAAACCTGTAGCCCAAGTTCGACAGTTAGAAGGATAGGGGTACTGAAAAAAGGAGACTTACGTTTTTTTGAGGGTAAAAGTCGCCACTACATTTTCGATTTTTTTGGGGCGATTTGGGATCTTGAGGCCTAGATGATGAAGGAGGACTCGTGTTTTCTCTTCCGGGGTTCCCACCACACGAAGGCGGAGTTCTGTGTCCTCTTTTGTCCTGAGCACCACATCCATGGAATGAATATGGCGTAGTTCATCAATGAGTTTTTGTGGCGCACTCCCCAGTCCACATCCCTCCATCCAGAGCGACAAGGTACGTCTCATGCACAGGGCAAGAAACGCGATGAATATGTGGGCGTCTACTCGATGCTCATGTTGATGGTAGACGGGACGCATTTGAAGGGGGTTTTTCAGCTGACGAAATGCCGATTCTACTTCAGTCAAACCAATGTACGTACGCCACAATTCAGCGGCGCTTACATCGGTTACATTAGTCCTGAGAAGATAACACCCATTCTGGAGACCAAGCCATGTGTCCAACTCTTCATTCTTTGTGATCGTAATGTACAGCCGTGTCTTCTTCGGGTTCCCCGGATCCTTACCCTCCTTTATGGAGACATGGAAAAGGCGGGCAGCACGGGTATATTTTTCCAGGAGTCGTCCCACACGGCGCTCTGCCCGTTGACGTGAACGCACTCGACCCGTGTCAATTCCTGCTTTGAGCTTCATGAGCTCCTTCTCGAGTCGCTCGGCTGCTTTTGCCACTATGGCTTTGTCTTTTTCCACGCGCTGTCGGGAACGACATAATAGAAAGCGTTCCTCCGCTCCTGGATCTGGTTCGCCGTTTTCGTCTTCACCTGGCGGGAGCGTCACACACTGTACCTCTATGCCCGGCTCCACTTCCTCCCAGTTCGGATTCAGCAGCGCCTGCTCGCATTTCTTCAGCATTGAGCGAGGCGTTCCTACTATGTAGGCGGCGCCTCGACGCCGGAGCAGCGCCAGATTCTCTTCACTTACCATCCCTCTATCAAGGACCCATACTCGTCGGGCATCTCCGTAGGTCTTCTCCATCTTATCAAAGATGTCCTCTACGGTGGTCACATCTGCACGATTTCCCGCAAATACTTCATAGGCGAGTGGTAACTGCTCCGGGGTCACCACCAATCCAAGACATACCTGTTTGCAATCCGGCCGTGAATCCCGTGAGTAGCCTCGTGCCGCTTTCTCATTCTGCTCCGCCTGACCTTCGAAGTAGGTGGACGTGATGTCATACAAAAGAATATCAAAGGTGGCTCCGAACAAGTCTCCATAGCGGCCTTTCAGGTGGGTAAAAAGTGCATCACGGCAACTGTTCACCTTATCAAGCGTACGATACAATCGGTTATCGTATATCTTTTCTTCACTGATGCCGAGCACATCACCAAGGGCAGTACGGGGAACAAATGACTCGGCGATGGCAAGGTCTGATGAAGGTTCACAGAATCGCGCTACCGCATGAACACAGAGCAGCATCCACCATGGAATCTCCTCGCGTCCCTCTTCTATCGTGGTACGGAAAAAGTCCCCCAGTTCAAGACGCTTCCACAGCGAGAGGGCGACAAGCACATCGCCAAAACGCCGCAGTCGCTCAACCCGTACACGGGATAAATCTACTCGAGCCCATTCGGGCGTATCGGGGCGCTTCTTCTGAAGAAAATCTCTTTGGTGTCCACGCTTGCCTGAGCCATCGCTGAGCTGATCGATGATCTCCTCCCATCCCACTCGCTCTTCCTCATCAAGGCCGGGCCCTTTTCCCAAGGTGGCTATGGTGCGTTGGCGCGGTCCTCGAGGTGTACGATATGATTCGACCAGTGCCCACGATTCATAGACTACGCCGTTTTTCTTTCTCCTGGATTTCTTCAAAAATGCCATCGATTCGGTCTCTTCAGTACGTTTAATATGATGACATTATCATGGATTCTTTTTCTTTGCGCAAGGGGGTGGTCGCCACTACACGCCCTTTTCAAAAAGTACCCCTACGTCATACAAGGACTTGCGGCTAATCATACCCCGAAAAAAAGACAAAAAAAAGGTCTTCAAAGGGTAAACTGTCGAACTTGGG
>CAZSMK010000108.1:0-25532 GCA_964608095.1 uncultured Candidatus Sumerlaeota bacterium | reverse complement strand
GCACACACAAGAAGAATACTCAGAGAGAGGGCACAATGTTTGTTCACAAGGATCATCCCCTTCCTTCATAAAAAAAGAAAAAGTACTAAATACTATGATTAAGTTGCGGGCAAAAATCAACAACAAAATGCTTCATTATGTACTTTAACAATATGGAGTATATCTGTGTGAGGTAATATACAATATATAGTAGGCATCGTTCTTTTGTTCTCTTACCGATTTTTGTATTTTTACCCACCTTTTGCGATAATAATTCTGTACATGCAACGGATTTGGTAACGTGTTAGTTTTCGGTGCACCTAAACAAGAAGACCCATTTGCTTTGCTGCAAAGATAACCAGGCATAGAGCATTCGTCCTTTAACTAACCGAATAAAAAAGCAGTAGAAGGTGTACACCAAAGAGCCTCGATCCCTTAACGGCGTTCTTTAACCCTCTTCTCGTTTTTCTTGAGATGAATCAAAAGGTTACGATATACTGTATATCTTACATATCAAGGAACTGTCTTCCGTTGTGTCACTCAAGGATAAGCTTATGTATAAAGGGACTTATATAATTAGCGTTGCCGTAGCGCTGGTGTTATACGCCTTTACCCTTGTCGCCGACGACCAACCGATGAAGAGGCGACCCGTGCTCGACGGCGGGTTCTGGCAGGTAGGTCCCGGTTTGTGCCGAACCTTTACCGACCAGATGCTCGCCGCAGAGGTCGGCAACTTCAAAGCACAGGGCATGGACCTCCTCATGGTCCAGTACTCGACCGCCCAGTACGATCATGACGCAGAAACCTATTATGCCTATGTGGATACCGATATTTTTCCCATGCATCCCGAGCTCGTGGGGCGAGACCCTATAGGCTCGATCCTTGCTGCTGCGGATAAACACGGCGTCCGTGTGGTGCTCGGCGGTATGTTGATGCCCATGCCCCGAACCGTCAACTACGAGCAGAACATTGCGATCTGGACATCCGAGAAGGCGATGAATTATCGCCGCACCATCCTTAAAAAATTCGCCCATCATCCCTCGCTCTGGGGGTGGTATACCCCGAACGAACCAAATCCTGCCCTCCTCTACTCGAGCGGCTGTGACCCGCAAAAGATGATTGACGCCACAAAGCAGGTCATCGCCCTGGTTAAAGAGACCAATCCGAAACTCAAGACCGTCAAGTCCATCGGTCTTTATCGAGAACCAAAAGAGGTCGACGGCTCAACCGTGTACGCACTCGTTTCGCGTGAATATCTCGACTCATTCTGGCGTCCCTGGGTCAGTCAACTGACCAACGTGGATGCGTGGATGGTGATTGACGGTGTCGGAACCGAGCTTTCCAATCTCACCCATACCGACATGGCGCAGGAATGGGCTGCATCGCTCTGCAAAGAATTCGGCAAGGAAATGTGGAGCGACGTGGAATGCGCTCACATGGGCGCTTCCAGCTATCCTTTTACCATCGAGGAGCTCATACCTTCCCTACGCGTGGCTGCAAACCATGCAGACGTTATCGTCACCTTCGACTATGCACATTATATGAGCAAACTCTCCACAAAGGAGGCGGCGCGAAAACTCTGGCAGGACTACGCAGAATATTATATTCGCCAAACGAAGACAGCATCCAGACCAACCTCAGAAACAGTAAGTTCTACCGATTCTCCATAGCTCCCGACTCGCCTATCCCGACTTATGGGATAACGAGTTCCTTTCACATCGCCACAACTATCTCCCTTCAGCTCGTTTAACGCTTTCAGGACAGACAGGGCAAACAGAATAACACTGGGGCTGGCCACTGTTGGCGATCTCCCCTTTGCAGGCAAGTAAGAGGAAAAAGGGTGTTCTTTGTCAATGCGGTCCTCTATGTCCTCTTGCGCCCTATCAATCCTCTGTAATGGCAACCGCTCTTCGCACGAACATGCCAGTGGAGATTATGAACGACCGGATTTTTACCTGCTCGTAAATGAACCTTCGGGTATCGAGTGGAACATCTTCTATCAGTCAGGGTGACATGGTTTGATAAAGATCGAGATGGCGTCGAGCGGCGGTTTGCCACGTAAACATCTCGACACGCTCTAATCCGCAACGGGCGAGTTCGCGGCATTTATCTTCGTCGATTATGAGGTTGTACAATTTCTTTGCGAGGGTTACGTAATCATCCGGCTCGAACTTGATTGCACATTCGCCGCTTATTTCAGCGAGAGGCTCGATGTTCGAGCACAACACAGGAACCCCCGAAGCCATAGCTTCGAGGACGGGAAATCCAAAACCCTCGCTGCGGGACGGAAAAACAAATGCATTGCAACACGCATAATACGCATGCATCTTCGCCTCATCCTCGACATTGAAAAAACTCACTGAATCGTTGAGTCCAAGAGAGGCGACGAGTTGTTTCAACGCACCAATAAGGTTCAACTTATCCGAAATGGAGATCAAGAGCTTATGTTCGATCGGATGCTCTTTCTTAAGTTGCCCGAATGCCTTGATAAGAGTATGAAGATTTTTTCTCGGTTCGCTCGACCCGCCAGCAAAGATGTACTTTTCCGGCAGATTCAACTCGCGCCTGATTTGCTGCTTCTTTGTCTCGTCGACTGGTTTAAACACGTGCGATACCCCATGCGGAATAAGCGTGACATCCGCAGGCTGAAGTTTAAACCGTTTAAGAATCTCTTGCCGAACATAATCCGTAAACACAACAATCCTGTCAGCGCGTTTTATTGACCGGCGTATCATTGATTTCATATAGGAGGAAAACAACCTGCCGTAGTTGCCGGGCATATCAAAGACTATGAGGTCGTGAATACTCACCACACGCTGGAGAGGGAATTTTTTGCCCCTCGGAATAATGAACGCCGGATTATGGTACACGTGCGCTTCGAGTCGGTTGAGGAGTTTCGGCAGCGAGAGATTCATCCAGATTTCATTGTGCGGGTGCGTAGCGTAATCGACCGGTGTAGTTTCGATTTTGATATGCTTGAACACGTCCCGCGGCGGTTTGTGTTTTCGGGTATCCAGAAAGATACCCGTAAGACTCGTCTCAGCGCCGGACGATTCCATCTCATTATCCAGTGCATGAAGCAGCTGGCGACAATAAGTGCCGACACCCGACGACTCCTCACGATAATAACGCGCATCTATGACCACGTTTTTTTCTGACATTAAAAAACATTGTGAATTCGTCCCGCACTTATGTCAATCTAATAGCCTTGTTTACTTGTAGGCGGATAATGTGCCTTTTTGATAAGATAATGGATTCTTTTCAAACAAGCGCACATAATTATTCGTGCTAAAGATAACGTATCCCATCGAGAGGCAAACGGATGTACGCCAGTGTGGCTTTGAATATACCGATTGATAAAACCTTCGAGTACAGCGTACCTGAAAAACTCGAGAACGAGATTACTGTGGGTTCACTGGTGCGCGTCCCCCTCGCCAATCGCAAGGTAAACGGGTGCGTAATAGAAATAAGCCCCCGAAAACGGTTTCCCTATCGGGTCAAACCCGTAGAAGAGATAATCTCGCCGGATTTTCGGGTTGACCCTGAGCTTATCGACATTGCTCGATGGCTCTCGAAATTTTATATATGTCCCATAGGCGAGGCGCTGCATTCTGTCTCTTTCATCGGCTTCAACGATGTATCAATGCGCGAAGAACGGGTAGTACGCTTTGCCCTGTCGGACACTGCTATGGAATCACTTTCGCTCACTCCCAAACAACAAATGGTGGTCGATTATCTCCTGGACAGAGGAAATCAGCCCACCCCACCCCTTGTCATCGAGCAAGACCTCAGTATCACGCGAGCCGTTATCAAGAGGTTGATCGAAAAGGGGGTGTTGTCAGAATCGACACAGGCGGTCGTTCGCGAAGACGAATATCGTATTTTCACAAAAGAAGAGATTCCACTCGAGCTTACGAGCGAACAAGATAAAGCATGTAAAACCATCCTGCAGACCATAGAGGAGAACAAAGGCGAGGTATTTCTCCTTTTCGGGGTTACCGGCAGCGGGAAAACCGAGGTTTACCTCCGTGTGATTGAATCGGCTCTCAAGCAGGGCAAGGGAGCCATCGTCCTGGTGCCTGAAATTTCGCTCACGCCCCAAACCGTTGACCGTTTTCGAAATCGTTTCGGCTCACAGGTCGGGGTATATCACAGCCGGATGACGCTTGGGCAAAAATTCGATCTATGGCAACGGATCAAATCCGAAGAGGTAAAGATAGTAGTCGGCGCGCGCTCCGCGATCTTTTCGCCACTCCCTCGACTCGGTGTGATCGTGATCGACGAAGAACAAGAAACCACGTATAAACAAGAGACCGCCCCTCGGTACCATACACGAGAGGTAGCCGAGTACAGGGCAAAACAGCAACGTGCAGCCGTAATCCTCGGAAGCGCTACTCCCTCGATCGAGAGCTACTACCGCGCACAACAGGGAGAGTATATGCTGTTACGCCTGCCGGAACGAATCAACAAGCTTCCCTTGCCCGCTGTCGAGCTTCTTGACCTTGGAAAAGAAATGCGCTCGAAACGGCGTCCCCTCGTAATCTCCGACCGTCTGGTGGATGAGATAACACATACACTCGAACGAAACGAGCAGGTGATCTTATTACTCAACCGTCGCGGGTATGCGAACTTCGTCCTCTGTCACTCGTGCCGTAAACCTGTGAGGTGCAAAAAATGCGACGTGACCCTTACGTACCATAAAACAGAGAATAAGTTAATATGTCATTATTGCAACGCCCGGGAAGATGTCCCTACTGTATGCCCTTACTGCGGCAGCGAGCATATCGGCATAATGGGCATGGGTACACAAAGGATAGAAGAAGAGTTGAACAAGATATTCAAGGAACGAACCGTTCTTCGGCTCGACCTCGATTCAACCACAAGCAGGTTCGAACTGCTGAAAAAATGGGAACAGATAGTCAATGGTTCAGCCGAGATCATTCTCGGCACGCAGATGGTGGCAAAGGGATTTGATTTACATCGGGTAACTCTTGTCGGCGTGATCAGCGCTGATATGAGCCTGTTTCTCCCGGATTTTCGCGCAGGAGAACGCACCTTTTCTCTTCTCACGCAGGCAGCGGGTCGAGCCGGCAGGAGCGCACTCGGCGGAAAAGTCATCATCCAGACCTTTATGCCCGACTATTACGCAATCAATCTTGCCATCAAACACGACTACGAGGCATTTGCGCGCAAAGAACTCGCCATTCGGAAAGCCATGCGTTTCCCGCCGTTCTTCCACCTCGCTTCTATTGTCGCTACGTCAAAAGACAGGGAAGCCGTGATCGAGCAATCCGAGAGATTGGGCAATATCCTGAAAACGCTCACTTATAAACCGGCGTTTCAGTCTATAGACGTTATAGGACCCACGGAGGCAGTAATAGGGAAAATACGAGGCAAATACCGATGGCGCCTGTTGCTTCGCAGCACTGAAACCGAAGACCTCATCCTATTGGTAAATAAAGGATTAAAGGAATATCGCCGGTCGAAGCGGCACAAGAAAGTCGACTTTACGATCGAGATAGAGCCCTTGAACCTTCTATAGAAGAGATCCAAGGAGGTGAAAGGCGGTAGTGAAGGAATACACAAGGTGTAATTCTAAAACAGGAGGATTTCTATTGACATTACTGCCAAAAATTTGAAACGATTCAACCTTCAAATGCACTTTTTGCTATTAATCTTTTCCACAGTTAGGCGATAGTATTATGAAGATTAAAGAATCCGGTTCCGCAATTATTGAAAACGCTCGGAACTTTTTACACAACAAGTATGGCTCTTTTGATCCCGACGCACGTGAGTTCGTTATCTCGCGCTTTGACACCCCACGACCATGGGCTAACTATATTACTAATGGAAAACTTTCAGGCATTCTCACCCATACTGCGGGTGGTTTCTCCTTTTATGGCTCTCCACGCAACAACCGTATCTCTCGTTGGCGCTATAATTCGCTTCCGTTCGATCGACCCGGTCGGTACCTGTATCTGCGAGACAAGGAGACGGGCGCCTACTGGTCTCCGACGTGGCAACCGTGCGTCAGCGAACTTGACCATTATGTATGCCGGCATGGCTTCAACTACTCCATAATCGAGTCGGAATACAACAAGATCAAAAGCTCGATCACCTATTTTGTAGCGCCGGAGGATGACGTCGAAATCTGGTGGGTTACACTTGCCAACACAGGCAAAAAAACGCGCACATTGGATATTTTTTCTTATCTCGAACTTTGCCTGGGTCATGCCCTTATCGATCTTATAAATCAGCCGAACGATCAACACTTTAACGAGGTTTATTTCGATAGCGCTCACACAGTGCTGTACGCCACGAAACGTTACTGGGTAGCGACATCGCGTGCAAGCGTAAAACAGGAAAACAACGAATGGCCCTATCGCGTATTTATGGCATCCTCGCTCGATGTTAAAGGTTTCGACGGATCAAAAGATCTTTTTATCGGGCGGTGGCGGTCTGAACAAAATCCCGAGGCCGTTGAGCGCGCTACATTATCGAATTCCGAAATTACCGCCGGTGATGCAGTATTCTCTCTTCAGTATGAATTGGAAATACCGAGCGATGCCGAGGTCATGTTTCCTATTCTTGTAGGAATCGTTCCCACCGATGCCACCAACAAGAAAGTCGACCAGATAGTCCAAAAATATCGTAGTGTAAAACAAGTCGGCGACGAATTCAAAATACTCTTGAACACCAGGGATGAGTACTTGAAGGGATTAGAGACCAGATTACCCGACCCGGTTGCTGAAATGATGATCAACTTCTGGAATCAGTACCAGGTGAAGACAACGTTTCAATTTTCACGAGATGCATCGCTGTATCACGGCGGGCTGTTGTTTGGACGCGGTTTCAGGGACTCCGCACAGGACACGCTCGGTCCGCTCCTTACCAAGCAGGAGTGGGTAAAACAGCGCGTCTGCGAAATGGCTGCCATGCAGTTTAAAGATGGAAGCACCTATCACCTCTATTATCCCGGAACAGGGGGCGGTGAGCGTACCGAACACCTGGACAATCCTTTGTGGCTCCCCTTTGTTGTCACGTCTTACCTGAAAGAAACCGCAGATTTCTCACTGCTCGAGCAGGAGTTTGAGTTTGTCGACGGCGATAAGGCTGACCTCCTCGAGCACTTGCGACGTTCTATTCGCTTTGTCCTTACAAATCTCAGCCCACGAAATCTTACACTTTTCAAAGGCGGCGACTGGAACGATACCCTCGACTTTTGCGGTCGCAAAGGAAAAGGCGAAAGTATTTGGATGTCGATGTTTCTCGCCTATACACTACGCGAATTCGCTACATTGCTGGCATATATCGGAAAGAAAGAAGAATCCGCAGAGTACCTTGCCCGCTACAAAGAGATTGTGCATGCGATCAACACCCATGCCTGGGACGGAAAATGGTATATCCGGGGGACGAATGATCTTGGTCGACCCGTAGGCTCCCATACGTGTAATGAGGGGAAAATATTCCTGAATCCCCAAAGCTGGTCGGTCATCAGTGGCGTAGCGCCTGAAAAGCGCGCACTCAAGGCGATGGATTCGGTTGCCGAAATCCTTGCCACACCGAAAGGGCCAAAGATTTTGCACCCCGCCTATACCAAACCTGATCCCACCATCGGTCTGGCGACCCGTTGCGTTCCCGGAAAGAAAGAGAACGGTGCGGTGTTCAATCATCCGGTTGCTTGGGCGATTATAGCGGAGCTGATTCTCGGCCGCGCTGAACAGGCATGGACCTATTATAAACAAGCCCTACCCATGAATCCCGCTGTAGATATCGACCGTTACGAAGTGGAACCTTACGTGTACGCCGAGTACGTAACCAGCCCGGATCATCCAACTTTCGGGCAGGCAAGCCATACGTGGTTAACAGGGTCTGCTGCCTGGATGTTGAGAGGATTCGTGGATTACCTCCTCGGTGTTAGACCCGTATATGCAGGTCTTCTTATCGATCCTTGCCTTCCTGCAGAATTCAGGAAGTATTCAGTGAAGAGAGGATTTCGTAACGCGGTATACAATATATCGGTTCAGAATCTTGACGGGGTGAGTAAAGGGAAGACCTCGATAACGGTGGATGAAAAGAAGATCAATTCGTCAATCCTCCCTGTGTTTGAAGATGGGGCTGTTCATGAAGTTAAAGTTTCAATTCTTCCGGGGTAATCCGTTTCGATTCCTACGCTCGAATCTTTGTTACCAATCGTTACGGTCAAACGCTCTGTCATCATAGTATTCAGGCGGGGCTTGATATCGGTCTCTCCTCCTGACGTCGACCTCATAATTATCCACAAAGTCGCCGACCAGGGCTCCTGTGAGTGCTCCTATACCGGCGCCGATCAAGGCGCCTCTGCCGGAATCCCCGGCTTGATGGCCGATTATGGCGCCCGAACCCGCGCCAACCGCGCCTCCTACTAACGCCCCTTTCTGGGTCGTGGTACACCCACTGATAACGATTATTCCCGTGAAAACAGCCAGCACAAGCAGTATGGATATTATGCGTTTCATTGACAAACCCTCCCTTAATCTTTACCATTCAAAACAAATCTCGATTATAGTTTACCTTGTTTTCGTATTTGTTTCCAATAAAAAGACCGTTCAGGAGCGAAAAAAGATTGGTGAAGGAGAGGAGCAAAGGGCTCATTTGTGTTGTCACAGCGTATCCAACCGAGGCTCAACCCGTCGCTTCTCTTATGAAAAGGGTCAGCCAAATCCAGGCGCCGGGATGTCGTGCCTGGAAAGGAGAGGTCAGGAACAGAACTATACTTCTAACAAGCGGTGGGGATGGGCGGGACAACGCCCTGCGAATGGTCGAGACCTGCCATCATCTTTTCAGACCATCGATTTATGTAAAATTCGGCGCCGCCGGAATTCTTTCACCCGATATCGCTCTTTCCTCTATTGTTATACCTCGCTCAATTGCAAAACTCTCCGCTCTCGATGAGAATCAAATCTCAGCCGGAATAACAGAAAAAGACCTCATAATCGACCGGATAAAAATCGCCGATTCTTTGCTAAGGAACATTGAAAAACTCGATGTGACACAGACACGGCTTGCAGGAGAGGTGTCAAGCCCATTGAGTTCCTCCCGCATACGTAATTGGCTTTATACTACATGGGGCATCTCAACAGTAGATATGGAAAGTTATACCGTTTTAAAACGTGCAGGAGAGTTGAATTCTCCCTCATTGGCGGTACAGGTTATAACGGATTGTGCAGATGAAAATCTCAGGCGTGATTTTGAAAAAACCTTCAAACACGCGATAAAATCAGGCGCTGCACATCTGATCGATATCCTCGCCCGGTTACCGCTTCCTTAATCTTTCAGGGAGAATCCTTCAAGAAGTTCCATGAGCTTTCCAGTAGGTAACCCGACCACGTTATCATAATCGCCTTCGATTTTTTCGATAAAGCGGTCGCCGATAGTCTGAATACCATAGGCGCCTGCCTTGTCGAGCGAATCGCCCGTTTCTACATAATCGTCTATATCGCTTCGAGTAAGGGGGCGAAAAAAGACTTCTGTTGTCACGGCGTCCACAAGGCAGCTGCCGGTTTTAGCGTTACATACCGCAATACCCGTGATTACGAGATGCGCTCTTCCGCTCAACATGCGCAATGTCTTACGGGCAGCCTCTTTGTTTTCCGGCTTGCCGAGAATACGGTTATCTATAACGACTATCGTATCCGCAGCAATGACAAGGGCATCGTCGTAAAGGCGCGCAACATCCATCGCCTTGACGAATGCGGCTTTAAGGGCGAATTCACGCGGCTTCTTTGCATGAATCGTACTTTCATCCACTTCGCTCGGATGAACCTCGAATTCGAGTCCTATTCCGCTCAATAATTCAATCCGGCGAGGTGATTTTGATGATAAGATTATCCTTTTTCTTTGTTCCTTCATACCGAAAGCTCAACCTCAAAAAAGGTGATTGTAGTATACCGCTACATGCACGCCAATATTTTTTATCTTGACCTCTTTACAAAAAGTAACAGACAATTTCCTTCTTTATCTCTTATGGAAGGGACAAGGAGCAAATGCCGGTAAAAAATCTCATATCCATTGGCGACCTTACACGTGAAGATGTGGAACGTGTGTTTGAGATCACGCATGAACTCAAGACCAGATTGCGCCAACGCATGAATTCCCTGATACTGAAACGATATACCATGGCGTTACTTTTTGAAAAACCGTCGCTTCGGACACGGTGTACCTTTGAAATAGGGATGTTCCAACTCGGTGGGTTCTCGGTTTATCTCGCTCCCACAGATGTAGGCATGGGAAAACGTGAGAGCGTGCACGATGTCGCAAAGAATCTCGAACGATGGGTCAATCTCATCGTTGCCAGGACATTCGCACACGATACGGTAGTCGAGCTTGCCGTCCATGCAGAAACCATTCCCGTCATAAACGCCTTGACAGACCTCGAACATCCTTGCCAGGCATTGACGGATTTTTTCACTATGAAAGAAAAACGCGGCTCTCTTGATAACGTCCACCTCGCCTTTATCGGCGACGGCAATAACGTGTGCAATTCCTTAATGCTGCTGACCGCATTGATGGGTACCCGGATGACGATTGCCTGTCCCGAAGGTTTCGACCCTTCTGAGAGCATAGCCCAAAAGGCACACGAGATCGCCGCACAGTCGGGGGCATCTATAAAGATCACACGGGACCCGGTGGAAGCGGTAAAACAGGCAGATTTTATTTATACGGACGTGTGGGCAAGTATGGGTCAGGAATCCGAAGCCGAGGAACGACGGAAGATTTTCCAGCCCTACCGTGTAAACATCGAGCTGGTGAAAAAGGCGCCCCCGACAGCCCTCGTTATGCACGACATGCCCGCTCATCGCGGCGAGGAAATTACGGATGAGGTATTGGATTCCCACCAAGCAATTGCCTTTGACCAGGCTGAAAACCGCCTCCATACCCAAAAAGGGATTATGGTCTTTCTCTGTAATGGGATATAGGGGACCCCGAACCCCGGACAGGCTGCACGAAAATCCTCGAGGCCAAAGAGAGTGTCCGGCAATTCCGACAGCGCGCATGCTGATGCGTGCGAAGCAAGTGCGCGTAAAAAGGTGTCTTCTGTGGCAAGGCTATCCTCTATGTCCTACCACTCATATCGGATAGCACTCAGGGTTTCCCCGGACACGCCCCTCGAATCGCCACGGGGAGCACAGGCCATGCAGGGTATGGTAGCAAAGGAGAGCGTCGTTTATGTCACTGGTATCATTTATGTCCTTGTTTCGCAAGCTCTTGCACAATCACAATGCTTAACTCCCGCCCTGTCAGGTGTTCTTATCGACGGCAATCAGGTTCTCCAACCACGAAATCCAGTCGCTCATCCCCTCACCAGTCAAGGCGGAAAGTTCAAAAATTTTCAGATCAACTTTTATATTATTCAAATCGTCATAGAGTTGCTTTTTGTCGTAATCAAGGCGGTCGATCAGGTCGATTTTACTGAGAAGGACGACACTGGTTTTGCGAAAGATAATGGGGTATTTGCGCGGTTTATCGTGACCCTCCGGTATGCTCAGGATGACGACTCGCTGGTGTTCACCCAGGTCAAACCCGGATGGGCAGATCAGATTCCCCACATTTTCAATGAAAAGAAGTTGTATCCTCTCGAGCTCGAAATGCTGCAAAGCGGATGCAACCATGTTCGCATCAAGATGGCATACGCCACCAAGGTTGATGGTGTTTATTTGCGCGACCTGAATAGGAAACTCGCTTAAACGGCGGCTATCCTCGTCGCTGGCTACGTCGCCCTCAATCACGGCAATCCGATACCTATCCACCAGCCTCTCGAGTGTCTTCTCGAGCAAGGTGGTTTTCCCTGCACCGGGACTGCTCATGATATTGACCACTTTTATATTGTGCTTTTTAAAGAGAGCGCGATTGTGCTGTGCAATTGAATCGTTTACCTGTAAAAGATTGCTTACCATTTTAATTTCCATTGGCTATACCTCTATGCTCTCTATATGAAGTTCATTACCCGTAAGAATCTCGACATCGCTGCTGTTACATTCCGGGCAGACGAATAAGAACGGTTCGGCTTGAAATTCCTTTCCGCACTTATTGCATTTCAACACGAGCGGCACATCTTCAATAACCAGCTCGGCATCTTCAGCCACTGTTCCCTTGGAAGCGATCTCAAACGCCATCTGTAACGCCTCGGGAACCACGCTGCTGAAGTGACCGACCTTCAGGTTTATGCGGGCAACGTGCTCGAAGCCATGACGGCGCTGTTCTTGCTCAATCAGCTGGATAAGATTGGTGGCAATGCTCAGTTCATGCATAGTTTAAAAGTCGTTCAGTTCTTATTGGACTTGTCCTCTTTAACCGCAGAAAGAATATAGTTGACGAAGTCCTTTTCCGGCAAGGCGCCCTCAAACTGCACCGTTTCGTTGATAATCACCCGGGGCACCGCATATACATCATATTTACTCGAAAGATGGGGAAACTCCTGGATTTCAATCATTTCCCCTTGGATGTTATCGTTTTCCATCGCTATTTTATGTGCCATCTCCACCGCATTCGAGCAATAAGGACACGATAGAGTAATAAGCACCTTGATTTGTACCGGGACATTGATCTTTTTGAGTTGTTCCTTACTTGCAGAGGTCAAGCCGGACTCGCCTTTGCTTACCATTTTGATTGCACCAATCAACGACTTGAATTCGTATCCGCCTGGAATGCCGTAAAATTTGATGCCATAATCCTTGTCATCACTGCTTATCACAATTGCAGGAATTTGTTCGATCCCATGTTGTTCAACCTTTTCCTTATCGATTGAAAAATTATAGACTTCGAGGAGAATCTTGTCGGACACGTTTGCCACTTCTTCTGCAAGTTTGTGATTTTCGTTACAGTACTGACACTCGATCTCCTGTGTAAATACGATAAGTTTCACCGTATTTTGTAGATCTTTAAATTCTTCTTTTACTTGAGATAGTACTTCTTCGGGTAACATATTGTAACTCCTTTCTGAATATTTTTCCATAAGTTGATTTAGAGTCCGCCGGCGGTCACTTTATCCATCCAATCGGAAATAACTTGTTCCAGCTCCGGCGGTAAGCCAAGGATACTGATGTCAAGAAAGCCGCGGATAATAATAGCCTGCGCTTCGGATTCGGGAACCCCGCGAGCCCGAAGATAATTGATCTCATCGCTTGCAATTTTGCCTACCGCGGCTTCGTGAGACAGATCCACGTCCTGGATATCCGACTCGAGTTCGGGTATAGCGTGGATTTTGCTCCCATCGCTTAGAATCAGTCCGTTGCACTCGAGGTGTCCTTTCACCCGGGGCGCAAGCGCGTTCAGATGACCGCGGGCTATTGCGGTACCCCCGTTGGCGACAACACGGCTGATAATCTGGGCGCGGGTTTCCGGCGCCTCAAAAACAACACGCGACCCTATATCCAGATACGACTTTTTCTCCGCAAGCAGGAGCGTACTCATAGAGGTTGAAGCGCCTTCACCGACAAGCATCGTCGTCGGGTACATGACCACCTTTTTGCTCGGCGCCAGGCAGATATAGTTCGACACGTATGAACCGCCTTCCTCAACCCGTACCCCGGTGACCGGTCTTACCTCGATGCCCTCAGCCCAGTTATGGATCATGGTAAAGGTGACTTTTGCGCCAGCCTTGACATAAATCTCCGTAACTCCGTAGTGACGTCCTCGATCCGTCTGGACTGTTGTGCACCCGGTAATGATGTTCAGCTCAGAGTGCGGTTCCGCAATAATAACGCTATGAAGGTGCTGTTCGAAGCCCTTCTTCTTGAGTATCATGCACGACTGTACGGGGAAAGGACTCTTACTTCCCTCGGCGGCTCGAATAAAATAGCCATTCTGCCAATCCTTGAAGACGGAACGTGTTGTATCGTTTTTTTCAGGGTCAACATTCTTCCACCTGTACTCAGAGAGCCATTCATACTTCTCGAGCGCCTCTTTCATACCCATTATTTCTACTGATTTATCATATACGATGGACTCTTCGACCTCTTCATCGACTTGAATAAAACTCCCGCTACGTTCCTTACTTGCCGGATCGAATCCAACCCTTTTAAGTTTGTCCTCGTTGTCTATTTTTGTGGCCTTGGTGTTTTCAGATGGCATTCAACACACTCCTCATATCCGGATTGTCTGATTGTAGATATGATACTTTGGGGATCACCGACACATTTAATCGTTCCGTCAATCATAACACATCCCCGGTCAGCCTTGACATAGTCAAGGATAAATC
Organism: uncultured Candidatus Sumerlaeota bacterium; assembly: GCA_964608095.1. Taxonomy (GTDB): domain Bacteria; phylum Sumerlaeota; class Sumerlaeia; order MWCT01; family JAGHBZ01; genus CAZSMK01. Next base: position 11,314 of record CAZSMK010000108.1, on the reverse strand, counting down.
CCGTATGCGTGATGATGAGTCCCATTTTGTTCGAGGCGGAATTACTTCGATCAAGCACATGATTTATGGCACTACCAATAAGGGAGATGTTCTCCATGTCGACGCCCGACTCGGGTTCGTCGAACAGGGCAAGTTCTGGTCTTTGCGCAAGTACTTGCAACATTTCCGACCGTTTGAGTTCACCACCAGAAAAGCCTACATTCACATCGCGGTCAAGATGATCTTGCAAATTCAACTCGCCCGCCAGAGAACTTTTATCCCTCTCGTCGGTCATACAGATATCGACCATTTGAGAAAGTTTTACTCCCTTAATAGCGGGGGGGTGTTGAAACATCATCCCGATACCGAGACGCGCTCGTTCATCAATGGAAAGGGTCTGGATTTCCCGACCCTTGAAGATTATTTTTCCCTTTGTCACCTCATAACCAGGAAAACCTACTATAGCCATGAGTAGGGAGGTTTTTCCACTTCCGTTCGGTCCCAGAAGTATCGACAATGAACCTTCATCGATCTGCAAGGTCACTCCCTTGATAATGTCGCGCTCGCCTACTCTGACCCATAGGTCTTCAATAGATAATCCTTTATTCCTATTCACCATAAGAACACCTTATTCTTCTACAGGTTCGAAGTCATCCTTACCAACCCCGCAGACAGGGCAAACCCAATCGTCGGGGAGATCTTCAAAGGTGGTTCCCGGCTCGATATCGCTATCAGGATCACCCTCAGAAGGATCATAAATATAGCCGCATACGACGCAACGGTATTTCTTCATGTTCATATTCCTCCATTGTGTAAAAATGTGCAGAATATTTGTAAACTTTTCGTCAAATGCTGAAAGAATATAAGTACAAAGGAAGCGTTGGGGTGTCTTTCAGACGTTTTTTGAGTCACCCATTCTGCGCGATGTCTCTTTCCTTGGCATCAATTATTATAATTTTAAATATAATCTTGTCCCGCGGTCAACGCTTTAATCCTGTTGACGCTTTATGAAAGCCTCACTTATCATAATGCTATTATGGGTAACAATGAGGAAGAAAGCCAGGAATCCCTTCCCACGCCGGTAGATGCATATTTATCACAACTCGCGGACTCTCTGGAGGATGCCGATGTTCTCAACGCAGCTTACGAACCCTATGTGGAGTTTTATCTTTATGGGTTATATCAGCAATTCAAGCGTCGCAAGAAAACGGATCGCGAGTTCATCAATTATGTGCATAAAAAATACGGTACGCCCGAAGAAATAAGTAAAAGAATCCTTCCATTGAAATCCCCGCCGCCGCTTCGCTTTATCAATCCTTTCCTTATATGGCTTATGTCAATGACCCTGATTATTTTTTTTACCATAGTGGTAACAAACATGGTAAATGTTGATTCTTCTAATTTTCTTCTTCTTATATCGCCCATAATGGTTATTGTGCTTTCAGTCTTCTTTTGTCCTCTTCAAACCCTTGCAAGAATAAGTTTCAATAAGAATATGTTTACGGTACAACGTTCGCCTCTCCACCGGGCGCGAACCTTCTCATTAGAAGAGATAACAGGTCTTGAACCTGACAGATCCACCCTCTGGGGTGTTCCGCCAACAAAACTACAACTCGAAGATGGTACTATCGTCAGGCTCCCGAGAAGCGATAACTATGTGCTGATGATGCAGGTCGTCCGCACCTATCTGGCGAAAAAGGGACGCTATATCTCATTTAAACGTCGCCATGAACATTATGTAAACAATGCTATGCTCAAGGCAATTCTTATTCCGAAATTGAGCAAAAATCAACTTGCCCCTTTTGTCGTTGTTGCGTTTCTAAGTCTCCTCGCCGCCGGCTATCTCGTTTTGTCTGCTCTTTTTTCGTTCTATTGCCTTTTTCAATTTATTCTTTTCCCTCTCTTGATGTTATTTCCCGTTATCTGTCTTTTTGCACGTACTCGAGGAGAACTTCATAATCTCCGCAACTACTTCCTCTTGATGAGCCTCATCGTAATATATTGCATCATTAATCTGAGTACACACCTTTTAGAAATAGTCGGTGTATGGCAATTCGGCGTTCCTCTTTATGCAGTACGATTTGTCATGATCGGCTCGGTTCTCTTTCTTGTTGCAGTGCCGCGGTTTGCGGTCGCCGGAACATTCAGGTACTCCCTCCTCGCCTATTTCGTTGTCCTTTTATGGGGATTCATCTTCATGATGGGGCATCAGAACCGAACCGTACCTATCGGTTATCTCCCTGAAGGTATACCCCATTCCGTATATCGAAAAGATCACCTGTTATTAATCCTGACTGGAGGGAAACCGAACGACCAAACGGGTGAAGTGATCAACTATCACCTCGTGTGCTATCACCTTCAAATCCGTCATCGCAGGTTGTTCGAATTTAAATCTCGACCCATATTTTGCGCCTTACCGGAAAGGGACAAAATCCTGGCTCTCGAACCGGTTGAATCGTCCGTTGCCGACACTCTCGCGCCTTTCAACCGGTATTTGAGCCGCCGGAAAAAACACAAAAACCCCACTTCTATTTTGTGGATTCTGGATCTCCCCTCCGAGAAAAAAGAAAAGATAGGGACAATCGAGGGAGACCTGATCGGAACAAATAAAGAAATGTTATTATCGCCTGACAAAACAAAGGTTATGTGGAACTATATAGACCGTGAAACCGATACTCCCGTAGCCGCATTTTTCGATATCGACTTCGGGACTCTGCTTACAAAACCGATATCTCAAGTCGGCGCTAAATGGTATGACGAACATTCTATAATTTATCCTATGCGTGAAACGTTAGATGTAGCCCACGCTCTTCAAAAAGAATATCTGGTGGTTCTCCATCTGGATTCGAATACTTCCAAAACGTTGTTCGCTATTCCTCAGACCAATGGTGTGAGAAGTGCGCCCGACGATCATCCCTATTTCTACTGGCTAAGCCCTCATAAAAAAGTAAATGTCTATAATTTTAAAAGTGGCAAGCATAGAGAGTTTGAGAAAACAGAAAGCCTATCCTGGGTCTTTTGGGCGAAAGAGCGAGACGCCTTTATCAGTTATCTTCCCGGCATAATAGATTCTGAGTTCGGTGAAGAAGGGATTCTAAAGGTGTACGACCTACAATCTGGTACCTGTACTACACCTATCAAAACGAACCAACGAATCCTAACAGCGACACTCTCCCCGGATGCGGAGGTGCTCACGTATACAGTAATACCCCGAAATCTGCCCTTTTTCCTGTTTATGAGGCGCAAGATGGTGAACATCGCTACCGGCAAGAATCTGTTTCTTCCTGATTATGCGTTTCGTGGCTATTTGAACAGTTTGGTGATCGACGGCGATCCGTGGATTGATGATACGCATATTGCGATCAGCTGGAGAAAGGGGGGACAGGATAGGGCGTCTGTAGTAGCGAGCTATCGGCTGCGAGAAGATTGAGTGGTATATTGTAGACTCTCCTTTTTTATAAAAGATTGATTCTTCGGCATTTTCCGATTGAAAAGGAGCACACCTCCTTCTAACCTGTATATATACTTTTCTTTTCAAAAAGGAGCTTTCTCTGATGAGAGAACCGAATTTCGAACGCTTGAGAACCGCATTTTTATGCGGCGAACCGGATTACGTTCCTCTTATGGAACTTGGTATTGCAAAGACCATCAAGGAAGCGTATCTCGGTAAATCTATTCAAACATTACAAGATGAGGTTGAGTTCTGGTTAAAGGCAGGCTACGATTATATCAAGCTGCAACCAAAAGTCTTCTACGATTTGCCTTCATCCACACCCGACATGCACACGGATATAGGCGAGACAACTCAAGAGAGAAAGTGGGCGGCGGAACATTTTGGACTCATATCATCAATGGCGGATGCCGAGCAATATCACATTCCTGAACCTGAGGAAATCGACTACTCGATCTTTGAGACCATAAAGAACTATTTACCCGACTCAGTGAAAGTCATCGGACAATACGGTGATATATTCACCATGGTATGGGTCGTAATGGGATTCGAGAATTTCTCCATGGCTCTCTTTGAAGAGCCCGAGCTTGTCGAGTATTTGTTCGAACGATTCGGCAAATCTGTATATAACCTTTTTGAAAACATGGTGGATTTTGACATCGTTCAAACAATGTGGTACAGCGACGATTTAGCATATACCGAAGGACTAATGGTAGACCCACAGGTTTATCGCTCCTACTTGTTTCCCTGGGTGAAAAAAATGGGCGATCTTTGTAAAAAGAAAGATATCCCCTTCATTTATCATTCAGACGGTGTCCTTTACGACCTCCTTGACGATTTTCTCGACTGCGGCGTAAATGCCCTTCACCCGATCGAGCCGAAAGCGATGGATATCGTGGAACTAAAAAAACGTGTCGAGGGGAAAATCTGCCTGGTGGGCAACGTAGATTTGAAATATACGCTTACTCGCGGTACTCCTGAAGAGACTGAGGAGGAAGTCAAGCAGCTGTTGAGAAGTGTGGGACCCGGTGGCGGCTATGTCCTCGGTTCAAGCAACAGTGTCCCCGATTATGTTAAACCTGAAAACTACCGGGCTATGGTCGAATCTACCAAAAAATTTGGGAAATATCCCCTCTCTATATAGAAATCTATCCACATTCTTGGTGGTAAATCAACAAGCGGTTGATAACAACATGTTGTGACTCTTTTTCAGTGCTGAATCCTCTGCCAACTTGATAAAGTCCCTTTTTTAACTTTTTTGATTTTAAAAAAATTGAAAAAAAGTAGACAAATAGCAGCGTGTAGTGATATGATATAAAAAATTTTTTAGTGCGTTTGATAAAGTATCATGAATGCATTGCTTGCAGATAGTGTATTGGTGCTCAACCGGAACTGGTTGGCGGTGCGGATTTGTACGGTCAAGCGTGCCTTGATTTTGCTGTATCGCGACATGGCTCAGGTGGTTACCCCGGAATATGAGACGTATGATTTCGAGTCATGGTGCGAATTGAGCCGCACCGCACGGTCAAGGGTGGTGCATACTACCCGGTTCCAGATCCGGGTTCCTGATGTCATAAAACTGATCGGTTACACACGAACCCCGCCGCTCGATGTTAAATTCAACCGTCGCAATATATTTCTTCGCGATAATTTCACATGTCAATATTGTGGAAAAAAAGCCGTGCGGGACGAGCTGACTATTGACCATATTATCCCGCGTTCTCGGGGCGGGCGTTCTTCATGGGAAAATGTGGTCATTGCATGCGTGGAATGTAACGCACGAAAAGGCGACCGCACTCCCGGTGAAGCCGGACTCCGTCTCCGGCGTAAACCAAAAAAACCTCATTGGCTTGTCACGTGTCGCAGATTCTTTACTCCTGAAAAAAAGACTGTATGGGAAAAATTTATCGACCACGCCTATTGGAATGTTATCTTACAGGAATAGCAGGGACTTTACGCCATTCTTCCTTCATTATATCTTCTCTGTAGTGGGTAGAAAGAGAAGCGAGAACAGACAAAGCACACGTAGAGCAAACTTTATTCCATCAAATATGATCAATATTCTGTGGAACGGTTCGTAATTAAATGCGAAAGAATATAAGGAGGTCAAGTATGAGATATTCAGCAAAACAAGCGTCTTCACGGTTTTTATGCGCCATTATTGTCGTCGTTATTGCGGCTCAATTCATGACCGGATGTTCCCGTCCACCGAAACCGGAAATCGTCAGGATAAAAGGATACGGAACAGCGCGTGATCTTGGCAGGTCAACGGTTGAGCGCCCGGATATGCCTGCGATTCCGGATCTCGATTGGCGTCAGGAGGAAGCGTTAGCAACAGGTGTCGGCGCACCACCGGAAGAAGCAATGAATGACGCCCAACGCCAATTGATGGCGCGCCGCGCCGCTCAACTCGACGCGTACCGTAATCTTGCAGAGCAAATCATGGGGCTCCAGATCGATTCCTCGACCACCGTCCGGAACTTTGTGACCGAATCGGACGAGATCAATTCGCGTGTTCAAGCCCTTATACGGGGAGCACAGATCGTTGATGAAAAAGAGCTGGCAGACGGCTCGTGGGAAGTCACTATGAGGCTTCCTCTCGCACCTCTTGCCTCAGTAGTACAAGAGGGCTACGAGACTGTGCCACCTTCTCCCGAAGGGCAACCTGTCGTTCCCGCGGGACAGGCGCGGGCAATGGCTCGTCGCGCCGCTCAACTCGATGCACATCGAAATTTACTTGAATTGGTAAAAGGTATACAGATCGACAGTAGTTCCCGGGTACAGGACTTCATGCTGAAAGACGACAGGATACGAAGCCGGGTTGAAGGCGTGGTACGAGGTGCACGAATTGTTGATGTCAACTATGATAACGATATTTGCGAGGTGACATTGGAATTCGATGTCGCACGCGTTCGCGAACTCGTAAGGTAAGCTCCACACACTCGATCTCGACGTATAATTATTAGTATGCGCAAAAGAAACCTACCATCATGTGTGGTGAAATCGATAGCTAAAGGCATTGCGTTCTGTACCTTGATTTCCCTTGCGCTGGGTGGATGTCAGCGAAGACAACCGGACATAATTGATAGAAAGTATCTCCCTCCCCATACACTCGCCACAATTGTCGGTGAACTCAAAATCTATCAATCCGTTGATTTCTACCGATTCGGCTTTCCCGAGACACCCGCCGGACAAAATGTTTTTAAGGCAACCCTCAAAAGGCTCGACAATTTCGAGAATCTCTATCCCGATGAGATGGTCGATATTGTCTCATTCTGTCGCGCACTCGCACTTGAGAAAGTCGGGAAAACGGATGAAGCCGCCCTCTATTATGAAAAAGTAATGCAGGATGAATCTTCCCCCCTGGTCAAGGAAGCGCAGGAGCGCCTCGCCATGCTCCGGGAGATAAACAACCTGCTTTTTCCCCAGACTACACCATCCACCCTTCAAGCATCTATCGTTTTGCTCGAACAGCAGGTGTACGGATTAAATCGCTTGGTGAACAATATCGAGAATGCCGAATATGAGCCGCTCCTCATGTATCTCCGCGAAAACGTACAGATGGAATATGCCCTGCTTCTCAAGAACCACCATGCAGTACTCGAGGAGGGAATCAAGAAAGCCACAGCCATAATCAATGTCCTCATAGAAGAGAACCCGGAAAGCGCGCGGTTCTGGGCGCATAAACTCATGCTCGCAGATTTTTACTTCGAGCTTGCTAAAGAATACACCATCCTTATCCCACCGGGCTCACTTGAGTTCAGTACTCGGGAGTTTCTTGAATTTGCAGAAACCGCACGGCAATTATATTATGAGACATCACTTGCGGATGGGTTTCATGAAAAACTCGAAGCAAAATACAAACTTTCCGCCATCAGTGAATTTATTGACGCAACAGTGGATAAAGCCATTTAACGAATAGAATTCCCTTCCGGCAAAATATTGACATTCACCCAATCCTTACGGAAAATAATAGAATATGCAGAGCGTTTTGGACACTCTTCACAAGATACGAATCGTGTAAACAATTATGCCGGCAAATTTAACACCCGAATATCTCGAGGCGGAACGGCAGTTTCGTATGGCGAAAACGGACGAAGAAAAACTTCGTTGCCTTGAACGAATGCTTGCAACCATCCCGAAGCATAAGGGAACAGAGAAGATGCAGGGAGACATCAAGCGCAAGATATCGAAGTTCAAGGAGCGTCTTGAAGAAACCAAGAAGCGAAGCAGGAAAGGGCATTCGTTCAAGATACCGGTCGAGGGAGCAGGACAGATCGTTTTAATCGGACCACCGAATGCGGGAAAATCGGCGCTCCTATCACGGCTTACCAACGCCTCTATCGAAGTAGCCGAATATCCGTTCACTACCATGCAGCCGTCTCCCGGTATGATGCCGTTTGAAAATATTCAAATACAACTCGTTGATACACCACCCGTGTGTGAAGAACACACTGAGCCCTGGGTAATAGAGATCGCGCGAGCCGCAGATGCAATCGCCCTGGTGCTTGACGTTGCCGCAGATGACCTCCTTGACAGGCTGGAGTATATATTCAAACGGTTCGATAAGGCAAAACTCGCTGCAATAAAACTCGGCGATGAGCACCCCCCCTGGCCCTACATCGCCCGACCCGGAATAATCATCGCCAACAAAATTGATATCCCCGGCGCTCAACAAAACCTCGACCTTCTAAGGGATTTCGTTAAAAATCGGCTCGAGATCCTGCCTGTGTCCGCCACTGCCGATGACGGAAACATTGACGCCTTGAAAAAAGAACTGTTCAAATTACTCAACATCATAAGGGTATACACCAAGGAGCCGGGGAAATCCGCCGACAAAGGCGAACCGTTCACAATACCTTACGGCAGTACTGTCCTCGATCTGGCGACTGAGATTCACAAAGATTTTGCCGAAAATCTCAAATTCTCACGTATATGGGGCTCGAGCAAATTTGATGGGCAGACTGTACAACGCGATTTTGTGCTGCAGGACGGAGATATCGTGGAACTTCATATCGTGAAAAAAGTGGGTGAATAAACTCTACATAATAAGGTGACTATTATGAGAAATAATAACTTAACCCTTCTTTTGAAACCTCGCACTCGCACTCCCACTCGCCATCGTTTTTTTAAAAATAATCACTTATACCTTCTCTCTAAAGGCATAATAGGATGTATCATCATCACCTTGCTGTTATCATGCGCGACAACTCAACCGCTGGACCACGTAGACAACCTCACGTGGGTTCGGGGCGGAATCGAACGGGGTGCGCTTGATGAGAAGAAAATAGCCCTTGTGTTTACAGGCGGCAGTTTCGCGGAAGGCGCCGACCTCATTCTCGATGTGTTGAAAAAACATGACGTATACGCGTCCTTCTTTTTTACCGGCGATTTCCTTCGTAACCCGGATTTTGACGCTATCATTCGGCGTATCATTAGGGAAGGTCATTATATGGGTTCACATTCCGGCAAGCATCCACTCTACTGTCCATGGGATGATCGGAACAAAACCCTTATTTCCAAAGAAGAGTTCGTGAAGGATATGCAGGACTCCATCGAGGTAATCGAGCGGTTCGGTGTCGATACGAAGAAGGACACCTATTGGATACCGCCCTACGAATGGTACAACGAGGATATTTCCCAATGGGGCAAGGAAATGGGATTTATTCTAATTAACTTCACGCCGGGGACTTATTCGAACGCTGACTATACGGGTGAAGCCGATACGAATTTCCGCTCATCGGATTTCATATATAATAAAATCCTCGAGAAAGAGGAAAACGATCCCCACGGGCTGAACGGATTCCTGCTCCTGATGCATATTGGCGCAGGACCGGGACGCAAAGACAAGTTTTTCCTCCGGCTGGACGACCTCCTTACGGAACTTGAACAGCGTGGGTATTCTTTTGTTCGTGTGGATATGCTTCTTGACCCGTATATCCGTTATCGTAAAATAACGAACTGAGCATGAAAATCCTCGAGACCATAGAAGCGAGCGTGTCGTTCTTTTTTCCGGCACGGTGCGCTGCGTGCGGTGAACGGTTGACCGAATCGGAAGACATTGTCTGCGACCGATGCCGCGGGGAACTGAGATTCATAGACCTTCCGGACTGCCCTGTTTGCGGCGCTGGTGCAGGTAAGATGCCGCGCCGACGCGGTCAACCCGATTTCGCTCGATGCCCAACATGCCCATCTCGTAAACGCCCCGTATTCTTCGATCGATGCTATTCCGCGTTATACTACAACGATACCGCCGCTGAGATAGTCAAACAATTGAAGTTCCATCGCTATTTTCAGGCGGCAACTCTCATGGCAAGATTGATGTTTATTAGAATGCAGGAGGATTTTGTCTCCTTCTCGTTCAATTACATTATACCTGTTCCACTGCATCCTTCTCGGCAACGGCGTCGCGGATACAACCAGGCGGAGATTGTTTCAAATGAACTTGCGCCCCTGATCAAGCTTCCCGTCCTCAGCGATCTTCTCAGAAGAGTTAAATCAACAAGGAAACAGACTGAACTCGCCGATGAAGATAGATATTTAAATGTAAAAGACGCCTTTGCGATCAACGACCCCGTACCTATAAGCGATAAAAAAATCCTGCTTCTTGACGATGTATATACAACGGGAAGCACGCTCAACGCAGCCGCCCGACCATTAAAACTCGCCGGTGCGGCAAGGGTTGTGGCATTTACTTTTGCGCATTCATAAAGTTCACACCTGATTCCGGCAATAATATGGCTCAACAGACGACACATAAACTCCCCCGTATTTTGGTTGATGCGGATTCATGTTCGGTGATGGAAGAGACCGCTGAGGTGGCAATACGGTTCGGAATCGAGGTGCATTTCTTCACAGATTACAGCCATCTGCTGTCCTTTGATTCGCCACTGGCTAACGTACACCTGGTTGACGGCAACGCTCAAGCGGTTGATATGGCGATTGTCAACGCCTCCCAAAAAGACGACATCGTGGTAACGGCAGACCTCGGGCTGGCAAGCCTCGTTCTCAACAAAGGCGCCATTGCATTGTCACCATCCGGAACGATTTACAAACCTGAAAAAATGGCAGGGATACTCGAGAAGCGCCATCTTCATAAAAAACTCCGCAAGGCAAAGGTACGGATTCGAGGGGGCAAAACTTCAGCATTTACCGCACAGGACAGGCGCAGTTTTGTTAAAACATTATCGGATATCCTGCACCGTACATTACCCTGAACTTGGCTCCAGACAGCCATGTGCGATGAACCTATAAAATTGGTGGCGATGGCTTGATAGGGCACGTCTTTTTAAAGAATTTTTACCCATTTCTTTAACATAAACGGCTATCGTTATCGCTTCGTACGCCTGAGCGTCCGAAGACGAGTGCGAGTTTTAAAAAGAAGAGATAAGAAATTATTTCTAAAAAAAACGACCGCGATGGCGCGTGTGAGTATGAGTACGAATACGGTTGAAAAAGGATATGAAAAAAATATTCGTGTTATTAAGCGAGATTGATACCAAGCTCGTTGGATTAATTGTTGGAGAAAAGACGAACCAGGAATCATCCTGATAAGATGAATTGGCATGTATAATGTGCCCGTTGCCCTTGTTGTTCCTGACTTCGAGGCTGTCCTCGGTATCGTTTGTGTCATGGGTTCATTGTGGCGATATTTCCCGTCCTAAGGATGGAAGCCCCTCTCAGCTTAAAATGGGAAAATGAGCCCTGATCTCAAATTAAATTTCACCTTATTCGCAGCCACCATCCGCGCTCCTGAGGAGATATTCACGTTTTTCTGGTGCACCGCGCTTCTTGGCTTCATCCAATTTCTGTTGATAATCCTCGAGATTTTTCCCCCTGATCATATAAGCAGAATTGGAAACAGGAAGGTCCTCTCTCATTGGA
>CAZSMK010000107.1:0-9810 GCA_964608095.1 uncultured Candidatus Sumerlaeota bacterium | reverse complement strand
AGCCAGACCCCGGGCAGGGTCAGACCCCTTTGTGTATGGCGAAGCTAGACCCCGCGGGCGCGCTCCGATCCACGACGGCGCATCTCCGATTGAAGTGATACACACCCCACCGCTAACGCGGTCCCCCCCTCTCGAGAGGGGATTTTAAATTCTCCACGGCGCGTAGTTGATCCGTCAGGGGGTGTAGTCGAGTCGATAGAGGGGTCAGGATTCGTGCAACCAACACCCCTACGTGGCGAAGCCAGACCCCGGGCAGGGTCAGACCCCTTTGTGTATGGCGAAGCCAGACCCCACCACGGCGGATACTGGCTTTTTGCTTGCCTGAGGTTGTTCAATGATGATATATATCGCATCCTGAATTGGCACGAGTGCTCTGCCTGTCGTCCACGATGAAAATGAAGGACATACGATTCGATTGCCGGTATTACAATGGCTATAAACCCTGCGGGAAATCGTTGGATTGCGCGGACTGCAGGTATTACGAGCCGCGTGGAACCAGAATTCTTATTATAAAGCTCGGCGCGATGGGTGATGTGCTTCGTTCTACCCCCCTCCTTTTCCCTCTCAAAGAAAAATATCCGCAATCGTATATAACCTGGCTCACCGATCCCGCCTCTTCTCCTTTACTCATAAACAATAAGTACATTGATCGTATGATGACGTTTAGTCTCGAGGATGTGTTGTCGCTTCTTGCGGAAAAGTTCGATATGCTCATCAATCTGGAAAAGGAACAGCGGGCGATAGCGCTCGCGCACCTTATCGAAGCGCCTCAAAAAATCGGCTTCGCCCTTAATGAGTTCGGCACTCTCGGTGTTTACAATAAGGAAAGCGAATATGCACTCCTGCTTGGACTCTCCGATGAATTGAAGTTCAAACAAAATCAGAAAACCTATCAGCAGATCATTTTTGAGATGTGCGGTTTTAACTACAAGGGGGAAGAATATATCCTTGAACTTACAGAGGCAGCCCGCGAACGTGAGCGTGCCTTTCGTCAACAACACAACCTGGACCGCTACCGCTATGTGGTAGGAGTGCATACCGGAAGCGGCTCGGTGTTTCCAACAAAGCAGTGGACAGTCGAAGGATGGAGAGAACTTCTCGCGGAGGCGAGCCGTTTTCCCGATACCGCAGTGGTGCTGATAGGCGGACCAGCGGAGAAGGAACTCAACCGACACGTACTGGAAGCATCTGGCAGGGAGCCGCAAAATCTTATGGATGCGGGATGCGATAATTCCGTCGAGGAGTTTCTGGGCATCGTGAATTGTTGCGATCTGGTTGTGGGATTAGATAGCCTTGCCATGCACGTGGCACTCGGGTTGAAGAAGAAAGTGGTGGCGCTGTTCGGTCCTACGTGTCACCAGGAAATAGATTTTTATAACCGCGGAAAATTCATTATCGGACAGTGCGATATACGTCCTTGTTATCGCAACGTATGCACAATAACGCCGCGTTGCATGGAAAAAATCTCGGGCGCCGAGGTGGCTCGTGTAACGAAAGAGTTGCTTTTCGATGATTCATCGAATACGTAAGTCGCCTGTTTTATAGACCAAAACACATGAAGTACGGGAAAATATTCTCGCCTTTCCTTCCAGCCTTACTACTGGTGTTCGTCATGGGTGCATTCGTGCCGCAGTATATCGAGCGGGCGCGATTATGTCTTATGTACCCTTATCAACTCGACGGTGAAGAAGGGTTTATTCTCAACCAGGCGATTTCAATCGCCCGCGGTGAGAGCATTTACCAGCCCATCGAGGACTATCCTTTCCTTGTGGGGAACTACCCTCCCGTCTATCCTGCGTTTATGAGCCTTATATCACAAGGCGGAGAGTTTTCTCTTTATCAGGGCAGGTTGATCGCATTGGTTTCCTTGCTCGGGATTATGATAGTTCTCTTCTTTGCATGTTTCTCACTGACCCTGAATTTACCTGTTTCGCTTCTTGCCCCTTTGCTTTTTCTTCTGTCCTATGACAATTACGAATGGATGGGATATTGCCGCGTGGATTATCTGGCGGTGTTCTTCAGCGTTGCCGGCATAGGTTTTATTCTTGGATGTAAAAGGAGAGCGCCGGCATTGATTTCCGCAACGATACTTTTCTTTCTGGCTCTATATACCAAGCATATACAATTTGCCGCACCGGTAGCGGTTTTTTTCTGGTTGTTGTTGGCTGGTGAGAAAAAAAACGCCTTCAAATTCCTTATCGCCCTTGTCTTGTCAGGGGCGGTTGCGCTTGTTATTTTGGCCCTCGCGTCGGGAGGGGAAATTATTCGTCACCTTATATTATATAATGCAAATAAGTTTGATTTTAATGCTATGCGTTTTATGTTGATTCATTTCTGGCGTTTCAATCATTTTCTCATTGTCCTCGCGTTCGTGTTTCTTTGCGTGGACGTGGCGACGGGAATCAACGGAAAGCACGCCTCCAGCGGGCAAACAAAGGGCGCGCATAAGCTCGTGACGCTTTATTTTGTGGTGTCGATGCTCACCTTGATAGGGCTCGCCAAGGCAGGTTCTGCACCCAATTACTTCATCGAGCCGGAATCAGCCATGGCACTATTTATCACGGTCAAATCAGTGGAATTTTTCAAGCGACTGAAGCCATGTATGATCGGTTATAAGGTCACTCTTTGCATTGTTTTTCTTGTCCTCATCTCAGCCCACGTTGTCACTCTCAATGGATTGAAACCGTTTCTTTTTTCACCGCATAATCCCGATTCAACCGATATTACGAAAGGGCGGCAGGTGATTCGTATTATTCGCGCCCACCCCGGTGATGTCCTCAGCGAATATCCTCTCTTCAATATAATGACCAATCGCCCTGTTCTTTTCCAACCCTTTATCATGTCAACGCTCGCCGGTCAAAATATATGGGAGCCCTCTGATTTTATACGTGATATAGAGAACAAAAAATTTTCACTCATCATTACGACCACCGAGGTCTTTGAGAAAGAGTTTTTCTTCCGTTGGCACCCGGATATAATTAAATCTATCCGCGCTTATTATCAACCCTACCAACGGTTTGTACGGGGAAGGGGAATCAATTATTTTGTTTACACTCCTCAACCTGACGCTTAGGATGGAAGTAATACTTAGTGAGTGCATGAGAACCCCAAAGACAATGAATAATAAAGTACGCGCGATAATGGATAATATAAAGAAGGTTATCCTTGGCAAGGATGAGGTAATCGAGATTGCTCTTGCGGCGTTTCTTGCAGATGGACACCTTTTGATTCAAGACGTGCCGGGTCTTGCAAAAACGTTGCTTGCGAAAAGCATTGCCCGTTCGATAGACGCCGATTTCAAGCGTGTTCAATTTACTCCCGATCTCTTACCTACGGATATAACCGGCGTTTCTATTTTTAACCAGAAGACACAGGAATTCGAATTTCTCGAAGGACCGATATTTACGAATATCCTTCTTGCCGATGAGATCAACCGCGCCACGCCACGCACCCAGTCAAGCTTGCTCGAGGGAATGGAGGAGCGGCAAGTAACGGTTGATGGGCGCCGCCGAGGGCTGCCCGAACCGTTTTTTGTTATCGCGACACAGAACCCCATCGAGCAGCAAGGGGTATATCATCTTCCCGAGGCTCAGCTCGATCGGTTTCTTATGAGGATAAGTATCGGCTATCCGAACCATGAAGTTGAAGTGCGCGTGATAAACGAGCAACAGTATCGTCATCCGATTGAAACCATCGAACCGGTGGTTTCCCTAAAAGACATAATCGAGCTGCAGGAGAAGATAAAAGAGGTGTATATTGACCATTCGGTCAAGGGTTATATAGTAAGTCTTGTGGAGAAGACACGAGGGCATAAGGATTTGCTTCTTGGCGCGAGTCCTCGTGCCTCGCTTGCCCTGTCCCGTGTCAGCCAGGCGCTTTCCTTCATAAGTGGAAAGCAATTCGTTACGCCGGACGTTATTCAGCGCTTGGCGCGACCCGTTATGCGCCACCGCCTTGTGCTCCAGCCTCATAGCCAGCTCGGGGGTATCACGCCCGATACAATTATTAAAGAAATCATCCAACAGGTCGAGGTGCCTGTAAGAAATTATGAATGATGACCGCATGACGTTCCAACCGTTTAACAAGAAAAACATCCTTATCTTTTCTATAACCGTATCGTTTTATTCAGGGGTAGCGCTTGAAAACAGGTCTCTTATACTTATGGGCGAGTTCCTGTTTCTTGTCCTCCTTGCCGGCTTTATATACTCGCGATTACTATTCCGGCATATCTCCATTCATCGAGACCATCATGCGCGAACGTTTGAAGGTTCCGACCTCTATATTTCGCTCCTATTTCAGACCGCAAACCCGGTTCCGCACTATATGCTCGAGGCGGTAGATACCACCCCTGCCGGTACTCGTTTTTACGTAGGTCACATGTTGCCCGGCGAGTTTAGCAATAAGGACGATTATATGGTAGAATATCGTTTGCATTGTCGTCATCGGCGTGGTCTTTACACGCTTGGACCGCTCCACCTCAGCTGTGCAGACCCGATGGGACTTTTTCCGCGCGAGGTTATCGCAGACGTTCATACCAGACTTATGGTGTATCCTCGAGCAGCGGCGCTGGATGTTTTCAACGTTATGGGAGATGGAACGCTTCGACGCGTAGGTATAGAGACCATACTGTCAAGCGGCGAGGGCGAGGAATTTATCGGGGTGAGAGAGTATGTGCGTGGCGATCCGCCGGGCAAAATCCATTGGAAACTGAGCGCACATCATCGAAAACTCATCATCAAAGAGTTTCAGGAAAACGCCGTGACAGAACTAACCTTCTTTTTAGACCTTTTCCGCCTCTCTTTGCGTGGTATCGGTGACATGACCACAATCGAATATGTCATAAAAGCGTGTGCAGCTATCTCACGCTTAGCCATTGATAAGTCGCATCGAGTCCAGCTGTTCGCATTCGGAGAAAAAACCATTCACATTCCACCGGGCGGCGGTATTCCCCATCTCCTGACTATTCTTGACCATTTGACGTTCATGAAGGCGGGCGGAAAAGGAGACTTTGTCAGGGAAGTACAAGACCGGGTGTCGGAGATTACACGAGGCTCCACCGCGGTATTGATTGCATGTGCCTCTTCGATTTCGCGTGAACAGAGTTCGCTTCTTTTAAAAACATTCATGATACGACGCATCCGACCAATCGTCGTTCTTATAGATGAGGAGACCTTTCTCAAGATTTATCGAGAACAATACAGGCTCCATGTCCGCTCTCTTCCGATACATGAGCTGGTTGAAGAATTAAAAAGCCTGGGGTGTGATGTGTACATTCTTGGGAATCGAGAAAAGGTTGAACAAAAACTGGTGAGTGTTGAAAACAGATGGAACAGTCTGAGAACCTATACACCGATGTAAGTCCTCTTCAGGTATTGTATGGCTTGTGTTTTGTGCTGGAGGTTTTCTGTGTCGGATTTTCGCTTCCGCGCGCCTTCCCAGACGGAGGGATGCTCCTGTTCTATCTCATCGCCTCCCTTTATTTGTTCATACACATCATCCAGGCTCTTTTTCGTGTGATTTTGGTTGATATAACGGAACGGCTCGGATACAGGGAACTCTTCGGGGTCTTTTTAATCCACGCAGGATTCGTCGTTTTCCCAATGATGTTTTTTGAAACTCCAAATCTCGTTGTCGGGCTTGCGTTTCTCAACATCCCCCTCATTGTCTTTCTTCTGCGACCTCATAACTTCGCCATTCTCTACCTCAACAACCTGCTGATATTCATACTCGGCCTTTTCTTTGTACCCAACGTTTCGTTCTTTGTTTTTGTCCCTTTCTGCTTTTTGCTCCTCATTACGTTCATAGTCGACTATTTTGGCTTCCGTTTCGAGAAATACGAAAAGGCTCTGGATACGTTCAATTTCAAGGTACTGGTAAGTCCTGTACTTGCCACCTTTATACTCGTGATTTTTGTAGGAATCATACTTTTTCTAATCACGCCTCATTTCCGCGCTCCCGTAGCCATGCCCGATAGGGGAGAGCCTCAGACCGTTACTGCGCCCGCCAGGACAATACAGCCTGTAGATACCGCAACAATCCTGAGGCTCGCATTAGAGATTGTAGGGTTGTTGATAATGATTTTTGTATTGCTTGCCCTGCTCAACTGGCTGCATAAGAAAATGCGTCGCCGTCGCGGCAATTCAAAGATCCTGAAACCTTCGGGAACTATTACGCATATCAGGAAAAGACTCAAGGAGAGCGTCTCAGCTACGTTCCGAATAAATCTCGATGATCCCCGGACAAAGGTGATTTATCATTATAATCTGTTTTGCGATCACATGAAGCGCGCCGGCATGGAGAGGGAGAAGCATGTAACCCCGAAAGATTATGAAACGAAGTTGAGTGGGGTGTTTTCATCGGAGCAGGAGCGTTTACAATACGTGAGGAAGCAGTTCGAATCAGCAAAATATTCGCTTGAACCTATCAGCCGGGATACCGCAAAGACCTATCAAACCGAGATTGATGCATTCCTAACAGAGCTCAAGAACGAACCCGATACGAGCAGATAGATGTCATAGACGCAAGAGTTTTTGGAATCATGCTATTTCAGAGAAGGAAAGGATTTAGCTTGATGTGCGGGGTCGGAGTGCATAATAATAACTGGTATTAAGACTGGACATATTTTGCGGAGGATTTCTTATGAAACGCGCCGAAATGAGCGCTTACCAGCAAAAAGCAAAAGAGAAATTCGAAGAGTTGGGGATACCGGTTAATGATGTATCCCGGATTGAAATTGCCGATTTCGGGTTGGGTGAGTTTGAAAAAATCGGACTCATTCTTATCGTCAAGGTCAATAGCGACTTATACTGTTCCAAGTGGCTTCTTCTCATGCCCGGGCAACATTGTCCTTCTCACCACCATAACGAAAAGACCGAGACTTTTTTCATTCTCAAGGGTACAGTCAAAATGGATCTGGACGGGAAAGTCATCACCCTGAAGCCGGGCGATGATATTACCCTCAAACCAGGTCAGGCTCATTCCTTCTGGTCTGATGAATGGGCTCTGATTGAGGAGGTCTCCACTCACGATGAGGATTATGACTCTATCTTTCGAGATGAACGAATCGTACGTACGCCAGAAATCGAGGAATAATTATTTCTTATCGAAGATGTCTTTTACCATTAATCGGTGGAGAAGGAATTGCGTGCGAACGAGCCGAGAAATGAGTTCCTATTTTTCTTTCCGTTGATTTTTCTGATGTGTGCTGTGTATAGGTGAACGGGTTGAGGATTCACTTTTCTTTTCGGATTCTTTTTTGGGAAAGACTTCCCTTATTTTTTGTGCCACATGCGCTGCATCGAGTCCGTATTTTTCGAAAATATCCTCAGGCGATCCCTGTATAAGAAACGTGTCGGGGAATCCAAAAGACCTGCATATAGACTCCAACCCCTCAGCCTTAAAAAGTTCATTAATTGCAGAACCAGCTCCCCCTGCAAGGACATTGTCTTCGAGCGAAAAGATGAGAGGATAAGTTGTAGCCACCCTGAGCAGGTAATCCCGGTCAAGCGGTTTAACGAATCTCAAATTGCATACGGCGATATCAAGCCCATCACTTGCAAGGTCTTCAGCGGTTTTTAGGGCGGTGTCAACCATCCTGCCAAGGGCGAGGATAATACCGTCCTTTCCTTCGCGTACAGTGACGGCTTTTCCCCAGGGGATTCTTTCAAGTTCGGGAGGTGAATCGATAGAGTAGTCGTCAGGAACAGCGCCGCGAGGGTAGCGAATAGTAATAGGACCGGGAGCTTCATGCGTAAGAGCCGTGTACAACATTTTACGGAGCTCCCGCCCGTTAGCTGGCGCCATGATGGTCATATTCGGAACCATGCGAAGATATGAAAGATCGAACACGCCATGATGTGTAGGCCCGTCCTCTCCCACGATCCCTGCTCGATCGAGGGCGAAGACAACGGGTAGATTCTGCAAGGCGACATCGTGAATTACCTGGTCAAGCGCACGCTGCAGAAAGGTCGAGTAAATTGCGGCAACGGGTCGCATCCCTTTTCGTGCCATTCCCGCCGCCATGGTTACCGCACATTGTTCCGCTATTCCTACATCGAAAAAGCGCTCGTGAAACTTTTCGGCAAATTCCGTTATGCCTGTCCCGGCTGCCATGGCAGGTGTTATCGCTACGATACGTTCATCTCGTTCCGCCAGATCGCATAAAGTCGAACCAAAGACCTTCGTATAGCTGAGGCTTTTTTTTGCTGTCTCGCCGGTTTCTATCACAAAAGGCGGGGCGCTGTGAAACTTTTCAGGGTTCTCTTCAGCTGGAGGATAGCCTTTACCTTTTTTGGTAAAAATATGCAGCAGACGAGGTCCACGCAGGTTCCTGATGTTCTTGATCGTGCTGATGAGTTCACCGAGATTGTTTCCGTCTACCGGTCCAATATACCTGATCCCCATCTCTTCAAAAAAGATGCCGGGAACGATCAGTCCTTTGAGACTCTCCTCGACTCGTTGAGTGAACTTCACAAGCCTTTGGCCGAAACTCCGTGCAAATCGCTTGATAAAATCCTCCATGTCCTCTTTGGCGATATTGTAGAAATTATGCGTAATAAGGCGTGTGAAGATGCGAGTTATTGCTCCCACATTACGTCCGATGCTCATTTCGTTGTCATTGACGATGATGAGAAGATCGGTTCCTAATTGACCGAGGTTGTTCAGCGCCTCGAACGCGAGCCCGCCGGTCATGGCGCCGTCGCCGATAACGGCAATAACGTTATGCTGCTCGCCTTTCAGATCGCGTGCAATTGCCGAACCAAGCGCCGCCGCTATTGACGTTGACGCATGCCCCGCTACAAATGTGTCATAGGGATTCTCTTCCGGTTTGTTGAATCCGCTTATACCATCTGTCATGCGTAATGTGTGAAAACGGTCACGCCTGCCGGTAAGCAATTTGTGTGCATAAGTCTGATGACTCACATCCCAGAAAATCTCATCTACGGGTGTGTTGTAAATATAATGAAGAGCGATGCATAATTCAACGCACCCAAGGGAAGAGGCAAGATGCCCGCCGTTTATGGAGACCACTTCGATTATCTTTTGTCTGAGTTCGCCGGCAAGCTGCTCTAATTCATTCACGCTCAATCCCTTAATGTCCGCCGGCGTGTTTATGCTGTTTAATATTTCCATAGCGCTTCTTTGGTATCCTTTATTCTCTATTATTTAGCCCGTTATCGGTCTCGTTGCCGAGGGAACTCGACTCATGCTCTCCGAGATCTTTTGTCGAAACTTCTCCTTTTTCGTTTTCGAGAATCATCTGCACTTTTTGTTCAAGTTCAGTGAGTTTTTTCAAACAAACATCCGCCAATTTCTTGCCTTCAGTAAAGAGTTCTATTGCCTTCTCCAGGGGTATATCTTCATCCTCGAGTTTAGCCACGATATTCTCTAATTGCTTCAAGGCTTTTTCGTAGTCGAACTTTTCCGCTTTTTTATTTTCTGCCATTTTTCGAGTCTGATGACCTCTTTCATTTTGCACACAGGGGAAATTATTATTATCTTCTCATAGTAATTTCGATTGTGTCAACTAAAGTATGCCTGAACAAAGGTCTCGCAGAGCCGTTCGCGAAATTGGGATAAGCGCTTCATACAAGACTCAGCAGGACATTGAGAATCTTCTTTACCCAAAAAGTAGAATAACCCTCCCCGCTTGTCCCTCGCACGCGTGAGCGTGCGCATAATCGCACCCGCACTCGCACTCGTACGCCTGAACGTGCGCGCACGCTTCAGGACGAATGAGCCCTATGGGTCTAATGGGCTCCGCACTCACACGCTTGAGCATGCGTGCACTCGTACTCGTACACGTACGCG
>CAZSMK010000106.1:0-6841 GCA_964608095.1 uncultured Candidatus Sumerlaeota bacterium | reverse complement strand
AGCAGGTCGGCAAGCCGTAGCTTTGATTGTTCAGCGGTAAATCGCCACTCTCTGTCCCAATGCGTTCCCGAAATAACATGTACTGTATTTTTGCGTTTCATAGTGTTCTCCTGAATTGTTGTGTTATAGTTATGTGCTCATTATGAAACTCTATCAGGGCGCTTGATTACACGTCCATCTCTCACGACGTATTGAACCTCGAGCGTGGGACTAAACACCGCTATGTGTGCTTTTTTCCCCGGGCTCAGTTCGCCGGTATCGGCAAGCCCTAAAGAGCGCGCAGGTGTGAGAGACGCCATTTGTAACGCCTCGCCGAGAGGTACGCCAGCCAAATGGTGTATATTTTTCACTGCCTCGATCATAAAGATACCGCTGCCGGCGAGCGTGCCGTCGGGCAACCTTACCGCACCTCCTTCTTTTACAATAGTCCCGCCGACTCCCTCGAACTCGAGTCCATCATGAAGCCCGCAGGGCGCGGTTGCATCGGTGATCAGTATAAGACCCCTGGCTCCCTTGATCTTGTACAGAAGGCGCATAATCGCCGGGTGAAGATGAATCCCATCGCAGATAACCTCACAAAAGACTTCGTTGCTCGACAGAGCAGCCGTTATCCCGGCAGGTTCTCTATGGTGTAAAGGCGCCATTGCGTTAAAGCAATGTGTTACGTGATTAGCTCCCATGGCGATTGCCTCTGCTGCCTGTTCGTAAGTGCTTGATGTGTGCCCGAGCGCCACTTTTATATCGCGCTCGAGTGCAATCTGCATGATCTCGGTTGCATGAAGTAACTCAGGCGCAAGAGTCACGAGTCGCAACAAGTCGCCGGCAATGGTGCAAATGGTTTCAAATTCATGAACATCGATTTCTTTGACAAATTCTATACCAAATCCGCCGCGGCGTGATGGGCTTATATAAGGTCCCTCGAGATGTATACCCCTTATGGATGCTCCCTTATCCGATTGTTCCGCGGAGATTCGGATGGCATCCACTACCTTGCGGAAATGCGCTAAGTCCCGGTCACGCTCCGATATGGTGATTGTTGCCAGCAGTTCCGTGCACCCGCCCTGTGCAGCAACTTGAAGGATTTTTTCGTTCTCTTCGACCGATGCTTCCAGAAAATCATATCCACCGGCGCCCTGGATATGTTCGTCTATAAAGCCCGGCGATGCTATCAATCCGCTGCAGTCCAGCATCTTGTCAGCAGGGTATTTCTTGATTTCCTCGTCGGGAATATCCGCCTTGATATCCTTGATTGCACCGTCTGAAATCTCGATTACGGCATCCTTAAATACTCGTGTGGGTGTATACACTTCTCCACACCTTATATATGCTATTTCGTCTTTCACTGTTTACCTTTGCCGTATACATCTTCCGGATCAAAAATTTTCTCTCCATCTATGATGAGCCCCTTGTTCTTGTCGAATACTCGATAAAAACAGCTATGGTATCCCTTGTGGCAGGCTGCATCGCCGATCTGGTCTACTTTCAACAAAAGGCAGTCGCCGTCACAATCGAGACGGAGCTCTTTGACTTTCTGAACGTTACCGGATGTCTCGCCCTTATGCCACAACTTCTTGCGGGAGCGACTCCAGAAGACACTCTCTCCTTTCTCGAGTGTGTGCTCGAGCGATTCCCTGTTCATATATGCGACCATGAGTACATCGCCGCTCTTTGCTTCCTGTACTATACAGGGTATCAATCCTCGTTCATCGAACTTCATTTCTTTGATCAAATCGTCGAACTTCATGTTTCTTGTACTCCTTGTGAGGGTGAAAAGGTGAAGTTGAAATGCAACTTCACCCCTCTTTATCTGGATATTTACGAACTCGAGAACATGGGCAACTTCAACAGATTACGGAGTTTTAGATGGAGACGGTGAAAATGCTATGGATTCCGGTATGCCGCTGAAGTTTATAACCACTCGATATTTCGCTTTCAGACGTTCTAATAGTTGTTCTTTTTCCTGATCGAAGACAAGCAGTTCCACATTTTTACGAGCTTCTTCGAAAGTAGTTCCACTCGCCGGTCTTTTTTCGAGGACCTTGATCAGGTGGTAGCCATATTCTCTTTTGTCAAGTATAACTTTACTGATTCTTCCGGGTTTTACTTCGAACACTACGCCGTTTACAGGTTCAGGCAGACGATTGTTCGGTGTCAACCAACCGAGATCGCCGCCTTTATAGCGGGAATAGGCATCGCTCTGCTTTGCGAGTTCCCGAAAATCTTCACCCTTCAAGGCGCGTTTTCGCAGTTCATTCATCTCGTCGTAGATTCGTTTCTTTTGATCCTTGCTTGCATAGCGGGGAATTGACCGAAAAATATGAAGCACCCTGACACTTGGCGGAAAGATGAATTGTTCCTGATTTAGATTATAAATTTCGCGCAGCTGCTTCTCTGTATATTTTTTTCTGATATAATCATGAATGAGTTTTTCGCCCAGGATGGCGTCGCGCATCTCCTGGATATACTGATCGCGCGTATACCCCGCTCGCTTTAAGGCTGTTTCTATATCGAGGTTCGGGGCATATTCGACTCGCAATTCCTCGATCTTCTTCTCGATCTCTTCATCTGTTACGGTGAACCCGTTTTCTTCTGCCTCGCGGGCAAGGAGCGCAATATGTATCCATTCCTCGACAATCCTGCCTTCTGAATAGCGGCGGAACGAATCCTCGTTTTCTTTCTCCCGGTTAAATTCCCCTTCGAGGGCAAGAAGTTTTTCCACTCGTTGATCGAGCTCACCTTTTCGCAGATAACGTTTGTCTACAATCGCGATAATGTCCGTTCTCAGACGCCCAGTTTCAGACCATAATCCCTCTGCTGACAGCATAACCAGAAGAACCATGCTCATCAGCAGGGTGCCATAATATATTTTTTCCCTCATCTGGACTATTTTCCCATTTGCCTGCATATCTCATCTCATCTGCGTAGCGTACCTTACCATCAATAAGGCTTCGTTGTGTTTTACTTCAAAAAAACCGTCTCCAATCTGAAACTCGACAAGTCTCTCGTCTTTTCGGACTTTAAGACGCCCTTCTTTTACCGAACTTAGAAAAGGAACGTGATTAGCAAGGACACCAAAATATCCCTGTGTCCCCGGGACGACTATCGAATTCACCATCCCGTCGAAAGAGACTTCCACCGGCGTAACTATGCGAATATGGTACTCACTCATGATCGATAAAGGAATATGGGAGACTATGTCTAAATTTTAACACCCATTTCCTCTGCGTGGCGCATTACATCATCCAGGGTTCCGCACATAAAAAAGGCTTGTTCCGGTATATGATCGAGGTTCCCCTGCACGATTTGTTCGAATCCTTTGATTGTATCATCAAGTTTTACGTATCTTCCCGGGCGAGCGGTAAAGGTTTCCGCAACGTGGAAAGGCTGTGAGAAGAAGCGTTGAATTTTCCGCGCGCGCGCGACCGTAAGTCTATCTTCTTCAGAAAGCTCCTCCATGCCCAGGATTGCGATAATATCCTGGAGGTCGCGATATCGCTGCAAAATACGCTGTACTTCCCTTGCTACGGTATAATGGCGATCGCCGATGAGGCGGGGGTCCATTATCTTCGAGGTTGAATCAAGAGGATCGACCGCGGGATACAAGCCGAGTTCGACTATCTGGCGCGAAAGGACGGTGGTCGCATCCAGATGTGAGAAGGTGGTCGCAGGCGCAGGGTCGGTCAGATCATCTGCAGGGACATAGATTGCCTGGACCGACGTGATAGAGCCACGCGGTGTGGAAGAAATCCTCTCCTCGAGTTCACCGAGCTCGGTGGCAAGCGTTGGCTGATATCCTACTGCTGAAGGCATTCGTCCAAGGAGGGCTGAAACCTCGCTGCCCGCTTGAATAAAACGAAAAATGTTGTCAATGAACAACAGAACATCCTGACCTTTTTCGTCGCGAAAATATTCCGCCATGCTCAGCGCAGAGAGCGCGACACGCAATCGCGCCCCGGGGGGTTCGTTCATCTGTCCGAATACCAGACAGGTTTTTGCAATGACACCGGATTCTTTCATCTCGAGCCATAAATCGTTCCCCTCGCGGGTTCGCTCTCCAACGCCGCCGAATACTGATACTCCCCCGTGCTCTTTTGCAATGTTATGGATCAACTCCATAATCACCACTGTTTTTCCCACCCCTGCTCCTCCGAACAACCCAATCTTGCCCCCTTTCGGATATGGCGCAAGAAGATCCACCACCTTTATTCCGGTCTCGAATATATCCGAAACCGGAAGCTGCTCATTGAGAGAAGGCGCCGGATGGTGAATCGCTCGACGATGGGTCTTATCCTGCACCTCACCCAATCCGTCAATAGGCTCACCAAGCAGGTTAAACATACGCCCGAGACATTGTTCACCTACCGGCACGGTAACGGGATTGCCGGTATCAATCGCTTTCAATCCTCGGCGAAGACCCTCTGTTGGTTCGAGTGCAATACAGCGTACAATATTGTTGCCTATATGTTGGGCAACCTCACACTTCACCTTCGTTTCATGGACATCATCGATGATTTCTACGGCATTAAGTATGTTGGGTAGCTTTTTTGCCGGAAATTCCATATCCACTGTCGGACCGATTACTTGTCGTATAATTCCTTCGGCTTGTTCCATTATTAACTCTCGTGTTCTTACAACTCTTCCGTTTTTTTGTATTGGATGACTCACTACCGTTGAATAT
The DNA here is from genome assembly GCA_964608095.1 of uncultured Candidatus Sumerlaeota bacterium. Lineage (GTDB taxonomy): Bacteria > Sumerlaeota > Sumerlaeia > MWCT01 > JAGHBZ01 > CAZSMK01. The sequence continues at coordinate 2,163 of CAZSMK010000106.1, read as the reverse complement.
AAAAGCCTAAGGCATCTATGGATGATAAATCAATTGCATTTTTGGCAGGCCCTCATGCTCAAGACATTCGAGCGGAAGAAATGCGACCTTCTTCTGGAAGACCATCAAGCCGGGGTTGTGTCGCTATGCCTCATCCAAAAAAAACATAGATAGCTCCCTTTACAATTATATATAATGTCAATTTCCTTACCTTTATATATATGGGAGTTATCTTTGGTCTATGACCTTTCAAAAGCGATATACAATTATCACCTACGGGTGCCAGATGAACGATTACGACTCCGCGGTGGTTGCCGGGCTGCTCGAAGCCGAGGGGTGGCGAAGCGTCGAGAACGAGGCAGAGGCTGACCTGATAGTGGTTAATACCTGCAGCGTCCGACAAGGAGCCGAAGATCGAGCGATTGGACGTATTACGAACATCAATAAGATTAAACACCATAACCGCAAGGATATGGTGCTGTGTTTTATGGGCTGCATCGCCCAGCAGTATGGGGCGCAACTTGCTCAGCGTTTTCCCTTCATTGATCTCATAGTGGGAACAAGAGATTTTATTCACATACCACGGCTGGTTGAGCGCGTGATGAGCTCACGCGAACAAATCGTAGCGGTCTCCTCGATCGACAAGCCTTTGATGTTGGGCGTTCCCTCAACGGTGGTGAAACGTCCTCTTCGGAGCAGCGTTACGATTATGTATGGGTGTAATAATTTTTGTACCTTTTGTATAGTCCCTTACGTGCGGGGTAGGGAACAGAGCCGTCCACCTCATGAAATTCTCGATGAGATTCACCAGCGGGTACACGATGGCTGTCGCGACATCGCGCTCCTCGGACAGAATGTTAACTCTTATCGCTTTGAAGATATCCGTTTACCTGATTTACTTACAATGGTTAATTCTGTTGAGGGTCTATGGCGAATACGCTTTATTACTTCTCACCCCAAAGATACCACTGATAGATTGATAGAATCTATCGCTACACTCGATAAGGTGTGTGAACATATACATCTTCCTGTTCAATCGGGCAGCTCGAGGATACTCGCCTTGATGAACCGGCATTATACAAAAGAAGCGTATGAGGGATTAATTGCCCGAATCCGAAAAGCCGTCCCTGGAATTGCCATCACCACGGATATAATGGTCGGCTTTCCGGGAGAAACCCAGGAGGATTTCGCCGACACGATGGATTTGGTCGAGACGGTGGGTTTCGACTCGGCTTTCATGTTTATGTATTCACCGCGCCCCGGCACACACGCCGCTCGCCACATGGAAGACAATGTACCCCTTCTCGAAAAAAAGGAGCGGTTGGCTCGTTTAATCCGGCTACAGAACGATTTAAGCCAACGATGCAATCAATCCTTAATCGGTAGTATACAGGAGATACTGGTTGAAGGAGAGGGTAGAAAAGGTGGGCGTCAATTACGCGGCAGAACACGGGGCGATAAAGTAGTCGCTTTTGAGGGTGATAAAAATCTTATCGGTTCTCTGGTACTGGTCAGGATTACGGAAGCCTGGCCCCACACCCTTTTCGGGACGCTCGAACGGGTACTGACATGACCGCGAGACATCGTAAAAGTTTTGTCGGACATTTATGCAGCGGACTCTTGTATTTATCTACCACACAGTTTTTTCAATCTTCGCACAAACAGAAACAGAGGGATAAAAATGGCGGCTCTATAAAAAATAAAAAAAAGTCTAAACACGAAAAATTCTCCAGTATTTATTCGACGAAAAAAAAATCAAAAAAAATTAAAATCCCTCTTGACTCCATTTTCATAAGATTTATATAATAGCCGTCTGTTTGTTTAGTTCTTAGATAGAATAAAAGGAAAACCTCGTCTCTGGGTTCCCTCACCCAGGGACTTTACATCTCTGCGACTAACTTACAATAAACCCGAAGAGAGGGCGCCTTCGGTACAAACACCGAAGAAAAGTCGAAGAGTAGAGGAGAAGCTTAAACTCGATTTATGTGTAAAAAAAGAAAGGGTATAGTTGTGCGTTAAAAACCCTGGTATCAGGAGGACACGATGGCGAAAGAGAAATATGTAAGGACGAAACCACATTTGAACGTCGGGACGATTGGTCACATCGACCATGGGAAGACCACGTTGACGGCGGCGATCACCAAGCGCCAGGAGTCGAAGAACATGGCGCATTTTATTGCGTTT
>CAZSMK010000105.1:0-22131 GCA_964608095.1 uncultured Candidatus Sumerlaeota bacterium | reverse complement strand
GATAGCAGGAGGACAAGCGAGGACGCTTATCCTACTTCTTTAAATCGCTATCGCAATCGCACGTCTAAACGTGCGCGGTATCGGATTTTTGAAAGAATTATGTTTGTCGTGGCGAATCACCCCTTCTCCAGAGGGAATACACACCCCGTCTCCCGATTAACATCGGGAGCCACCCCTCTCAAAGAGGGGATTTTATGAGCCAGGGCGCGTTTACGATTCTCGAACGCGAGTACGAGTGCGAGTAGGATTTGAGTGACAAGCGAGGACGCTTACCCTACAGTATCGTAGGACATCCGTCTCGGTTGTCAGCCTTAGATCGTTAGTAGTATCGGAAATTGTTATGATAGCAGGAGGACAAGCGAGGACGCTTATCCTACTTCTTTAAATCGGTATCGCAATCGCACGTCTAAGCGTGCGCGGTATCGCTTGTGTTCCTGTCAGATTCGTGTGAGAAAAAATCTTTATATTGTGAAAATCCGCATAATACTATTGAAAAGGCGTCCGCACTGGAATAGCGTTGATTATTCCGATAATGGAATTTTGAAACAGTATAATGCCGGTTACGTATTCAAAGTTAAGCCGAAAAGAACTCGCAATTTTTCTTCTGGTCTTTTTTTGCTATGCGGCTTTTTTTCTGTTCGTGTATTGGGATGGTGAGGTAATCGATTTCGGACCGCTCTATGTTGTAGGCAAGATGTTCCTGCAGGGCGAGTGGGAAAGTTTTTATGATTTCAAGATTGTCCAGCATCCGACCTCGTTCACGTTCAAAACCGGTGACCGGTTTCTCTTCTATTCGGAGCAAATAGGCTATTCAACAGAAGAAAATCCTATCCCATTATATTTTTACAGTCCATCGTTGGTCCCGTTCTTTGCCCTGTTCGCCTTATTCCCGTATGAATCTCTCGAGAAGATCGTAATCGTAATGAACTGTTTTGCGTTTGTGTTTGCGCTGTTAACGATAGCAAGGATAACGTTTTCAGAAAAAGACCGCATGACGGTTTTCGTTATCTTCAGTATTGCGTTGCTGTATACAGACCCGGTTGATTGGCTGGTAAAAACCGGCCAGGTTACGCCCTGGCTTTTTCTGCTCACCCTTTTTGCCTGGAAATGGGCTGAAGAAGAATCCCCTACGCGCGCCGGAATCTCACTCGGCATTGCGTTCTGGCTGAAATTTTTCCCTGCCTTACTGAGTCTTTACTGGCTTCGTTACCGAAAATATCGCGCGGTCGGAGTGTTCGTTGTCACGGTCATTGTACTCTTTCTTTTTGGATTCGTTCTCTTCGGCAAATCGGTTTTCAAGGATTACTTAATGATACTGCAAGCGTTCGGTCTGGGGACACCCGTGTTCCCGATGAACCAATCGCTGGAAAGCGTGTTGATGCGGTGGTGGTTACCGGTGCAGGCTACCGTAACCGTGGACAATGTCTATCTCTATGAGGGCGTTAAGGTTCTCGCGTTGATTATGAAGGCTGCGATTCTGATCGTCCTTTCACTCATGTTATTGCAACCGGCGAATGACTTCGGAAGAAGACTCCAGGGATTCTGCACCATCGCCGTGTGCAGCTCGCTGCTCTCCATATCGTGGAACCATTATGTCATTTTTTCACTGCCCTTGATTGTATGCCTGTTTTCGCATTATCGAGGCAGGTATAAGGACAATCCGTCATCTATCGGCAGGCTTATCGTAATGGCGATTCTTTTTGTATTCATGTTCTTACACGTCAGCATTGTGCGGTTCATAACCAACAGTACAATATCAATTGCGGGAAGAGCCGCGGGAGAGTTGTGTGTGCGATTTCTTTTTTCCCGCGAGCTTATTGGCGTTCTCACCTTTTTCTTGATCGGCGCGATACTCTTCTTCAAAAAAGGCAGAGCCGCGGAAGAAATAGCGCATTCGAGCCGGCAAGGGTGAAGACTATGTTTGTGGTAGACCTGCGGGGTTAGAGGGATTTTCCGACAATTTAGTGTGGACTGTGCAGAGGCGTCTGCATTTTGTAATCGTGGCTGGAAGTCCCTGACTTACCTGTGATCAATGGAAAAGCCTGATGCTCGCTATCGCACGCGTAAGCGTGCGCGCTATCCAAATCGCTATCAAAATCGCTATCGCTATCGCTATCGCTATCGCACGTCTAAACGTGCGCGGTATCGGATTTTTTGAAAGAATTATTTTCGCCACGGCGCGTCTTCGATGCGCAAAATATCCACACCCCATTCGCCACGGCGAATCTTCGACCCACAAAATATACACACCCCGTCTCCCGATTAACATCGGGAGCCACCCCTCTCAAAGAGGGGATTTTATGAGCCAGGGCGCGTCTTCGAGTACGTGTACGTGTACGAGTAGGATTTGAGTGACAAGCGGGGACCCTTATCCTATCCCACCAGAGGAGATTTTATGAGCCACGGTGGAAATTCGATCCTCGAAAGCGAGTGCGAGTGGTATTAAGAAATGATAAGTCAATTTCCGGGGTCAAACCTCAAAGTTTGCACTTATTCATTTTTACTGGAACGCCTCAAGCCCATAAGGTTCGTGTAAGCCTTTCACGCACACTCCACAATAAAAATGCTATCGGATTTTTTTTTAGGTACTGAAATTATATGAGAGGGTCTGGTTATTTTTTGCTTGAGGGAAGTGGGAGATGGATACTTATGGTTGTTCCTTCGTCGGGGGATGTTTTCATGCTGATCTTCCCGTGCTACGTTTCAGCCATAAGGCGTGCGGAATATGCGCCGAGCCCGGTTCCCGTTTTTTTTCCTGCGGAGACGTATTTATCGAAGAAGCGGTCGCGGATTTCTTCAGCTATCGCGCCCGTGTTGTGTATTGAAATTACCGCGCGCTCATTCCTGTCCAGTGCTATCGACACTTCCCCGCCGGTGGGAGAAGCCTCGACCGCATTTTTGATAATATTCGAGAACATAGAATAGGTAAGCATCTCCTCGCCGAATATCTCGAAGGTATCTTCTGGAGCAGGTTCCTTGCCTTGAGCAATGAATGAAAAAGAGACCTTCTTTGCTGATGCCGCGCTCGATGCTTCTTCGATGACTTTGCGCAGGACAGAGAGGGCATCGAATTTTTCCGCTTGTAGCTGGTAGGTTTTTGTCTCCATTTTGTACAGGTCCAGGGAGAGATTAATCATGTTGAGCATGCGGTAGCCGCTTTTGACAATTTTATCGAGCATTTCGGATTGTTCGTCACTTACCTTGCCGGTGAGTTTGACGAGTTGCGGCATACCGATGATACTGGTAAGCGGTTGCTTGAGATCGTGTCGTGACATCCGCTCGACATCCTCGCGCAGACGCGCCGCCTCGATAAGTTCCTGATTCTGTTTTTCGAGGGTTTGACGCGCCTGACGTAAGGCAAGATGCGTCTTGACCCGAGCCTTGACGATTGGAATGCTGATGGGTTTATGAACGTAATCCACTGCGCCTGTTTCAAACCCCTTGGTTTCGTCTTCAACTTCGCCGAGTGCAGTTACAAAAATTACGGGGATATCCTTTGTCGCCTCGTTCTCTTTCAGTTTCTGGCAGACCTCGTATCCGTCCATCCCGGGCATCATAATATCGAGCAGTATAAGGTCGGGAGGATTTTCGCGTGCGCTCCGCAAGGCAGTTTCACCGTTCAACGCAATGTTGAGTTTGAATTCATCCCTGAGTCCTTGCACAAGGACATCTATGTTCGCACTGGTATCGTCGACAATGAGCAGGCGTGGCTGTGTATCCTCTTCATCCATTTTATTACCTCCCGAGGTTTTGTTGAATTAGTTCGAGACGCTGCACCGCACTTTCGTAGTCGTACTTTTCGATCATTCTTTCGAGGTCATTGAAATCGGATTGAATCCGCACCGGGATCCCTGTCTCTTTAATTCTTTCCATTACGGTTGAAATAGCAGCAAAGTCCAGAGCCTGTAATGGTTTTTCAAGGTCGTGAAACAATCGAGCAAGGGCATCCTCGTCAATATCCTCGTCGCTGATTTTGGATGTTTCGTGTTCTTTTTGTTCGCCAAGGGCGTTTTCTATGGAGGTGAATACTTTCGTGGCTTCACGCTGGAGCTCGACAAATAAATCTTTTATAGTAGTATCCTTGATTTTGGCAGCATGTTCGAGATTTTTGCAAAGTCCATGCAAAGCCACGGCGCCGACATTACCGGCTGCACCAGCGAGAGAGTGTGCATGAAGACGTGCCTCATCAAAATCATTTCCCTCGACCGCCTCCTGAAGATTATCAAGCGTTTCTCGTTGTCCTTCGGCAAATCGCAAAAGCATTTTTAAGAAGACTTCCGGTGGAAGTCCCAGGCGCTTAACACCTCGAGAAACATCCACGCCCGTAATCTCTGGCAATGAAAATCCTACAGCGCCTTCGCCGCGGGATTCGTATTCAAACGCCTCCTCTGGGCGTTCACTGTAACGTTCAACTGCTGCTTGACGAACTTCCTTCGGTATCCATTTGCGAAGAGTACGAAACAATGCAGTTCGGTCGATAGGTTTTCCGACATAGTCATCCATACCCGCTGCAAAACATTTTTCATCGTCACCTTTCAGGACGTTTGCCGTCATAGCAATCACGGGGACATGGCGATGTTTTTCGGTAGTGTTTTCGAATTTACGGAGCTCACGTGTTGCTTCCAGGCCATCCATTTCAGGCATTTGCACATCCATCAGAATTGCGTCGTACTGTTTGCTTCGTGCCTTGTCTAAAGCCTCGCGCCCATTCTCCGCGAAATCGAGAACAAAACCCGCTCGCCTCAATATTTCCTGTGCCACAAACCTGTTTGCCTCGTTATCCTCTGCCAGCAAAATTTTGACACCCCTGAAATCTTCTTTATCGGCTATTATCGTCTTTTTGCGTCTTGCATGAACATCTTGTAATTGAGTAACTTCGAGAATGGAGTCGTAAAGCGATGAAGGGGTGATGGGTTTGTGGAGAAAAGTATTCACCCCGATTTTTTCGCCGCGTAGAATTTCCTGCTCACCGGCATAAGCGCTTATCAAAATAATGGGTAAATCCCGTGTTGCCGAATCGCTACGGATTTTTTGTGTCGCAGTCAAGCCGTCCATCCCGGGCATCTGCCAATCCATTAGGACCACGTTGAATGGCGCCGACACCGCTCCTCCATCAAAGCCGTTATGAGTGTGTAACAGTTTCAGTGCTTCGTCAGCAGTTGCAACCCCCGTATGCGCTATACCGAAGGTATCGAGGAGCGTCTCGAGTAATTCCCTGCTTGTCGCGTTATCTTCAACTGCGAGAATACGCAAATCACTCACACCCGGTGGAATCACCATAAGGGGTTTATTGTCTTTCTCCGAGACCTCGAGGGGTATAACAAACGAGAATTCACTTCCCTTGCCGTATTCGCTCTCGAGGGTCAGCCCGGAACCACCCATCAACCTTACGAGCCTCTGGCAAATGGCAAGACCCAGTCCGGTGCCGCCGTATTTGCGTGATGTGGAATCATCCACCTGTGTAAATGCTTCGAAGAGCAATTCCTGTTTTTCCTCTGGTATGCCGATTCCTGTATCCTTCACGGAAAATTGTATGGCTACCTGGTTGTCGTTGAGCGTGAAGTCGATGTCGCCGGGCTCGGTAAGTGACACATAAAGCACGATCTCACCCTGTTCGGTGAACTTAAAGGCATTGCCGATAAGATTCACCAAAATCTGTCGCAGCCGTAGTTGATCGCCGACTACCATATAGGGGACATCGAGAGCGACAAAGACTATCAATTCCACGTGTTTTTCAATCACGCGGTCGCGAAAGGTCATAGTGACTTCCTCGAGCATCTCGCGAATTCTGAAAGGCGCTGACTCGATGTCCATTTTGCCCGCCTCGATCTTCGAGAAATCCAGGATGTCGTTTATCAAGCCGAGTAGACTGCGTGAAGAAGAGTTTATAACGTTGAGGTATTGGCGTTGTTTACTATCGAGATCGCTTTCCATGGTGAGCGCCGCCATATTGATGATAGCGTTCATGGGTGTACGGATTTCATGGCTCATGGTAGCGAGGAACGCACTCTTTGCGCGGTTTGCGGATTCCGCCTGATCACGGGCGATTCGTAATTCATGCTGGGCACGTTTTCGCTCTGTCACTTCTCGACCGAGCCTGCGGTTTACGTGCACAAGAAAGCCAACGATTATGCCCGCAACGACAAACACAATCAGGGATACCCGTACTACCGCGCCCCAATCGATCTTTCGCTCAAAACGTACATTGACCCAGGAGTTTTGTATCGCTGTCTTTCTTTCCTCTGGTATGCTTGCGAGAACCTTATCAAGAATAGGTATTAGCTCGGGCCAATCTTTTCGGATACCGAACGAGAGTTCAAAATGATAAGGAGTAACAGTAGCCACTTTTAGATTTGTAATGCCGAGTTTATCGACCGTGTAAGAAATAGAGGCGAGGTTCCCTACAAAGGCATCCGCCTTGTCTCGCGACACAGCGAGGAGACCGCTCTCGACGGTATCAACGAGTTGAAAGGTTTGGTCGGGATAATCGCGTTCCAATAATTCCTGAGTTACGTGTGCCCTGACTACTGCAACCCTGCCAGCGTCAAAATCCATGACGCTATTGACAAAGGGCGCCTTTTCCCGTGTGACTATTACCATGGGGAAACTCAAATACGGCTTGGTGAAATTAAGAAATTCGATACGTTCCTCGGTCTTCGCCACACAGGGCAACACGTCGATTTTACGCGTCTTTGCACGAAGGATGACCTCTGCCCACGTTAAATCCTTTTCCGGCTGCATGTTGATATCGAGTCGTTCATTAATCAGGCGTACATAATCAGAGGAGATACCTTGATAGACTCTGGCGGCACTAAAAAACTCGAAGGGGGACCATTCAGGATCCACACCCAGCCGAATTTCCTTGTGCTGCTCGAGCCATTCCTTTTCCTCGTCTGTAAGCGTAAATTTCTCGACAGGTTCGAGTTCGATATATTCCTCGACAATTTCACGTTTCTCTTTCTCCGTTAGTGATGCGAGCCCCTTCTTCAGTATATTCACGAGTTCCGGGTAGTCATTGCGTACCCCGATGGAAAGTTCCATTTCTTGGATATCTACGTAGCCCTTCATCTCGAGGTTCGTAATCACGTTTTCACTGATCAGATACGAAGCTACAGCTACGTTTCCCACATACGCGTCGGCGGTTCCTGCAGACACCTCCATCAATGCTTGAAGAGCGCCCGGGACAAGGATCAGTTCAATCTCCGGATAATTTGTTTCAAGATATTCGTGAATAAAATAGTCTTCCTCCACGGGAACGCGTTTCCCCGCTAAATCTTCGAGGTCGTTGATATCTGTTTCCCCTTCTCGTGTTATGAGAGTATGGGGGAAATGTATGAAAGGCTGTGTGAATAAGAGGAACTTTCGCCGTTCGGGACTTTCTTTCAAGCCGGGGCACAGGTCGAGTTCCTTATTTTTAAGCATAGCATTAAGCAAAGCCCATTCTGCGGTCTGTGGTTCGATCTCAAAGCCGGCTTTTTCGGCTACCTTCCTCAACACATCTGCGCTGATTCCCCGATACTCACCGTTTCTATCGACAAACTCGAAAGGAGGCCAATCCTTCGTTGCGGCGACTTTTATGACGGGATGTTGCCGTAACCATGCCCTTTCAGCCTGTGTGAGCTCGAGTGGTTTGCTTGCCATTTTCTGCTCGAAAAAGCGGAGGCTCTCGTCGGCAATCCAGGTTCGCTCGATCCGGGCAAGCTCGGGTAGAGGAATCGATTCAAAGCCGCGGTCTATTTTTTCAGCGAGAATATTATCCTCCATCTTCACATAAGCCGATAGCGGGCTTTTTAACATGAAATCAGAAACTTCCTCGAACTTCCTGTTGAGCTTCAAGTTGTTTAGTAAAACCCGCGCTGTGGTGACCTCATGCAAAAATGCGTCGGTCTCACCGGTGAGCATTGCCTGTATCATATCGTCCATTGTTTCAAACTCAACCAGCATGCTACCGGGGAGTAATTCCAGTACCGCCTCTTTTGGCACTTCTCCACGAACCAGTCCGATCTTCTTGCCTGCAAACTCCTCCTTTGCGTGCATTGTTCCGGTGTCAACGGGCACAAAAAGGGCTGAAGAAATGGTATAATAAGGAAGAGTCTCGATGAAGCCTGTTTCGTCAGGTTCGGACTCTTTCGCACACGCGGCAATATCCGCCTCCCCACTTCGTAACGCTGCCATTTCAGCGCCGGTATCAACGGGGAGGAACGCGACCTTGTTGCCGATTTCTTCCGCCCACAAATGCCAGAGGTCCACTATGAGCCCGGAAGGTTTGCCTTCGAAATCCAGAAAGGTAAGGGGCTGATAGAAACTATCGATAGCGATCATCAGTGTTTCTTCATCCGGTCGCACCAGTGCGGTGCCCAACCATTTACGCTCTATCTCTGCACGTTCTTCAGATGTTATCAAGCCCAATCCCGTATTAATTTTCTGTAGCAGCGCGCTATTACCCTCTCGCACCGCTCCATGATATGCTCTTCGATACACGGGCGCTGCGGGATTGTAGCGATAGTTATTGCTCAACCCATGCAACGTAAGATGATACTGAAGGTTGAGGTCTGGCGAGACAAAGACCTTTATATCGCCTCGCTCCGCCGCTACATACAAAGTGGGATAATCTGGATACACAGCGAGGGTCGCCTCAGGCACTGCTTCTTGCACGAACTCGTGTGTAAATCCCTCAGGTACTCCGATTCGGAAAGCCATAAGGTCTTCTAATCTGCGAGAGCCAAGTATGGTTTTATGGACAAATACATAGTAACGCAACTCAAGAATGGGAAGAGCATAGTCGAAAAAGACATCTCGCTCCTCGGTGTAAAAGATCCCGGCATGGATATCAGCCTCACCGTTACGCACTAGCTCGAGGGTGTCAGCCCATGAAGCGTCCTTGAAAGAAACCTCGAGACCGGTTTTCTCAGCGCACAACCGCCATAGGTCCATGAGTATCCCGGCAGCCTCGCCATCTTCATCCAGATACTTTAACGGTGGATTATCCCTGTTGTAGACAATTGTTACATGGGATATGTCTGAAAGTGTGTCCGATGTAACAATATCCGTAGCCCACAGCTCACTCACGAGCCCCAAAATAATACATACAATTAAGGGGAGCGCATTTTTTCTATTCGAGATGGTGTTCACGACCTCATTTCTGAATCTTAATCACAATATTATGAGATATGAGATTCTCCCCCTCTGTCAATACCAAAATCTTGTTAAAGAGAGGCTAAAAACAAGGTTGAACATCCATAAAACGTATGACATCCGTCTGGGTTGTCAGCCTTAGATCATTAGTAGTATCGGAAATTGTTATGATATCAGGAGGACAAGCGAGGACGCTTATCCTACAGTATCGTAGGACAACCGTCTCGGTTGTCAGCCTTAGATCATTAGTAGTATCGGAAATTATTATGATATCAGGAGGACAAGCGAGGACGCTTATCCTACTTCTCCCTATCGAAATCGCTATCGCTATCGCAATCGCACCTCTAAACGTGCGCAGTATCGGATTTTATGAAGTTATACACATCCGCCACGGCGAATCTTCGACCCGCTCGAAGATGCGCCTGTGGCGGACACAGCGCGTCTTCGATTTCGCTAACGCGGAATCTCCGTCCCCAGTGCGGATGCCTGATCGCCGAGCATAGGAGTGTAAAGATTTGACTTTATATCAGCGTTTCGGATAGATAATACATATCTTTCGTGTTCCTGCATGTTATACAGAACTGTCCTATGAAAACGAAAGGATCACAAACCGCAATGCACAGCACAGAAATCGTTCATACCAAAAACCGCTATATGATACCTCCCCCTGTAGTATTTTTACTTAACGCGGGAGTGTATTTGTTGCTCTTGGTTTCATACCCTGTTTGCGTGACAGCCGATAAAACCGAGCGCACAACGCTCCCGGTCATGGCAGGGGATTACCTTCCCTTGATTGCCGATTACGCTGTATACGCAAAGACCATCTGGCATGACGAGGAAGTCGTTGGGTATTGGGGCGGCGGGATTGCCGAAAAGGATATGAACGGCTCGATCAGGGGAACCAACAATGTCATGGTTGGTTATGCACTACTCGCGTATGCTACAGAACAGGGTTGGCTGAACGAGAGCGACCAGCAAAAACTTCTCGCTGCCGACTTGGATAGAGAGGGGCTTGTGCGTTATATCAAGAAGAATCTCGCTTACATAAGTGGACACCACATCTCGGCTGATACCCCGCTCGAGCCGACATGGGGTAACCACTGGCAGTCGTCGCTCTGGCTTGGGACAACTGCGGTATCTGCCCTGCTGGTGTGGGACGATCTCGACGAAGGAATGCGGGGCAACATCGCGCGAATGATGTGTCCCGAGGCCGACCGTATAACCGCAAAACCGCCGAAAGATTACAATCCGGGCGATACAGGCGCGGAAGAGAACGGCTGGGATACGCACGTGCTTGCCGCTGCGATTGTGCTCAATCCCGAACACCCGAACCGTGAACAATGGTGGAACGCATTATGCCGTTATGCCGTCAACACGTATTCAATCCCGGCGGATAAAAATGATACGAGCAAAATCGGCACACACCGAGTCAACGAGCTGGTGACAACTGCAAATTTCTTTAAAGATTTTACTACGGAGAATCACAGTTTTTTTCATCCGGGTTATTTAAAGGTGTCGGGACAGGAGCTTGGCGAGGCGTGGATGATACTGGCATTAGCCGATCGGCGTTTCAATACGAAACATGCCGAAGATTTCGAACCGTATTCACTCCATAACGTTGCACCGGTTTGGCGCGAGGTATTACGTTATCTTCTCCTTCCGGACGGTGAGTTCGTGTTTCCTAACGGCCAGGACTGGACGTTTCATACTTCCTCTATCCAGGCGTATTTTGCATGGATAGCGACTGCGCTCGGTGATCCACTCGCTATGCGTGCAGAACAACGCGGAATACAAGCGGCACAACGCAGACACAGGGTAGCGGAACCGGGGCGCATCTTCGATGAGAGCAATCTCGCATGGTGGTGGGAACCATTGCTGGTAAAACGAATAACCTCAGCCTTGCTGCTCCACATGCTGCGTCCCGCTCCCGAGATTACGACTGATGCAATCGAGCAGATCGAGCGCGGAACCTGGACACGATTGTTTCCGAAGGTGAGAGTTTGGTTGCACCGGAATCCCGATTATTTCGCAACTGTATCATGGGGACGAATTCATATCGGAACCATGACACCGCTGGGCACGAATTTCCATAATCACCCCTATATGACACTTCCTACCTTTGAGAGTATAGTGCCGGACGATGTAAACGGGATAGAGGAGACAGGCGAATCGGGCGATGCGACGATAGTTGTGCTCGGACTGACCGACGGCAGAAGGTGTGCGCTCGTCTGCTTGCCTCATTCCACAGTATGGATAAGTCCTGTTGGGTTTCGCCCCATAGGGATCGAAAACGACCGGTTGACAGGAAAGGGGCGAACGATTACGTCGGCTGCCTGCAATAGATTTGTTCCCGCACTGAGCCCGATGGAAACCTTTGATGTAAAGGGCGCCTGGCTGAACATTGACAACAGATTCGGTCACATTGCTACGACAAAGGAGTATCGATACGTGCCTGCAGGCGGACATAATAGACGTTCCGCCGCGGTAGATACTGTTGTCCCTGAAGTGAAAGGAACGGCTGTCTGGCAGATGATTCCATCGGTTACTGAAGAAGAGACCGCGCAGATTGCAAAAGGTTTCCATGTCGAACAAAAAGGAGATCGTTTAGAAGTGGATTTGATAGACGGTCCACGCGGCGCAGGGTATACAATAAACGCGCGTCTGGGTGAGCCGGTCGCTTCGTTTATTCCGCTCGATACACTCCCCGTAGGCGGTAACGTCAGCAGCGAACATCCGCTTGAACAAATCTCCGACAAAAATCCTGCTACATTCACCGTGATAAGGAACGTAGAAGAAAAAGGACCCACGACGGATTGTCCGGTACACATATATTTTGCGGTATCGACCGAAGAGATGACAACACCCACACTCGTAATCACACCGAGACCGAACTATGGGCCACGAGCGGTCGAGATTTTTTTGCGAGAGAATGATGCGTGGAAAACATGCGGCGAGTTCGACATGACTCACAAAACGATTAATATTCCGATACCTGCGGGTCGGGAGTGGCGATTGACCATCACGGGAACATACGATTGGGGAAACAGGAATGTTCAGATCGCAGAGCTCTATATTACGGACGGCATAGTGCCAGAACCGGTTACAGAGCCAGCTCCTCTTTCCAGCATAAGTGTCAAGAAGAATATATAAAGTATTACTTTAAACTAAAATATATAAGTTACTTTATTTCATTTGAAAAGTATTTTGATTTGAATGGAGAGAATTACAATCGACAAAACGGCACAAGACAATCTCTTTGCCATGTTCAAAGAGCAGAATGAAGCGCTTGAAGGGCGTGTTCACCGTGTGAATACTTCATCGGATGCGTTGACTGTAATGCTCGATGAAATCAAGCGGGCGGGAGCTGCTGACGTTGTTGCTGCGCACTCATCCCTTATCGAGGAAGTCGAATTGCGACGACGTGTAAATGAGCAAGGGGGGTCATGCAAGTTCAATCCACCGCTCGACATCATCGAACAAGCCGGTATCGGTATCTGCGAATATGAACTCGGCATTGCAGACACGGGAACGATTGTCCACGACGCTTCCGAGATACATACCCGGCTGGTCTCGATGCTTCCGCTTGTTCACATAGCCCTTCTGCGAACCTCATCGTTAGTTGAGACGTTTGAAAAGGCGCTCGAGATTATCACGCGCACTTATGATGGTCGCGTCCCGGATTTTTTAGCCCTCGTGACAGGACCGAGCAGAACGAGCGATATCGAATGCGTTTCTACTATCGGCGTGCATGGACCGAAGAGCCTCATCATAATTTGTATCGATCATTTATAGGAGGAGCAATGACCGTGCCTCTGGACCGTGGTTTTAAAACAGGCATACGCAAGGCGCTCGCGGATGATGTTCTGCGGCGGGCGTTACGAACGTTTACGGAACTGGTCTAT
The DNA here is from genome assembly GCA_964608095.1 of uncultured Candidatus Sumerlaeota bacterium. Classification (GTDB taxonomy): domain Bacteria; phylum Sumerlaeota; class Sumerlaeia; order MWCT01; family JAGHBZ01; genus CAZSMK01. The sequence goes on along the minus strand of CAZSMK010000105.1, from coordinate 9,094 downwards.
GAGTTGCGAGCCGACGCATACCGCGGCTTGGATTTTGAGGCGTTGCGGAATGAGGTTGCGAGAGTAAAATCAGAGGCAATAAAACACATCGAGACGCTTGCGGATGAATTTCAGTCGCGACTCGAAGAACGTGGCGCAAAGGTACATCGTGCCGCCGACGGCAAAGACGTGCTCTCAATAGTAAAGGATATCGCGCGTCGCAGGAACGCCGCTCTCTGTGTTAAATCCAAATCCATGGCATCCGAAGAAATTCATCTCAACTCACACCTTGCCGATGTAATGAAGGTCGTAGAGACCGACCTTGGAGAATGGTTGATCCAGCAGGTGGATGAGACCCCTTCGCACATGGTGTTGCCCGCGATTCATTTCACAAAAGAACGTTGCGCTGAGATATTTTCGAAGTATCTCGGTGAAAAGGTCGAGCCTGAAATCGGCGCCATGGTAAAACATGCACGTACAATCATGCGCACCCATTTTATTAACGCTGACATCGGCATTTCTGGATGCAATATTGCAGTGGCGGAAACCGGCACGATGTGCATATTTTCGAATGAAGGTAACGTGAGGCTTACGGCTACCCTACCCCCGGTTCATATCATTATTTTCGGCTATGAAAAATTCGTTGCTCGGTTAAAAGACATTGTTCCTATAGTAAAGACCCTTCCACGAAGCGCCACCGGACAGCTCATGACGAGTTACCTGACCATGATTTCCGGTGCGTCAGAAACTTTCAAAGACAAGGATGGGAACGGTACGGCACAAAAGGAACTTCACGTCATCATGCTCGATAACGGCAGGCTGAAGATGCTTGCCGACCCCGTGTTTCGCGAGGCGGGGAAATGTATTCGGTGTACGTCATGCCTCAACGTCTGTCCCATCTATACCCTTCTCGGCGGGCACGTATACGGTAAGATATATCCCGGGGCTATCGGGAGCATGTTGACCTATTTTTTCAGTTCACTCGAGGATGCGGAACAAATCCAGGAGTTGTGTATATCGTGCGGGCTCTGTCGAGAATTTTGTCCCGCAAAGATCGATATTCCGAACCTGACACTCGAGCTGCGCAGACGTGTACGAGATAAGATTCGGCTGCCGTTGCCGGAACGTCTTGTGTTGGACAACGTGCTGCCCTCGAAGCTATTGTTCAGCGCAGGTATGCGAACTGCGGCGGTGGCTTCTCTACCGCTGACGAAAAAAGGGAGCGAAGGAAAGAAATACATCCGTGCGCTCCCTTTCGGATTTAAGAAATACACGCAGGGACGCAGTGTGCCGGCAATATACGCCTCGCCCTTCAGAGACCGATTCAAGAAAATAAAACAAAACGTTGCGGGAAATGAAAAAGGCACGGTCGCCTTCTTCAGCGGCTGCGCTATCGAATGGTTATATCCCGGGATCGGCGAAGCCGTCATCAAGGTTCTGAACCATTTCGGCTATCGGGTAGCTTATCCTGAGCAGAAATGTTGCGGCGCGCCCGCGATTTTTTCTGGTAACAGAAAGAGCGGACTAACGCTCGCTACCGACAACATCGAAAAGATGAACAACGATGGATGGATGTATATCGTTAGCGCTTGCCCGACCTGTACGCACGTCATAAAGGACCTCTGGAAAGGTGTCATAGATACGCATACAGAATTTTATCCAGCAGCAGAGAAGATAGCAGACAAGACGATCGATTTTGTAAAACTGGTACATGATTTTTCGCGAGATGAAGATAAAACCATGTTCACAAAGACCGTTGAACCGTGCAAGGTCACCTATCATTTTCCCTGCCATCTGGTACGGAGCATGGGCATAAAAGAAGAGCCAGTCGAGGTATTGCAGTCGTTGCCGGGCGTAGAATATGTCGAGATGAAAGAAGCGGAGCGCTGCTGCGGATTCGGCGGAACTTACTCGATGAAATTTCCGGCGATATCCAGGGAACTACTCGAGTGCAAAATGAAGAATATTGCAGAAACAGGCTCGGACATTGTCATAACCGACTGTCCGGGATGTCTGTTTAATCTTGCCGGCGGACTCGATAACGCGGATTCGCCGACACGTGCCATGCACATGGCGGAACTCCTGGTACGCTTCATCGAGGAAGGATAGCCAACCTATTTCCCATACCTATGATTGTATTCTTTCCATACCTTTTCGAGGTCTGCAGCGAGAGTATGTTGTGCGGATTCGAATTGTCGAGGGAATTCACTCCGCAACCTTTTTATCACATTTTCCACATGATCGATATACAGCCTGGCAATAAAATGTTGATGGGGAGTATTTATTATCTGCCCAAAACGAACTATCACTGGATTCCAATTGGTGGCAGGATGGTCAGCGATCAAGAAGCCGGGATAAAGTTCAACGAGATCCCGGAGAACGATTTGTTGTTCTTTTGTGTCAGCGAGGTGGAGAATAGCTTGCCCAATCGAGCGGGCGGGATCGTATGCCCTCGGATTGTAGGCATAGTCTGCACACGTGATAAGGGGGAGCCGATTGATTTCGTTCTGGGAATGGAGCGGATTACTCATATATCCGTAAATCACGGTGTGCAAATCCCGGTCACGATTCATGACAGGACCGAGGTGCATGGTGGGTGTGGCATCGTTGACAGGATAATTGTCCCAGAGAAAAAGTCGATGTTTCACCGCCTCTTTGTATGAGCTGGCATCTTCTGTCTTAATCGATTTGCAAACGACCTCGTTCCCTGTCCAGAAGATGAAGACGTCCGGATGAAGGGTGGCTCCCAGCGTGGTAAGATAGGGATCGTCGTTGCCTGTCCCCCAGTAATGTGTCGGTGTGAATATCATCTGTGCATGAGGGTCATTTTTTCTTAATCGCCGGAAGATCTCGTTAACCGCCCGAGCCTGACCCGCTGCATCGATACCCTTTGAGATGTCGTCGAGCGAAATATTGAACCACTGAACACCAAGCCTCTGCATCCAATCATAATGCTGCCAGAGATCGTCGAGGTCTTGGGGATTATCATAGTCGAAAATACGGGTAGAACCGAGATTTGGATTCATGCTGAAACAAAATACGATGTCATGTTGCGTGCACTTATGTACGATTTGTTCATACGCCCGTTTCTTATCTTCGGGCAACGGTTCCCACCAACGGTTGCAGCGAGGATCACCCCATTGATAATGTTCGATATCGTACATGCTACCGTAACAATTCATGAGAAAATTCATCTTGTATTCCGCGATGATGGGTATCTCCGCGAGATACTGTTCCGGTAGCCAGAGCCAACCCTTGGTGCCACGCATTGCAAATCCGGTATCTTCGGGGCTTTTGTATGGTTCAGGAATCGGGCGCTTTTGGTCGGGCAGATTAATTCTGAAATCCTCTTGGATACCGACGATAAAGGCAGATGACATATCTTCGCCTCCTATTGCACAACGTGAAAGCATAAACCAGGGCGGCCTCCCCGCTTCACCTGTTGGAGCGATATTGGATATCGTTATGCTATTCAGACCAGCCTTTAAAAGACCGGGTTCAATCCGGAACAAACGCACACCCCAAACGCCGTCAGGGAATCCGTTTGCGCCCTTGAAGATTACGTGTTCGTTTAAACGAATTTCTATGGGACATGTTGAGGCATAATCGTCATCCATCCCCTCGATATGAAGAAAGAGTGGGCTTCCCGGAATTCGAGCACGTTCAAACGTCGCCTGCATTCGTGAGCTATCGCCTGTCGGGGCAGCATAGACATAATTAACACCGAGCTTGTTGTATTGCGCATCGCCGAAAAGATGCGACGCACCACCGTTAAAATCTGTTCCTCTCAATAGAATAGCGCCGCCCTCAAACTCTTTACTCCATATAATACCGGTCACAATGAACACTATCGCGATGATTAAAAATTGGCATCGAGGATTCATGTAATATCCTGTCCCGGGAAATTTCTTATAAATCTCACGTAATAATAAATTGAACATACGGTATGTTCAACAAGATTGTATTCTTATATTTGTGTAAAAGAATAGACTAATTGGGCTGTGATCAACACGGACGAACAGGGACAGGACACGGCCCTATCGTGGTTCAATCCCTTATAGATAGGATATCATCGGGATTGCGAAAGCGAGTGGGAGTGCGAGGGAAAAAGGTTTCAATCTCTTTATCAGTAGGCTATCATCCTCCTCTCTTTTTTGTGCTCGTGCTCGTACGAACACGAGTACGAATACCAGTAGGTATTACACATCGGTTTCTTTTTCGCTCCTATATTCTTGCCAGATGGCACTTTGTGGAGTTAGTCTCATTGTGATGTTTTTTGAACCGTGAGAGGCGTGTTTCAAGCACATGCGATTAGACTTACTTGTATCGGAATTACTGATTTCAAAAGGAAAGTTTGTATAATGAAACGATTTGTCATGGGGCTACTCGTAACTCTTATGGCGACTACGGCAATGATGCCGGTCGTCGCCGCGGATATTCCTTCTCATCCACAACACACGGTCGATGAAGGAGCGTATTTTCCCCGGCTTGTGGAAAAAGAATCCTGTGTTGAAATTTCGATGATGGTCGGAGCCGTTATGGAACGGTATGAGTGTGTGCGGGTTCCTGAAGGAGAACATCTGTCAACGTCTCTTGATTCAACAAACAGGCTCGACTCGCTTCTGCTTCGTATCGTTATACCCGACGACCTCGAAGGGCATCGCTATGACTTCGAGCTGACCATTGATGGTAAAACGATGCACAGGCGAAGCGGCGAAACACGCGGATTCGGATTGCGGTCTTTCTTTATAACCATGTCCGCGCTGCCTCCGCCGCCGGTAGAAAAAAAACACTCGTTAGCCCTGCTCAACCATTGCGATGAAGACTTGTATGTCAGGGAACTTGTTCTTATACCCCGTTTTGTCAGCCGGCTCCGTAAACCCTACCTGAAAGACGATTTCATTCTCGCGTTGCTGACAAACAATTTAGATGATACGTCGCAGTTCGAGTTTATATCGCGCATTGTCGATGCGCCTTCAGTCAAAAAAGCATTCTCGATTGAATATTATTATGCGGTAAGGAGCCCAGAACAGTTACACGACATCATTGCAACGGTGAAAAAGCGCTGTACCGAATACGACCTCGGGTTTGTGGCGATTCCTTGCAGCTGGTGGGCAGGGACACCGGTCGAAGTGAAGCAGCGTCGAGACTTTCAGCAGGTCTGCTGGTCGAATACCGACACCTACGATGAAGGTGAGGAGTTGAAGAAGTTGTTGGGTGACCGGTGGGACATCCGCTATGGCTGGACAATTCCGAACAAGTGGAGCAGTACGCCGTGGCAGACCATGAATCATCCGGAACTGAACGCCATGCGGCATAAACGGCTTGAGATCGCAATGAGTCTTTTGTCGGAGGGATTGGGTGATGAGCTGCTTTGCATTGTCTCGGAAAACGAACCTGCATACTGGGCGTTCCAGGGTTCGGACGAGAAATATCCGGTGCGGCGCTCTCCGCTCTGGGCTGATTTCAATCCGTATACTGTTGCGGACGCCGAAGAAGAAGGCGTCATGCTCGACCCGTCGGACGGGCTTGATATTGTCGAGCGTATCTGGCTCCAGCGTAATCTCGTAACGTATAACCAACGTACCATCGCTGTTATCAATAAGGTGTTTCCATCTCCGACACTATATACTCATGCGCTTCTCGACTATACGCATTTTCCTCTTGAAGGAACCGGTCATGCACGCCCGTACGCAGAGGTCGCCCGTGTGAACGGCGCGCGACTCGGCGTCGAGATGATATGGAAAACCGACATGGACGCATTATGGCGCATTCGAGAATGGGGAACGTGGGCCACGGTCAACCGCGAAGAATTCGACGGCTTCAGCATCACGTATCATGTAGCGACGTTGATGGCAAATTACATGATGGGCGCGGATATGTTGAATTCATATAACTGGCAACCCATGAATCGAGAAGGCGACCCGCTCGAGTATTTCAACCGGTTCATGAACGCAATCAAGTCGGGTGGACGAGTGACGCTCTCGGAACGTAAGCGCGCGGGCGAATGGTTTCCGCTCGAGGAATGGAGCGGCGCACTCGGCAGAAACGATGCCTTGCCCTGGGGAAACCAGATCACGCTCGAATTGAAATGTAACAGGCTGGGATCGTATCTCCACCTGTGGCTCACGGATGGCGAGAATGGAGCAGTGGTGGCGTACCGGCTGCTCGAATACAGCGATATTGCGTTGGGCGGACCCACCACGCTCGATCTCGGGGACTTCATACACCTCGAGCAGACCGACCGCGTCTACCTGCATCTTGCGGCGGATGAAGGATGGGAATATTTCGGTTCAGCCGAGGGACCCGATTACGCGTTGCTTTTAAACCTTCCGGTAGAACGGCGTCGCTCACGTTATATTATAGAACAGCCGGATGATATAACGTCAAAAAGTCTGCCGCTGCTCGTTGAGAAAAATTAGTTAATTACGTGCATGTCTAAATCGATCGGATAAAGGAAAACAATTATGACGAAAATGTGGAGTTCACGACTCACTTATTTAATGAGCACCTGTATTTCTATCTTTCTGTCATTTTCAGTCTTTGCCGCAGAATCGAACAATACGACGCGGCTTGAAAAAGATGATGGCTACCGCGGAATCTGGTATGCCGTAGGTCGCCAAAACGACCAATTCCGGTACAAGTACAGCGGCGGATTGGGAACATACCCGCAGCAGCATATACCTATCGCCTATTACTCTGAAAAGGCGAATAAGACCTTCTTCTGTTACGGCGGCTCGCCACGACACACCACACAACTCCTCATTATGGTATCTTACTACGACCATGCCACAGGCAAGGTGCCCCGCCCTTCGATTCTGTTGAATAAAAAAACGTCTGATTCGCACGACAATCCAACACTAATAGTGGACGACAATGGCTATTTATGGATTTTTTCTAACAGCCATGGCGGCGCGCGACCCGCTTATATTCACAAAAGCACTCGTCCTTATTCGATCGATGAATTCCAACTCGTACGCGACGACAAGTTTTCGTATTCGCAACCCTGGTATATTCCTTCGCGGGGGTGTCTTTTTCTTCATACGCGGTATCAAGGCGGGCGCAGGCTTTTCTGGATGACGAGTCCGGACGGAATCGAGTGGAGTGAACCGGGGTGTCTTTCGCGCATAGCACAGGGGCATTACCAGGTAAGCTGGGGCGATGGAAAACGTGTCGGAACCGCCTTCAACTATCATCCTCGCATCGGTGGGCTCGACGCGCGTACCAATCTTTATTATGTCGAGACACGCGATTTCGGCGCGAGCTGGCGCACTGTTGACGGAACACCTATCGAGACTCCCATCACCACAACAGATACCCTGGCGCTTGTTCATGACTATGAATCGGTGCAGAGGCTGGTTTACCTTAAAGAAGTCCAGTTCGACGATGCCGGTTATCCGGTGATACTTTACCTTACCAGCGGAGGTTCAGCGTCAGGACCCCAGAACGATCCTCGAACATGGTACACAGCGCAGTGGACTGGTACAAAATGGGAGATTAATCCGTTTACGACGTCTGACCATAATTACGATTTCGGCTCGTTTTATATCGAACCGGACGGAACCTGGAGAATCATTGCGCCGACTGAAACGGGACCACAGCCGTACAATACCGGCGGTGAGATAGCGATGTGGATAAGTTGCAACAAAGGAAAGTCGTGGAAAAAAATAAGAGATCTTACCCGCGACAGCCGCTTGAACCATACGTATGTGAGACATCCGGTACATGCCCATCCGGATTTTTACGCCTTCTGGGCGGACGGTCACGGCAGGCAATTGTCAAACTCGAATCTCTATTTTACGGACAAAGAGGGCACGCACGTCTGGCGGCTGCCGTCGGAAATGACCGAAGATTTCGCGGAGCCTGAAATAGCATGGTAATTTTCTCAGTTCTCGGCAATCGGTACAGTTGCTCTGTAAGCCGCCTGGAGATAGCAGCAGAGGTTGATAAGAGATAAGGTAGCATTTGCCACGAGGGCTGATGTGGGGATGGACTTACACGGACTATCACGGACGGGCACAGACGAAGAACGGCCATGCTTTGGAATTAGTGATTCCTGCTCAGTCATACAATCCCTCCTTTTTCAGGTCTGTGTCAGTCTGTGCCACGTCCGTGATTGTCCGCTTTATCAATCCCCCAGCTTAAGCATTTCGGAGCCGGAAAGGAGAAATGCCCCGACGGCGTATTCGCGCGTCATCTGCGGCGAGACTGAACCGGGCGAGCCGGCAACCATCTGTGTCCAGCCGAGTTTGCCGTTGGGATACACGCATCGCGTAAGACCTTCCCAGGCTTTCTTGACTACAGGGAGGTACTCATCTTTATCGAGGATTCCGCGATTGATGCCCCATGCCATGGCGTGACAATAGAAGCCGCTCCCGCTGGTTTCGGGCATGGGGAATTCGTCGTAGTCGAGCAGCGACGTGCGCCAGAGACCGTCGTCCCCCTGTTTTGCCGCGACGGAACGAGACATCTTTTTAAACACTTCGATAAAATCATCACGTTTGGGATCGTCCTCGGGCAAATAATCGAGCACGTGCGTTATACCGGCAAGCACCCAGCCGTTTCCGCGCGACCAGAACATCTTCTTTCCGTTCTTTGTCTTTTTATCAAAGAAGTTCTTGTCGCGGTAGAAGAGGTCTTCCTCCTTGTCGTAGAGGAAATCATACGTATCCCACCACATCGTGTTCATGAGCTCGACATATTTCTTGTCGCCCGTAATGTTAGTCATGCGTGCCATGAACGGCGGTGACATATAGAGTGCGTCGCACCACCACCAGTTCTCTCTGCCGACAGGCGGGTTTTCCACCATCTTGTCGAGTGCGTTCTTTGCCGCGGCGATTTTTTCCTCACCGCCCTTTATCATGTAAAGGTCGCAATAGGATTGCAGCGCCACCTGGTTATCGGCATTGAGAAATCCGCCGTGTGTTGGGTTAATCTGCCACTTGTTCGCCTCGCCCCATGCGAGCGCATTGTTCAGATAGTCATCGTCGCCTGTCGCCCGGTACGCCGCCACGATACCGGTGTACAACGCGCCGCGCTCCCAGAAGGCGGGTTCGACATTCGTAAGATGCGCAGTCTGGTACTCAAAAACCTTTTTCATGACTGATTTGATATA
>CAZSMK010000104.1:0-23444 GCA_964608095.1 uncultured Candidatus Sumerlaeota bacterium | reverse complement strand
TTTTCAAATCTTCCATCGAGGAAATATCAAATTCTATATGCCCGGTACCCTGGAGTTGGCGAAACACGTACACGTTACCGCTTCTCGGAAACTGTATAGGAGGCGCCGGTGATGGTACGATTTCTTCAGGCGTTTTTTCCACCATTTCCACCTGGATTTCGGGCTGTTGTGCTCTCACAAGGGTATCGAGTTGCGCTACATTGTCCACAATCACTTGTTGTGCCATCTGAGCCTCTCTCAGTGTCTTGTCGCGTTCCTTTGTGAGTACTTCTTCGCGTTCGACGAATTCTCGTCTCGGTAGACTACTTATATCTTTTACTCGCGAATATGCCTTGGTCGTCTTTTCCGCATATTCAACCTTCGATTGTACCCTGGTGGAAAGTTTTCTTAAAGTTGATAGGGCTTGTTGCTGTTTATCCCCGGTGGTATAGAGAGCGACTTCCGAGATTTCCTTAACGCGTTTTGCCTGTCGCAGCGCTTCATCAACCTCGATGTCAACAAGTTCAACCTCGTTCAGGGTACCTTGAAAATCTTTATATTCGAAATCCGGGGGAAGCATGAGAACAAGTGCAGACTGAGCTACCGGAACTCCGCCCAGAATCTCCGGCATTCTCTGTCGCCTGTGTCCCTTTTCTTCGAGAGAATTCAGTCCTTTGACTGTATACGCAACCCGAACAGACAGCTCGGGTTCCAACAACCCTGTCCGAATCAGGGGGATAAGAAGAATATCCCTGTTGTCTTCTTTACCGAAAGTTATGGGAACGGAACGGCTGGCTACCTGAACTTCATATATACTGAGTTTTGATTGAGGATAGGGGAACGCAACCTTTAAGAACTGTTCAGATTGATTTTGTAGAATTATTTCCAACTCATGCCGCTCGAATCCATCCGAAGATATGATGGTTCTTTGCCGAAGAATCTCGACGATTGCTCGCAATCCCTCGATACGTTCATGTCGTCTCACTTTGAAAGAAGGTCCTTTTTCAGCATTACGAGCAAGTTCAAGGCTTTGATCCGAGGGCAGAGGAACCAAGCCAAGATGCGGTTTGTTCAGTTCATGAGGATCAACAACACGTGCTCCCGCATCTTCTGCAAGCCGAAGTTCGCCCTCTAATGCACACCGAAGAAGGAGAAACGATCTGGTTCCCTCTCCTTCTGCCGGTATCGCAACAGTGGTTAGAATAGTATCGTTATTTTCAGTCCTCACGGGCTGATCGATCGCAATCCTCAGGATTACGGGGCTCGCATGGGGGCGGTTCAACTCGATTTGCATTCTCAGGCGGTTTGTATCAACGGGTACTACCTTGAAATTTCTCACCGGTCCATAGACCCTGATACGCGACCCTATGTCCGGTTCAGGTGAGGGTATGAGCAGGTCGATTTCGAGTTCTTTGAGCCTGCCGCGTCTCGGTTCCGCCCTTATTACACTCTCAAGGCTCTGAAGTCCATCCGAAATGGTGACAAGATTATAGATGGTCGTAAATACAGTGGTGGGAACTGCAAGAAACCTGAACTCGAGGGGCGTATCGTCTTCGAGAATATATCCTCTGAGGAAATATTCACCCTCTTTCATGTCCGGTTGTAATGTCCTGAATAAATTTCTGTCCGTTTCTGAAATCCCGCGTGCCCGGCTATGGCCGATATTGACTTCCACCAGCTCCTCATCGATTGGAACAACCAGAGCGCCTGAGCGGTCTATTTCTCGAGAGCCGATCAGGTCGATAGGTTCAAAGATAAATTCGCCGGCTTGTCCACGTGGGTCTGCGCGGATAATAATAAGCATCTTGAACGGTGACATCATAAGTTGTGGAAAAGCAACATAAAGCGTTTCGTCCTGTTGAACCCATTGGATATTGTCGATCCCTGAAACAGATTCAACCCTGCTTGTCGGGGGTAGTTGAAGCCTTATTTCGTGTAATCCTTTGATTTTTGGTGATACGTTTACTTCAACCGCTCTTCTGATAAAACCCTGTGTTTTCAAAACGACTTCATAAACATCCGCATCGAAGACACTTGATATTGTCTGAATCCTGAACCTGGCATTCCAGCCGGGCTCTGTGCTCCGGAATCTTCTTATCATGAATCCCGAACGAGCACCTCCAGTGGAAACTGGTTCAAGGTTGGTCGTTTTGATTTTCAGAATCTCTATGGCGTTCGACACTTCAAGGGCAAGTGTCGAAGTAAATCCTGTTTCTTCTGATGGTCTTAGTCCCTCGATAATCCACTCAGAAGGAACATCAGCGTTTGCGCTATTCCCGGAATCCTTTTTCAATTGAGTGCCAAAAATAGAAATCTCTGTTTTGTCCTTTTCGGCTATGGTAACTGTTATCGTCTGTCCGCTGACTTGGGCTTTCCTGACATCCTCACCGCTTATACCGAGGATTATTAAGTCAGACGGTATCCTGAATTCCAACGTTTCCGGCAAAAGGGTATTTGCCGTCAGTGGGGTCACGATTATTTTTGCATAAAGTGTAGTCGATTTTGTGGTATCCCAGGTGAAATGATGCCCTATATCAGCCTTCCATGTGAATTCAGCCGCTTCCTTTTCTTTTCCGGCAAGCTTACTGTTCCACCTGAGTTCCAGGGGTCCGGGACGCGCAAAACCGTGCACGATAAAATTTGAATCGGTTTTTTCCGTCAGAAACGGAATGTTGTCGTTCACATCGATAGTCAGATCGGGGTAGGGGAATGTAAAATGCCAGTAGCCTGCTGCGACTTCCGGCAGCGCGATTTTTAAATCTCCTGAAGTGCCTTGAATACGGCATGGTAGCGTAAAATCAGCAGTGACTCTTCCTTTCCATCCCGGTGGTAAAATGAGAAGCAGCTCCTCTTTCCGTGATTCGATAAAGGCGTTTTCCCGGTTGTTATAGATTGATGAAAGGTTAAGACCTTTTAATTTGAGTGGTATTGTCGATGGCGTATCGTTCGGATTGCATGCGGAAATATGTATTTGTCCTTTAAAAGCAGATGTTTCCGGGTTCAAGGTTCCCTCGATTTGGAATCCTGTTAAAAACGAGTTCAGGGGAATCGCATGTTCCAGCTCAGGGTATGCAAGGTTCCACAGAGTCTCGAATTGTTGTCTGCTTATAAATGTGAGGGGGTCCGATTCACGTGTGTCCTGAATTTGTTCGTCATAAGGTACGATAAGACGTATGTTCCGATTAGGCGCTTCATAAGGTACAACTTCTTCTGCGCTGATTTCTAACGGGAGAAATGTTAATCCTACAATCAGAATAAAGCCTGTTGCTAAACTAATCTTTTGCTTTACCATCTGTTTTACGGCTGCAGCAAGCAACGGAGCGACAAGAGAGAAGAGGATTCCTTGAAATGCGGTATTATAAAAGACCACCCATGGGGTATCTATAATTAAAGGAATAAAAAGGCTTATCGCAGAGCCCACGATGAATGCGATCTTATACACCTTGCGGGATAACGACCAGATGATAACCATCACGAGAAGAGCGCTGAACCAAACGATAAATTTAAGCCGCAGAAAGTCATTCTCTTCGAGTAATCTGATGAGGATACCTGATTCGTAGCCGAGTGTTTCAATGACACGTTGCATTCCGCCGGAGGGTATCTCGATTATGAGTGATTGTAAGCCTTCCCTGCGTTTGTAGGGCATTTCAGGCATTTGTCTCAAAACTTGATCGAAGGATGTAAGATAATACGACGTTTCAGGGACGGGAGCCAGTGCATGGGTTGAGGGCGGTGGGTAGGGAGTTGTCAGACCGTACATAGTCTCGACAACCGCTTCGGCTAACTCCTTCTCTCGGACTTCTCTGTAACGCGGTTCCCAGAATTGCCCTGCACCATCTTTGACACGAATTACGTCACCCGTACTTACAGTTCCATTTGTTGGATCGTATATAACCATACCACCCTGATCCACACCGTCAGGTCCGAGGCTATACACAAGCCAATAATTTTCGAACATGGATTTGTCGAGAGGGACAGGAACGGCTTCACGGACGCGCTCGTATATTTGTTCACCACTTAAATATTGAAGATTCGCACCGGTTTTGGAATAGGGATCCTCGAATCCTGTATGGATATATTTTATCGGTCCTTGCCAGAGAATATCGATACGGTGTGGATACGCATTGTTATCGATGTAGTATGCTTCAATAGCAGTTGCAAGAGAGCGAGCGTCTGATCTAACCCTCGAGACTTTTGACCGCACCTGGGCTTCGAGAAAATTGGGGACTGCAATAGCTATAAGGGCTGCAATTATGACAAGAATAATGATCAGATGGATGATGGTTAAAAGAGGGGATACATGTTTTGCTTTCTTTACCTTTTTTTCTTCCTTTCCCTTTTTCGGTTTCTTTTTTTCTTTATGTCTCGAGTTCCATATGGATATGAAGATGCCCAATGAGAGGATCGAAAAGAAGATGATCAAGGCTGCGGGCATATCTTCAACAAGAATACGTTCGGGATAGTATGCGGTTCGGAGAAATCTGATAAAGGGTTCGCGGATCGATACTTTTTTGGCGACCTCTCCGCCGTATGAGAGATATTCAAAACCAGGGGGGAGGTTTAAAGTCCATGAGGTTTTGTTGACAGGAACATCCAGGTGAGGTGAAGAAAATTTAATAAGAGAACTCTTCCCGGCGTAGTTCCCTTTTTCTCTATAGATAATGTTTATATTGACGTCGGACAGATCCTGGTCGGCTGATGGAAGGGGAACCATGAGAATATCATCGCCGGCAGGGGTTTTGCGTTTTGCTGACAGGGCTCCTTCTTCGTTGACCAGGACAGCCCAGAGCTCAGCCTCGTCAGGGAGTTGAACCTCGAAGAATTGACGATTTGCCCGGGGCAGAAGTGAATACGACGCATCGGTGAAACGTTGTCCTTCAGGCGTAATAGTCGTCGTGAAAGACGCGCTGCTCACAAGGGCTTCAAGTGGCGGCTCGCCCTTGATCTTTTCCGCCACGACTTTGAGCGTATAGGGTGGTTTAACATACCGATAGGCTGCAAGAATTCGTTTGTCGCTTTGCCAGGGCAAGATAGGCAAATCAGAAATATCAGTTTCTGATAAATTTTTCGTCTCTGCAGATAATCCCAGGGTTTCAGAACCTTCAAGAGCAATATAACCCTGCTGAGACGTTACGTTTTTCACGGCGATTTGAGGAGCCGTAATAGGCTTTCGAGGCTCCGGCGCACCTATCTGCCATTCCAGAACTACATCGAATGTACCAAGAACATCATGTTGGGTCGTAACAGTCCAATAATCACCATCGGATTTCTCCTCAACAGTCTTTTCACGAATACCTTCGCCCTGGATGCGGATATTTGAACCGGTCGCGGATGGCAGAACAAAGGAGAATGTCTTTAAAGGTGCGACTTGCACCTCATATCTGATGAGGGCGCGTATTATTGTGCTGTCTTCTCCAATAGAAAGGGATGAGACCACTGTTGCACGTACATCGGCTGTTCGTCCTTCAACGGATATTAGACCGGCAGGTGCCGCTCCCTCTGCACGCAGGACTAAACCGGAAGTATCTATAGAAGAAAGAGCAGGCGTTTGTGACCGAGTCCTATCTTCAGTTAGTGCAGGTACAATAGAGCACTCTTCAAGATTCCGGGTGCGTATCTTCAATCCTTCATCCCAATCAATCGAGACATCGTATCGAAGAGGACGGGGCTCTGGGAAGGTTATAAAAGGAATGTCCAGGTTAGAAATTGTGCGGGGAGCCCCCCACGAGCCTGCCCTGTGGAGGTTCAACTCAATTGTTTCCGGTGCTTCCATCGGATGCCAGCTCAATCCCCACCAGGTTTTCTCTTTTCTATGAATCGATAACGGCACAATCCTATTCTGCTTTATCCCCCTTACATCACTCACAATCCACTCTTCAGGAGTCCTGAAAAAGTATTCATGTGAAGGCAATCCCGCAATCTGAATAGTATAATTCGCCGTTGCTTCATTACGTGATATTTTTAAATGTGCTACGACTTCGGGCGGGGTAAACACTTCTAAAGGAACCAGTGTGATGTTTAATTCAGGCAGTAAATCCCAGCAATCGTAACGGCGAGAGTTATTTGTTCCACCTGTTGGTATAAGAGATGTGGGGAGTGTGGTGAGAAATGGGAAATAATTGTCAGAGGAAATCAATTGCAGGTTCGATCGTGTAGAATCTGCAGGGATCACCCAATTTCCAAGTGTTGCCGAGTGATTTTTAATCTCTGCTGCAGACTGTATCCATAACCCGAAACTCCTTACCTCTTCTTTTTTAGTGAGTCTGAGACTATCACTCGTCGGTGTTACCTGTACTCCTTCGTCTGATTTGACCTGCAAAACCGTGATGCCATCCGGTAAGGGAAACATCATTTCTTCATTTGGCGAGAATCTGCCCGTGAACGTAAAATGGTCGTCTATTATAAGTCCGGCGCCTGCCACCCTTATGATTCTACTCAGATGTAATGAAAGAAAATCCGGCGCATCGAAATCCACTTTACGGTGTATTCGGACTGACGTGTCTGAAGCCTCGGTGGGATAAATTGAAATATCGCTAACATCTACATGTTCATTTACTCTTACCGCCCCCACTGTGGACTCAACCGAATAACCTTTGTCAGCCCTGATAATAATTTCGCAAGGAGCAAAAAATTTACCGGTTTTCAGTGTTGCGATGGAGTGTGTGAAATTTAGATTATACAGTGCGGTGAGTGAAATTTGACCGTCGCCCGCTCCTCGAGCAAAAAGGAAAGTTTGACCATTGACGCGAACAAGATGAGCATTTCCCTGACTGGGATTGGACTGCATTATCCAGGGAATTGTTCCTTCGTCGATCAGGGTTGCCGACCACTTCTCCGATGGAGCAACATATTTTAAAACGCCTTCAAGTAGAAGTTCTTCCTTTAAGATCCCCTCGAGATGGATGGATTCGCAATGTACATCGAGTTCCTTTTCGCCCGTAACACTCTTCTCCTGGGCTTTGCGGGTAAGGTCAAGGATTTCAGATAAAGGAAGGAAGGCGCCCTGGTCGGTATAACCGGGGACTCTGTGAAGGTCTTCACGCGGAATGTAGAATATTTCAACTTCTAATCGTGTGTCTGTCGCTTCTGTGGCAAAGATAAGCCCCGTTACCAATAAACATAAAAATACGGCTATCCAACTGTAATGATTTATTCTCATGATTCTGTTGTGTTGCTTCCCTCCTCCGAGCTTGATTTGTGAGTTTTGGGCTGGGGAGTCTCGGGTACCGCCCTGGCAATCTCTGGTTGTTGTGTCATAAGTTTTCTGGAATGTTGTATCGAATACGCGATGAGACTGATAACAAGCACAGCGAACGACATGGATAAGCCGGTGGCAAAAAGTCTTCCGCTCAATCCTTGAGTAAGGCTGGCGGCGATAAAAAATGCAACGGTTGCAATGCCGGCGATGAGGGGACGTTTTGCCATGCCTGCCGCGATAAGGACAATGATAAAGATAACAAGACCGACTCCTATCTGAAGAAGAAGCAGGGTCTTATTGTTCCAGTATTTTATTTGAATTGTTCCTATTCCGCTGAGTTTACTAAACACGAATTGGACACCTTCACGAACGATAGGAATTTCGAGTGCGGAATCCTGAAGCCGTGCCTGTTTCTCCTCGGGTGTTTCAGACGGATCATACGAGACGTTCACGCTGGCGACCTCAGGACTGCGTGTAGGTTTAGCGATACCGCCGGCGACTTTTGCCGGAATATCGTTAAGCAATTTTTCAGCAGCCGGCTCGATCCAGGAAGGTCGTCCACCTTCTTCCAGTTTCATGGTACCGCCAAAATCAATGTATTTGTATCCACGTGGGAGATAAAGTCTCCACGTCGTACGAAGAATAGGAAGGTTCAGGGGCTGGGGTGGTGTAAACAACAAAGTTCCCTTTGTGCCTAACTTCTTTCCTTTAGGAGATTCATTAATGATAAGGCGCACTCGAAACGCCTGGTCTCTTGATTCCGACTTGATAAGCTCGATAAGGAGGGCTCCATCGGATTGACGTGTTATGGGGCGTACCGGGACACCCCGTACAAATGCCGACCATATCTCCATTTGCGGGGGGAACTTCAACTCGAGATACTGTTCTCGATTGTTTTGTACCTCGAAGATAACCTCGTGAACTGCCTGTAACTGATCGTTAAGCACGGTTTCGATATGGGTGCGACGTATAAGGGCGCCAAGAACGCTTTCCAATTCATGACGCACCAATTCAAGCGTGAGCATTTGATTTTGCGAATCAAAGTACCGGAATCCAAGAAAGGCGTTGGATAAAGGTGGAGGAAGTTCTTTCACATCGCGAGCCTCGAGTCCTTCGGATGAGGCTACGCGCACTTCAAGGTTCTCTCCTCGTGAAACGCCGATAAAACCGGTTTCACGGGCAACATGTGCCGCCTGGACTTTGGGGACATCTACCAGCGTGGGCTGTCCCGGTTCCGACTCAGGTAACGGGATATCGAATAAAACTACAAGTCGATAAGGCCCTATGATACGACGCTGAATCTTTATGGTCCAGGTCGTCAACTCATCTTTTGACGATTCACGAACTGTCTCCTTGATATCGGCTCCTGCGAAGCGCACTTCTTCACCAAGCGAGGAAGGTAGAAGGACGTGAAAAGAATCCGTAGCCGAGAATTCAACGGTATAGTTCAGGGTGTTCTCGATACGCATCAGGGAAGGCATGATATTTACAAGACGTAAAGTCTGGCATGTGGTCCTTGTCCGCTGTCTCTCGATAGCCGCCACACTGCGTGCATCAGGTGTAAAATAGCGATACGCAAGGATTGGCACCAGCTCGACATCGAGCGAGGATATCCGGTTTATTTGATTTTCAAGTGATCTCACATCTATAGGCTCGAGTCCTGTCGATTGAATTTCAGTAATCCGGAGCGCCGGCGGCGTGGCTAAAAGTATGGTTCCCATGTCCTCTTCAGCGCCTTCGATAGCAATAGGTTCAAGCGTGATACGCGTCTCTTGTCCCGTGCGCGTATGTTGTAGATCCAGCTCCAGGTCGAATTTGTTCACCTGTTCGTTTCTGAAGTTAATTTCTATACGATTAGCATCCTGCCGATAACCGGATATAATCTGCTCGGGCCCGATTTCACGAATGGTATAACCATCGGGTATTTGTACGACCAGACTGAAAAGTCCCCGTCCTCCGATAGTTAAAGAACTACGTGTATGCAGACGTATCAATTGGTCGGTGACTTCATAAATAATATTGCTGGAAGAGCGAATTCGAGCTGGAACAGGGACTCGTGAAATCTTTAATGTCCATCCGGGTTGCTCGAAACGATATTTTTTGGTAACAAGACTCTCGCTTCTATCGGGCGCCATTGCCTCGAGACCGGATGAGTCCTCTGTCCATATAGTAAGGAGTGAGGTGGGTTTGATACTCAGCACACCGCTTTCGCTCACCGAGCCGGGCGATAAAAACTCATACAAATCTATTATGGATTCCGTATCAGGCGTGTCGATCACGGCTTTTAGTTGTATAGAAAAGTCCTCTTCCAGTTCCTTGACAAGTGAGATAGTGAAGGCGCCGTCGCTATCCGGTTTGGTCCAGTCTTTTACAAAAGTGCCTGACACCGATTGAAGTTGTGCATCTTGCGGAATCTTAATTTCGACCGAGCTCAGTTTCCCCGTAATGAGGTGTACGTTCATAGTAACTTCAGCGCTTATGGATTGCGATGAAACCTCATAAAGAATATTTTGCAGAACGGAAAAGCGCGTTTGAGCGGCAGCGCCGGTTTTTTCAATCCGTGGTCGGTATTTGAGCAATACATAAGAACCGTCGCCCGGGCTTGCGTGTATTTCGGTTTCATTCTTACCCTTTGGCTCGGTTGAGGCCGGTGTTGAATTTGGCACCTTCTCGAGGACAACGTCGTCATGAACCAATAAAACAAGAGAAGATGCGGCTACACGTGGGATACCGAATTCTATCTGCCTTGATAATCCATAGACTTTCACCGGTATGGCAAGCCCTATTTTTAACACTCGCCTGCCTTCTCCATAACAGATGATTCGCAAGCCTATTGATTCCTCACGCGGCGCTAAATAGGCGTCAGCGCCTTCGAGAGCAGCTGATCTTACCGCCGCATTATTAAACGGGATATCTACTTCCACCCGTTTGTCAGGCGGCGCGAGTACATCAATCGTCAATGTGAGATTAATCAAGGCTATATCGTCTTTGACCTCTCCTTCATACACCGCGTTTACGAGGGAGGCAATGGGTGCAAAATCCGGTTTGTCCGGTTTTAATTCAGCGGCTTTTTTCAACTTTAAAAACTCGGCGTAAGGCACCAGGATTGATTGATCCATCCCAAACTCCGGTCCTGTCATTTTGTCGTACGGTACGAATACAACTTCTGTTCTTGAGGCGGTTGAGATATCGTTGACGACAGGCGTAGGAGTCGGCGATTGACCGGGTATGGTTATGGGAAGGTAGAGGATCAGGAGAAGTAACAGAAATTTGTATATGAAGGTACTTGACATTTTTTTTCTAACGCGGTTCCTTCGGGTCCCTTCGCTATTATTGATATAATGAAGAAACGGAGAAATCGATTGGCTTTTGTGTGGAAAATTATGCGCTATAGACATTATACCATCTCCTCGCTTTTTTTATTTTCAAAAAATTAAGTGCCGGCAATGAAACAAGATTTTACCCTCAATAACATGTTTTTCCTTAACTATTATAGACGCATATAGCAACTAAATGTTCCGCATGAACTTATTTAAATGGGACTCTCTATTGTTTTATGGGTTTGATGGTTATGTCCTTTATTTAATAACTTCAGATGAATCTGACATCAGCCCATCTCCTGCATTAAAACCCGTAAAACCCCTTTCAATAAAATTCTGATGGAGTGATTTACATTACTTTACAGTATTATTGCATTCAACGAAATTTTTCACTCTCTTACCATCTACGCAGGTTCGTATGAATGACGTTATGAAACAAAGGGCGGTTTCTCACATCTACTCAGGAGTAAAGGATATGATTATGTGTGTAGCAGTAACAAAAAATGGATGATGGTAGAGAGGGGATTTTAGAGAAGAAGAGAGTTTTGCCGACCCAGTGGAAAGCGATAAAGTTCCTGGACAGGGTCGAATTGAGCGAGGCATATCTCTGTGAGTGTCCCTTCGGTAAAGACATCGCTTTGTCGGCAAATCCTGAGCGCCACGGCGCTATTTTCCGCAGGTATGTTCGTCGCAACCGTGCAGTGGGGTATCCATTTACCCGGTTGATAATGTTCATTCGATATGACGTGATGTTTTCGGAGCAGTTCATGAAACCGATAATGATAATCTATCAGTTCTTTGCGGGCGGCGGGAGCAACAAAAATCAAGCCTTCATTATAGGGAAAGAAGCCTACCGCGCTGAACAATATTTCTATAGGATTCGTTGTCATTGAGAATTCTTTAAGAACGGCTCGAAACGTTCCCGCATCCATGGATTCCACTACCGCCAGGCTGATATGCGGGCGTCCGCCTATTGCGGGTGTGGTCGACTCGATATCCTCTTCGGCTAACTTGTCCCACAATTTCTTCAGCCTGTCTTCCAATCCTTTATCAAAATAAGCCACTACTCCGAAACCCTTTACCATGATTTACCTCCATTCACCTTAATATCGCTTATATACAATAGGCGACCAGCACTTGTCTATTATGTATAAAGGCTTGTGAATAAACTTATTCAATAATACTCCAAGATTGACTTGACAGGGTATCCGCAGAGTAGAAAAGATTAACTGGTACTATATGCTAATAGAATTGAAAAGGTATACTGAATGTTACAATCGCTGGTGATACAAAACATCGCAACGATAGAATCGGTCGCAGTGGAATTTTCTGCCGGGTTCAATGTGTTGACCGGCGAGACCGGAGCGGGAAAATCAATCGTGGTCAGCGGTCTGGAAATAGCGCTCGGCGATCGCGTGACGTCTGAAGTTATTCGAAGCGGTGAAGACCTCGCCATAGCGGAAGCGCTTTTCATACCTCCTTTTCCACACGGGGTCGATGAAGCACTGCTCTCGGAAATCGGCATTGAATATAAACTCGGCGAGAATCTTACACTCAGGCGGGAACTTTCCCGTACCGGCAGAAACCGATGTTTTATAAATCAACAAATGGTCTCTCTTGCCGATCTCAAGAAAGTAGGGGAGTATCTCGTAGACCTTCACGGACAACACGAGCACCAATCGTTATTACACATCTCAGCGCAACGCGTAGCGCTCGACGCATTCGCCGGTAACGAAGGTTTCGTCCAGGACTATAAAACAATATGGGAAGAGTTAACACATTTACGGCAGCGTAAAAAAGAGCTCGAAGAGGCGGCACTAAATTATGAACAGCGACTTGATTTCCTTTCTTTCCAAATTGATGAGATCGAAAAAGCCGCTCCTCAACCGGGCGAAATCGAAGAGCTCGAAATCGAGGAACAACGCCTCGCACGGGCAGAATCCCTCTCACGCGCTGCGGCTGAGGCGGCGGCCATCCTCGAAGAAGGAGTGGGTGAGCAACCAATATCCGTAATATCTCAGATCGGCGAGGTCATTCGGCGACTTTATGAACTTGCCGAGGTGGAAAAAGAGTTTGAAAACACTATAGCATCGTTTGAAGAAGCCAGGATATTGTTTCAGGACCTTGCCCGTACCTTACAGGAATATTCAGAGAAAACCTTTGCGGATCCTAAACGACTGGATGAAGTTATCACTCGGTTGGAACTATTGCGTCGTCTGGTGCGTAAACACGGCGGTTCGCAGGAATCTCTTTTCGCTGCGCTGGACGAATTGCGTGAACAGTGCGATCAGTTGACACTCGATGACGAAGAGCGACAAAGAATCGTAAAAGAGATCGAAAAAAAAGAAATCTCTCTAAAGGAGATTGGCGAAAAACTCAGCAAAAGCAGGAACAAGGCAGCTGTGCCGTTAAAGAAGAAAATTCTTTCATTACTCAAAGATATGGCGCTCGATAAGGCAGATTTCCAGATTTTCCTCGAGCCTTTGGGAGAACCAAGTTCGAGCGGAATGGATAATGTCGAGTTACTTCTTGCAGCGAATCCCGGATTACCCGCTGCACCATTGCGCAAGGTCGCCTCAGGTGGTGAACTCTCACGCGTTATGCTTGCGATTAAATCCGCTCTCGCTGAACATGGCGCTGTTCCCACCCTTGTGTTTGACGAAATCGATGCAGGCATTTCAGGTGAAACATGCCGCAAAATCGCCGGAGTCATGGAACGGCTCTCGAATACACACCAGATACTTTGCATAACACACCAGGCTGCAATTGCTGCTCGAGCTCGCACCCAATATTCGGTATGTAAGACCACGCGGGGCGGCAAAACATTTACCGAGCTGGTGATGCTCGAAGGTGAGGAACGACTCGAAGAGCTAGCCCGAATGATCGGCGACCAGGACAGCCGCGCCGCCCTCAGCCTCGCCCGGCAACTTATGAAACGTTAGAACGAGTAGCCTCCACTCTTGTATTATTACCTGGCATGAAAAAAATTTTGCTCAGTTTTCTTCTTTCAATCGTACTCTGAAAAAAGTCGGATGGTCTGATATCTTTTCAACCTCGAAACCGGCGTTCTCAAGTATCTTTTTGTGGTGCAGACTCATGCAATATATGGATAAATTCTGAGGCACATGTTTCCGCTGTTCCGCTATCAGAAATCTTTTATTTTCGGCAAGATAATCATGAATGGTTTTGATATAGAAACCGTTCTTTACATATATATTATATCTGCCGTAACCCTCACCGAAGAGATTTGTCATGAAAAAGGGAATTTGTTTCGTAATGTTTTCCATAAAACTGTAGGCACACATCCGGCGATGAAACCATGCCCCGGTCAAATACCAATAGAAGATTTCGAAGTTATCTGCGCGCATCTCTATATAAGGTGTAGACTGTGAATGAGTTCGCCAGAAAAAATATGAATATTGTAATGCGCCGAGTATGATAAAGAGGGAGATAATACCTATTTTTTTTGAGATCGTAAAACATGGTCTTGTTGGTTACAAAGACGAGGTAGATAAGTGCAGGCAAGAGAAATATTACTGTAAGATGATGACCAAAGGATAGGGCGTAAAGTGCGCATGCAATGAGGAACGAACGATCTTCCTGCCTCTTATACCAATCGATGAAGTAATAAAGCACAAGGCATATAAAAAGAACATGAAGGGTATAAACTTCGGCAACTATGGATTGAGACCAGAAGGTAAACGTAAATGCAAACGTCAATGAAGTTATTAGAGCGACCCAATTGCTAACCTTGAAATGGTCTTTTAAAATGTGAAAGAGGATAGTTAAAGCACTTATTGCGAAAACAGCTGATAAGATATTTGCTTTCAATGTAATAGACCCAAAGGGAAATAGCCTCGTAAAAAGAAAATTCAACACGGTATAGGTGGGATAACCGGTAGAGTGCGCAGTTCCGAGAACATACCCTACAAACTGGAATTTTGCTGAATCGCCGCTGTATCCGGCGCAAGGAAGGATCGTCATCAGGTAAACAGTTCCCGTCGTGATAATCAGGGAAAGAGGATCGATATATTTTCGTAATTGATCCACGATTTTTCTATCCATTTACCGTCTCGAAATTAGAATTAAGATATTCAACAGTCAATCTTGATATGAAAGAACAACGCCCTTTAAGCCAATCATATCTGACGAAGTGATTTCCTGATTTTTTATCGAGAAGATTATAAGCGCATTATTAAACTTAATGCAAATGTCTCAACAAAAAAACCACAATAAGCCGAATCACATGTTGATAACACTATCGAACACGTGGATGATGCCTTCCTCGGCTTGTACAGACGAAGCAAACGACAAAGGCTTAAGTTCTCACAATTTCTCAAATGTCTTCTATTACACATGATTGCCATAAAAAGATATAGCGCTTTGCACATGTATATTTTATATTATAGTTAGCATTTGCAGACTTTTTTGTTTTACACCACAAGAAATGGAAAAAGTGGGTTCTGTGGTATTGAACAAGAAGAGAATCCGGGGAGACTATCATTATGCTCTTACGCTCTTTTTATATTCTGGCTAAATATCTTACTGTGTTATTGATATGCCTGTGGTTGCTTGGGCTCATGCTTTCGGTGGCTCCCCAGGATTGGCAAGTTACGCGAACTATCGGTCTCGCTGCCCTTGTTTCAGGTGTCCTTACAGCGATTCTACATTTTACAATACCGGAGGAAGCAAGGCGTAAAATTTCTCCCGGATTGAATACCTTTTTTCAACTAATTATCGTTGGTGTGATTATATTCATCCTGGTGGCGATTGCCGTGCCCAGTTATCGTGGTTCTTCTGTACGAGAATATTATAGCATTACAAAGGATGATCTCCGAAGTATCTCATTTGCCCTCACAAATTATCAAAATCAACACCGCGCTGTTCCTCCTGTTTTCTCACTTTTGACCACGCCTATTCCTTATCTCGATCAGGTCTATACCGATCCTTTTAGCTCTGCAAAGAATGAATCATATAGATATTTTGCAGGCGATAAACAATGGATAGTGTATGGCGCGGGACCTGACCGGGACTATGATATCGAACCCACAAGAGATGTGCATAGTGCAAGGAACCTTACACAATCCCTCCTGAACCTGACCTATGACCCCACGAATGGAATGATAAGCACCGGGGATATTTGGGTTTCGGGAAGTAATCGATGAAAATAACGGGAGTTTGAAAGGGATCATAAATTTGAGTAAAGGAGGTAGAAAGATGCAACCACGAGGACCACTGATGATTGAGCACCGCTTGATTGAGCGTATGATTGCTTTAATCGAAAAAGAATTAAAAAGAATCGAGGATACGGGGAAGGCTGATCCATTCTTTATCGATGTTGCCGTTGATTTTATCCGTTTCTATGCCGATCGCACTCACCATGGCAAGGAGGAAGATATCCTCTTCAGCACCCTTGCGAAGAAAAAAATCTCCGATGAAGATAATCGTATCATGAACGAGCTGATCGATGAGCATAAGTTTTCACGGAAGATTACGGGAGAACTTGTCGAGGCAAACGATCGATATCGTAAAGGCGATGAATCTTCAATCGAAGAGATACGCGAAAAACTGAAAACACTTGTCGGGCTTTATCCAAAACATATAGAAAAAGAGGATAAGGTCTTTTTCCCCGAAGCGATGAAATATTTATCAGAAGAAGAACAACAAGCCATGCTCGAGGAGTACTGGGAATTCGACCGGAAGATGATTCATGAAAAATATACCTCCGTTGTTGAATCCCTTGAGAAAAGAAAATAAACGTTTAAGAAACTTTCAATTGCACCGCGCATCCAGATATCCATATCATCTTTTCTGTTTCTCAATAAGGGCAACATGCATAAAAATCTTTATAGCATGATAATCATTTCAGTTTTAAGTGCACTTACTCTTAACGGATGGACTGAAAACATGAATCCTGATTTGTGCAATGAAAAGGTAGTATACGTTGTTGCTACGGCACATCTCGATACGCAATGGCGATGGACTATTCAGAAGACGATCAATACCTATATTCCCGATACCTTGAAGACGAATTTCGCCTTTTTCGAGAAGTACCCGCATTACGTCTTCAGCTTCGAGGGGGCGTTTCGTTACATGCTGATAAAGGAATACTACCCCGAAGAATACGAAAAGTTGAAAGAGTATATAGCAAAAGGCAGGTGGAGAGTGTGCGGGAGCTGGGTCGATGCAGTGGATACCAATATTCCATCTCCTGAGTCCTTGATCAGGCATGCACTGTACGGCAACGGGTTTTTCAAGCGAGAGTTTGGGAAAACCAGCTGCGACATATTCCTGCCGGATTGTTTTGGTTTCGGATTCGCATTGCCTTCTATTGCAGTGCATTGCGGTCTCAAGGGTTTTTCAACTCAAAAATTGACCTGGGGCTCTGCCGTTGAGATACCTTTCGATATTGGAATCTGGAAAGGGGTGGATGGTTCGGAGATAGTTGCTGCATTGAAGCCCGGCGTTTATACCGCACAGTTGGACAGGGATATATCCATGGATGAAGACCGCGCAGGGCGTCTTGAAGAGAAACAAAAACAAGGCGGCATACCTGTCGGGTATGAATATTTCGGCACCGGCGACATAGGAGGAGGGCCCGATGAGCAATCAGTCGCTTTTATCGAGCAGGCGACACAAAACAAGGAGGGCAAACTACGCGTCAAAAACGCTGCGGCGGATCAACTCTTCAAAGATCTCGAATCCGAAGATTTTGAACATCTTGAAAAATATGAGGGAGAGCTGTTATTAACCACCCACGCCACAGGATGCTATACGGCTCAGGCTGCAATGAAACGCTGGAACAGAAAGAACGAACTTCTTGCACACGCGGCAGAGTCTGCGGCGGTTATGGCTGATTGGTTACAAACCGCTGTATATCCGGATGATGCATTCAGGCAAGCCTGGATTCGGTTTCTCTGGCACCAGTTCCATGACGATCTTACCGGTACCAGTATTCCCGAAGCGTATATGTTCTCATGGAACGATGAGTTGATTTCACTCGGACAATTCTCGTCAATACTTCAACACGCTGTCGGTGGTGTCGCTCGTGAGCTGGATACACAGGTCAGGGGAGTACCCCTCATTGTTTTTAATCCGCTTTCAATCGAACGAGAGGATGCGGTACTGGCTACGGTAAAGTTTCCATCTCCTGTTCCCCGCTTTGTAAAAGTCTATGACGATGAGGGAAGGGAAAGACCGTCTCAAATCATCTGCAGGACACCGGATGGCATCGAGCTGGTTTTCATCGCCCGAGTGCCCTCATCAGGCTTTTGTGTCTATGAGGTACGGCCTTCGAGCAAACCCTGCTTATTGCGTTCCTCATTAAAGGTCTCTTCCCGCACTATAGAGAATGAACGTTATCGGCTAACCGTTGATGAAAACGGTGACGTGGCGGGAATATTCGACAAAGAGGAAAATAGTGAAGTTTTACAAGAGCCGATAAGGTTTCAACTCCTTGACAATTTATCTCCGACCTTTCCCGCATGGGAGATTCTTTATGAAACCGTTGCACGTGAGCCTCGAGGATATGTCGCTGCTCCGGCGCGTATCAATGTTGTTGAAGAAGGACCTGCCCGTGCGGTTCTTGAAATCAGCCGCGACGCAGATGATTCGACCTTCATTCAGCGAATAATTCTTTATACCGGCGCGGCAAAAGACCGTATCGAGTTCGATAACGAAATCTATTGGAATACAAAAGAAACGCTGCTGAAAGTTGCATTTCCCCTGGCGGTTTCGAATTCGATGGCTACCTATGATCTGGGACTGGGAACAATTCAGCGTGGGAGAAATAACCCTGAACTCTACGAAGTTCCCGCCCAACAATGGGCGGATGTTACCTGCAACGACACCGGCTATGGAATAAGTATACTCAACGATTGCAAGTATGGCTGGGATAAACCGAGGGATAATATGCTTCGTCTTACGCTCATACATACACCGCGTGCGGGTTCATACGCCGACCAATCAAGTATGGATATCGGTCACCACAGGGTCAAGTATGGCATGTATGCGCATAAGGGCGGCTGGCAGGATAGCGATGTTAGCTGGCAGGCGGCTCGACTCAACCAACCCTTGATTGCTTTTCAAACAACGCAGCATAGTGGACATCTTGGCAAGAAGTTTTCTTTCCTGCAGGTTTCATCGGAGCAGGTGGCAGTCAAGGCGCTTAAAAAGACGGAAGATACGGATGAAATTATCGTTCGATTTCACGAGCTTAGCGGAAAGCCTGCAAAAAATATCTCGCTTCATATAGCAGGTGAGATCATACAAGCACGGGAAGTCAACGGCGTTGAGGAAACGATTGGTAAGGCAACAGTAAAGAGCGGTGTGCTTGTGTTTGATATGGAACCTTATAAGCCCCGCGCGTTTGCAGTGCGATTGAAGAGAAGAGATGACGGAGATAAATTTCCTATATGTAAAGTTGTTCCACTACAATTTGATACACGTGCGTTCAGCCCGCATAATACCGCCGTAGAATATGATTTCGACGGTAAAGGACATCTCCTTCCTGGGGAACTTTTACCGGGCGAACTGACGGTTAACGACATTGTCTTCGAGCTACCGAACACCGGCGATAAAGAAAACAACGTACTCACCTGTAAGGGACAGACCATATCTATTCCCGAGGGAGATTTCAGCCATATCTATTTTCTTGCTAATTCAATCGACGGGGATACAACGGGAAGCTTCCATGTCAATGGAAAAGAAACGAAAATCACCATTCATGACTATCATGAAAATATCGGGCAATGGAATAACAGATTAACGGGAGGAACCTTTACAGATGATCCTACAATGATAGAGCCGCCGTATTGGAAAAATGTCTCGATTGCATGGATAGGTACGCACCTGCACGAAAAAGACGGGGCTTTCGATCCATATTCATATTGTTACCTGTTTATGTACGCCATCCCTATCAGCAAATCCCCCTCAACCTTAACACTGCCCAAAGACGAACGCATTAAACTATTTGCTCTAACTGCTGCCGATAACGCGAATGCCCTGACAGTCCCTGCACAGCCGCTATTCGATCAACTCTCTAATTTATCGGTGCTTGTAAAAACGCCGACTCGATTTTTTCTTGAGTCTATCGAAGTCCCCCTTTCGTGCGGTCATCCTGATGCTGAAATCCGCTATACGCTAAACAGCGTCAGTCCTTCGACCACGTCAGAACTCTACAGGGCGCCCTTAAAAATTTCCGATAACGCCACAATTAGCGCTCGGGCTTTTTTGACGAATGGAGAACATGGCGCTGTAAGCCGTGTGAAATTTGAAAAACTGATACCTCTCAAACCACATGACGTGGATGGCTTAAAACCCGGTCTTGAGTACATTTATTACGAAGGCCCCTGGGATATCTTACCTGATTTTCAATCGTTGACACCTTCGAAATCCGGCAGGATGGACAACGTTTCTCTTGATTCAAGACTGCGGGATGAGGATTTCGGGTTCAAATATACAGGTTATATAAGGATTCCCGAGGATGCCGTTTATGTATTTTATACCAAATCCGACGATGGAAGCCGCTTTTACGTCGCGGGTGAAGAAGTGGTGAATAACGACGGACTTCATGGTCCCGATGCCCAATATGGCACCATCGCACTTAAAGCAGGCTTTCATCCTATCACTCTACTCTATTTTCAGCACAAGGGTGATTTTTTTCTCGAAGTGGGTTGTAGAACCGACAAGTTCGGCGATGTCCCCCTGGAACCTCAAAATCTGTTCACGAAATGAGCGACGCATTGCCTGTCGTTAACTCACCGCAGGATAGTGTTTTTTGAGCACAAACGCCGTCGCTATCATGAAAGCCCCTATTACGATAAATGCAGGGGTAAAGGAATTAAAGGTATCAAAGAAGAAGCCGGCAAAAATGGGTGAAAGCGAGCCGGGGATATTAGAAGAAAAAATCCATCCATAAATTACGGGAACCCTTTCCGCTCCCCAATGTTTACCTACCTCGGCGGCATAGATGACAAGGACTCCGCCGTAATTGAAGCCCGCAATTGCTGAGAAGAGATAAAACGAACCGTCGCGATGTGCCAGTACTGATGCGAAGATGAGCAACACTGCCTGTGATATCAAGTTGGCAAAAATAATGTGTGTGCCTTTTTGCGCGCGGTCGTGCAGCGCGCCCCATACGATTCTTCCCACCGCGTTAAAGATGGCAAACAAGGAGATACCCGTTGCGCCTGTGAGGGGTGTTGCATGGGGATTAATCTGCTTCAAATTTGCGATAACGGCGAATCCTCCTGCAAGGCCCGCGAACATCCCGGCATAGAGCAGAATAAAACGTTTCTGCGTAATAACACTTAAAAGATTTAGGGGCGCTACTTTTTGTTGTTCAACTCCGGGTGGCGATTTCAAAAGCAATGATGCGATAGTTCCCGAAAGGGCGAAAAAGATTCCGAACCTCAACATCACGGATAGGGGAGAAAGGTCGAGATTTTCCATCATGTATCTACCCGCTTGCGAGAGTAGGGCAGCGCCGCCGCCGAAACCCGCGACCGCAACACCTGTTGCAAGCCCTTTATGACGCGGAAACCATTGCATACAAACCTTTATGGGGATGAGGTAGGCAAGCCCCGCGCCCACTCCTGCTATTATGCCGATACCCAGGGTAATTATGCTGACCGACGTGCCGAACGAACCTGCCGTAATCCATCCGGTTGCAAACAATAAAATGCCTGCGGTAAGAGTCACTCTCAACCCGAGCCCGGCAAGAATAAATCCCGAGAAGATCATGGTCAGGGGGAAAAAATGATAGAAGACAGAAAAAGGAATTTGCAATGCTGCTTGTCCTTTTTGCAGTAATTCCCTCAATGGTTCAACGAATATAGACCACGAGTAGGTCGCGCCGAGACATATCTGGATACAAACCGCAGCGACCAGTATGACAAATCTATATGCCGGTCGTTTTTCTTGAATTGTTTGCAATTGCTTGACCCTACTCAAAGTGAGCCGAATATATAACATGAGGTGTGGAAAGAACCAGAACTATCTTTTCCGAGAGAGATATCGTTCGAGCTGAACGACATAACCCTTGATTGCACGCAATCGCAATGCCCATTATTCTTAATGCCATCGGTGAAGTATAATGAAGTTGACTATTTCCCCTGTTTTGCGAATACAATTTTAATGGAATTTATGCGTCGACAAATATAGTCTGGTGCTTGCTTATGCTACAGAAATTATCAACAATTTTTAAGAAGCATTATGGTATCGATCCCGACCTTATAATACGTGCACCAGGTAGGGTAAACCTTATCGGCGAACATACGGATTACAACGATGGATTTGTTTTTCCTATGGCGATAGACCGTGCAATCTGGATAGCCCTGAAAGCCGGCAAAGACGACGAGGTCAAGATTCATTCAGTGGACTATGGCGATAGCGCTTCTTTTAGATTGGGCGCTATACAGAAAGAAAATCATAGTTGGGTGGAATATATAAAAGGGGTTGCACATCTCTTGCAGGAAGAAGGATACAGGTTAAAGGGTTGGAAAGGAGTGCTCAGTGGCGATATCCCGATCGGTGCGGGCCTTTCCTCATCGGCAGCGCTTGAGATGGCGGTTATGACGGCTTTCTCGTCCTTAATGCATATACAAATGACAAAGACCGAAATGGCATTGTTGGGACAGAGAGCGGAGAATCAATGGGTGGGCGTAAACTGTGGAATAATGGATCAGCTGATTTCCGTAGCTGGCAAAGAGGGTCATGCTCTTCTCATCGATTGTCGTTCCCTTCACTATGACCCGATATCCCTGCCGCCGGAGGCACAAGTCGTAGTCCTGGATACCGGTGTTCGCCGAAGCCTGGGGAGCTCGACTTACAACACACGCCGCCTCGAGTGCGAAGAAGCAGCGGAATTTTTTAAGGTTACCCATTTACGCGATGTAACGTTGGAGAGATTTATGGAACATGAAGACGAGCTCGATGCGGTGGTTCGACGCCGCGCCCGACATGTGATTACCGAAAATGAGAGGGTTCAGAAGGCTGTACAGAGTTTCAGAGGAGGGGATGCTGAAACGTTCGGCCGGCTCATGAATGAGAGTCATCGAAGTCTACGTGACGATTTTGAAGTTTCGTCACCGGAACTGGACGCAATGGTTGAGTCTGCGGTTTCATCACCGGGGTGCTATGGTGCGCGAATGACGGGTGCGGGTTTCGGCGGATGCGCCGTCGCGCTCATTAAAGCCAACATGGCGGATGACTTCGTACAATCCGTCTCCCACGCTTACTTCGAAAAAACAGAGATAAATCCCGATATTTATATCTGTCAAGCCTCCGATGGCGCCTCGGTTATCAAGATTGCCTGAATAATTCGGGGTCAGGCTTTTACTTTTCACTGTTCGTATTATGTTGTTAGCACAGACCTGTATGCGCTTTAGAATGGCGTAAAACGGTACTTTTAGTCGGACCCGGTATCGCAATCGAAAATGTCGTTTTTATCTTTTAAGTGTGTCAGCCGTTCTCTCTTTCGAGTATCGATTGCGAGTGCTATATTTTTTTCGTTCTCTCACTCGTACCCGCACTCGGGGTCGCGGTCGAAAAATATCGTTTTTTGTTTTCTTACAATAACTGCTATATCTCTTTTTACTCGAATAGCGATTGTGAGTGCCGGCTCGAATATTCTCGAGCCTGAGTGCGAGTGCGAGTAATCTTGAAAAAGGATATGAGAAAATTCTTTATTCGTGTAATCCGTATAATTCGTTGTTAAAGAAATTAGTGGGGATAAGTGAAAATCCGGTGCGTCATGAGCATTTTTCTTTATACTACTTCAACGCAGAATTAGCAGAGAGAACGGCGCGCAAAGATCGCAGAGAGAACAACATGCAGAGTATAAAAAACTCTGCGTTAAAGATAGATTTTGATAATATCGAAAGTTTATGTGTAAAAGAAAAAAAAACTAATACATTCAACGTATGCGGGCTCACGAATGATTTTTG
>CAZSMK010000103.1:0-23589 GCA_964608095.1 uncultured Candidatus Sumerlaeota bacterium | reverse complement strand
GCTTGAAGAGTTGGCTCATCCAGATCGGAGAAAAGTATAGACTTTTCAAGAACGCCCCTGCAGTGCTCATAGAATGGAGATTCAGGCTTCATGTTTGCCACCTCGACAACATAAGGCACCTGCCTACTCGTGAGCAGGTGAATTCCAATGTTTTTGGCCAAAATATAATGTACTTGTTTTTAATCTTACATATACCCTATATCCGGGGCAAGAAAAATAAACGCCTCTCAAAAAAATGAGTATAAAAGATAGGATTCAATGCCCCGGGGATTATGTCATCACCCATCATAACCAGCCCTGAATGGGCATGAGAAAATTATAACTCTGAAAGAGGTTTATATAATTGCCTGGCGTAACCACACCACCGGGTACATAGAATGCGTGAAACCTTAAAGTTAGTGCCATTCAGACCTATCCCGGAAACAATTTTTATCTCAGTAAGACAAAACTTAAAGAAGAAGTCCCCGACACTTTTTAGACATAGTCCACTTGGAATAAATAAAAAAAATACCGCGGTGGGTGTGTCCCACCACAGGGTTAGCGTATCTTTCCGGATCATGCCTCAGAGATGCATGCTCCTGCATTACCTTATGGTGTAATAGTGACCTCTTCCATCAGGACAGAATCGAGATACAGCCATAAGGCGTAATTGTCGAAGAAGTCGAAACTCATGATGTCGAAGTTCAGACTCGCCAGGTCATTACCGACGCCCTGTACAGTCGGGTCAAGAATGACACTGTATATCTTCGGTGAAGTCTCTGACGGAGCACGGCCGAGGTTGCTATTCACCACGCGGTCCCATGCCTTCCACTGCCCCTTCTGGTTGACACGCAGTCTCATCTGCACTGCCTCATCCGGGTTGGTGACACTGCTCGACATCTCATACAGTACGTGGTATATCTTGCCGTCCTTGAGCCCTATATCCGGGCTTAGCCAGTAAGAGAAACAGTTGGTCGAGCCATTGGGGTTAAGACCCAGCCTGCCGGGATCCACCGAGGTGATAGGAACGTCAAACGAGACGGTGTCTCCAAAGAAGGTCCATCCTTCAGAATCGGTATCGAAGAAGAACTCCGCTACCGATGCGCCAGGGGTCAAGGCGGCTTCGTTTATTTCAACCTCTTCGAGGTAGATCCATGAATTTGTCTCATCGAAGAAGTCGAAACTCAGGATATCGAAGTTCAGGACAAACAGATCGTCACCGGCGCCGGTGATAAAGGGATCAAAGTACATGTTGTAGAGCTTATCGTTGCCTACGTAGGGCGCCAAACCATTATTACTGTATATGACTTGATTCCATGCAGACCAGGTACCTTTCTGGTTGATTCTGAGCCTGAACTGAACCGCGCCGTTAGGCGTACTGGCGCTGCTGCCCAGCGTCCAGGTGGATTTATATAGCCCAGCGGTGCCGTCCATCTGGATATCCGGGCTGTACCAGTAAGAGAAGCTGTTCACCGAGCCCTGGGCGTTCATGCCAATATGCCCATTGCCCGATATGGATGCCGGCATAACATATGGTGGGATGTTGCCTGCAAAGATCCAGCCCTGCGGATCATCGTCAAAGGTGAACTCGATCAGTGGCGTCGGCGTCGGTGTTGCTGTCGGTGTCGCTGTTGGAGTTTCCGTAGGTGTCGGCGTTGGCGTATCGGTTGAAGTCGGCGTGGGGGTATCAGTGGGCGTGGGTGTAGGGGTATCCGTAGGAGTTGGTGTAGGCGTATCCGTAGGAGTGGGCGTAGGTGTCTCAGTCGGAGTCGGCGTTGGCGTATACATATATTCGATCTCTACTTCATAGTCTTCCACCTCGCCGTTTACTGCCTCTCCTTCATACGACAAGCCGCTCTGTGTACTGAAACGAAAACGTGCAAATGTAGTTCCGGCAACGGCATCTATGGGAACGGCAAGGGACAAGTTGTTTAATCCCGGACTAAGAATAAAATTGATAAAGATCTGTTCGCCTGCATCAGCCCAGTCGCCGTCATCGTTGAAATCTAACCAGGCATTCAACACTCCGGTAGTAGATGCGTTAACGTCGACCGTTGCACTATTTCCCATGATGAGTGAGGAAGTGAACACTACTCCGTCCTCGTCGTCGTTGCCGTCTAAATCATCACCAAGTGCATAGGGATGTGGTTGTCCATCGAATTCGTAATCCGGTACCGTTCCTAAAAACGTGATGCCGTCGATGGCATGTCGCGCCCCGTTATTGGCAAACAGAGTAGGATAGGTGGGATCAGGGGCATCACCGTAATCAAGCACATCGAGTTTGATCTGGTAATCTTCCACTTCACCATCGGATGCAAGACCATAATATGATAGCCCGGTTTCAGTGCTAAATCTAAATCGGGCGAAAGTCGTACCTATAATTGCATCGGTGGGGATATAAAAGCTAAGGCTATGCGTTCCCGTGGTGAGATGGACGTCGGTAAAAATCTGTTCCCCTGGGTCGGCAAAATCAAGGTCCTTGTTAAAATCGACCCAGGCGCTGAGCGTTGCCGAGGTCGATGCCAGTACATCAACGGTTGCGTAGGAACCGAGTCCCAAAAGGGATGTAAAAATAATACCGTCTTCGTCGTCCGTACCATCATTGTAATCGTCACCTGTCGCATCAGCTGTGGGTTGTCCGTCCTTTTCAGCATCGACCTTTGGATTTAATTTCGGTCCCAGGGCTACCATATAATGGCGTGCGCCGTCATGAGCCAGCAAAGTCGAATAACTCGAAGGCGCATCGCCAAAATCTATCAGGGGTAAAGGGTCGAAAGGGACATCTTCAACACTATCTTTTGAGGGTGAGTTATGCGCGGGTATGAGCCAGATTACGAGTGGTTGGGTTCCGTAAGGAGAGACATCAATACTCATCTCATACACCATTGCCCATTCCCATTCGTGATCGAAATCCCAGTAGGGATAATAGTTATTCCAGACAGTATTATCAGGGGGATCGTCGTCGGGTGATTTCCATTGTCCGAGACCATTTCGAGTGCCGCCAAGGGTAACGTCCCAGAGAGTGTTATTCATGTTCCACGCGAACGAACTTGACGCAGCAATAAGTGTAGGTGGTGGAGAGCCGCCACCTATGGCATCCGGACCAAATGGATCGGAGAGCCAATCCGACTCATACGGATTATTATCTCCATCCGCATCGTATGCGTAGTCCTGCACCCACGACCCGCTACCGGTTCCGACAGTGAGTGAAATCGCTAAATGATCCGAACCTATCAGGCGGTCGGCAGTGTGAACAGCGTCCCAGCTTGCACTGGACATATAGGCGCCGTCTTTCCCTTTAGCAAAGAAGATTATAAAGAAATTTAAAAAACGTGAAGAATCCAAGATTTTACATACACGTTTATCCTGAAAAATGAAGTGATGTCTGGAAAGAACGCCTATCCTTCTCATGTTATATTTATTTCAAGAGAGGAAGAAGCCCTGATTGGTTGCGTAAAGATTATGTGTACCCATTCGTCTTCGAGTGTGAAATCAGCTCTGACTTCTGCATTATGGTTAACGACCTGAACGGTCCTGCATGAGCCTGATTCAGTCTTTTCCACAGGCAGGTACATACCATTGATGTCGATGTAGCCTGCAGATATGGAGAGGAGCACAAAGCGATGATTTTTCTCGAATATAGAACAAAAGGTTCCCCATCCAGTTGCTGTAGTGAAAAAAAGAGATACCCCTGGGGATGTGAATCCCGGCTTAATCGTCAGTTCTTTTTTAATGCCATCATAGTGGAATCCAGAAAGGGCAAGAATCATAGACCAGCTGGCAAGTGCGCGGACATAATGGTCTCCGCATTCAATTTCGTTGAAAGGGTTACGTCGTGAGCCATCGTAACGCGCTGAAATAGCCTGAACAATTCGTAGTCCTTCATCCAGCATTCCTTCAAAAAACATGAGGGCAGCAATTTCATACTCGATACCTGTCCAGACCTCGTCGCAATAAAGGATGGGAGTTTCAGGTCTGCCGCCATAGGGCCAGGTGCAATTGAGGAGTCCCGCCTCATCTTCGCACGCAAACCGGCGGGGCTGCTGCTCGATTCCTTCCAGGCTCTCCTTGAAGTTGAATCTATAAATCGAGCGTAACGCCTCTTTTACATGCTCACGAGGAAGAATCTCTCCCAGATCAAGGATTTTCGCCCACCATACGCCTATGAGCTGATCCGAATGGCATCCCTTCCCCCAGCCGTTTTCGTAAGTCTGTCCGGGCAAGATTGTATGGTCGTAATACTCACCGTTCCACAGGATTTTATCATACCCTTCTTTCCCTCGCTCGAACCGTTCCCGGACGTCTTGTGCCGTTGTATCGTCGTTCATAATGTCTGCAAGTCGTTCCAGCGCGCATAAAGCGGCAAGCCACAATGAGCCGATAAACGTGTTCGGTCCATACGTTGAGATGTCGTAGGTATTTGGTTGTTCGCCTTCGATGATGCCTTTTCTTTCCGGGTCGAATTTCGAGAAGATGAAGCTCCTTAATCTTTTCAAGGGTTCATATATTTTTTCGAGCCATGCGTGATTTCCCGATATCAGGACCTCTCGATACGCTTTCAGGATAGCGCCGAGCATGCCGTCAAGCGCACAATGAAGAGGGCCGCCTATATCAGTATCCCAGGGTCGTGGAAGAGATAGCGGCAATGTCACACGGTGCGGTAGCTCGCCTTTGGGATCAAGCTGATGGAACAATTCAACCTCGCGCATGGTTCGTTCAAGTGATGGGAAGAGATGTGCCAATGTCATTTCATAATTCCAGACATGGGTACAGTTGAGGGGACAGGAACCTTCACCAATAAAGTGGGGAGCGCTTGCGCCGCAACACCCCTCGAAGCCGTAAAAAGTACCATCTGCTGTTATAAAACATGTCGGACTGCGAAGAACCGAGATTTGTGATGTCACTCGTTCAATAACAGGTTCCGGCATGCCGCTCGAGAATATGTCGTTCTGGAAAGACTGTGTCATATTGAAAAGATCATCTTTTCGACGCGCCATATAATCTGCGGCTGCGAGCGAATCCTGAAACCGGTTTCCATACTCATTTCCCAGATACGTGGATATCCCATCAGGAATAACAACGCGGGGGACCTGGTGCCAGTTAAGATAGCGGTGTGGAAAATACCAGGTAAGGAGAAACACTATCTCTTCGGTATCCCCCGGATTGATACTAAAACCTGGAACCAATACGGCTGCATTAAGAGTCTTTCCTTGCGGTGAAGGCATCAAGGTCGTGGAGGAAGGAAGTGTGCCTGTTTCTACAAAAGAATTCCACAAATCATCTACAGAATCCCAGCTGGTCAAGAGGATAGATTCGGAACCTTCTTTGATTACGCCAAAAGATAGGTTTCCGTTACGCGCATCTTTCGCTCCTAACCTCTCATTCTTCATGAGCATACCGGTAAAACGTTCTGTGCTTATATGCTGATTGCTGTTGCCGCCGTACCTTATACTGTTTACGCCCTCTACTTCACCAAGCCCATCATACCCTACAACATTTTGGATGGCGCCGAGAAGGGAGCACGTAACGGCATAGGCTGAATCGTTATGAAATGTAAACCTGAAGTAAATACCGGGCAGGGAAGAGTCTTCAACGTTCAATGGGATAAGAGGGGAAAAGGCGGAGAGAACAATCCGGAGCGGAACATGTGCATCATGGTATCTTATTGTTGCAAAGGGATATTTCCCTTCGAATTCGGTTCTCTCCATGCAGGGCACACGCTTTTTGAATTTTGACAATCCCGGTGGGACAATATGATCGGACACGAGTGGGGCAGGCTCAGGCTTGTTCAGGTTCTCTCTCAGTTCCTTTTGCATTAGGACTCGTGCGGTTGCGCTTGATGCCCCGGAAGATTGGCATCGCACCGCAAAGAAAGAATCGGGTATCCAGGCGTCGTGATTGACTGTGTTGAATAGTTGCCATTGGCGGAGTGAGCCGTCGGCGCAAAGGGCGATAGTGCCTGTGCCGATGCCGCCAAGCGGCATAGCCACAGCATTTCCATGTGTCCCCTTATAAGTAAAGGATTCACTTTTCATAGGTCAGTATCTCATCAGTGTGGTGTGTTTTTTATCCTGTCACAGGGCGGGTTTCGAGGGCAAAAGATAATTCTTTTGGCTTGCTATTTTTTGCTCGTTTGAGAGAAAATGTTTGGTCTATTTATAATTCCGGC
Source organism: uncultured Candidatus Sumerlaeota bacterium (assembly GCA_964608095.1). Taxonomy (GTDB): domain Bacteria; phylum Sumerlaeota; class Sumerlaeia; order MWCT01; family JAGHBZ01; genus CAZSMK01. The sequence goes on along the minus strand of CAZSMK010000103.1, from coordinate 17,441 downwards.
GGTTGAACTTGATTTATGGCAGTTGTCGAACAAAGAATCTTGATGATTGATAAAGATCCTGAGGGTCGAACAAGACTGTTAAAGATTTTATCACCACACTACAAGGTAGATGTTGCCGCGGGTGTCACAGACGGACTTGATAAAATCAATCAAAATTCCTACATGTTGATTTTGTTCGACTTTGAAACTCTTGGAATCCAGGTAGACCTCTTTATACGTTCCATAAGGGAGCGGGGACAGCTCACCCGGCTGGCGCTTATGACGACTCTACCACTTGAAGAGTATATTGTTCATATTCGCAAGTGGGGGATCACCAACGTCTTATCAAAATACGAGATATATACACCCGAACATGTTCTCCTCGCTGTTGAAAATTTCATTCATCCCGCGAAAGCCTTCGGTTTACGACGCTATCTTCCCACGAATCTCAGGACTGAAGAGATATGTAATGTAGAGGATAAATCATACGTGGTCAGCAAAGTTATAAACTTTTTTGGGGCACATGGATTCAGTTCCGCCCGGCTCTATGACATTCGTCTCGTCCTTGAAGAAATGGTCAACAACGCTATTTACCATGGATTTCTCGATGAAAAAGGGATGGAAAAATACCATCCTCGTCGTTTCACCGAGCTCACTCCTCCCGAAATGGTCAAGGTTGATTATGGGTGCAAGGATTATCTGGCGGGCTTCGCGGTAACCGATAACGGCGGCGTACTGCAACCTAAACATATCGTGGACACTCTCTGCCGTCAATACGACAAAGCCGGGCTTTATGATCAAAGCGGGAGAGGGCTTTTTCTTAGCCGGCGGTTTACGGATACACTCTTTATTAATATTCGTTATAAAAAGATGACGCAGATAATCGCCCTGATTTCGAGAAATCAGGACGAAAAGAATACCAGGGTACGACCCTTTTATATTAATTATATTGAATAAGGCGCATAACTCTTTTCCTGTTTACCTTTCATTCTTCATTGGTATCTCGTGAACGTTCAGATCGCTTCACCCATCAGGTGAAAGGTCGTTTTAGCCACTACCTTGACCTCTGCGAATGTTCCCAATTCCATTTTCCGGTTACGCTCATGTGTAAAGGGAAGAATAATGGGTTTATACGCAGGGTTTCTCGATATTATACTGTCAGGACGTTTCTGCATGTCGACCAGCACGATGCCCTTCCAATCCAACCAGCGCTCGTTATCCTGCTCGCAAAGGTGTTCAACAAGGCGGCTCAGGCGTCGTGAACGTTCATTAATGACAGTGACGGGAAGTTGGTTCATCTGTTCAGCAGGTGTCCACGGTCGGGGGCTGAAATGTGAACGGTTTACTACTGCGGGTTGAATCTCTTTTAACACATCGAGGGTGTGTGCAAAGTCATCGTCGGTTTCACCGGGAAATCCCGCTATAATGTCCGTGGCGATGGTGAATTCTTTGAATCGCGTCCGTATCCTTTCAACTATTTTCATGTAGTCCCGAACCTGGTATTTTCTTTTCATTGCCCTGAGCACGTTATCGCTGCCCGATTGCAAAGGAAGATGCAGGAAATTATACATACGTTCGTCTTCATATTGATCGAGCAAATGTTCAAGAATCGAAAGTGTGTGTTCCGGGTTGGTCATGCCTATACGGACGCGGAACATGCCTTTGACATCCCTGATTTTCCGAAGCAATTCTATGATATTCGTTTCTCTGTCCAGGCCATAGGCGCCGTTATCCTGAGCGGTGAGCCAGATTTCCTTCACGCCTTCATCATTCACTGCCCTTCTGATACGCTCGAGAATATGTTCGGCGGGATAAGAATGGAGCGCGCCACGCGCCAAGCGGGTTTGGCAATAGGTACACACTCCTGTACATCCTTGCGCAAGGGGAATTATTTCAATGACCGGATTAAGACGAATTACCGGATATAACAATCGGCTACTGTTGTATGTTTTTCCTCTTACCTGCACCAATTCTCCGTTGAGTACCTTCCGGGCGACTCCCGCAACGCTTTCAATGTCACGAACGGTTATATAGGAGACATCCTGAAGGAACGGGGCTTTTGAATAGACAGAGGGGATGCACCCTGCCACGAGCAGAGGTTTGCCCAGTTCTCGAAGGGCTCGTAATCGTTTAATAAAATTTAAGAACGTACGTGTTTTAACGGTACAGGTATTAATAATAACCAGATCTGCGTCTGGAGGGGCGTCTGCTTCGAGAAACCCATCAGCGTGCAGAATACCCGCCATGGTCTCACTATCCGCTTGATTCAAAGCACATCCGTATGTCTCTATATACACCTTACTCATTTTGCGATGTCCGAGATTTCTATTTTCTCTCTGTCATACATACTGTTCAAGCATATCATCATTTCTCCGCCCCGGGGGAAACGACTCAATTCGACTTCTTGGTTGAGCTGGATTAAATCATTGCATTAAGATTGAGATTATTGTTAGCGGCGTATCCCTTGCCTTGTTATGAGCGTACGACCGATCAATAGATAGTGTCAGGGTGATGACATTAAACCGGACAAATATCATCAGGTTTCTTGGAAAGAGTACGTTTCTTTTCATGGCGCTTGTATTGATCACGATTCCGTTCAGCAACAGGGCTGATGCCTTTTATCTTACAGGAATGTTCGGCGTAGGTATAGCCGCCTGCCTGAAGATTTTTTTCGAACGAGGAAGCCGTCGCTTCATCGGCTCGATAGCCGTGCAGTTTGTGGTGGCGCTGCTCGTTGCTGCACTTCTTCTGCGATTTATTCATGCAGATATATGGTTGGGCTATCTCGAGCTCTTCCTAAAAGATGCGGCTTTCCCTCTTTTTCTTATTCTGGTTCTGCTGAACAATCTCAGATTTTCTCTTTCCAATAAATTCCCTCCTGTTTTTCGTCTCCTTTTCAACATCTCGCTCTTTGGTTTTATTGGATTCATCGGGGTGTCGGTGCTTAGTTTTTTCAGCAGCATAAGTCCGGATACCAGTTTCTATATGTTCAGGCATGAACTCGGATTTTACATCGTGATATTTCTTGTCGCGCTCAACACGCTCGAATCGCGGAAGGATTTAAAAAGGTTTTTATTGGTGCTGTATTTCACGGGTATTACAGTGGGCGTAATAGCCATAGCCGAAAATGTTCTATACTATATAGGCGGTGAATCGATTAAGAATGCGTTGATCGAGCATGAGTTTATCCGTGAATATTTTGGGCACGAGGTCGTCCCGGTACGCTCCCAATACCCTTTTGAGCATCATAACCGGCTTGGCTATTATCTCCTTAGCGTGGTTTTTCTGACCATTGCAGCCGGCTATACGATAGCGGATAGGAAACGCCGGCATTGGGTCAACGCATCGGCGTTAATACCCATCACAGGAATGTTCTTGACCTATACGCGTGGCGCTGTCGGAGCGTTCTTCCCCGCTTTTTTCTTGCTCTTGATTCTTACACGGTGGCGCAACCTTATCTGGTGTGTCGTGATTGTGCTCGTACTGGTACTCGTCACTCCTGCGCCTGTCCGGAAACATTACGTCTCGATCTTCGAGAGTAAAACCTACTTTCAAGAAAACTCGAATGCCTATACACGCCTTATGGCATGGAAAATCGCGGCTAATATCATTCGAGATTATCCCTACCTCGGAATCGGGTACGGGTGGAAAAACTTCAGGTGGTTAAATCCTTATTATCTCACCATAGAAGATGTTCAATATTCACATTGTCACAATACGTATCTCGAAGTAGGGTGTGAGACGGGTGTAGTGGGAATGGTCTCGATCCTGAGTGCTTATTTCAGCCTTTTTGCCCAGTTAATAATCGTCGTGTTTACGCGTGTTTTCGAGAAAACCCAGCGCAGAATCGCGCTTTCGTTATGCGCCCTTTTCCTTGCAACCGCTATCTACATGCTGACGAATTACATATTTCGCTATGGCGCTGGTATGTTCATCTGGTTTCTATTCGGCTTGAGCCTCGCCTTTGTTCATATACTCTTCAAAAAGACACCCGAGGAAACTACGCACTATTTAAAGGAATAACGTTGCATTGCGCGAGAAAACACTTCACTACGGGTTAGAAGACCGTTTCTCCGCAGCGAGTTGACCGCATGCCGCCTGAATGTCACGTCCCTTTGAATAGCGAATCGCAACCGTATAGTTCTTTTCGAGAAGCGCCTGCCGAAACTGCTCGATTCGCTCAGGCGTCGAGCCCTCAAAGGGAATCTCATCTGAAGGGTTGAAGACAATCAGGTTTATCTTACATCGTAGGGGACAAAGCAATCGAGCGAGCTCATGTGCCTCTTTTATTGAATCGTTTACGTCCTTGAGCATGACATACTCGAATGTTATACGGCGGCGTCTTGGAACAGGGAATTCCATGCACGCAGCCAGAATAGATTCAATAGGATATTTTGCATTTATAGGCATCAATCGGGTTCGCAGTTCATTGGTGGTTGCGTTCAAGGAAATCGCCAGGTTCACATCAAGATTCGCTGCGGCGAGTTTTTTTAATCCGGGGAGAATCCCAACGGTGGAAATCGTCACTCGGCGAGGTGAGAAACCACAATATTGCGGCGCGACTATAAAATTCAGCGCTTTAATAACTTCCCCTGTGTTGAGAAGCGGCTCACCCATTCCCATAAACACAAGATTTCGGAGGAGCTGTTCTTCACCTACCAACTCACGCCGCGCAATCAACACCTGATCAATGATCTCTTCAGCCCTAAGATTCCGTATAAAGCCTATAGTTCCCGTGACGCAAAAGGCGCATTTTAGAGGGCACCCTACCTGGGTGGACACGCAGAGCGTAAACCTATTCTTCTCCTTGTTATCGGGCATGAGCACCGATTCAATACATTGACCGTCCCTGAGCCCGAATAAAATCTTTTGTGTCCCGTCGGCGCTCTTCCTCACTTCTTTTATTGTGAGTGAATCTATGAAATAGCGTTCAGTTAGGTGGCGCCGAAGTTCCAGGGGCAGGTCGGTCATATCCTCAAAACTTTTGAACTCCTTGACTCGATACACCCACCTGGCGATCTGGCGTGCACGGTATGGCTCGTATCCACACTGCGCGATTTCGTTCATGAGTGTCGGGGTTTCTATTCCTTTGATTGAGGTATGCATAAGAATTAACCGAGAGGGGCTCATTCCGGGCACATGCTTTAGTTCAAGAGTGAACGCGACGGCGCTTGCCGGTTATAATATACACGCGGCTTTTCCCCGTCTGTTATCCATTTTCTGATGCGGGATGTATCTGTTCGCCTTTATCTTCTTTTTCTTCGATTTCCGCCTCGATATCGATAGGAGCAACCATGCTTTCTTTTTCAACCTTAAAAATCCGCTTAAAGCAGAAGATACATAACCCGATAATCACGCCCCACGAAAAAATCATAAATGCCCAGCCCAGTATTGTCATTGTTTCTATCCGCCTTCTGACGTGTAATCTCTTTTGTATAACTTCCATGCGATGTGAATCAAATACAGTATGCCGATCATAAGAAGCAGGAGTACGATACGTAATATCAGGATATAGGTACCTGCTTTGCCGGCATACGCATCGCTTTTCATAAGAAGGGTATCCAGGAGGTTTTCATAAATCCAACTACCAAGAATAATCCCTGCAAACAGTGGCGTCACGTACTTGATTACATATTTGAAGAAGATGGGGAGCCTGATATTTGCACCGAGATTGAGTTCTTTCCAGGCGCGGTCTATTCCAAACACCCATCCAAAAAGAACCACCTCTACAAATCCGAACACCACGAGAAAGAAATTCCCGCCCCAGAAGTCCAGTTCATCGACCAGCCCATACTTGACGCCGAAAATGCTGAATTGTGCCATGAGAAAGCACAAAACAGTTAGGAGCATCACGGATTTACGGCGTGCGAACTTGAATTCATCTTCAAGGAACGCGATTGCGGGCTGAAGAATGGAGATAGAGCTGGTAAGTCCTGCGATAAAGAGGAGGAGGAACCAGACGAGACAGAAGAACCAGCCGGCGAGGATTTTACTAAAAATCAAGGGCATGGTAATAAATCCGAGGCTGAATGCGCCCTTTTCCGCCATTGCCTGCGCGCCCTGGCTTCCAAAAAATACCGCCGCCGCCACGACCACTACCGATGCGCCTATCACTACTTCCATAAATCCATTGGCGCTGCTCGCAGAAAGACTGCTCAGGGCAACGTCATCGTCCCTTTTTAGATAGCTTGCGTAGGTAAGGATAACACCGATGCCGACACTCAAAGTGAAGAAAATCTGACCGGCAGCGGCCAGCCACACCTCGGGCTTCAACAACGCTGAAAAGTCCGGATTCCAGATGAAGCCCAGTGCATTATTTACATTATAGTCAGGATTAAGAGGGTCCGGGCTTCCAAGGGTCAACACCCGGATCGTCAGGAGGATACCAAGTATGGCGAGTAAAGGCATCGCGATCTTGTTAACCCGTTCTATTCCACGGCTCACGCCGAAATAGACAACAGCGAAGTTGGCGGCAAACGTGATCAAAAAGAAGAGGTATGCTGTAAAGACACTCGAGCCTTCGGCGACGCCGAGATACCAGTCAAGAAACCCTGAGAGTTCATCACCGCTCTGCAATCCGGTAAGCGTTCCTTTCAATGAAAAGAAAGCATACCCGAGGGTCCATGATTCTATATAAGAGTAATAGAAAAAGATAAGGAGTGGTCCGAAGATACCGATGACACCGATATATTTTGCGAGGGGAGAGCGCCACATCGCCTGAAATATACCGGGAGCGCTTCCATGGGAATAGCGTCCGCCGTACCTGCCCATTGTCCACTCAACCCAGCAGAGAGGAATTCCCAGCAACAGGAATGAAACGAAGTATGGAATCATAAACGCGCCGCCGCCGTGTTGCGCCGCCTGGACTGGAAACCTCAAAAAGTTTCCCAAACCCACTGCGCTTCCCGCTACAGCAAGAATTACTCCCAACTTTGTCGACCAGCGATCTCTTTGATTGTTCATTCGTCTCTCCCTTTATGCTAAAGAAAAAGATAGATTATACTTAACCTTCTAAGAATCCAGAGCTCAAGCCCAAAGTAGTATAAGCAGGATTCCCTTTATGCGTCGTGGCGAAAAATGGTTTAACCCCGGATGTTCAGGTAAAAAGCATGAATATCAGGAATTCTTAGTCGGATTGCGGTGGAGTTTCCAGAGGCAGTTCGCCGTCCATATCTTCCTTTTCTGCGAGACGAGCAAGACCGGTCAGTAAATCATCGCCGTCCATGTGAATGAGCCGTACCCCGCGCGTGTTTCTGCTTATCACTCTTATTTCCGCCGCAGGAATTCGGATGATTTTACCCTTTTGAGAGATAAGGATTAATTCGTCCGAGTCAATGACCTCCTTAACGCTGATCACATCACCGTTTCGCTCGCTTGCTTTGATATTGATGACGCCTTTACCCCCACGGTGAGTTAACCGGTAATCGTTGATGCTCGTGCGTTTTCCATATCCCTTTTCGCATACCGTGAGAATGGTTGAGTTAGAACGGCAGACTTCGATACCCACGACTTCATCGTCGGGCATCATTCTGATTCCGATGACGCCTTTTACCCCGCGTCCCATTGAGCGAATCTCCGATTCATGAAATCGGATTGCCTGTCCTTTTCGTGTGGCAAGGAACACATCATTTTTACCCTGGGACAGCTTGACCGCGATAAGTTCATCATTGTCCTGAATTTCTATTGCTTTGATGCCGGTACGTCGGGGATTACTATAGAGGTTAAGAGAGTTCCTCACCACGTAACCGTTCTTTGTCCCGAAAACGAGAAAATGCTTTTCATTGAAACGTGCGACAGGGATCATCGCCTGTATCGTCTCGCCGTCTTCTAATTGAAGTAGATTGACTATCGGTCTTCCTTTGGCGGTCCTTCCTCCCTGGGGAAGTTCGTACACCTTCAACCAATGCGCACGCCCTTTGTTGGTGAAGAACATGATATAATTGTGAGTCGTTCCCACGAAGAGATGTTCTACCCAGTCTTCCGCTTTTGTTTCCATTCCTCGAAGTCCTTTTCCACCGCGTCCCTGGCGGCGGTAAAGAGTAGTCGGGGTTCGCTTGATGTAACCGCTATGGGTTACGGTTATGACCACGTTCTCTTCTGCGATCAGGTCTTCAATGGTCATCTCTTTGTCGGCGGCTATAATTTCCGTTCGTCGTGCATCGCCGAAATCTTCTTTTATCTTCAAGAGTTCGTCCTCTACAATGTCCGATATTTTTTGCGCAGAATCGAGAATCGATTGCAGTTCTTTGATGGTCTTTTTCAGCTCTTTTAGTTCATCATTGAGTTTTTCAATTTCAAGCCCTGTAAGACGCTGCAGCCGCATATCAAGAATAGCCTGTGCCTGAATTTGCGACAATTCGAGATGCTTCATCAGCTGTTCCCTTGCCTCATCTGCCGTCTTTGATTGTCGAATGAGTTTAATCACCAGGTCGATTTGATCGACTGCCTTTTTTAATCCTTCTACTATATGCAGACGTTGTTCAGCCTTATCAAGGTCGAATTGCGTCCGCCTGACTACCACCTCTTTACGATGCTCTATGAAGTAGTGGAGCATCTTCGCCAGGGGAAGGTAGGCGGGTTGATTATCCACTAACGCCAACAGAATCAGGCTATATGAAGTCTCGAGCGAGGTGTGTTTGATCAGCTGGTTTATTATGACCTGGGTATGTTCACCTCGTTTTACCTCGATGACGATTCTTACCCCTTCACGGTCTGACTCGTCACGAAGGTCTGAAACCCCCGTTACCTTTTTGCTTTGTACCAGACCGGCGATCTCTTCCACGATCCTGGTCTTGTTGATGAGAAAAGGTATCTCGGTAATTACGATGGCTTCTTTTCCGCCTTTGAGCTGTTCGGTAAGAATACGCGAGCGTATTACGATTCGTCCACGTCCGGTCTTATACGCTTTGCGAATCTCGTCTCTTCCCGTGATAAAGCCGCCGGTGGGAAAATCCGGACCTGGTATATGTTTCATCAATTCTTCAACAGTGATGTCCGGATTATGAATATAAGCGATGAGACCATCGATTATCTCTCTCAGGTTATGAGGTGGTATATTAGTTGCCATGCCGACAGCGATGCCAGATGAGCCGTTTATTAAAAGATTGGGTACCGCCGAAGGGAGAACGACAGGTTCAAGATTCTTACCGTCGTAGTTGGGGCGAAAATCTATGGTGTTCTTCTCGATATCTGTAAGCATCGCCTCGGCTAATTTTCCGAGTCGTGCCTCGGTATACCGGTACGCAGCAGGGGGGTCGCCGTCAATGGAGCCGAAATTGCCCTGCCCGTCGATCAAGGGATAACGACAGGTGAAATCCTGAGCCATGCGTACCAGTGCATCGTAAATGGCGGCGTCTCCATGGGGATGATATTTACCCATGGTCTCGCCGACTATTCGAGCGCATTTCATGAAAGACTTGTTCGGGTGAAGACCCAGCTCGCGCATCGCGTAGATGATTCGCCGATGAACCGGTTTGAGCCCGTCGCGGACGTCCGGTAACGCACGACCGACTATTACGCTCATCGAGTAATCGATATATGAATCTTTCATCTCCTCTTCGAGAGGTCGTGGAATTATCTGTTGCCTCAACGTTTCTTGCATGGAATACTCCTTCTCTTAGGTATATAAAAAATTGTTCTTTCTCTTACGTTCCCATGTCATAAAATTATATAATTCTATCTGCAGGACACGAAATATGCAAGAGGCAAAAAGATATGAATCGATGAAAATTATGCTCGATTTACTGATCGTTTTTATCGAGTTTTGTATACTCCTCGCAGCCTTTTTGAGCGGCTTTTCCGTATGGCTGGATTACTTCTGTATAAAGGTTATGCATAGCCGTTTTTATGCCATAATCCTTTTTGTAACAATCCTGTTTTTAGCGATCGAGGTCGTAACTTTTCCTCTTACGTTTACGCGTGGATGGATTCTTCCCCATAAATTCAATATCTCCCGGCAAACCATCGCCGACTGGGTCAGAGATCATTCGATTGCGTTCGGGCTTACACTCTTGACCGCCGTCCTCCTGGTCGAGATCTTCTACATAACCCTCGAGATTTCCCCCTCCTTATGGTGGGTGATCTTTTCGTTATGCATGATCTTTGGAATTATCGTAGTAGCCAGGCTCCTCCCGCTTTTAATCATTCCTCTGTTTATAAAAACTAATCCTCTGAACGAGCCAGAGCTCGAGGCGGATCTCAGACGCCTTTCTGAAAAAATTTTGGGCAAGCCGTTGCCGGTACATATGATGCATTTGAGCAAAAAGACACGGGGCGCCACGGCTATGATTGCGGGTTCAGGTTCAACACGCAGAATGTATCTTGCCGATACCCTTTTGAAGAAATTTTCTCCCGATGAAATAAAGGTAGTTGCCGTTCACGAGATGGCTCATCACTTTTTCGGACATCTCTGGAAGGGATTGGCGGTGCAATCCGGGGTCATTCTTCTGGGAACCGCGTTGCTGCATCTGATTCTCGGCGGCTTTTCACGCGGCGTCGTTCATCCCCTTGTGTACGAACTTTCATTTCTACCTTTGATTCTCATTATCTGGGGAATCTTTTCTCTTTTATTGGTGCCGCTGATGAATTTTATTCTACGGAGATGGGAATATCAATCCGATAGATTTGCCATAAAGAAAACAGGATTGAGCGATGCCTTTATCTCTGCAATGGAGCGCCTGGGAAGCCTCAATGTGATCGATCCGGATCCTCCCTCTATTATCGAAACCCTGTTTCACTCGCACCCCTCGTTGAAAAAAAGGATTGAACATGCAAAATCCCTGGATTTTAATGAACACCTGATCTAACTTTATTATATTAGACTTATGCCTGAAGATATTATCAATAAAGACCTGAAAAAAGCCCTCACCCGGTTATGTTACCTCATTATCTTAGCCGCAACGGTCTATGCGCTCTATACACTACGGTCATTCATTTCCACCGTATTGAGTATCGCCGCTCCTTTTCTGGTCGGATTTATTGTTGCATACCTATTCGACCCGATTGTCACGTGGATTCAGCGGCGGTTTAAAATTTCGCGTATCTTCGGGTTGATTGTGGTCTTGCTTATCATTTTCGCCATTATTGCGCTGTTCCTCCTCTGGATTCTGCCTATGGTTTACAATCAGCTGGTCGCCCTGATCAAGTTCGCGATAAATGAATTCCCCGACAAGATCGGAAAGTTGATGCAAAAGTACAAGATTCAGCTCACCCCGGAACAGCAGGAAAGCATCAGGGAATATTTTGATTCACTCGAATTGAATACGGAAGAGATTATTAACACATTTTTATCGGGACTCAAGGCGGTGGCAGCGGGTGGAGCATCTGCAGCAGGAAGTGTGACACGGGGGATGCTTACTACCATCGGTGCGGTTTTTTCGTTTTTCACCTTTATGAGTTTTGTCGTGGTGATCAGTTTTTATCTCATCGTGGATTTCAGTAAAATCCGCCCTTCGATCGAGCCGATAATACCGCCGGAAAAACGCACGAGGGTCTTTGAAATTCTCGACAAGGTAGATATTGCGGTCGGTGGGTTTCTCCGCGGGCAGCTCATTGATTGCGTCCTGGTCGGCGCACTGACCGCCGTGTTGCTCTTTTTCGCAGGGTTCAAGGAATATGCAATCCTCATCGGATTCGTAGCCGGTGTCGGTAATATCGTACCCTACCTCGGGCCCATACTTGGCGCTTCTCCTGCGGTTATGATCGTATTGTTATCTTCACGTTATCCTTCCCTAATAGACAAGTTCTGGGGGCTCATTATCGTCGCCGGAATATTTGTGTTCGTCCAGAGCGTGGAGGGATTCATTTTCCAACCCAAAGTGGTGGGAAAGAAAAGCCAGCTACACCCGATTCTTGTTCTGCTTGCGCTTCTCACCGGAGGGCAATTTGGTATTGGCGGGCTCATTATCGCCATCCCTGTTGCCGCCGCTGTCCGGGTTCTTATCAACGAACTGTACTGGCAACCCCTGCTTGAAAAACATAACCCACCCGAAATGATGAAGCCATCTGAAGCAAAGCCACCCGAGGAGAACAAAGAAGAAGGGGAGAACAAAAAAGAAACCCCACCAGACAACGAACCTTGACCACCCCTTCTTAACCTATCACGCTAAGACAATACCTCTCAAGAATCCCTCCTTGTAAAAAACTCGAAGACCTCGATGAATTAAGAGTTAGGTAGACATAATTTCTTCAAAGTCATAAAAAAGAAGTTCACAATCCATAAAAGTCATCGCAAAATAGTGTGCAAATTTTATAGGGATATTTTGGCTTTTATAATTATCAAAATACGATTTTCTTATCATACTCTGAATAAATTTATTATCTGACTTTTCTAAAATAGAGGCTTGAACCTTTTCAAGGGCGTTTATAAATGCTTCTGCTTTTTCAGGTGACCAACTTTTATCCTCCATTTCAAGAGATCTTGAGGTCAAATCAAATAACAAACGGCGAAAATCTATGCGCATATTGATTGGTTTTGGTGGAAATAAGGAAAAGGCTTTACCATCAATACTGAATGCAACATGACTCTTTTTCTCGATCGAATCGAGACCGATATCTGATGGTCGGATAAAGAAGGATTTGCGTATTAATGTTCTGCTTAAATAGGCTTCATCGAATTCAATATCTTTATTAAAACATGGTACGACATAGTATACATCATATCCCATTTGTTCTAATTCGAGTAAGGCTTTGTGGTGCACTTTGGAAACATCAGTCGGGATGGGCATTCTATAAAATATTGTACCTGTCGGGAAGAAATGGAAATCTTTTATTTCAGGAACGTTATTGTTTGAAACGCATTCAGGCAATTTGAAATGTAGAAGAACAGGAATAAAGGACAAGTTTTTCAAATCCACCTCGTTATATTTCTCACCAAAATTTGAGTATGTCACATAGGGCACTCCACATAAAGGGGTCAAAAAACTTTCTTCAATTGATTCTTGAATAAATGCAGCGCGGAACAATTCTACCTGTATATTTGTCTTCATAAGAACCTCGCCTTAATCGGACTTCTTAGATAACACGACATAATCCAAAATCATAATCGAGCAGAGAAACACCTGATAGATAATGGGTATCTAATCTTCAGGCAGCATCTCGATATTGGCTTCATCAAGGGGTTCTTTCACGGCATTACGTAACCATGTTGAATCGAATCCTTCTTTTGATGTTCCTTCGACCTTTATTTTTACTTTCGCATCGTCGGATTTATCTGCAAGATTCGCTATCGCATGGAATGCTTCAAATATCTGAGACCTTGTTGCCTTGAATATAAGTTGTATTGATTCGGGTGCCGTGCGCTTACAAATACATGGTGACTGTCCACACTTCGGACAAACTTCAGTGTGTTCCGGTGGAGGCGTGACATTGCGCGGAACAACCTCAGGTGTTGCCTCAGGAACAGCAGAAGGCGCCATAAGAAATCCCGAATCAAAATCGATCTCATCTTCAGCAATGGGCTTGCCAAGTATTACCTTATCAAGGTTTACTTGAAATTTCCCATCATCATCGAGTACAGGTTTTATTCCACTTATATAGGCAAAGGTATTTTCTGCTATCCCACGAGCAATTCCCTTACGTAGAGCCGCTGCTGATTCCAAACGTGGAGGAGCAATGTCACGAAAAAATGATTCAAGCACATCACAAGTCCTGACCCCCATAATTACATTTTCATCACCCGCGGGAATCTCCCCAAGTTTAACTCTTTCCGCTATCTTACGCGGTGTAACTGAGCCATGTATGCGTGGCGTTCCTACCGCAGTAAGAAGTTCCATTATTCTCTCATGCATACCGCTTGCTTGAAGTGGTCGACCGCCACGCTCGATCTTTTCTATATCCAGCTCACCGTTTTCTATTCGTGGAAGCCATATATCAGTATACAAATCTCGAAAACAAGCTTCAGCTGCAGATCCCTCTGTACGTTTTCTTTCCTTGAGCTGGTCAATCTGGTCCTTTGCGAGCCGTAGCTGATGTTTTTTCCCTTCAACCCGCTCAATGGAAAGCAGGTATCTGACCGCGCGTCGCAAAGATTCAATTTGTCTCTTTTCTGGAATAGCCAATCCAAGACCATTCCTGAATCGTCTCGGGCGATCGCCGTAGTTGGAAAGCATTTCTTTTGCCAATCGCTCCTGGGCATCTTTGCTCTCTGCAGCGAATTCAAGAGGTAAATATGCCACGAGAAATCGAGGGTCCTCATCCGGAATATCCTGACTCTTACGAGGCCAGACGACAGCAGTGTGGTGTCCTGCCAACCGGGCATTCAGCATTTCTTCGATTTTTTCCCGGACGACTCCATGCGTCCCTGCTTGGGCATCCTCACGCGCTATGGTCTGTTCTGCATCTTCAATCAGTTTCGTGACATTGGGGTCTTTCTTGAAGCAGTAGCGAACACCGTCATAGTGTAAATAAAGACACGTATTCCGAAGTTCGGAAAGTACTGCGGTTGCTGTGATATGGTCAAGATCAGGGCCAACACATGAGGCAAGAAGTTCATTTTCAGTAACTCCGGGTGGCAATATTTCCTCATCTTCCGCCCCTTTGCGTCTGAGTCCCCCGAATGAGTACAAAAGTATTGCCGTGGCAATCCTGGTCGCTGGTTTCACATTCCCAAACGACGGTGTCTCTTTTGATAATCTCTCATCAATACGTTTAGCCCGAGCATTGGGTCCATCTATATCCGCTGTGATTACGGGATCGTAATCGTTTTGTACACCCAATTCCTTGAGCATCTTCATCCGAACTTCAATGTCATTCAAAGGAACATCCCCCGGTCCGAGTAACGGTTTGGCATTACCATTTTTCCTGATAGAATATAAACATGAAGCCAAAAATCTCAACGAACCGCGAGTTCTCTGAAAGGCATCGATCGAGGACCATCGTTCACGCATTATGTCTATAAGTGCGGGATGAAACGGATACGCTGAGCGGAGCCGATCTCGCAGGGCGTTTCCCTCCTCCTCCGCTTGCTGACGCTCGGATACTGTTTCAGCATATGCTCGCTGCATATTCGTCACAACTTCCTGGTATCCGATAGCTACGGATGTGGTGATTGCAGGATCGGGTTTACTCCCCAGAAGCCGTCGCTGAAGAACAGGGAGCACTTCATCCCCTGAAACGGGTTCTCTCAACTGATCGACCCGTGCTGCAAGCTTATCGATCTCGGCAAGCAAACCAATATTACCGAGGGCTTCCCGGGCACTCCAGGTCAATGAATATACAAGTGCGGCATTACGACTTCCGGCAACCTCGACTGTCAAATTCTGAAAGAAATTTTTCGCCTGACGTTGCAATGTAGAATCGAGTACACTCACTGCTGCAGCGCTTTCCATGTATTTCAGGACTTCATCCAATAGAATCAGTTTGGGTTCCCCCTTGAGTATCTCCTTTATTATATCGCCTCCGGGAGATACCTTATCCTTATCGTGCCCCTCAATTAACGCGTATTTATCTTCTCCAAACTGCCATGCAATCCAACCCCACATAGTGTGTATGGTCCGACTGTCTTCGAGCATTTTTCCGTTACGCGCATCGAATTTTTCACCGTCGAAAACAGCAACAGACACATCTTTAGGATGTGGAAATTTCTTTCCTTCCGGGATGATATCAAGGGCTTTACGATTTCTTGCTGCATGGAGGAGCGTTGCCAGTGTATGTGATTTACCTCCACCAAACGGCGTACGAAGCTTCAAGACGCGGTTATATCCTTGTTTCCCCGACAATGAGGCGAGAACCTCTTCAAGGAGTTTACGTAAGTCGGAAGTGAGATATGTCGCCCTGAAAAAAGCCTCAGGGTCGCGGTTGACAATTGGAGTATCAGGATCGTTGGCGGCAATTGCGCCGAGGTCTATGGCAAAAGTTGCCTCGGTGAGTGCTCCCGATTCAACATCGGGATGGAGCTTCACCAAATCCGTCCATGGTCTCAACATATGTGTACTCACTGATCGTACCTCCCGGAGAATTTCTTATAAAAAGGTGTCCTTTTTAGGGGCAAGACGTTGTTCGATAAGCGCCCGCCAATTTGCCATGAGTTTTTTGAGTGCCGCTTGTTCCGGTGGCGTCGATGATACAAAACGGTCTACCCCATCCGTCTTTTTTCCCTCCAATGCAGTTCCTGAAAGCGCTTGTGCGACAAGTCGAAGACGTTCACTATCGGGACGAACTTCATCAAGGAAATGATTGAGATTTCGGGGTTCATATTCAATAAGCCAGAGGATACGGTGTAAGATGTCGATGAGGGGCGCAGGGGTACCATCGTCTTTGGGGATACCCAATTTCTCATTTTTGCCTCGCTCTGTAAAATCAAGCAGGCGGTATTTCCCTTTTTTCTTTTCGATAAGGGGACGGCTACCCATGCAAAGCCCGTTCTGACCATCCAGCTCGACGTTCTGACCGTAGGTGAACACAATTGCCTCGCCTGCGTCCATCTCTGCTGCTTTGTAAGTATAACGCCAGAGTATATAGAATCGGGATGCACCATCGACAGCAGAAATTCTACTCCCGGTCATGCCGAAAATTTTCTCGAGTAGCGTCTCGAGCACAACCCCTTCCACCTCTGCCAGGAATTTTTCGGATTGTACCTCTTCGCCGTTTGCGTACTCGACCCGGGAGAACCGTGTAAAAGCACGCAATCCTGCTCCCACAGCAGCGATTACCAAGTCAGCTCCTGTGATTCCCATCTTCCAGAGTGTATCTACCCTCTCGCGGACGATCTGTTCCAGTTCAGGTCGAACGTCAACATCGTAGGACCCAGTAGATGATCCTTCCTGCTTTCGGGCGACAAGAAAGATACTGGAAGCGAGAGCAGCTGTATTCTGTGCAAGCAATCGCCCTGCTTTCTCCGTGTCCAAAGGCCATGCCTCGGTTATAGTGAAGCCTGCTTTACGAAGAGAATCTACAAGGGTTGACCAACCCAATGTCGTTTTATGGGCATATACGACAACCATTTCGCAAGTCGACTTAAGCACTCTGTATGCCTCTTTGAAAGATTGCGCCATCGTCTCCTCATAAAAAGATAGGGCATTCTTTTTAGAATGACCATGCCGAGAGGCCTCTGCTACTGCTTCATATTTTTTGGGGGTTAATATGGTAGAGAAATGCTCTGGAAAGAGATGACCTATTGTACGTTTTAGCCAGACATAGAAAAAGTCGGAAAGGTTTGAATATGATACATTATCATAATATGGTGGATCCGTAATTATTGCATCAAAACTAACATCGGGCCAGCGTAGCGCTGTAGCAGAACCCCTAACAACCGTTGCTTGAGGACCAGAAGTTGCATCTCTTAATCCTGCTGGTAAATCCTCAATCCCCGATACCCAGCTCGCACCTTCTGGGTTAAATGGATTGGTTTCAGCGAAATCCCAAACTGTACTGGTTCAGCGAAAGCTGGACATTTGCCGTTCCAAAATAAGCTAGTGATTCGCCTGCGGCGAATCAGGGTTTTCTAAGGCATAAGAGGAATCAAC
>CAZSMK010000102.1:0-77055 GCA_964608095.1 uncultured Candidatus Sumerlaeota bacterium | reverse complement strand
AAGGCTCTTTCAACGCTTCCTTCATGAGCGCAGGTTCATAAATAAAACGCTTGATGTCGGTTACGCTGATAGTAAGTTCCCTGGAAGGGCGGGAAAGAGGAGCACGATATTTTTTTACTTCCTCTTGTCCTATATCAATTTCAGGTTCTGTGAGTGATGATTCATAGACTCCAATATCGGATTCTTCTATTTCATGAATAACCGGAAGGTCCCAATTTTGAATGTCGCCGGTAAATGAAATCGTGTCCATGTCAGTAAGTTGAACCGTTGGGATATCAAAGGAATGACAGAACAAATCCAGCGCTGATTTCGGTGTCTCGGGTAGTGAGTTTTTTGAACTTTTTTTCGATTTCAGTGACTTGAGATCATAGGATGCGCAGAGTATCAAATGTTCCTCTGCACGAGTGCAGGCTACGTATAAGAGACGCTTCTCTTCGGCTAAAACACGCTCCTCCTCTCGTTCGTTTATGACACGATACAGGACCGAATCGTCAAACGTCATTTGTTTCGAGGGATTACGGATTTTGTATCCAACACCGATTTCTTCATCAATACGAATAGAGTCGCGCTTATATCCCGAAAACTTTTTTTCGAGAAACGGCAGAAACACAACGGGAAACTCAAGACCTTTTGCACGATGAATGGTCATTAACTTAACAGCGTTTTCTTCAGTCAATTCAGGTTGTGCTTCTGCTTCACGAACCTCTTGTTGGATATAAAGTGTAAGACTTTCTCCAAATTCAGCGATAGAACGGCTTCGTTGTGCCATATCATACATTTTGGCTATGTTGGCAAGTAAATATTTGCCAAAGGGAAGCGAACCTTGACTAACAAGATAGCCGGTGCGCTCACAAATTTCATCGAGCAAGATGACGGGATCAAGCTGGGGAGCCCTGCGAATCCAGTGTTTGAGCGAAGAGAGTGCGAATCTGACACGGTCGTCCTCCTCAGGGTTTAATTCCCCGGAGTCAGGCGAATCTGGTGAATACGAAACAAGCCGATTCCAGAAAGTGGTCTCCTTATTCCCCAGTCGGGCTATCTTATAGAGCAAATCATCGGAAAACGCGAAAAGGGGAGAACGCAAAACACCCACCAACGCTATGTCATCATTCTGGTTTAATAGAAACGACAAAAGATTATAGATATCCCAGATTTCTTGACGCTGGTAAAACCCTATCCCCCCTACTGTTACGTAAGGTATGTTGTGTTGTCGCAGCGAGGTCTCAAGATCGACAAGGTGTGTCTTCCAGCGCAACAAAATGGCAATATCCCCGAAGGTATATGGTGACTCGGAAGCATTTATCAGTTGCACTATTTTGCGCGTGATCAACTCGATCTCTTTCTCTGACTTATCCATATCGAGATTTTCTTGCTGCGTAGTATCGGTGACGGCGAAGATGAATTCGACACGTCCTGGGGAGGCGTCCTTATCGGGAACGCCCTTGACAAGTGGTTGATACTCGACTTCAAACGAAGAGCGCTCCGCTGACGTATCTCCACTCATAACGCGGGAAAAGAGGAAATTCGTAAAATCGATGAGGCATTGCCGGGCACGATAATTCTTATTCATTATAATTTGTGTCTCTTCACTCTTTTCATCCAGACTGCGCCGGATATCGTCACACGCTTGATAAAAGATACGAACGTCAGCATCGCGAAACCCATAGATTGATTGCTTCGGATCTCCGACGATGAAGACCTTATCAGGATTCAATCTATCGTCTCGAGCCGCGCTCAACCGTCTAATTATCTTCCATTGCAATGGATTTGTATCCTGGAACTCATCGACGAGGAAATAACGAAATGTGCGAGCGAGCGCATTGGTTATATCCGGACGTTCAGCAAGTAACGCATCGCAATTGATAAGAAGATCGTCAAAATCGAGTAAAAGATCCTGCTCCTTCAGCTGATGATATTTCGTGAAAGCGTGTCTTATAACACGTGCGACCAAACCGGTAATGTATAATTCAAATTCCAACGATATTTTATCCTTGTCGGTGTGTTCGATCTCCAGTACCTCGGCGGCTCTTTGTTCAAGGGTATCCATAATATTTACGATTTTAGCCCGATGTTGAAGAATCTTCAGGATAATTTCACCAAGACGTTTGCCTGATAAGTGGCGAGCCAGGTCAAGGCGCTCTTCATAACTCAGACACTCTATATCGCCCTCATTAATTTCGCGCAGAATAAGATCAACCAGCTCGCTGAAAAGCACGTGCTGGCTGGTTTCCGTAATGGTGGTAAATCCCGGAACTATTGCAGCGTCAATCGAGTATCTCGATAAGATAGAAAGACAAAAAGAATGAATAGTACTTATATTCGCCATAGAAAGCCATAGCTTGATCTCCTCGAGCCGTGGGGCGTAATCGCAAAATTCTTCGTCCATAATCAAGCTGTCAATATACTCGCGGATACGTCTGCGCATTTCTGCCGCTGCATTATCCGTAAAGGTGATAGCAACGATATTCTCGGGACGAATCTCCGGCTCAGCAAGTAAATGAAGGAGATAGCGAGTAGTCAAGATCCTTGTCTTACCCGACCCGGCTGCAGCAAGTATGGATACATTATGCGTAGAGGTAAGCGCCTGCTCTTGCGCCTCGTTGAGTGTCATCTTGCGGCTAAGAAGCGCCGCCAATCTATGCCATTCGGACATGTGTATCATGGTTGATTTCCTGTCAGTTTTCGAGCGCTCAATACCGCGGAACAAATGCGCCGAAACGGGCAGTGCCCGCACATTCTGAAAACATCTCTCTCTCCGGGCGAAAATAGTCCACCTCGTATACCGCGTATATGGTTTATCATATGCTGTTTTGCCTGATCGAGCCATGCGTCAAGGTCATCGTAAAATCCTGCTCGGACATTCCTTCCTATGATCTCCTTTATAATAGTCTTCTTATCCTCATCAGTATCTTCGCCTTTCAGGGAAAGGAAATTCTCAATCTTACAATCCGCCTCGTTACGCACCATATAATAAAGCGATCCCAACATTTTGAATTTCTTGCCGGTGTGGCTGTGAAGAAGTTCCTCACAGGCAAGCAGATAAACCGGCAATTGCATGGACTGTCCTTTTTCAAGGTCTTTAAGAGTCGGTTTTTGTGTCGAAGTTTTGTAATCGAACACGATAAATGCATCCTTGGAGAGGTCCACCCTATCGATACGCCCACGGATTCTCAGCGTAATATCATCACTCGTTAATAGTAACGGCTCTTTCCGTGAAATAGTGTCGGTAGCGCTGGAAAAAGGTAACCCGCCAAAAGAGACTTCAAAAAAGGCGGGCACAAACTCTGCCGCGGCAGGTGAATCGTAGCGACGGCGTTCTAATTCTAAAAAAACTTTCAGCAAACCCTTAATCTTCTTCTCAGGGTTCCCGAAAAGATTCTCTTTTTCGATCTCCCAGAAAATACCCTTATAGCTGAACTTGACTGTTTCGGTTTGTGCAATCGCGGAAATTGTATCGAACGATTCAGCCATTTTTTTATCTGTATCTATGGGAATTCTTCCTTCTTCTTTCATCCGGGAATAAAACCGGTAAAGGATACGGTGGACAAGTTTTCCTCGGTCGAGCGGAGACATTTCATCTTCAAATTCCGGTAATTCTTCGATTCCCAATATCCTCGAACAAAAAAATTCGAATGGACATCTTCCGTATTGCTCCATCTGGGATACAGATATGGCTTCGGCTCCATACCTTTTCAAGCATGCAATGTTCTTTTCGTCCTTAAGGAATCCCTCATACTCAGACACAGAATGAAGAAGGTTGCGTGTTAAATTCAAGGTTACACCCGCCCGGGCTTGTGATGTGACGTCATCAGGTAAAAGAGTGAGTTCCACATCGTCTATAGATGGAATCATCTTTTCAGACTCAGAGTTGAGAACGTGGGACCTTATCTTGCGGGATAAATGAGTATGTATCCCTTTCAGCGTAAAAAAATCGGTTTCAGGCTTTAATACAATAACCTCGCACGTGGTAATTTGTTTGAGTTCTTCGATAACAAGCGAAGGTAGCAACAACTTATCATCGGCGCTTCCGGGGTAGGTGCAAATAAATTTTTTCCCAGCCTGCCGCAGCAGAGAATAAAAAATGAAAAGGTCCTTGGACAGGACGTGCTCCCCTTTTGGTACGAAATGAAGTTTATTTCTACGTTCTTCGGATAAAAAGGGATCGGGCTTTAAGGGTCTTGGAAACCGCCCTTCATTCAACCCACCGAATATAATATAATCAAAGGACACCCCGCGTGGTTCGAGTTTTCCGAGGATTTGCACCCCCCGCGATCCCTTCGTCGGTATATTCAACGTGATTGAATCCATTACAGGCTCAAGAAGCCGATTTAGTTCCTGTATCGAAAAAGTAGCATCGCTTGAAAAGAAATGTGATGATTCTTCAAGCAATGCGAATGCATTCTGGACACCATCGAGGGCTAAATATTCCCTGGCTATTATATCGGAGGGGATGTTCGGTCCGCCGGGGTTCTTGATTTCATTTTCCCAATAATCGAGAACCGCCTGCTCGAATCCGAATTCTTCAACAAGATTACGAATCTTACGGGATAAATACTCAAGTGTTTGAGGTTGTTCGAATTGAGAGAGTTTGTCAAAAAGAATGCGAAGTTTTCCCTCGATGTCGCGGAGTAAATCCAGGCGCTTCTTCGCACGTTGAGGGCTGAGGGCGGGATAATCGAGCTCGCTTTCCTGCTCAGACACTCCTTCTTCGCCACCTGCAAGCCTTGTGAGAATCTGTGCTTCCATGGTCAGGGCTTCCAACCAGGATTCCTTTCCGTCAACAATACCATATTGATTCGCAAGATCGTTCAAAAGTCCACTGTCGATAGATACGACATTTTGGGGATCAATGTCGCCAAACGTGCCGATATAGGGGCTTCTGAAAAACTGTAACATTGCAGGACGTTCATAATTACTTGCGACCATGTCTACAAGGGATAAAACGGTATGAGAATAAAGACTCTCCAACAAACCTGGTTTCATGGAAAAAGAAAAGGGAATCCCATAACTGAGAAAACTCCTGTGTATGATTGGAATGTAGTCTTCGAGATTTGGAAAACAAAGGCAGATCTTCTCCAGGTCGGTATCAGGATTGCATAAGACTAAATCCTTAATCCATCGGCAAATTTTATCGACCTCGTCTGAAGGATCCTTACCTTCAATGATTCCGATACAAGATTCTTTGACCTGTGCATCAGGCGACACGTCGCGCGGTTGTCGAAAGAAATCCCGACTTATTTTTTCCAGAGGTAAATCGGCGCTCTTGCCTTGGTGGACAAATACTTCATCGGCAAAATCCGATATTATCTGTTCGGGTTCGCTCAGATGCTCAAACACCCATGGTCGGGTTTGATCGGATTCAAGCACAACGGTTGTCAGATTAAGGGCTGAAGACAAGCGTTCTAAAAGATCGTACATCGTTCTAGAATACATATCGAAGCCGAATACTGCGAGGTAATCTAAGCGTGGAAACGCGGATGCAAGATTTTCAGACTCTTCATTTACAAGCCTGCATACTTCCATGACTTTACCTGAAAAATCTATACACCCATAATTGCGCAGCCTTTCTTCATACGAAGTAAAACACCGCAGAAGAAATAGAAGTTTCAAGTCGGGTGTCTCAACCGGATCGATTCTCAAGGCGCTTGAGAAAGATTCCGGCGTGTACCCTTCCTTCTTAATCTTTTGAATGGTTGTATCGACAACGCCTGTAAGCCGCTCAAGAGGAATACGAAATAGCGGATGATTCTTATCAGGCAAATCGGATAAAACATTCTGCGAAATCGAATAGATAAGCAAAAGTCTTTCTGCTTGGGGAATTTCACATAAAGAATTATCATGAAGGCGCGAGTAGAGCAGCTCAATGGCGCGATTGAATCCAAATATTAACGGAGCGGAAACAACCTTTTCCCGGGATCGTTCAAGCAATAACCGGCGTATCTCGCGTGCCCACCTATTGGTCGGCACTATCACCATGAATCCGTCAAACACGCCTTTCTTCATAAATCCCTCGCAACGTGTAAGGATAGATTTAAGTACGGCCGCCCTATCGCACGTTATATGTAATTCCAACCTGCCCATCTTTATTGAGACATCCGCTTTGTATCCTATGTTTCTTCATGGGATAACCACATATTATGAGAGGTGAAACAGTAATCTCAACCTGAAATTGAAACCGCGGGAAGATTCAATCGATAAAAAATAAAGTCTACGAAATGATTATTGATTCGCTGTTATTATAAGCCCGGAAATTTTCTGCCCGTCAGTTACATAAACCTGTTGCTTGAATGTTGAGTCAAGATAAAGATCGTAATCTCCCGCAGGCAAAGGATATAGAAAGAACTCACCATTAGATTCGCTCGTCGTCGTAAACGCAAATTTGTCGAATGTGGCAGGGGTTTTTATCCGGACTTCGGGTTCCCGGGCAAGCGTAATCTTTGCATTTTTTTGGGGGATACCCGAGGGTTCCCGAATCACCACACCGCTCACTGATGCATTGCCGAAATATACCCTTACATCAAATACAGCCCCGGAAAGGTTTACTAATTGATAACCACGTGTGATAGGAAGCAAGCGAACAGGTTCAAAACTCTCGACAGGTTTCCCCTCAGCAATGAAAAAATATTTCCCCTTCATCATGCTCTCCACTCCAAAAGTAAGATCAACTCTCGGACTGATAGTCCACTTCATCTCTTCGCTGATTTGCATCCCTTCCCCTATATAATAGAGATGGATTGTGGGGTTCGCCAGTAAGTATTGATCGGCAATGAGAACTCCTTCAAGAGAATTGACCAAATCGAAAGTAAAATTCACTTCGTAGTGTATGTCCGGCGATACTTCTATGGTTTTCGTCTTCAGGAGTTCAAGTTCTTGAACGGTCTTTGATGCGACGACCTCAACAGTTCCCTGTTTCACTCCATCTACGATGTAATAGCCAAAGTTGTCCGTCGTTGCCTTATGGGTTTTTTCTTGCGAGCGGACTTCGATCTGAACACCATCCATGGCATTGCCCTCGACATCCTTGACCTTTCCATCTATAGTCGCGCCCGGTTCAAGATACACCATGCCAAGATCGGTGATCTCCTCGACAGTTACCACAATATCCGGAATTGTTCTCTCGATGTAATGACGATGCGTTAGCGTAAGAACATATATACCATCCTCGAGATTTCCAAATGTGATTCGTCCATCGGCATTGCTATACGCAACTCGCGAGGGACCTTTGTCGAGTGTCCCTTTTACACGGCTCACCGGTTCTTCCGTAAGGTCAGATAAAATACTTCCGGTGATAGTCCCTCCCCTGTAAAGGATAATGGTTCCCAGATCCTTTTTCCCCGGCGATTTGATAGATATGCCTGCTTGAGATCGAGGGATAAAACCGGCTCCTTCAAAGGTAAGTTCATACTCGCCTGTGGGCAGGGATTCACATGAAAACTCGCCGCTTGTCTCGAAATATTTTTTAGTGGCAATACGAAAATTGGTAGTGTTCCCTTCATTATCTAACTCAACCGTGCCTTTTCCTCGAACCGAAAAACCCTCTATGGGGTCGTTTGTAACCGCATCGTAGACTCTTCCTGTCAATTCAGCGTTAAGGGGAAAAATGATTTGAACACCATCTGTTCCTGAGGGTACATTCCTGATCCGGCGTCTATAGGACTGTGTCCCTTGAGGTGTGCTTTTCTTGAATTGTGCATCCAATGTATAGGTGCCTTCACCAATCTTGGTAATGAGAAAAACACCGAGCGCATTTGTTTTTGCCGATGCGGTACCAATCGCTTCAGCCTCCGGTCGTGCAGTCACCTGAACATCTTCAAGAGGTTGACCGAGATCGTCGTAAACCGAACCGGCAATACTAAATCCGGGATGCATAATGATTTCAACTTCCTGCGTTTCTCCTTCATCGATTGTGACGGATTTGGATGCGTTAACATAGCCTTGTTTCTGGACAGATAAGGTAATATTCCCGGGTGTAAGATTAGAGAAGAAGAATTTCCCGCCGGCATCCGATCTTGTTTCAGGCTTTTTATAAAGTCCATCACCCGCAAATGTTTGATTATACAATGAAATATGTACATCGGAAAGCGGAGCTCCTTCACTCTTCCCCTCGAGCACCTTTCCTTTGATAGCAGCACTTTTGGGTAGAGTTACGGTTACATTAGTACTCGGATAGGCGGGAGTAAGGAGTATAGGCTCGCTAACCGCGGGTGCGAAACCATCCACCTGAGCGCTGACGACCAGTTCGACCGCGCTGCTCACGTCAATCCCGGAAAGTGAAAACGTCCCTGCTACGCCGGTTGTGGTGTGAAGATTTTTTGTGTCAATACGTCCGCGAGCGCCACGTGGCTGAAACGCATGAACATACGCAAAATCCACAGGTGCATGATCCGGGGTGCGAACAACACCCGTTATCTCGCCCCCGCGATAGAGCACAATGTTTATGAAATAACCCTCTTCACCAACCTTAAGTAAGATCTCTTTGCGGTCATCTTTGGCTTTGCGTGACAGATAACCTTCAGCCTCCGCATACAACTCGTACAAGCCTTCCGGAAGATTTGTAAATACAAACCTGCCATCATTGGACGAGGGGACTTTCTCTTTTCGGCTTCCTCCTCCCGATACCTCACCCTCGAGATACACCACGGCTCCTGCTATTCCGGTTTTACTGATATAATCGACGACCTCACCCTCTATCTGCAATCCCGGATATATAGTAAAATCAACTCCTCCAATATTCTTGTTGGTCTCCAACTTTATATTTTTTTGTTCGGTTGATGTAAACGTGTCGGAGTCGATACCGACATCATAAGTACCTGCCGGAAGATCGTTGAGTGTATATTGACCGCTTTCGAGGGTATGTGATGCAGCTGAAAAAGGTGACCGTTCATCCTTCCTTTTCGCCAGGACTCGTATCCCTGATGCTGGTTTACCGTCAGCAAGAAACGTTACGTTCCCCATTATGGAACCGCCGGAATGAAGCACCAATTTATTCGAATCGGTCGAACTCTTGATTCCGGGAAATAGCGTCTCCGGGAAATCCACCGCCTTTACCTTGAGTGTGTACATGGCGCCTGATAGCGCTTCGGTCAAAATAAAACGCCCGTTTTCGTCTGTTACTGTCACGAGCGCCTTATCATCGGATATATCATGTGTGGCGCCATCGATGGTAGTGTAACTCACCGCCTTTATCTCCGCACCTTTAATGGGAACATCCTCAGAATCGACAACTATCCCCCCAATTTCAGCCGCCTCCTTCAAAATAAGCGTAAGAGGAGAGGGCGTGGCATTTTCCGAAATGGTTAATGGTAGAGTTGTTTCGGTATACCCAATTTTTCGGGCGAATAAAATAATATCACCCGGTGGAATCTGCTCAAGCGTAAATGAACCATCCACGCCGGAAATATCTTCAGCGCATTTAAACGTAACCGTTACAGGAATATTTCGCGTGGGTCCTATTCGTGTTATTTTTTTATCTACCGAAACATCAGCTCGACTGATGGGCTTTTTCTGCGCATCCACCACTCGACCGGTCAATGACAGCCCTGCCGATAAAATAATATCGATGTCTTCGAGCATTTGATCAGGCTCGAGCTGAATACCGGTTTTTGCTGTAGGGGCGTAATAGGAATGAAAGGCGCGTAATTCGTACGCTCCGCCGGGTAGCATTGTGAATGCATACTCGCCGGCATCATCGCTCAACACCCGTTGGGTGAACACCTCTTTTTCAGCGCGGTAAGCAAGGAGAAAAATCTCTGCGTCGGGAATCGGTTTTTCGTCGGGTTCGAGAACCCTGCCTCGAATTTCTCCCGCACCAGTAGTCAAAATCTCAGTCGGGGTTGAAAGGTCATCCCACAAGTGCTTCTCCCGATCAGGAGCGAGCGTTAACGTTTCAGTGGTGAACGGCATCTGTCTCGCGCTCAAGGGAATAGTTGATCCTTCATCGGCTTCCGCTATATCGAATTCGATTTGTCGTTCAAAGTGTTCCTGCGCGGCTTTCTCCATTTCCAAACTCTTCGTTCGTTGTACTTCCTTGACCTTGTAAAGCACGAGACCAAGTATCCCCAGAAAAATTATGAATGCTATCAATCGCCGCATTGAGTTCTCACGATTCCATCCGTTTTAGATACTTTAAATCCTAACAAAACAGCGTTA
Source organism: uncultured Candidatus Sumerlaeota bacterium (assembly GCA_964608095.1). Lineage (GTDB taxonomy): Bacteria > Sumerlaeota > Sumerlaeia > MWCT01 > JAGHBZ01 > CAZSMK01. Next base: position 66,906 of record CAZSMK010000102.1, on the reverse strand, counting down.
CAAATGAAATCTCTTTTATATTAATCTCACCGCTGACGTTGTTCATGATGCACGTCACAAAAGATTGGACAATTTAGCAGACTATTACGAACAGGTGGACACCTCTTCTTTTGACATGCACCTTTTCCTGTTTTATAACGAGATGTATATTTCTATAATGCCATAAAATTAAGGAGGATATAATGAAATCTTATACGGATTATTTATGGTTCAATACTCCGAACCGTAGAGAGTACATCAATATAACGCCTAAAGTTGAGACCGCATTGAAAAAGAGCGCAATACAGGAAGGATTCGTACTCGTATCCGCCATGCACATCACTGCTGCGGTATACGTTAATGACAACGAACAAGGCTTGATCCATGACATTGACGAATGGCTGGAGGGTTTAGCGCCATCAGGTAAAGACTATGAACACCACCGGACTGGAGAAGTCAACGGAGACGCGCACCTGAAAAATCTCGTTATGCATCACCAGGTTATCTTGCCGGTCACTGACGGGAAACTCGATCTGGGTCCCTGGCAGCAGGTGTTTTACGCCGAGTTCGACGGCCGACGCCGCAAACGCGTCATTATCAAAATAATCGGGGAATAATCCTTAATCTACCAAAGGCCTATTCAGCGCGTTTTTTGCCCCCCACAATAAACGAGCAATTGCTTTTTTCTCCTGCTTATAGCATCAAGTCTATCGGCACTCCTGTATGCAGTTAAAAAGATGAAATTCCATTCCTACTCTATCCATACGTCGCAAAGGATTTCGGCTTGTTCAAAAACCAGCTCCGTGGCGCGTTGTTGCATATCGGGAGGGTATCCGTATTTGCGCACGATTCGTTTTGCCATAACGCGGCCCTTTGTCCTGACGCTTTTCCTTATTTGCCAATCAATGGTCACGCTTTTTCTAACGCGCTCAATCAGCTCTTTTGCAAGAACCCTGAGTTTTTTGTCGCCCATAATGTACCGTGGGCGTTTGTTATCTGCAAGCGCGTCGTAGAAGGCGACTTCGTCGTCATTCAGCCCGTCTCCTCGATGTTTGGGTTCGGTACAACCGCTCGGTGAACCCGCCCTGTTTCTCGAACGATTCCGCCTGAGCCGCGATCTGGCGGTCGAGGAGATAACAGCATATATTGAGCAGCGATAGTGCGGCGTTAGCCGCCAGCGCTGAAGAAGTCAGAGACTGACACTGACCAGCGCTTACCGGCACTGACGAATCTTTATTTGAATCATCGAGATTGTCTGTGATAGTACGTGTGTGTCTGTGAGCCTTTTTGCGATTCTTCTGTGAAATATACTGTTCCTCTTCCATCCAGGCACGAACTTCTTCGAGAGTTGAGCAGCGTTTCTTCTTAAAGCGCATCAGTGCCGGATGTTCAGGCGGCAGGATAGGCAGTCCCCGCTGGCGCAGAAAATCTTCATAGTCAAACCGCAGCTCTTCAAGGCTCGCACGCGCTATGTTCGTTAGCTTCAATTCCATCTTCTTCGAGGTGCCCGAAGCCTGGCTTCCCTCGGCGATGTTCTGCACACCTGAACGCGCCGCCTGCACCATCTGGTCGTGCGTCCGGCTTCGCCTGTCGATATAGCGATCACAGAACCGTACCGTGACATCATACACCAGCTGCGCCAGCTGAAAACTCTTGAGATTCCGATATCCGCCGTGTTTGGGTATCAAAGGTTCCTGCTCCGCCATCCGGGCCTGCGATTCGCCAGGGAAGGTATTCGAAGTGAGAGCGCAATGTAAGAATAATTTTTCCTTTTATTTTGAGAAAGGATTAAACAGTAACCCGAGCACTCCAAGGTCCAAGACGGACATTGTGAGAAACAAGAGAAGGCCTGCTTCGTGTGCTTTCCCTTCCGTAAATTCAAAAAGAGATTCTGCTCCCGTTTTTCCCGCTACAGGTTTGATATACCCTTCAGGTCCCGCGAGTTTATCCAGCTGTTCAGTATTCAGCGTTGCTCCCGTGATAAGTTCGATCAAGCGTTGGAACTGGGGCAGGGTAAAGGTAGCAGGAAGTAGTTTGCGAAGCATATCGGAAGGTGTGAGCAGTAAGCGTTCTTTCATGCTTTGACGCGCAATCTGCAGTATAGCTTGGTGATCGAAGGCGAGAGGAGGCGGCTCTGATATATTAAACCATTGCAGAGAGCGGGCGTCATCAGCAGCCTGCGGGTTCACATTGTCCGAACGACAAAACGCCAGGTAGCAGACGGAGATCGTCCGACCACGGGGATCTCGACCTGGATCGCCCGCAGTGAAAAATTGTTTCACTTCTGAAGGATTCAACTCGACACTGGTTTCCTCGTGCATTTCACGTACTGCACTCTCGACAAGACATTCGCCAATCTCGATGAAACCGCCCGGAAACGCCCAATGTCCTTGAAAAGGAGGATTCTTGCGTTCAATGAGCAAAATCTTCAAATCGCGATCGTCGTATCCAATAAGGAGTATATCGACCGTGACCGCCGGATAGTGATATTTCTCATCACTCATAAATGAAGCCCCTCTGGAGAAATTTATTTCGCTTTTATCTGCTTGAGCAGATTAGCCATCTCAATTGAAGCAAGAGCGGCGTCGAATCCCTTATTTCCGGCTTTGGTGCCTGCGCGCTCGATAGCCTGCTCGATGGTATCGGTTGTAAGGACACCAAACGAGACGGGCACACCGGTCTTGAGTGACGTCTGCGCTAATCCCTTAGTCGTTTCAGCAGCCACGTACTGATAATGATCGGTTGCACCACGAATAACCGCACCAAGCGCGATTATGGCATTGACTTTCCCTGACGATGACATCTCCTGGACAATTAGGGGCATTTCCCATGAACCTGGAACCCAGCATACTGTTACATCGTCATCCTTCACCTCGTGTCTTCTCAGGCAATCCAACGCCCCTTCAAGAAGTTTCGAGCTGATAAAATCATTGAATCGGCTGATCACAATGCCGAACTTCAAGCCTTTGCCGGTAAACGTTCCTTCAAGCTTCTTAACCATCTTATGAATCCTCCTCTATGGTTTTATTTAAAAGCACATCGTCGATGATATGTCCCATCTTCTCCTTTTTTGTGCGTATATATTCAATATTAAAGGCATGAGTGCCCACGACAAGAGGCTCGCGCTTTACGACTTCCAGGCCATATCCTGCAATTCCGATAATTTTTCTGGGATTGTTGGTGAGCAACCGAATTTTTTTCAGCCCGAGATCGACAAGAATTTGAGCGCCGGTACCATATTCGCGCAGGTCAGCCTTGAAGCCCAGTTCCTCATTTGCTTCAACCGTATCTCTGCCGTGGTCCTGGAGTTTATATGCAAGGATTTTGTGTTTCAACCCTATGCCGCGTCCCTCCTGTCCGAGGTAGAGAACGACTCCCCTACCTTCTCTGCCGATCATCTCCATTGCCTTATGAAGCTGCGGGCCGCAATCGCAGCGGAGTGAACCCAGTGTATCGCCGGTAAAACACTGGGAATGCACCCTCACCAGAATACCCTCTTCACTGTGCTGAAACGTCTCAGGGTCACCCATGACAATTGCTACATGAAGTTCGCCCGTAATTGATTGCTCGTAAAGATACAGGTCCCAGAGACCATACATATTAGGCAGCTTGGTCGTGACGACACATTTAACAAGGTGTTCTGTCCGAAGGCGATACGCAATAATATCCCTGATGGTGATAATTTTGAGGTCATGGAGTTTTGCGCACTCGATGAGGTCAGGCAGCCGCGCCACAGTCCCGTCGTCATTGAGAATTTCACAAATCACGGCAGCAGGTTTGAATCCCGCCATTCTGGTAAGATCGACCGCACCTTCAGTATGTCCGGCGCGCTGTAGGACACCGCCGGGACGGGCTCCAAGCGGGAACACATGTCCGGGTTTTATAAGATCGTCTGGTGTTGCACCATCATCTGTAAATACCTGGACAGTACGTGCCCGGTCATGTGCGGAAATACCTGTAGTCGTCCCTTCGTGTGCATCAACGGCAACAGCGAAATTCGTCCCTTCCCGTGATGTATTGTCGCCTACCATTGGTTCAAGAGCCAACTCCCGCAATCGCTCGGTTGTCGTGGCGACACAGACAAGCCCCCCACCTTTTTTAATCATGAAATTGATAATTTCAGGAGAAGCGAGTTCAGCGGGGATGACGAAATCGCCTTCGTTTTCCCGGTCTTCATCATCCACCATGATGACCATCTTGCCCATCCTGAACTCTTCGAGAGCCTCTTTCACTCCTATTATGCGACTATGTTTTTCCTTCTTTTTATTCATTTTAACCTCTTTTATATAAAGTTTTACATAAAGCCGCTTGAACGCAATAAATCTTCACTTATTCTATCTTGTGCACCAAGCATGCGGCTTACATATTTACCGATCATATCCAATTCGACATTCAGCGGGCTGCCCGGTTGTTTTCGACTCAACGTAGTTTGGCGATAGGTATAAGGAATCACTGAAACCGTAAACGACCGCGGTTTGATCTCTGCGATGGTGAGACTTATCCCATCGAGCGTAATCGAGCCTTCGAGAATAACCTGCTTCAAGAATTTTTGTTGGAGATTTACTTCGAGAAGCCGGTTATCGCCCATTTGTGCGATTGATCGCAAAGTGGTTACTCCATCAACATGACCGGAGACAAAGTGTCCTCCAAACCGGTCGCCTACCCTTAGTGCACGCTCGATGTTGACGTAATCGTTCGCTCTCAAAAGATTGAGTGTAGTTTTGTTACGCGTCTCACTCGATACATCCACCGTAAATTCATTGTTGCTGACCTTCACAACGGTCAAACAAACGCCGTCTATGCTTATGCTTTCACCGATAACCGGATTCCAGTCATCGGGATAAGGTGATACCGGTTCAATCGATAGGCGCAGGACACCTGATGTTAGTGTTGTACCGGTCACTTTGCCTATCGCTTCTATGAGTCCTGTAAACATGTTTGAAAAAAAGCCTCGTACTCAATAAAAAAACCCCAGAAGAATAGCGCTTATGGGGTTTTTCATAAAGTGAACGCAGGTGTACTTTTTCCCATCCTGACTTTAACAGTCGGCACCGGAATTTCACCGATTCCATCCCTTCGACTAATCGAAAGCATTCGCGGGCTTTAACCGCCGGTACGGAATTTCACCTGTCCCCAAAAGCACCTGTCATTATTATTTCAAAGAATCACTCCGCTACCAATGTTTCTTCCGCGTCCGGTAGCTCAGGGCTGCTGCCCTCGAGTCTTACGAGTTCAAGTTCAGCGCTTTTATAAAATGTGAAAAGCTGAAGTGCATTATTTATTTGATACACGATCTCTTCTTCAAGCGTTTTATCCATACCCTTTTCCTTGAGATTCGCAACGCGCTTTTGAAAATCCTCGACAACATGTTTTCGGTCTGCCATTACCTTCTCATAAATCTCGACCGCTTTTTCTTTCTGGTCCATGAGTTCGAGTAATCGTGCCTTGGAAAGCATCGCTTCGTACGCAATGTACGAGTCTCCGCCAAGGTCGATTGCACGCTCGTATGCGCGCATTGCCTGGTCAAGGATACTCTGGTCTGTACGTTCATAGAAGAATTTGTTCTCAAAGGCATAACCCAGAGCGGCATACCCTTTTGCCTTCTCGATGTTGTTCGGAGTAGTTTCTATGTATTGCTGAAAAATTGTGATAGATTGATCGAAATCGTTTAAAAGGTAGTATGCATTCCCCTGGAGATAAAGTGCGATTGGAGCGATATCTGCGTTGGGGTAATCGCGAAGAATCTGTTCACAGTTACGTATAGCCTCACGAAGATATTCTTCACGGCGCTGCGCCTCTTCTTCCGTCATCAGACCTCGTTCATATAAATTGATAGCAAAGGTGAACAATTTATTCGATTCTTCAAGTACGAGATTTTGCCTGTACCTGTAGAGGTTGAAACCGATAAATGCCACGACTATTACAGCAATAGCGATTATGACGATTGTATAGTTTTCTTTGAGATAAGTTGAAGCCCTTACCAAAAAGGTCTTTACTTCGTCTTCCTTGAGTTCTTTTTTTGTGATTTTTATCTTACCCATATCTTTGCTTTGTTCCCCTGTTAATGCACATGAAATCTAAATCTATGTTTACCATCCCTATGAAATAATACGCAACATTTTTTCTTTATTTTAATTGTGATTCTTCTCCACAATTGACTATTCGTTTTTCACTCACAATGAATTTAACATTTATATCCCATGGATCTATGGGTAAAAAATCAACGATTTGTGACTCAAAAGCAAGCCCGACCGTAGGAACATTTTCCGGCACAGTTGCAAGGAACCGGTCGTAAAATCCGCCGCTGTACCCGAGCCTGTGTCCCCTCAAGTCAAATACTATTCCGGGGACTATGTGAATTTGGATTTCTCGAATATCCACGAGCCGAAATCGTTCGACGGGTGGTTCCGGGATTTTGAAGGGTCCCGGGCATATATCTTCCTCGAGATTGAATATTTCTCCCGGAGCGATGGTATGAGCGGTAGGGTCGGTCTGAGGTATCGCAACCCTTTTCCCATGAGAGAGAAGAAATTCGATCAACCTTCTTGTATCTACTTCTTTATTGAAAGAGACATACGTCATAATGCAGCGCGCGTCTCTCAGCGGTGAGAAACGTTGCAGGTTCTCAAAGATCCGGGCATCCCATTGTTCTTTAATCTCAGAGGGGATTTCACGTCGTTTTTGTAAGAATTCTTTTCGCAGTTCTGATTTTGTATGCATTTAATCCCGCTTGTGAAAAGGCGCGGATGATCACGCTGATCCGATCAGTCCCCAGATGGCAATACCATAAATTTGAGTGTTACGAATTTGATGATCAACAGCCACATGTTCATTCACCTGATGAGCCATTTCTGCCTCCTCATCAAGAAGGACTGGACCGAAACTAACCGCGCTCGGAAAGGCTTTGGCAAACGTAGTGCCACCGATTGCTTTCAACTCGGATTCCTTGCCGGTTACCGTTTCGTAGGCAAACTGTAAAGGATCGATGAAATGTTTGAATTTTTGAGGATCGACGAAAAGCGGCTCAGTCCCCGCACTCTTGCGCTGATATTGTATTTCTACACCTGTGCTGTCTTTAAAGGTTTCGATAACGGACAAAATCTTTTCCTCAACCGAATTGACCGACATGCCGAGGGTATTCCTGATGTTAAATATCACACTCGCTTTTCCCTTATCGAACCCGAGCATACCGAGTGCGGATGTGGTTTTTCCGACAAAATAATGTTCGCTTTTTATTCCCAGACGGTCACCCCAGATAGATTCGCCCGCAGATTTTACGAACTCGATAAAGCGGGAAAGTTCAGGTGGAACTACGTCTACAAATAACAGAAATTGTAGTGCGTCTAAAGCGGCGTTATGACCCTCAAACGGTCTGCTGCCATGAGCAGTCGAGCCCTTAAACTGGATAATGATGTCTCCGTTCTGATTCTCGACTTGTAGTTCCGCCTGTTCATGTTTTTCCTGAAACGATTTGACATGTTCTTCTATCTTTTGCGCTGCCGATTCTTTTAGTGGTTTGAGAACGAGGGTGGCAAGATCAGGTACCATATTAGCCCGCTCGCCCGAAATCAATGATTCCAGAGACGACTCGATTGTGTCTGACCGAGCATCGTCATCCCATTCAAGGGAGAGTTCCGCGTTTATCATCCCCTTCTCTGCGTTAATAACGGGAAATTCAGCATCCGGAACAACACAGAAGGCAGGCGCGCCTTCTTTTTGTTTGTAAAAATGGATATCTCCCCAATCTCCGGTCTCTTCCTGTGTACCGATAATAAGACGACATGAGCGTGCCAACTTATCCCTTCCTTCAATTTCACATGCAGCCCAGAGACCATACATAGACGCAATGATAGGGCCCTTGTCATCCTGGGCTCCCCTACCCCAGATCTTTCCTTCCTCTACCTTTCCGCCAAAAGGGGGATACCGCCATTGACTTTTACCGGGAGGCATGACATCGATATGAAGTAAGACCCCAATGGTCTCACTATTCTTTTCAGGCGCCGTCACTTCAACAATCCCGACTTTGTCTTCCAACATCCTGAAATCGAAGCCAAGACGCCGGCTTAACTCCTCGATGAAGTCAAACGCTTTCTTGAATTCAATCCTGGTTTCAGAATCTATACCGTCTCGTGAGCTTATGGTTTTAAAGCTAAGAAGAGTAGCAGTATCGCGAATGATTTCTTCACGGCGTTGCTGAATCAACTCCATTATGGCACGTGCATGTTCCGGGCTAAATTTTTTCATGTCGTTTAATCCTCCAACCTCGAGATACATTTAACCTTATCCGGTCTGACAATCTTTTCTCAAGATAAATAGAACTCTGACCATTCCCTTGCCTCAGCTAAGCGTCTTTCATGTTATCTTTGATTACGGAATATTTTATACCAATTATGGAAAGTGGTTTCGAAATTTCATTGAAGACGATCGCGTAAAAATATTATTATAACTACTTATGAGCCAAATGTTTATACTATGAACACGGATAAGAAATGAAAGAAACGACTTTTGCCGGAAAATTTATTGCACGCCTTGAAAAAATCGATCGCAATCAAATCGAGGCGTTTGTCAAACATCTCTGGGAGGAGCGGTCTTTTCTTGAGCGGGTCTTCCATTCCCTCGTTGAAGGGCTGATCGTGACCGACATGGAATCGCGAATCCTGTTTGTGAACCGTTCGGCATATCGCTTGCTTGGTATTCGCTCGGATCTGCGCCTGCTTGGCTCTCCCTTAGTTGAAGTGATAAAAGACCTGAATTTGCTGAAGAAAATCCGGGAATTCACAATACCGGAGCGTGGTGAAGTCGGGACGTGCGAGGTCAAGGTCGAGTTCCCCCGAAACGCTACGTATCTTTTTACGGTCATTCCCCTGTCTGATGAAGAGACCGACGAAATCACCTCATTTGTGTTTATACTCAGCGACATAAGCGAAGCGAAACAGCGTGAGCAAGCGCTATTTCGGCAGAGAAGGCTTGAATCACTTGCAACATTAACCGCAGGTATCGCACACGAAATCAAGAATCCCTTGAATGCGCTCAATATTCATGCCCAGCTTATCAAGCGCGAAATTCAAAAGGACAAACATTTAAAAAAGAAAATTCCGGAATATAAACATATAACGGAATCACTGGATATAATTCAGGAAGAAATACAACGGTTGACCTTGATCGTAAATGATTTCATGACTGCGGTTCGTCCCTTACGTTTGCAACTCAAGATTTGTAACGTCAATAAGATTCTCGATGAGATCATAGAAACGATCAAACCGGAATTAGCGGAGAAGGGCATCGAGCTGAAACGAGATTACGAACCTGATTTGCCGGAGATCAAGGCTGACGAAACTCTTATACGCCAGTCATTTTTCAATATCATCAAAAACAGCATCGAGGCTCTTACCAATGAAAACCCCGAAATCAAGATGATAACTTCTTCGCACGATTCATATATTTCAGTTACGATAGAAGACAACGGTAAGGGAATGACCGAAGACGATATTCATCGAATCTTTGAACCCTATTTTACCACAAAAGATTATGGATCAGGGTTGGGACTCTTTATCGTGTACCGGGTGATCCAGGAACACGAGGGTGAAATAGAGGTGCTAAGCCATGTTGATAAAGGAACCGAATTCACGGTGCGTCTGCCGATTTTCCGCAAACCTACGCGCTTATTAACCCATAAAAAGAAAGGCAAGAAATGAAACGGCGGATTCTTATAGTTGATGACGAACGAAACATCCGCGAGGGTATGAAGTGGGGACTCGAAGGCTCTGATAAAAAATACGAAGTTTTTACTGCAGCCGACGCTGATACCGGTATGAAAATAGTCGAGGAAAAAGATATTCACCTCGTAATTACAGATCTTAAAATGCCGGGTATGGATGGAATGGAATTCCTCAAGAAAATTAAAAAACATCGTCCTGACGTTGGCGTAATTGTTCTTACCGGGTATGGAACGGTTGAAAGCGCGGTGGAAGCGATGAAATCGGGTGCGTATGATTATATTTTGAAGCCCATCAACCTTGACGAGTTGAACATGATAGTCGACCGGGCTTTCGAACATCAGGAGATACAGGAAGAAAATATAGCGCTGCGGCAAGCCGTAGACGAACGATTCGGGTTCGAGAAGATCATTGGTCATTCACCAGCTATGCAGAAAATATTTCAGCGGATACGAATGGTGGCGCCAACAAAATCAACCGTCCTGATACAGGGGGAATCGGGAACGGGAAAAGAGTTGATTGCGGGAGCGATCCACCAGAATTCACCACGCAAACATCAGCCGTTTATAATTATCAATTGCGGCGCCTTGACGCCAACCTTGCTCGAGAGCGAGCTGTTCGGTCACGAGAAGGGCGCGTTCACTGATGCATATCGCGAGAAGCCGGGCAGGTTTGAACTCGCTGACGGCGGCACACTCTTTCTCGATGAAATCAGCGAAACCACTCCTGAATTCCAGGTTAAACTTCTCAGGGCGATTGAAATGCAGGAATTCGAGCGAGTCGGGGGAACCAAACCTATCAAGGTCGATGTGCGTATCCTCGCTGCAACTAACAGGAATCTCAAAGAACAAGTAGACAAGGGAACCTTTCGGCAGGACCTGTACTACCGGTTGAATGTTATTCAGATTGACGTCCCACCTCTGCGGGAACGGCGGGAGGATATTCCCCTTTTCGTGGATGCGTATGTGACAGAATTTTGCGAGCAAAACAAGAAACAAAAGATTGGGGTATCTCCGGGAGCAATGACCTTGCTACAGAATTATTCCTGGCCCGGAAATGTACGGCAGCTGCGAAACGTAATCGAGGCAGCCGTAATCATGTGCAACGCCCAGGAGATACAACCTCGTCATTTGCCCGAGGAAATCCGCGAGGCGGAAGAACCCAGCCATATCGATGAAGAAAGGGTATATCTTTCCGCAGGCACCTCCCTCGAAGACGCCGAGAAAGCCCTTATTAAAGCCACGCTACATAAAGTGAATAACAATAAGACCAAAGCAGCGGAATTGCTCGGAATCGGGCGAAAAACACTCTATCGTAAAATGGAAGAGTACGCTTTGACTGATGAATCTTGAAAAGGGCGTATTCCCTGTATATGTTCCCCCGCTTCTATGAGTACCCTTTTATATTATTATGCCAAAAAAAACCGGACAAGGAATTGAGATTGTTCCCTTGCCCGGGCACCTATTTTCTTAATATAAAATATTTCTTTTATAAGTATTGCTCTTTAAGGCAACAAATTGTGCCGTTCAACATCCACGTCGGTGAGCGTAATTGTTCCGCCCTGGGTACCTTCAAAATCCATGACCTCAAAATTGAGATTAAATGTATTGGCGGCGGGGACATAGTCATGAGTCTCAAAATATACAGGATAGGTGGTGCCTGAGGCGGAAGGTTTTTCAGCGAGATAATATTTCAACCGATAGCTCACCTGGTTATCTGCGGCGGCTACGCGCATCGCGCCATTCGGCGGTGAAGAATCACTGCTTTGAATTGTAAAAAGCGCACGATAGAGCTGGTTGTCGGTAAAGGTGATGTCTGCGGGCGACGTCCAGAAGCCAAAGGCAAACACCTCGGATACGCTCGAAGTAAATTGCAGTCCTCCGGAAGTCCCACTTGTAACATTATGATAGGGAGGGATGCTGGTATCCACAATCCAGCTGCCGAAGTCGGCGACGCTTTCCGCAGTCCAGCCCGTCGAGGGAACATCTAAAGTTGCGATGTCCAGCTGGTCGAGATAGATGGTTCCGGAGTCAGTCGAGAAATCATACACATCCAGAACCGGTAACAATGAACTGGAATCGAGCGGCATCACGTACTGGATATAATCCTTTGTGCCCACGGTCGGCGGCATGTAGGGCGGACTGCTTCCTGCCGATTCGACTATCATCTCCATAGCATAAGAGTATGTCCCACTGTTTATACGGAATCGCATGGTCGGCACATCTTCTGCGGTCGCCTGGGTAGTGTTGATTGCCCACGTGAACTGATAGAGCTTGCCTGCCACCACTGGATTGGCTGCAGGAGCATGCCAATAGCCGAACCTGCTTGTCGCGTTATCCGTCAAGATTCCGATCATGTGCCCATCAAAGGCAGAAGTCGCGCCTGTATAACTCGCATCTGCTGAGCTGATATGCGGAGAAATAAATATCCACCCATCGGCATCGCCCTCGAAATCATAATTGTCGGAAGGTGTGGGAGTTGGTGTAGGGGTAGGGGTAGGACCGAGTTCGGACGTTGCCACTTCGTCCACCTCGACAATAGCATTATTAACGGAACCACCATCTGCCTGAACCGATACATAGCGATATGCCGGGTTATTACAATCAACTGTATACGTACCCTCATCAGTGATCTCCTTATAATAAGTTGAATACTCTCCGGTGATATCGGACCACCCGATTGTAATAATGCTTCCAAGCCCTGTGGATATGTTCTTGATAGTGAACGTTGCCCGCCACGTCTCGCCTGAATCAAAATTCGTCTCTTCCTGCCAGATTACGGCGGTCTCGTAGCGGTACCCCAGAATCCAGCAGTAGCCAAGGAGTGAATAATACTTAACACTGCTATTTGGATCTGCGTAATCGCTCCACCCCAAATTCCCATCAGTGAAATCACCATTGATAATTGCCCGGGAACTCAAAGGAACAAGCAAAAAGACGCACAACATACCCACTACATACTCTTTTTTCATGGTTCCTCCTCCTTTAAATAGATTTAAAATCTCAAAGATAGGCTATGTTATAAAGAGGCAAAAATCAAGAAGAAATCATTTTTTGAGCAATACTTTTCAAAAATTTCGCACCCCATCACCTGTGCCTTCTTTATATTAAGACGCATATCTATCATTTTATGTGCATAGAAAAGTTGAAGATTTATTGCCCTTAAAGATATAATGTTTCTACTTTTGTTTTTTACTTCCTGTATTGATTGCATTTGCCAATTAAGTTAGAGGAAAGTGGGTTAAGCGCTAAAACGAATTCTCATGGATACTAAAGTGACAAAATATTGTAGCGAAGATTTACAGAAAGTCACCGGGCTCATCAAAGAAGTCACCCGGAGCAAAGAAGATATTATCCAGGAAGTATCGAACTACCTTCAAGAAAGACCCGGAAAACAGATCAGACCCACCATCCTGATTTTGTCCAGCAAATTATTCGAGTACGAGGGCACAGCGCATATAAAGTTGGGGGCAGCAGTGGAATTAATGCACACTGCGACATTGCTCCATGACGATATCATAGACAAGGCGGGGGTACGGAGAGGCAGACCCTCAGTGAATGCAAAATGGGGGACTGAGATTGCGCTTCTGGTCGCTGATTATTATTTTGCGACCGCCTTCAACCTCGTGGTTGAGAGCGGATTGCCGAACCTCGCCGCATTACTTTGCCAGGTCGCCCTCAAGATGTGCGAAGGGGAAGCCTATCAGCAACAGTTAAAAGACAGGTTTCTTTCGCGTCCCGATTATTTCAAAATCATAAAACATAAAACCGCATATCTTTTTTCGGCGTGTGCGCATTTCGGCGCGGCTATTGCAAGGGCAGAACCTGCAATGATTGAGATCATATCGGACTTTGGGCTGAATCTTGGCATGGCGTTTCAAATTATGGACGATATGCTCGATTTCGTGGCAACCGACACTAAGTGGGGGAAACCGGTCGGAAACGACATTAAGCAAGGTAAACAGACATTGCCTTTCATTTTTGCCCTTGAAGCGTCGACCCCTAATCATCAAAAAGAATTGCGCGGGTTTTTTAACGACGGGCGAAACATTCATAAAATTGTCAATATCATCAAGAAGTATGACGGATTCGACTACACACGTCGGACCGCTCAATTCTTTAGCGCCCGCGCAAAGGAGTCACTCGAAGCTTTCGATAACACCCCCATCAAAGAGGCCCTCATCGCCACCGCAGACTATATCACGTCTCGAAACTTTTGAAATGCTCCTCATTTTTCACTGCCACCCCTCTATCTACAAAAAATGACACTTCGTTACCGATCCCTGTCACAAAAAAAATCCCCTCCACGGAATTTTTATTCCGCAGAGAGGATTGGCAGTAAGGGTTGGGATTACCAGTCGTGCCAGGAAAAATTAATCCCCCATCCATCATCATCATAATAACTCAAATTTAATCCCCATGAGGTCCAGTCCCACCACGCGGGATATCTCCAATATGTATATCTCTTGTAACTTGGGTAATATCCATATCTCTCGCTATAGGGGTATCGGTAATAGTAACTATAATAAGAGGGGTAATAGTATGTTATTGGGTAGTACCCGTAGTATGAATGATAATAATCGCGGCTATGAGATAGTCTCTTTTTGTAACGGTCGTAGTCATAGATGTATGGATATTTTCGATAACGATCAGTATAGCGGTCTACTTTGCCTGTAGGATAATCATATCGTTTTGAAGACCATGAAGAGCTCGGATAAGAAGGGCGGTCACGACGCGAATACGTTACAGATTTAGACCGTGTGTCGCGATCATAGCGGGGATTGATTTTTTTATCATCGTATCTGGACGTTTTTCTTTCTCTTTCCACTTGATATGACTCCACTTTCACTTTACCCTCGGGGTAATAATCGTTGCTCCTGCGAACTGTGGGAAAAACGGATGACGAACGGCTTCGATCCGTCCATGTATCTCTTCGCCAGTCGTCATTGACCGAACGTCTTCCTGAATCAAAATTGGAAGAAAAATCATATCTCCTATCGGAGCGATTTGTGATGGTGGGTAACCGTTCGACTCTGCCGGTGGGAGATTCGCGAATAGTCCGCTCGTTTCTACCTGAATCCGGAAATACAATACTTCTTTCGCCACGGTTGATTTGCGGAGAACGATCGAAAGACCTGACCGTGCCGGCAGAATGCAGGCTTCGCCCGGGATTAACATTGATAGCGGTTCTGCCGGTCGGAGCCGAAACACGTGCGCCTCCCCTCTCGTCGGCAAATGCAAGACCTGTCAGGGATGCTATCATAAAAAAGAGTGCAACGATCATAACCGGATGAACCTTTTTTCTTTTCATCGAGATTACCTCCTTCCCTTCCTGTGCTGCTGAAACTTTTTTCTTATCGACAGTTCAATCATATCTGTTTATCCAGTACAATTGAGTTCCTGAAAAAAAAGACCTATGAACATAGAAGAGAGTTTGCTGAGTAGCGCATTTTTCTAATTTTTTCTTTCCTCTACAATCATAGAATCGTGATACAGGCTTCTTAAAAAACAAAGCGAAATAACCTATTTAAAGTATAATCCGGATAGACGTAATTTTCAACTCATATTTTCCTGCGCGATTACATGCTTGCCTTATCTACACCTTCGAGGGTTATTGGAAAATTTTCCGCCTTACTCCAGCGATGGGATATGTTCCGGTGGGATAAGACCCAAATCGGATGCGGCGCAGTTGTCCTGCACCTGCGCCGGGGTCTTTGCCCCGGGAATAACGGTCTGGCATGCGGGATGCGAAATGCAGAACCTGAGGCTCACCTGTGCCATGCTTTGTTCAGGGTATCGCTCGAAAAGGGGTTTCATCTTCTCGAGCTGAGTCAGGTAGGTATCGAGTTTTTCCGGCGACAGGTTCATGCGACGATGATCGTCCTCGCCAAAGGTGCTCTGGCGCGTAAACTTGCCGGTCAATAACCCGAATAAAAGCGGAATCCTGACTATCACGCCTATCCCGTATTTCTGCGCTTTCGGAAACAGTTCTTTTTCAGCATCTCGTTCGATAAGGTTATAGCGCACCTGCAAGGAATCGATGACCGCCCCATAGGTGTCCAGAAGAAACGCCTGTTCCGTTTCCTTGAACGATTGAACGCTCCATCCGGGGTGCTTGATTTTGCCCTGGTCTTTGAGAGTTTGCAAGGCATCCCACGGCTCGTCCCGATTAATATTCTCCGTGCTCCCGCTATGTAGTTGGAGTATATCGAGGCAGTCGACTTTCAGGCGTTTCAGGCTCTGCTCTGCTGCAAAAATGATATAATCCTTTGTATAGGTCTGCTTAATGGGACCGTAGCCTGTATCATCTTTATCGGATGCGTGGTAAAAATCGTTGCCAGCCTTGGTTGCTATAACGATTCTATCCCGTTCGCCGCGCTCTTCAAGTACTTCGCCGATTAATTCTTCGGAGTGACCGAATCCGTAGACGTCGGCGGTATCTATGAGGGTCACGCCGAGGTCGAGAGCCTGATGAAGCGCTGCCTTCGATTCCTTATCGTCGGTTGCTCCCCAGTTCGTTCCACCAATCGCCCACGCACCAAAGCCGACCGTTGAAACACGTGATCCTCGTTCTCCTAGCTCTGTATATTGCATATTCTTCTCTCCCTTTTTTGATAAATAATGTCTTTTGATATATCGGAACGAAAGTATATATATTAAGAAAATTGCTCAAGAAATTATAGTAATAATGATTAAATTTTTCTACCCATTATGTTGTTGACTTTCAAACACCTGTAACCAATCATACTTAGTTTATCGCCTGATTTAGAGGAGACCTAAAACATGAGAATTACAATAACAGTGCTGATTGTTTCAGGATTACTTTTCCAGTGTTTTGCTTCTTTTGCAATAGAGGGGGTAGGACCGGTCGAGACTCGTGGGGTATGGGTTGATAAATCCGATGTCTACAAAGGCAAGGACTATCTAATAGAAATGTTCGATAAGATCACGAGCGCAAACCTGAACGCAGTCTACCTGCCGACGCAGTACAAGAGCAGTGTGATATATCCGAACAGCAAATATTTGCCGCAGGACGAAGCGGCAAAGAAAATCGATCCCGAGATTTTACAATGGATGATAGACGAAGCGCGTAAACGGCACCTCTTTATCGAGGCGTGGCCTGAATATGGGTTTTATGCGTATCATACCCCGGATGCCACAAAAGACCCCTCGAAGGGCGCTCTACTCGACAAAGATCCCGAGCTCGCCGCAATCGACATCAATGGCACACCCTACCTCCACAACGAGCAATGGGGTGACTTTTATTCACTCTGTCCGAGCAATCCGAAATCGCACGAGATAATGATAGGCTTATACATCGAGATGATTTCGCGCTATCCGTTCGACGGGATCGATCTCGACCGCATCCGCTATCCTACCAAAGATTTCTGTTTTTGTCCCTATTGTAAGGAACATTTCAACGCGGATACCGGGTTCGAACTGACCGCAGATACACTGAAGAAAGAAGAAATCCTTGATAAATTCTATGAATGGCGGAAAGAGCAGCTGAACACGTTTATGCGAAAACTGCATAAAGAAATCAGAGAGGCACGTCCGGAGATTCTGATATCCTCTGCTGTCTGGACACCCGACCAGGTCGATGAGAAAGGACAGGATTGGGAGACATGGCTTAAAGAAGGATATATAGACGTCGCCATTCCCATGATGTACTGGAAAAACATTGAACCCGGTGTCACGGAATCGATCAAGCTCGTGGAAGACCCACGCCGGGTAGTGTGTGGTATCAGCGCGGAGGCAAATTCATCGGAGATTCTTGCAAACCAGATTGAGCTTTGCCGGGAGCAAGGCACCGGCGGCGTAATTATCTGGTATCTTGGTAAACTCGGCGACGATCTGGATTTTTTAAGAACAGGTGTTTTTCGAGACCGCACGTGCCCTTTTACATACTTGAACCAGTAAAAATAAACTCTAACAATTAACTCGCATACTCTTAGACCCGCGGGGGAATATAATCATGATAATCGTAATGGAAGCCGGAGCAACGGCAGAGCAACTCAACGCGGTTGAAGAAAAAATCAGGGAACTCGGCTATCGACCGCACACAATACATGGCGTTGAGCGGAACGTCATCGGAGCGGTTGGACACGAAGACAAGACACCGCTGTTCGTGCTCGAGCAGATGCCGGGCGTCGAGTCGGTAATTCCGATTCTCAAACCATGGAAGCTGGTCAGCAGGGAATTCAAAAAAGAAACCAGCATTATTGACGTTGATGGCGAAAAGATAGGCGGAAATCAGCTGACCGTAATTGCAGGTCCCTGCTCGGTCGAATCCGAGGAACAGGTTATCGAAATTGCGCAGTCCGTAAAAGCCTCTGGAGCGCGCTTCTTTCGCGGCGGCGCCTTCAAACCACGCACCTCTCCCTATTCTTTCCAGGGCCTGGGATTGGAAGGGTTGAAAATTCTCAAAAAGGCAAAAGAGGCAACCGGATTGAAAATCGTTACCGAGGTCATCTCAGTCACCGATATACCCCTTTTTGTCGAGTATGCCGACGTTATACAGGTAGGCGCACGAAACGTCCTGAACTACGCTCTTCTCAATGAACTCGGCAAAGTGAAGAAACCGGTGCTGCTGAAACGCGGTATGGCAACCACGGTCAAGGAATATCTGATGGCTGCCGAGTACATCGCAAACCAGGGTAACTATAATGTCATCCTGTGCGAGCGGGGTATAAAGACCTTTGAGGACTCGACCCGTAATACCCTCGACCTGAGTGCCGTTCCCCTGATCAAGCGCAACTCTCATTTGCCCATAATAGTAGACCCGAGTCACGGTACTGGTTACTGGTACCTTGTCCCTGCGATGGCGAGAGCGGCGATAGCAGCAGGTGCGGACGGGCTTATGATAGAAGTGCATCACAATCCAAAAGAAGCCCTATCCGACGGCATGCAATCGTTGAAACCCGAGAACTTCGCGAAACTGATGGAAGAGGTCAAGATGATCGCTGCTGCGGTCGGTCGATCACTCTAAAGCGAGCATGTGAGCGTGAATTCCAAAATAGGCACGTCGCTGATAGCTGTTATTCTCCTGGCTTCAATATTCAGGCTATATCATCTCGGCTCGAATCCGCCGGCGCTTTTTCGCGACGAGGCTGAAAAGGGGTACACTGCTTACTCGATTGCACACACCGGAGGGTATTTCTACTTCACTGATTCTCGAACTGCACCCCAAATCCAGTTCCAGCCCTTTCCACTGTTCATAAATGTTCTTGGGGTAACCACCTCTGCGATTTATCAATATGCAACAGTTCCCTTTGTCTGGATGGGCGGGCTAAGCGAATTTACAATTCGGCTACCCGCTGCCATCGCCGGAATACTCACAGTGCTGGTCACGTTTTTTTTATTGTTGAAAGTCTCCGACCGGACAACTGCCCTTATCGGCGCTTTTCTCCTCGCAGTATCTCCATGGCACGTGCCTTTCTCTCGATGGGCGCTTCAGGGCATCTTCGTTCCCTTGTTCGTCAGTGCAGGTCTATGGCTGTTCTTGATTGCCTCCGATGAGGCGAGGCGTAAAAAAGTTTTGTGGTATTTTCTCAGCACGGTCTGCTTTTCATTGGCTTTTTACGCGTATGCAGTAGCGCGGATTTTTGTGCCCTTGTTTCTTTTCCTTCTGGTCTTCTCCTACTTCAGCAGGATAAAAAAAGATTTAAAGTTCATGGTCCCTGCAGTATTGCTTTTAGTTATCCTTTCAGGACTTGTCACACTTTTTTATCTCCAGGGCGGAAGAGCCGCGCGGTTTCAGTACCTGAGCGTGTTCGGCGGCGATCGCTCATTCTTCCAATCACTCTGGCTCTTTATCAAAAATTATGTTCGACATTTTTCGCCTTCGTTTCTTTTTATAAAGGGTGACGACGAACTTCGGCACAGCCTCGTTGGAATGGGGCAGATGTATCTTTTCGCGGCTCCGCTCCTTTTATATGGCTTGTGGCTTGTGGTTAAAAATCTCCATAGACCATTCAATAGATTGCTCTTTGGCTGGCTCCTGATTTTTCCTGTAGCCGCAAGTTTGACTGACGAAGGCATTCCCCATGCGCTCCGCTCTATTGTCGCGCTTCCCGTGCCGCAAATCATCTGCGCACTCGGCGCTTCTCGGCTGATTCAGTCTATCCAGGCAAGGCGTGATATGTCTACCCCGGGCATTCCCACACGTAGCACTTCTCGAATTCTCACCGTTCTCATCATAGTTGTCATCGTTCTCAGCATCGCCCTTTTCGCCTTTAACCTTTTTGTCTTTTATCCTCGTTATTCAGCCATAAACTGGCAATATGGCGTGAAGCAGAGCCTTGAATATCTCAACACGAAATCGGCGGAACCCGAAAAGGTCTATTTTTCAGGCTACATCGCATACGCCCCTTATCTCGTAATGTGCTATGAGAAAATCCCTCCTGCGGAGATCAAACAAGAGGGCATGAAGGCAATAGGGTACAATTTTCTCCCGCCTCGAATTTTAATAAATCGCCTGTGGGAACAGCTCCCGCATGACAGCTATCTTATACTTTATCCCGGCGAGCTCATGGACGTGCAACCGGAATATATCATTTCCCTACCCCGCCCCAGGAATACCAAGGCGATCATCCCCGCACTCATGATTTATTACAAGCAATGAGTTTTTCCTATTCTATTGATACCTCTTCAACGATAACGCCTTCGAGATAGAGCCAGGCATTCAAAGACTTGCTATCGTCAAAACTCAAGATATCAAACGTCAGCTGCATGGTATCCGTGGTGGTCATCATTTGAGGTGTTACAATTAAATCATAAGTTCGTCATTGGGGAAAAAATCTATTTTGCGAGGCTTCGGTAGATGTCGACTTGAAGACGCTGGATATCAATCGGATATGTTACCGGAATCTCCTCATCATACACGGATTTCTGCATGCCGCTTTTCGAGAAGATCGAGGACTTGCCGAATACGCTCACGATCCCCTGTCCATAATTCTTGAATATTATTCCCTCACCCAGGCGGCTCGAAACCGCACCCTCTATTCGATAACAGTGATTTATCTCAACCGGTTCTTTTGCACCGGTAGGCTTGAACACCGTTTTATCCATAATTCCCTTGAGCGATAACCCAAATGCTTCCAGAACCTGTGGTGCGGTAGAATCCTTGTTTTCGGGATCGTCCATGATGAGTAAGGAGCCGCCGTTCTCCAGATATTTTTTCAAGAGGGTTAGGATATCCCATGAAAAAGGTTTCGCAGGGTCTATAATCACGATAAGTTCGGGATTTTCACCGAGCGCTGATTCAAGATCGTCTGAGACTGCAGGCGTGAACCCCACACGTTGGGCGTTCGAATAAAAGTCGTCATAATTCTGGATATCGAGACGGAGTACATCAAAATTGTGAATCGGGAGATAATATTTTGAATATTCTCTTTCAAACACCGCTTTCCTGAAGGGGCGTCGTTGTTCAGTTAGAGAAAAGAGACTTGAATGAGCACAACGAACTATTGCAATCGTGAGTGGGAACACGGCGATAAAGAGTGTAACAATCACAAGAAGGAATCGCCCAACGCCCGTTCTATTGCTTTTTGCGATCAAGAACAGGACAACACCAATCAGCAGAATCAACAAGATATTCTGTATAACTCTTTGCACTTCTCTCCTATTCGCCCATTCCACCATGTTTAGGGCAAGGTGGTATCGATATGGCAAATAAAAACAGAAATTTGAAAACACGGTGTTGTCTGTAAAGACAACAACACGTCCCCTGCCATAGTTTCGTGCTGTTGCTTGATGGAAAAGCCCGAAATCATAATCCGTCGTCTTTGATATCCCGGGGAAGAAACTCCGTTGCGCGTAATCGCCTCTTGCCGTCTTGACCGAATGACCCACAATGATTCGTTCGTTCAAAAGAGAGGTTGCTATGGTACAGGAAGAAGCAAACACAAACGTCGGGATATTGTGAAGCATTACGTGTGGCAAGATTTGCGACGATTTGAACACATTGACGTTCGTGGTCTTCAAATCGTATGTGCAGTCAAAGAGGAGCTTCATACTGAATCGTGCAAGGATGGGATTCATGTGAGTAGTGGTTCCGAATACATTGGTATGATCGCCGATAAGGATAAGTCCCCCGCCCCGCTGCACATACCGCTCCAGCATATCTATTTCGTCTTCAGAATACGGTGCTGTCGGCGTTGTAATGATTATGACATCGTACTCGTCGAGCAGAGCCGTAGTAATCGTATTGGTTGTTGCAGATGCTTCATAAAAGTGATCTAAGTAATCCCGAAACCCATAATAGTTATACATGGATTTAACATCGAAGACTTCGGTTCCCGGCGGTTCATGAGTCCATTCCCAATCGCTATGAGTTTGAAGGAAGAGCACCCGTCCCTCTTTTCTCGTGCCGGGATGAGAAAACGCTGAAAGAAAGATTATGAGACCCGAAAGAAGTATAAGCCCTACTACAGACCGGAATTTCATCTCCACCTGGCTCAGGTATGATACATATTTTTTGAAACGTTCGCGTGAGCGTTCCGCTACCACCAGGAGCTGAAACAATATGACCATGGGGGAAAAAGTGAGCGCTGTAAACCCTACATTCCAGAATAACGAAAAGTTTTCAAACTGCATAACAAGGCCGATCATTGCGGTATAGCGTATAAATGAATAGACGATGATTATGACCGTTGATGTAACGAAATTTTTGAGAAAGTGTTTCGAGATAAGAGAAACAAATACGGCGCCGCACCAGAAAAGAATCATAAACAGAAACGCGAGTTTTTCCGCGGCAGCGCCAAATTCCCAATTCTCTCCCGAGAACATAAATAGCGTCGTGCCATGATGACTGCATTCTATCCCTGCCATTTTGAAGATGGAGTTCAGTAAAGGAGTTATAGCAGGAAGCGTATGCAAATGCGGGGCAAAGAGATAATAAACATACACTCCAATATGCTGTATTACAAGTATTACGATGCTCCAGAGCAAACCCAGGACAAGTTGTATCTTCAAGAGTCTCGAATTGGAAAGTCTTGTTCCGGAAACCCTTGTAACGATCAGGATTGAACAGCTCAGGGCAATGATACCCGTCGCTTTGTAAGGGAACGGCATAAGGAGGGAGAAAGAAAGCGCGGCAAGAAAGAACAAGAGAAAGTAGTGTTGCCCGAAGCGGAGGAATCTCGAGTTGGGGAACGCCAAAATCGATGCACCGAGTCCGGCTACAATGAATATCAGAGCCGACATGAGATTCGGCAAAATAAAGGGCAACCCGGCAACCCAGAATATAGAAAAGAAATATATGCTCAACCATATCATGTTGTAGCGCTTCTTAGTTTCTTTTCAGCCCGAAACTCGTCAATTCGTGTAAACGGCTCAGGGCTACCTCTCCTTTCCGCCGGAATATGACGGAGTGTTCCAGACCATATCCAGCAATTCCTCAAGAAACTTTACGTTCCCTTCATAGTAGTATTCCTTCAGTTCAAGGTTCTCACTCAAAAGAAAACGTGAGTCGCTTACTACTACCACCCGCCCGCGTCCTCGATTCAAGACTGCTGCAATGGGATAATCCCATCCTTTTGCAATGACCTCCGCACTGGAATTCGTGCTTGTGAGTGGCCATGCAGAGACGAATTCGACCTCATGTCCGAATGCCTGTGTCTCGACGGGTCCAAGTGGAATGTTCATAACTGAAAAGCCGAAGGTATCGAGAAGACGTGGCGCGGCACAATATTCGTCGTATCCCTGGGCGATAAGTAAAGTACCGCCGGTGTCAATAAAGTCGCAAATGCGTTCGACTTCGTCGTGTGCAAAATCGCGGGTCGGGGCAACCACAATGTAAAGGCTGCAACCGTGTATTTCCTTCACCGAGTCGCAAAGAAAAACGAAACGTCTCATTCGCATAATCGAGAGTGTAAGAGCGTTGAGTGAACCCTCGATATCACCTGTATGCAGAAAACGCCCGCAATGGGAATCATCAACAAATGCAACCTTTTCCGGCTCTAAAGGGCGGGGATTTCCTCTCCCGGTAAGATACGAAAAAATATTGTCCATAAATCTTCGAGTCGCGAACAGGGAGAGATTCTGAAACGGTGAAGTATCGCCAAAAACAAGCACTTCCCCTTTGCCGATCTTGCCTTCAGCCGCGAGAACCGTATCGCCTGAGCGTTCGCCTTTGTCGTATTCGTAATCGCCGAGAAACGCCCTTTCTTTGTTCTCGTAATTACCCATATCCCCGATGGAATACCGCCCAATAATGAGCGGACGCGACCCGAAGCCCACGTCGAGTGATGCCCCGACACTAATATTGAAATCTTCTGCTCGGTTTAATCCCTCATTGGCTGGATGAGCACAGAGCGTTAAACAACCTCGCCAGACTCCCTTTGATGGAAGCGCTGAATCGAAGTTGAAATGTATATCGGCTGGCTCCAGAATGTTGTTGAGCGGTGTCAGGATACCGCCGACATCGGTATGGTCGCCGAGCACGAGAAGCGAGCCGCCTTCTTCTACATGATCCATCAGGATAGCCTGCTCGACTTCTGTGAGTGTTTCGGACAGGTTGATGACGACAAAGGTGGAACAATTCTCGAGAAGCGGTTGTGTAATCACCGAGGTCACAGACGTTGCAAAATCACGTTCGGCAAGATACCGTACTATTTCACCGAACATACCGCTGCTTGCAATTCCGTACTGTCCTCTTTGCGGGCTGGCGTAGTTAACGAGGTTCGCCTTGTTGAAAAACAGAATCGCGCCTTTCTTCGCATGCGATGTTTCTTTTTGCTGAAATAATAGTACCACGCCAATGGTAGCGGCGAACAAAAGTAGCGAGACACCGACGCACAAAGTTACCCTCAGCCATCTTTTAGGTGGAAAAGTAAACATAAGCATCAACAAAAAAATCGAAAACGGGATCATCTCGAGTATCAAGAGAAACAAAGGTTGGTACGGTAAAACGCTATTGATTGCACGCGTCAGGGCATGCCGTTCCGTGAAAGGGAAGAAGGAAAAGAGAAAGGTGTTAAAAAGGAAGAGGAACAGGAAGAGGAACAGAATTACCATGTATCTGCCGACATTGACTCTCTCGGACAACGTAAGGGAAACAATCCAGAAAAAAATAAGGCTCGCTATGACAGGAACGCCCATCTGCGTATGGCTGAAATTGATGTCTCCCTTATGAAAGAGGGAAAGTATGCCGTTGAACAGATTCGTTCCCCGGTCGAGCACAAACCATCCTGCCGGGATACGCGAGGTCAAAGTCTGACAACTATAAAACAGGAGGAACGTGATCGTCATCGGCATGAGGAGCGAACTCACGCGCCGATAGCCCAATATAAAAAATCCTGCGACGACAAACATCCCCGTTACCAGCATGAATATCTCACGTGAAGGATACGTATATGGTCCGATAGTTCCCACCCACAGATGAATAAACATGAAGAAGAAAAAAAACATTAATATCGAACACTTGTATTGCCGATTAGTCCAGTTCATGAGATCTCAACTCATCCACACTGCCTACATTCATTCCCAACAAACCTGCCCCCCGCACACTATAGATTTCTATGAATTGATACAGAATCTCGTGACAAAAAGTAAAGAAAGAAAAGTAATCTCCCTCGAAAATATAGTAACAAAGAGACACTAAACTCCTTCTTTTGTTTTATGAAAACGATAGAAGATACTTGACGTATCAAACTTCTCTGGATACCAAACTATTGTTTATGTTATCCTCAGGCATGACGTTTAAGCATATACTGAAGAAAAACGAATAAGTAGACGATTAGATTACAAGGGGAGGAAAAATGGACACCGAAGAAAAACAGGGATTAGAACAGGACAAAAAACACAAGAAAAGAAGTCCAGACCAGTTGGAGACGATAGGCTGGGGACTTTTTCTGATTTTGATCGGGGTAGTATGGCTCTTCCCTAAAGATGCTATTCCCGAGGGCTCTCTCTTTATCGGCATAGGTGTGATTCTTATCGGGATAAGCCTTATTAGATATTTTAGGGGAAAGAAACTGAGCGAGGCGTCAATCTTCTTAGGCATCATCGCGATAGCAATCGGCTTCAGAAGAATGCTCGATCTGAAATTTGCCCTTATACCGCTTATCCTCATCGTCATGGGAGCCATTATTGTTGCAGGCGTGATGTTAAAGCAGAAGAGCCACTGACACTCTATCGCATGGCAGAAATTTAATCTAAGAAATATGGAGACGTGAACTGTGTTAAGTATTCGAAAACTCACCGTTATTGGCAGAACGTATCGTCACCTCAACAGGTACCGCCAGATACTGCATATCCTTTTCAAATACGGCTTCGGCGATATTCTCGATATTCTCAAAATCGAGCAGTATATCGAAGTAGGGTTACAGATGATATCGAAAAAACGGCGTGAACAAATCGAGAAGCTCACACGCCCTGAGAGGGTTAGACTGGCTATTGAAGAACTCGGACCGACTTTTATCAAGTTGGGGCAAATAATGTCGACTCGTCCTGATGTATTACCCCCTGACTATATCCGCGAATTGTCGAAGCTCCAGGACGAAGTCCCTCCATTTCCTTACGAGGAAGCCCGTGAAATAATCAAGGAGGAGCTGGGTAAAGAACCGGATGAGCTGTTCGAGTTTATCGAAGAGACACCGGTTGCAGCGGCGTCGATCGGGCAGGTACACCGGGCACGCCTCAAGAGCGGCGACGATGTGATTCTTAAAGTGCAGCGTCCAAAAATCCATAAGACGATTGAAATCGATCTTGAAATCCTTATGCACCTCGCGGGACTCATGGAACACCACATTGAAGAAATGGGAACGCATCGGCCCACCAGGATAGTGGACGAATTCGCTCACACACTCGAACGAGAAATTAATTACAGTATTGAAGCTTCGCATATCGAACGGTTTGCTCATAATTTCAAGGATGATCCCAAAATCTATGTTCCGAAGGTATACAGAAAACTGACCACCGAACGTATTCTCACCATGGAATATATCGATGGCATCAAGGCGTCCAATATAGAGCGCCTCAAGGAAGAACACTACAACCTCAAGGAAATAGCGCGGCGTGGCGCGGATTCGATCCTTAAACAGGTCTTTGTTCATGGCTTCTTTCATGCCGACCCACATCCCGGCAACGTCTTCATTATTCGTAACAATGTTACGTGTTATCTTGATTTTGGCATGATGGGTAGAATCAATCAGCAGGAGAGAGAGGATTTCTCAAAACTCGTCTTCCATGTGATTAAACGCAACGAGCGAAAAACAGTCGAGGCGATGCTCAAACTGACCACCTATGACGAAGAACCTGACATAGAACGTCTCGAGGTAGAGGTAATAGAATTTATCGACCAGCATTTATACCGTCCGTTGAAAGAAATCCGTGTGAGCCGGCTTCTGCATCATTTGCTCGAAATCCTTACCCGACATAAATTACGACTCAAACCAAACCTCTTTCTGATGATCAAAGCGCTGGGAAGCGTAGAAGGCTTGGGCAGACAACTCGATCCAGACTTCGATATTCTCGGTCATGCCGAACCGTTTATGGAACGCATTCAAATGCAGCGGTTCCACCCCAAACGCATCGCATCGGAAATTATCGAAAGCGCATCCGAACTCAGCGGACTCCTTCGTAAAATCCCTTCCGAGGTCGAGGAACTCCTTACACAGACAAAGAAGGGGAAGATGGGTATCGGCTTCGAGCACCGCGGATTAAAACCCTTCATGCATACGCTCGAAAGAATAAGTAACCGTGTCTCCTTCGCCATTGTCCTGGCATCCCTCATAATCGGCTCTTCATTGATAGTCCTCTCCGACCTCCCGCCGAAATGGAATGAGATACCCATTATAGGACTCGGGGGATTTATTATCGCGGGTATCATGGGATTCTGGTTGCTCTTATCCATCCTGCGACGCGGAAAATTATAGAGCCCACGCCATTGGATAGACACCCTTTTTATACGCGGCAAGAAAGAGTGTTCCTGTACAGACGTGTTCGATACGATATCTTCCCTCTTTATCGGTTTGGGCAAGCAACTCTCTTTTGAAATCAAGGAAAGAAGCCGGCAAATCCTCTTTATAGAAAATTGCAAAAATCTCAGCATCGTGGATGGCATTCCCACTCTCATCACCTACCCATCCACTTAATGAACTGTAGTGCTCAACCGCTTCCTCCTTTTCTGGTATCGTTGCAATGATACTTCCTTTTTGATCGACACCTTCATCATAATCTGAGGTTGTTGTGGGTTTATCAGGTGTGTCTGATACCTGGTTTTCAGATATGTTTTCCTTTTCCTTCGAAGAAGAGTCATCATCTGTTTGATCCTTTTGTATAACGTGTGGTGAAGGAGGCTTACCGGAACCGCCATACGTGGAAACTAAAAGGTATGATCCGGTCACGATGGCAACCAACGCAGTAGCAATGATCAGGATGTTCGTCGATTTAGAGGCAGCGACATGAGCAATAGAGTTTTTGCATTATACAAAATTTGGCATTTTATGAATGGTTCAACGATCGCACTTTTCTTTCAAAAAAATCTTGAATATTTAACCAAGTTTATGAATAAATATCTTAATTACGCAGGGAGCGATTTCTCCTTTTGCTGTTGATTAAGCTTTTAAAATAAAAGAAAAGTTTCAATCAAATCTAAAGTTAAAGGAGGATAAGATGATGCGTACTATTCTGTTGTATTGTATTTTGTTTTTTGCCCTCCTCGGGATATGTTTTGCTCAGGACTTAGATTCAGAAACGTTCGTTGATCAGATCGACAGCGGCACACCAAATCAGCGGGGAGGCAATAGCGACGATGGTCCTGAGGGTCTCTTGAACGGGGATTGGAGTTTTGCGCTGCTAACGGACGGAACAGCGGGACTCTCCGGTGCGGATGTTAATTATATCAACGTCTTTGCCGCGGAAGCTTCCCAAGGAGCAGGAGAGATCGAGTCGCCCGTTATTGACGTGACCTCAAGCGGCAATAGCAATCCGGATCGTGCATGGGCAATTCCTGCTATTCCTTCAAATTCACGTCCCGGCGCCACCTCTCCCAACTATGCTGTGCTTGTTGGGGATGATGGAGGGTACAATTGTCTTGGCTTTGGTGAATGGGATGACGGTAACTACGAGTTCTTGGTAGATGTATACTTACCGCGTCATACCGCGCTCAACAACGTCAACAACGAGTTCGTCAGGCTTGGCATGGCAGTTCGTATCCAGCAAGACCCTACCGATGAGACCAACCAGGAACTCACTATAGATGGCGCGGGATGGATAACCCGCCCCTATGGATGCTATTGTCTCCTTTACGACTCATCCGAGGGAAGTGTGTATCCCACAAAGATTATAGGACAGCAACCGTCACCCGAACCCTGGGATGACATCCGTGATTTGAGCCTGACAAATGCAGGAACGGCAAGCCCGCAGGTCGCGGATTTTCTTGCCTCTCCTGTTCCCGTGTCTGAAGGTTGGCACACTCTTGGAATCAAGGCTTCAGGGTCTTCGCTCACCTTTACGGTCGATTCGACTGAAATATCCGTCACCGACACTGCTTATCAACGTGGGAAAGCCGGTGTGCTCTACCGGACATCTGACCCGGGTGCGAGTAACTCGACCTATGACCATGGAGGAAAATTCGACAATTTCCGACTCACTCCTTCTCCGCCCACGCATGTCAGAACAAGCTGGGAACTTTATCGATAATACACACGCATGATTATTGCTGCTTTTTGAACAGATCGGGAGAACCTCTTGAAGGTTCTCCTTTTTCTTTTTGGCGGCAGAGATTTAAAAAGCATACGGGTGGAATGAGCGGAACAGGAATTGTTGTGTTGACAGCAGCAATGAAATAGAAGTATAGCTAAATTAGATTTATACCGATTATCCTTCCATATACTGCAAAAAGGCTTGCTCATACGCGTTAGAAAAGGAACGAGGTTGTTACAACACGAAAGGAGATGTCTTGAAAATCGAAAACAAAGCCTGAAGCAGCAATCCTTTTGAGTGTTAGATCTACTCAATAATTACATGAGCCAAATCAATATTAGTGTGTGTGTTGAAGCGTGCGTATCGCCATAAAGAAAAATAAGAGAAAAGCGGGGTAAAAAAAAAATGAGAAGAAATTCCCGGGCATTCACCTTAATCGAGCTTCTCATAGTGGTCGCCATAATCGGGATACTCGCTGCGATTGCCATTCCGAATTTTCTGGAGGCGCAGGTTCGTTCGAAGATGTCGGCGGTAAAATCGGATCATCGTACGCTTGCTACTGCACTCGAGGCGTATTATGCAGATAACAATGCATATCCTGAAGACTATGCGGAATTCGAGTTGGCAGGCGGATACGGGCAAGGCAGATTGACCACTCCTATTGCGTATATAAGCAGTGTGCCGAGGGATGTGTTTGGTGGGTATATAGACTCATCGAATGGAAAACATATCATCACCTATACCCTGGGAACGGAGCCGGACGCGAATCCCTCCCGCTGGATGCTCACGAGTTCAGGTCCTAACCGTATCGACGAGTGTTCGCCGACGTTCGGGTATCCCGGCTATTCACCCGACATCTTTGATAATCCGGCAAGCGGCTATCTTTATCTTCGTTATGATCCCACTAATGGAAGTGTAAGTGCAGGCGACATCATACGGGTAAGCGATGCCCAGGATGTAATGTAACACAATGAAATAATTGATTATAATCCAGAGGAAAAACTATGAAATTCATGACCTATAATTATGACTCCTGTGGTCTTGGTCATTTGCGCCGTAGTTTTGCAATTAGTAAATTTATTGCCCTCAATGTTCCGGGCTCCAATGTTCTTTCTGTAACCGACTCATGCCTGGCGCAGAATTTCTTCGAGCCGGAAATTGACAGCCACGATTTCATCAAGATACCCAGTATCAAAAAGAGTGGAGTGGATACCTATAATCCACGTTTTCTGAAAATGCCTGATGACCATATCTTCAGAATAAGAGAGGATATAATCGAAAGAACGGTACTTTCCTATCAACCGGACGTTATTATCATCGACAAAAATCCGCGCGGTATCTCCGATGAGATAAAATCCGCTCTGGAACGTCTTAAAGAGCAACATTCATCGACAAAAATAATTCTTGGACTGCGTGATATACTGGATGATCCGGAAGTGGTAAAAGTACAATGGCGCAAAGAATCTTTCGTTTCATGGATAAGCCGCATATATGATGCGATATGGATATGGGGTGAACCGGAGGTTTTCGATGCCGTGAAGGCGTATGAATTTTCTGATTCCATCACTGCCATGACTAAATACATGGGGTATATTCCCCCCGATCCTATGCACGGAGATACACAACGACTGAGGAAAAAGGTTGGGATAACTACAACACAGGAACGCCTTCTTCTGATGACTGCGGGTGGCGGCGGTGATGCATTACCTCTGTTTCAGGAAGCCATTAGGGGACTCAGAGCAGCCGATGAGACACACATCAAGTGCCTTATCGTTTCAGGTCCGCTCATGAGTGAATCGGATTTTTTCCAGTTGAAAAGATCGATTCTGCCGATTCAAGAGCGTGTAAGGCTCGTACGCTTTTTGAAGAATTTCGGCGACTGGTTGCGTTCATCCGATGCGGTGATTTCAATGGGCGGCTATAACACGATGACAGAGCTTGCCTCGATTGGTAAACCTTCGCTCATAATCCCCCGCACCTATCCCCAACTGGAACAATATAACCGTGCAAAAACATTTGCGCGACATGGCTGGTGCCGGGCAGTCGGGCTTGACGAGGATATTAAATCTTCGGTTACCAATTTTTGCCAACTGCTTGCATCTGACCGACTTGAACATTCACTAACCACGCTGCATTGCCGTGCGTTCAGCTCGCTTATGGAAGAAATCCGAAAAATCGAGAAGACGCTGAATTCATCGCGCACTAAACCAGTCAAATCCTCAAAAAATCGCTCATGATAAAGGTCGCATATATCCTGAAAAAATTCCCAAGACTCAGCGAGACGTTTATTCTTAACGAACTGCTTGCCCTCGAACAACAAGGCTTACATATAGATATTTTTTCTTTGCGACAACCCGATGACGAACCGCATCATCCCGCTCTTGAACAGCTTCGCGCATCAATCACTATTGT
This sequence comes from uncultured Candidatus Sumerlaeota bacterium, assembly GCA_964608095.1. Taxonomy (GTDB): domain Bacteria; phylum Sumerlaeota; class Sumerlaeia; order MWCT01; family JAGHBZ01; genus CAZSMK01. The sequence continues at coordinate 35,150 of CAZSMK010000102.1, read as the reverse complement.
ACGCCCGTTAACGACCGTCTCGATTTTTCGCCATCTTGAACATCTATGGAAACAAAAGGACGAGGAGTCCCATAATCGGTTACACTATTTTTGTGACAGACTCGATCCCTCTGACCCGTGGCGTTTCGAGGCGCTAACCTTTTCACTTGCGCTTGAACCTTTAATTCGCCAATGAGGGGTTCAACATATTCACGCTCATTTCGCTACCAGCTCTACCGGAACAACGAGAAGACAACGCTATTTTTACGGGCGTAGGACGGCTGGTCGAGAAAAAGGGATTCGATGACTTCATCAGGGCGTGTGCTATTGTTGGTAACGCCGGCAAGGAGTTCCATGCGTACATAGTCGGTCAGGGCGAAATGGAACAACGCCTCAAAAAGATGACAGAAGAATTGAACCTCGAGAGTTATGTCACCTTTCGTGGGAACCTTCCTCAGGACGAAGTCAAATCGTTACTGGCAAAGTCAACGCTGTGCATTGCTCCCTGTATAAAGGGGACTGATGGCAACCAGGACGCGCTTCCTACTGTATTGCTTGAATCAATGGCGCTTGAAACACCCTGTCTCTCGACGCCGATCGGCGGTATACCGGAAATCATCCACAATGAAGAGGAAGGGTGGATTGTACCTCAACGCTCTCCCGAAGCGCTTGCTGAAGTGATGATGAGAAGTCTTGAAAATCCCGGAGAGGTTCGAAAAAAGGGTGTGAACGCACGGCAACGGATCGAGAAGGATTTCGATCAACAAAAAAATGTAAACCATCTGGCTTCATGGTTTCGAGCAAGCGCTGGCCAGACCATGAAAAACAATGACGAAGAAACATCAGAAAGGATTTTCTGACACAATGCATCTCGTGGATATGTGTGAAGACGCAGGAATTCCCCTTGATGGTTTCAAAGGTTCATCGATACATGGGCGATCAATGGTAAAGGCGTTTTCACAAAACGGCGCTTACGTTACAGTGCTGTCACCCCGAATAGATAACAGTACGTGGGCAGATGGGTCAGGCGTCATGTTACGTCAATTGGATCGGCAAAAAATCAGCGCCGCAGTTCCCCTGAACGACAAACCATCATCCTATCATTATATTTCCGCTCAGCTCGAAAGGGTTCATGTAGAGTGTCCCGTGGATGCCGTATACGAGCGGCTCAGCCTGTGGGCATGTGGAACTTCCCGCTGGGCAAGAAAACATGGCATACCTCATTGGGTCGAGGTCAATGCGCCGCTGGTGCGTGAAGCAGCCATACACCGCGGTCTTCAATATGAAGTTGAAGCATCAAAGGTCGAGACAGAAATTATCCGGCATGCTGATCTTCTTTTACCCGTAAGTCCGTATCTTGAAAAATGGTTGATGAAACAAGGATGTGAAAAGTCCATAATTCATGTTGTGCCTAATGGAGTAAATCGGGAGTGGTTGAAGCGTGAAAATGATATGCCGTCTGTGAATATGAGAAAAGAAACCATAACCATCGGTTTTGTCGGGTCGCTTCGTACATGGCACGATCTCGAGACGCTGGTAAATGCGATGCACTCTCTGCCTCCTGAAAAGTTTACTCTTACTATCGCAGGTGACGGTCCATTACGGGATTGGTTAAAACGTGAGCTCGGTACAAAAAGCCTCGAAAACCGACTTAAGTAGAGTGGCGCTCTTCAACACGAAGAGATTCCCGCAATCATCGGTTCCATGGATATATGCATCGCTCCTTACAGCGACAACATAGATATCTATTTCTGCCCTATAAAAATATTCGAATACGGCGCTCGAAAGCCTGCGTGGTCATATAAGCCTGGTTCTTCAGGACCCGGGAATTTTTAATCTGACCGTCGCGGAAAACGTCTCGTTCGGGCAACGAGATGTGTCAATGGAACAAATCGTCAAGGCATGTAAAGAAGCTGACCTCCACGAGACCGTCTTGCGGATGAGGCAAGGATATGATACGGTGGTTGGAGAACGTGGCGCACTTTTGTCGGGAGGGCAACGCCGTAGACTCGCTCTCGCTCGCGCTCTTCTCCGCTCCCCTCGAATCCTTATCCTGGACGAACCCTATGAAGGGCTCGACATGACAACCGCAAATTCCATTAACAAAACCATTCTGAAAATATCCCCGAATAGAACTATCTTGATTGTATCACATCATTCTTATCACCTCCGGGGTTGCACACGCATTCTATACCTCAAGAATGGCAGGTTAGCCGGTGATAGAAAACAGACCCCTGATATAGACATCACTCGGAAGGTAAAGACGCATGGGTGAGTTACCCGTGGTACACCCCCCACGCACACCTCCCATTGATATGTTCCGCTCAAGTAGTCGTTTCTGGTTTCGAGATAAAGACATTGCGTTCGGCTTATTGCAAAATACCCGCACTAAGTGTGCATTCCCAACGTATTGGAAATGGAATCGCACTTCCGGTAAGTGGAGAATAACACCACTCGCTGAAGATAAAGCACTGTTCTCCACAAAAAAGAACGTTGATTCCCTTGCTATATCACCGGATTCCATTGTGTCGTACAAACCAGAATCCCGCCTTGCATGGAAACAGGAATATGAAAATCACGTCTTCTTCAGCAAACTGTATAGAAAAAGAACCTTTGAGCGAGCCTGTACCGCTGTCGAGGTTGCAGAGGCGTGCTCCAAGACTTTTATGTCTTTGAAAGGAATCAATCCGGGAAGGCGTATTATACAATGGGAATGGATCGACGGCAATCCTTTGCCCGATAACGGTGCGTTTCTGGATGCTGTTATTTTTGTTACAAGGCATCTCCATGCACTTGATCCGAATAGTGCCGTGGCTTTACCTCTTTTCGCCAAGACGCAAATTCGCCTTCAGATTGAACATCGTATCCAAACCTTCCAGAATTGGCTCGATGTATTGATCCCCTCAAAAAAATCGTTTTTCCTATCTCTCCTGAAACGATATGAAAAACTGCTAATTGAGTTGAACCGACTGGAAGAATCCAGGCGCTTATGTGTCATTCACGGGGATTTGCGCCGGAAAAATATTCTGAAACCAGAAAAAGGAAACCCGAAATTGCTCGATGTCGATCATCTTGCCATTGGCGAGCAGGAATGGGATTTCGCCGCCTCGAGCGCTGATTTTCCAGAAGATGACACACAATTTATAAAGCATTTTCTGAGCGACCTGGTTTCAAAACTTAATCTGGATTATGAGCGTCTCCGCCTGTATCATGCTACGTGGCGTTTGATTTATGATTTAAAATCGATGGAGGAGAACGTGGAATGAGAATTTTCATAATTTCCCATGATTTATCGCATAATTGTCTTGGTCGTGCCGTACTCCTTGCAGACGTTTTCGGCAGACGCCATGAAGTTGAAATCGTCGGATCATGCTTCGGTCAGGATATATGGTATCCGTGTAGAAATATCGGCATAACATTTCGCAAAGTGGATGGCGAAATTTTTCTTCCCCAGTATACGCATCTTATGGCTCGGTTGTTGGACAAATTGAAAGGCAGGGTAATGATAGCGGTAAAACCTCGACCGACCTCGTTCGGCGTGGCGTTGATGCGAAAAACGTTGGACAGAAGCGGCAGAGGGCTTGTCCTGGATATCGATGACGACGAGATGGCGTTTTACCGTGGGACAAAGTGGCGTAAGTGGGAGCGAAAAACGCTTCTCCGTCGTCCAAACAGTCCCTTATATACCGCCATGCTTCAGAAAATGATACCCCAGGCGGACACAATCACCGTCGCCTCGAAGACACTGCTAAAAAAACATGGAGGCGTGTATTTGCCACGCGTCAAGGAGCCTTCGGTACTCGATCCCTCGAAATATGACCGTGTCGAGGAACGAAAAAAGCGCGATGTCCCTCTTGACGAAAAAATCATTCTTTTTGTAGGTTCACCAAGACCTCATAAAGGCTTGGAACTTTTACTTGAAATCATACACGATATAGGGCGAGAAGACCTTAAGTTGTTTGTAGTCGGCGCGACTAATGATCCTGAGGACGAGTATGAACAAAAACTCCGCGAACTTGGTGGCGATTCGCTCTACTTACTTAAACAAATATCGATGAACGAGTTAGCCCCAATTCTTGCAATGGGCGACCTTGTGGTTCTTCCCCAGATGAATACTCCTGCAGCACAGGCACAGATGCCCTCGAAACTGTTCGACGCCATGAGTATGGCTCTTCCTATTGTTGCGACCGGGGTTTCCGACATCCCAGAAGTGCTTGAAGGCGAGTGTGGCATCGTTGTCGAACCGGACGACAAAAAGGAGCTGATAAAAGCTATATGCGATATTCTCGAATCGCCCTCGCTCGCACAAAAAATCGGAGAAAACGCCCGGCAGCGGTTGATTGAACGATACTCTATCGACGCTGTCCAACCTACTGTGGACTTGATTCTTCAACAAGCAGGGCAAGATGTGTAGCTACGATCTTATACCTGAACATATAATTCCTTCGGACGATGAGGTGTTACTGCCACGTCTTCAGTCTGCGCTCGAGTCTAAACTCTGGCACACGACCTCGAAGATGAAAAAATCTGATATCAAACGGGGCGCGATTGAAGTTCTCAAATACCGACCACGACGGCTCCTTAGTATTCGTCTTACTATCCCCGGTTCCCAACGCCATTCAGCAACAAAAGAGACGTCGTTCATTATGAAAATCTGGTATAACAGGCGTGGCGAGAAGATTCATCGACGCCTATTGAGCCTTGTTAAACAGGTGGAGGAAAAACAGATAGCCGATTTATGTATTCCAGATCCACTGTTTTACGATCCGGACGCCCATGTGCTTGTCTATCCACAAGTTGATGGAAAACCTATCAGCGCCAGTTTAAGGCGCGGGCTCAGCCGCGACTGGATCGAAAAATTCTCGCGCATCCTCGCTCATTTTCATACTTTGAGACTCAGAGACCTTTCTCTCCGTTCATCACGTGATGAACTGATTTGTGTCCTTGATCTGCTCAAGCAGCACATGGTCTCTTCCACTTTTAGAAAAGATATTGTTTCTGTGTTGAAAGTCCTGGAAAAGAACCTTCCTGTTCATTCTTCGATCGGATTGATTCATCGTGACTTTTACGATCAACAGGTGCTTGTAACCTTGAAGGATCAGATCTGTTTTATCGATCTCGATGATATGGCAATGGGAGACCCCATGCTCGATATTGGTAATTTTATCGCTCACATGTACTTGATGAAACACTGGCAACGTAGACTTGAAAAGCTTACGCGGGTACGGCAACGTTTATTAGAGGCGTACTGTAAACGTTCTAAATTAAGCCGAGAGATTACATCCGTACTTGAACGCTGGTACGAGACTGTCGCCCTGGCACGTCTTGCCGTTCTGCAAAATTGTCAGAATCGAACTGCTACGGGCGATTTTTTAATTGCATCTGCAAAAAAACTCATAAAAAGATAAAAGAAAAATCATGCCTTTAGAGTGTGACCCTGTAAGTTTTTCTTATTCGCACTCGATGTCGCGGGTGATTTGTGGATAGAATGCTTATAACACTACGTTAATAGGAGGATGACAATGCACTTGACCATTAAAAGAACATCTATTCTCTTCACGGGCTTATTGCTCGTAATGACTGCGTGTCTCATTTGCTCCTGCTCGAAGCCCGAAGAGGTGGTTAACAGTGAGTATGAAAAAGGAAGACAAGCCGAACGCGAGGGGAAATATGAAGAGGCTCTTCATCACTACGAGGAAGTGTTGAAGGTGGCGCCGGAACACCCGGATACCTTATATGGCGTGGGTGAATATTATTTCAGAGAAGGAACGCTCGCTATGGCATGGGACTATTTTGAAAAAGCGCTTGAATCCGAGCCCGGGCATGCCAAATCCAATTATCGGATCGCCTACATCCTTGAAAAACAGGGAAATACAAAAGAGGCAATCCCTCACTACGAGGCGGCTATACGGAGTGACAACAATCTTGCGGACGCATTTCTACATCTGGCAAGGATTGAGAGAAAGCAGAATCCCGCCAAAGCCTTGAATCTCTATAAGCGCGGTCTCGAACTCAAACCCGAAGATGCTGAGGATTTCTACGATTATGGAAACTTGCTGCGCGATGTAAATAAATCTCCGGAAGCTGAATATGCCTTTACAAAGGCGACGGAACTCGACCCCGAATATGCAAAGGCATGGTATCGGCTGGGCGCAATCTTGCGCGAAAAGGACGATCTCGACGGCGCATTGAACGCGTATGAAAAAGCCGTCTCCCTTGAACCGAAAGAAGTCGATTATGTTTACAAATATGCAAGTGTGCTGAAAGATATGGAACAATGGCAGCCGGCGATTGAAAATTTCCGTAAAGTCCTCGCACTCGAGCCTGACAATGAAAAGTCGCTCTACAAGCTTGCCTCCTGCCTCGAGAAAGCGGGAAATATCGAGGAAGCACGAGAAGCCTACAAGAACGCAGCACAACGCATCTCGGAAGATCTGGAACTAAAAAAACGCGCGGGAGACAAATATCAAAGCCTCGGGCAGTAATTCAGGATCAGAGAGGGGCTGTCCGATAATCAAATTTGTACTTCTTTCCTTGAGCAGGAACAACGCAATCATGGATTGTGCGCAATCCCGGAGTGTTCGTGAAAGTATTTCACGCGCACTCCACAAAGGCTGTCCGTTGATCTTCTGGTTCTATACGGAAAGTCTATCGGCATACCTGTAGGGAGTGATCGCAACCAAAGGTTACGCGCGTTCTGCGCTCCGCCACAGGCGCATCTACGACCCGTATTTGATACCATAGAATAAAATTTATTATGAACCGTTGCCGGGGATTGTTCGTGACGAACGACCCTACTCCGAAAAAACAACCGAGTGCGCGTACAACGCCAAGGATGTGTACGAACGCGAGTGCGAGTGCTCGCACCCTCACGCGTGCGAATACTGTCTCACGCCTATACAAAGCGCAGACGCGTCTGCACAGTCCAAAGTAACATGTCGGACAGCCTCTCTGACCCCAAATTATTTTCTCTCGCTTTTTTATTGTATCTCGCAATATGGGTGGTTAAATAGATAGTGTTATTGAATATAATGATTCTGCTTTTTTACACATAAATGAAAACATAAACCAAATCCCGGCAGGACGGTCACCTGAATTGAAAAAAGAAGGTAGGTCATGAACAACAAGGTCGCTTTTGATGTCGAGAAGTATCTCAAGGAACAAACCGCGGAAATACTGAAGCGTGTCGAGCGTTTCAATAACAAGCTGTATCTTGAATTCGGCGGCAAGATTGTGTTCGATTACCATGCCGCACGGGTGCTTCCGGGTTTTGATCCCAACGTAAAAATCAATCTCCTCCAGGAGCTAAAAGACAAGACCGATATAATTCTTTGCATACATGCGGGAGATATCGAGCGACGAAAGATTCGCGCGGATTTCGGCATCACCTACGATGTTGATGCGCTTAAACTCATCGATGAACTCCGGCAGGACTGGGGGTTGAATCTAACAGCGGTCGTTATCACACGTTTCGATGAACAATTGTCCGCAATTCATTTCAAGAACAAGCTCGAGAGACGGGGCTTGCAAGTCCATACTCACCGTATAACACGCGGATATCCGAACGATGTTGACCGAATAGTGAGCGACGAGGGGTACGGAGCAAATACTTACATAGAAACGCGCCGTCCACTGGTCGTGGTGACCGGACCCGGACCCGGCAGCGGGAAACTGGCGACATGTCTTTCACAGCTCTACCATGAACACAAACGAGGAGTAGAAGCGGGGTACGCAAAATTCGAGACATTTCCCATCTGGAACTTGCCACTCAAACATCCGGTAAACGTTGCGTACGAAGCCGCCACTGCAGACCTCAAGGATGTAAACCTCATCGATCCTTTTCACCTCGAAGCGTATGGGAAAACAGCCGTAAATTATAACCGTGACGTAGAGGCGTTTCCTTTGCTCCGGCGTATCCTCAAAAAGATTACGGGAACCGAATCGCCTTACCAATCGCCAACGGAAATGGGAGTGAACCGTGCGGGCTTCTGCATCACGAACGATGAGGTTGCGCGTGAGGCGGCAAAACAGGAAGTTATCCGCCGCGCACTTCGCTATGAATGCGAGTATATGCTTGGCTTGGTGGAGCAGGAAACAATTCAGCGAGTGCAGCTGCTGATGAACGAGCTGGGGGTATCGTTTGAAGACCGACCGGTAGTGCTGCCGGCGCGGGAGGCGGCAGAAGAGGGTCGACGAAAGAACAAGGGAAACGAGGGAGTATTTTGCGGTGCAGCGATCCAACTCAAAGACGGCACCCTGATTACGGGAAAAAACTCGTCGTTGCTTCATGCATCGGCAAGCGCTGTGCTTAACGCCATAAAACACCTGGCTGAAATCCCTGACAAAATACACTTGATAGCCCCCAACATTGTACATTCGATCTCGAACATGAAACGGAGTGTTCTGCAGGGGAAGAGCCTGAGCTTGGACCTTGAAGAGGCGTTGATTGCACTGAGTACCTCAACACCCTGGAACAATGCGGCTCAAATCGCGATGGAGCACCTCAAATACCTGAGGGGATGCGAGATGCACACCACCCACATCCCTACTCCGGGCGACGAAGCGGGCCTAAAAACGCTCGGCATAAACCTGACCAGCGATCCGGTCTTTGCCACAGAATGTCTCTTTATCAGGTGACATTTCGAAAGATTGAGGTTGTCGCGAGGCTATCGGGCAGCCCCTCATGCCCGCTAACGTAAGATTTCTAATCCCCCAAGACTCATCTTCATTCCTTGGCTGTACTCGGTATCGCTTAGTACGCCTGAACGTGCGCGCATGCATAAGAGCACGAGTACAAGGACGATTTGATTGACAAGCCAAGTCACTTATCCTACATGAATACGTAGGACGACCGTCTCGGTTGTCAGCCATAGAACGTTAGTATTACCCAAAATTGTTACGATATAAGGAAGACAAGCAAGGACGCTTATCCTACAGTATCGAAGTCGCTCTAAATAATACTCATTCGGGCCGAACGACCCTACTACACAAATCTATCCCTGAGGGCGCGTACCCACAGGGTACAAGCACTCCACATTTGCAGACATATGTTCTTCTGGTTATAATGGAAAGTCTATCGGCATTCCTGTGTGGAGTGTTCATAACCAGCGGTTACGCCGTCTCCAAAGGATACGAGATCTTCGATCCACCAGGGCGCAACTACGACAAAACCGAAGATACACATCCGCCAGAGCGAATCTGCGACCTGCCACTGGCGCTCTTTGATAGCGCGCACGCTCAGGCGTGCGAAGCGAAAACGATAGCGATGATTGAAGATGAGTGGTTTTCGGTAACAACTTTATATGAGTACGATTACGTGTACGTGTACAAGAACGTGTACGTGTACGAGAACGAGCACGATTTTGATGTCTGACGCGGATTCAAGCCGCCACGCTCGAGGAAAGATACAAAAATCTTATCTACCGAGGTAGAGAAGCCCGACAACTATAATTCCCCAGATAAAGATATCGATCAGGAGAGGTTTATCAGTGAGGAGCACATTTTCCGGCGCGCCGCCTTCTTCTCTTTTGTACGCGATATAGAGATAACGGAAAATTCCATAGAGAACAAAGGGAAGGGTAAAAATCATGGTCTGGTGACGGGTGTATCCTATCGCGGTCCAGAGTGCGTAAGAGATAACGGTTGCCGATGTTACGACCGCAATCATCTGGTCGATAAACTGGGCGGAATATTCCTCGAGTACTTTTCTGTGTCCTGATGCATTCCCCTCGAGGAGAATAAGTTCGTGCCGCCGTTTGACAATGACTATAAAGAGAGCGAGGAAAAAGGTTACCGAAATAAACCATGGGGTGACAGGAACCGTAGCGCCGGGAATGCGTATTGCCTCAATGCCAGCCAATGCGCGCAACACAAACCCGATTGCAACTATGAGGATGTCGACGATGACGACATGCTTGAGCACGAGTGAATAGATATTTTGCATGAGAAAATAACCGAGAGCGAGCAAGCCGAAATTCAACCCGAGCGAAAAAGAGCCCGCAATCCCTATAACACTCAAGATAAGAGCCATAATCGTAGCGATACCAATGGACAGTTCGCCGGATGCAAGCGGACGTTTTTGTTTGAGTGGATGTTGTTGGTCAAACTCGAGATCACGGATGTCGTTAATAATATAGACGGAACCGGAGAGAAGACAGAAAAGGACAAAACCCACACTTGCTCTCAACAACATCTCCAGATTTATAAGATTCTCCGAGAAGACAATTCCTGCAAAGAGAAGGAGATTTTTAATCCACTGTTTAGGTCGCATAACTTGTAAAATGGGCGGCATAAGCACGTCTCCTCACATTATTCGCCTCATCGGATACCGCACTGGCGACATTGAACACTAAGCCGTCTATCGTCATCTTCGGGAGTAAATGTACCGCTGGGACAAAACGTAATCTGGACAATCCCGCCTGTTATCTCTCGAGGCAATGATATTTCAAAAGTATTCCAATTATTATCCCTTATGCGGATCTCATCAAACACTTTTCCATTAATTTTTATGGTAATGCGTAACCCGTCAGCGGAGGCAACAGGATGAAAAGTGCGAAACTCGCAAAATAATTGCTGTGCGTCGGAAGCGACTGAAAGATACACCGATGCCTCTTCACCCATCCAGCGGTACCAGCCATCCGGACTCTGCTCAGGTAAGTACCACTCCCCTACTAAATATTCGGACGCTGTTTGATCCATAATGAGTTGTGACGGTGCATTTCCGTACACTTTCTGGAAAAAATCGTCATTGAACACAGGAGACGTTTCCGCCTCTTTCTTCCATGAGAGTGAAAGGGGGAGGTTGGCGATGCCGATCGCCGTTGCTGGTTGTATAATCTCGATGAGGCGTGCATCCACACGATAATCATAAAAATGCCCACCGATAGTATGAACAGCGAAAGAGAGACTGTAAACGCCGGGACAGAGGTTCAAACGCGATTTATACTGCACAGACGCGACATTGCCTGCATTATACTCACCGGTTTTTTCGCCACGCAGATAGGTATTAGTCCCGAATACCTCGACTCCAAAGCGATTCTTCACCATAATACCGAACACAGGATTTTTTATATGTGTAGCGAACTGCACCTTCATGGCGCATGTAACGTCTACGCCGGCGACAAACTTATCCTGTTCCTTTCCGGCGCTATCCAGAATCCGGATATCAACGATACGTGCTTCAAGGGTACCGAAACGGCGTTCAGAGATGTCGCGAGAGATTTCAGGTGCGCCAACTTGAAAAAACTCGACGGGATGAGTTCCGGGGGCGGTGTCGCTGCTGAGCCGTTCGGCAACACTCACATGATAGCGTTCTACCACATGTTTAGGGTCACCCTGTGCCACGATCACACCCTTGTCTATATAAAGCGCATGGTCGCAAATCTGCATCACGGCATTCACATCGTGAGAGACGAACAGAATGGTGACCTTTTGTTGCTGAAGTTCGCGGATTCGCGCCATACACCGGTGAGCAAAGACGGCGTCGCCGACGGCAAGCGCCTCGTCTATAAGAAGTATATCAGGCGAGACGTTAATGGCGATGGAAAAGGCGAGGCGCATGAACATACCGGTGGAATAGGTTTTCAGGGGCATATCGATATACTTGCCGAGTTCCGAAAAGCGTTCCACGCGGTTCATAAGGTTGCCAAGGTCAGAGGCGCGAAATCCGAGCAGGGTTGCATTCATGACCACATTCTCTCGACCGGTGAACTCAGGATGAAATCCCGCACCCAGCTCTATAATGGCAGATATCCTGCCGTGGGTCTCGTATCTTCCTTCAGTCGGATCGATAATGCCGGCTATTATCTTGAGCAAGGTGCTTTTACCGGCGCCGTTAGGACCAATGATGCCCAATGTTTCGCCGCGTCTGACCATGAAGTTGATCTTGTCCAGCGCAGTGAATTCGCGGTGATATCCCCCTTTTTTTCGAGCCAGTACCTCCTTCAACCTGTCCAGGGGCTTAGTATAAAGAGAATAGCGCTTGGTCAAGTTTTCCGCGTAAACAGATGCGTCTGTGTAAGGCTGTTGGTTCATTACAACTCATCGATAAAATGTTGTTGACTCCGTGTAAAAAGCCATTTACCGGCGATATATAATAAAGCGGCGAGCAGTAAGAGATAAAGGATACTTACGGGCGACGGAACCTTACGGGCAATAAGGATCGAGCGATACATGTCTGAAAGATGAACGACCGGATTTATAGTAAACCAATACTTTAGAATTATATGTTTAAAATTTGTGCTTTCAGTATTCTTAAATATAACATCAGCCGGATACACAATGGGTGTCGCCCAGAAGAGAAAGGTCAACAATGCCCCGACAATCTGTTGCGTATCGCGGATAAACACATTGAGGGTTGCCAATAAATACGCGGGACCGAGTAACAAAAAAATCTGGAGAAAGAAGAGTGGAATCAAGCCAACGAGCCAGAATCCGGGAAATGCATCGAGCCAAATCATAACGATTGAGAACAGTGTCATTGCGATAAGGAAATGAACGCCGCTGGCTAAGACTGCTTCCAGTGGCAAAATGGCCTTGGGAAATGCCGTCCGTTTCAGAAGCGACCCATTGAAGACCACGGAATTGCATGAAGCGATCAGAGCCTCCTGCAGCCAGAGCCAGGGAAGGAGCGCGGTGCAAAGATAGACGGCATAGCCGGTCTCAACGGAGCCGAACTTCCACTTCGCCTGCATGAGGCTGGAAAACACCAGGACATAAATCGTAATCATAATCAGCGGATTCAGAACAGACCAGAAAATACCCATCATCGAGCCTATATATCTTCCGCGGATATCACGACGTACCATCTGCCCCAATAAAGGCAGGTTATTTATTACGTCTATTTCCATTCGTATCGCCATGTAATTATCCAATCATAGTGAGGGGATATACTCGATGCAATATCAAAGATAGCGGGAATGTTTACTGTTATGTATGAAGGAGTCCCATTGTCCTGTTAACACTCAAATACAGAAAGAATCCGGCAAAGAGAAAAAGCACACAGGCACAGCCGATGAGAATGTTTCGATACCACTTCGGTGAAATAAACCGGCGTCCTTTTGACAAGCTGAAAGATACCAGCGTGTACCATACAAAATCGGCAAGGATATGCCCTGCAAAAAAGAACATGATGCCCCACCATTTATACTCGATCGCAATTCCCAGATACATGACGCCAACAGTAGCCCACCAGATAGTCCAGAACGGATTGGAAATGCTCATATAAATGCCTGTAAGGGGAAAGCGCAAAAGTTTGGTATCTGTACGCGAGATCTTCACATCAAGAAGTTTGGAGAAATCTTCTTTGCTACTTCGCCAGGTGAGAAGCGCCATAAAGACCAACATAACACTCCCGATAGCCATCATCACTATCTGGACGAGGGGAATACGAAGAACGGCGTCAAAGCCGAAAACAATAGCGACAATGAGAGCGAACTCGAGCACCGCATGTCCGAGAATCAAAAGGGGACCGACCCATGGGCCACGTTTGATGGATTCAGCGATGGTGAGTGTCAACAAGGGGCCTGGCGATAACGCTCCACTTAAGCCCAACAGGAAGGACGATAACGCTATGCTTAAAAGATGGACGCCCATGATTATTCTTTTTCAAGAAACGGTAAGGGTTCATTTTTACGGTATGCAAGAGCCTGACAAAGCGCCAATTTTCGGTCTTCGCTATCGGTTACTATAATCTGGTAAGTTCCGGTTTTTCTTGTCAGATTGACTTCGCGTGCCTCGGCACGAATGATCGTGTCCGTAAGTGCCGGTGCAAAGAATGTAATTGACATCGAGAGCGCGACCGCTACAGTGCCATGGGAGTTGCACGCTAACTCGAATGCTTCATCGATAAGAGAGAAGGTCGCCCCGCCATGCGTCATCCCGAAAAGATTTCTCATCTCTTTGGTGCATTTCATGGAAACACGCGAATAACCCGGTTCTACTTTCTCGATCACCATCCCCATCTCACACGGATACGGTTCAGACTCGGTCTGTTTCACAATTTTTTGCAACACTTCAGATGTCATGCTCTTTTCCTCCCTGAGTTCCGATATCAATACCTATAAAAAAAGTATTTACGACATCTTAGTAAAACGAATTTTTACCTTACTCTATCAATGTCCAAAGTTTATAGCTTTTTTTCTCAGATAGACGTCATGGCGTTATTGAGTTTTTGCCTTGCATAATTTTTTTAGTAAACAGTACAATTCAGTATTTTGTACGAAGAATAGAGCAATTTCCATGATTATACGAGAAAACAAAGTACTGACCAAGCATACACTCGAGGAAATAGAGAAACAAATTCTTGCCCCCTATGCGATGTTCAGTAGCGACTCGAAGGGGCGGGAGTATGAAATTTCACCGGATGAACACCGGACAGATTTTCAACGCGACCGCGACCGGATAATCCACTCGAGCGCGTTTCGCAAACTCGAATACAAAACGCAGGTCTTTGTGATACACGAGGGTGATTACTTTAGAACCCGCTTGACGCATACTATCGAGGTTGCACAAATTGCCCGGACACTCGCCAGAAATCTCCGCCTGAACGTTGACCTTACAGAAGCCATCGCCCTTGCCCACGATATCGGCCATACTCCATTTGGTCATTCAGGCGAACGAGCGCTCAAAAAGTTGATGAAGGAAGAAGGCGGTTTTGAACATAACGAGCAAGGCCTACGCGTCGTCGAGTTGCTGGAGGAGCGCTATCCGGACATACCCGGCTTGAACCTTACATGGGAGGTTCGGGAAGGAATTATAAAACATGCGACATCTTATGATACGCCCCGAATCGACGAACGCTTCGAACCGCATAAGGCGCCTACTCTGGAGGCTCAAATCGTAGATCTCGCCGACGAAATAGCTTATAATAACCATGATCTTGACGATGCATTTAAAATGGGCATAATCGACGAGGAGAACTTGAGGGAAGTCCCCTGGTGCCGGGATATTTTTCAAACGATGAGGGAACAGATGAAATCCCCGGCACGCGATAAATTTGTCAAGTTCCGGGCGATAAGTTCGGTGATCGATATGCAGGTGAGTGATGCACTCAGTCAAACCTTCCAAAATCTGCAAGAGCACAAGGTGAATACGGTTGATGATATTCGCAATCTCGGTATAAAAATCGCCCAATTCAGCCCGGATATGATCAAAAAAAACAAGCAACTCAAAGATTTTCTCATGGCGAATGTCTATCGGCATCCTCATACCATCCGGATGGCAACCAAGGCAGAAAAGTTTGTCGAACAACTTTTCATCTCATACCTTGAAGTACCTGAGCAATTGCCTAAAAAATATCAGGAACGCATGAAAAAAGAGGGAAAACGACGAGTTATTTGTGATTATATTTCCGGGATGACCGATAGATATTTACGAGAGGAATATATAAAGGTATTTGAGCCGGAACTCTTGATTTAATGGGGAACGCGATGAATTTGAAGAAAATCAAGAAAAGCGATAAAGAAGATATTTTAGAGTATGTGAGCCACTATCCCCATAAAGATCTTCAGCGGCGCGCACAGGGGTTCGATCCAAAAAAGACAGCGGAATATCATACGCGGCGAATCCTTGACCTCTCAGAGAAACATGAAGGGTATATTGGACGAGAAAAAAACGGAAATATTTCAGGTCTATGTGTTATCCAATCGCGACAATGGCACAGCTCTATCTTTGGTATGAAAATGTGTAAACTCTCCCCCTTCCTTTTGTTTAAAGGCTCACAAGCCTCCCGGAAAAAATTTATAGATTCCATTCTTGTGAAGATAAAGACCAAAAAATATGAACACGTTGAATTAAGGGTAGACGTCAACGAGTGGGGAAACGTCGCCCTGCTCGAAGAGAAGGGATTTCATTTTGTCGATTGTTCAATCAAGATGTACATAAACCTTGAAACCGGCAGACTCACAGAACCAAAGGCGCCTCAAGGTCCTTACAAAATTGTGACAGGGTGTACCGACGCTCAGATTGAACAGATCAAAGAAATTTCAAAACTCGCACACCAGTATAATCATTTCTTTTCCGACACGACTCTTGATGTAAAGAATGCTCATGAGTTGTTTGGAGAATGGATAGAAAAATGTTGTCGACACCTTGCCTGTAAAATAATCGTTGCATTGCACCGGGACAATGTTATGGGATTTGCGATTATTCTCGCTAACCGTGAGTTAAACCAGAAGCTCAAGCGAAATATCGCCATCCTCGATTTCATTGCGGTCGATCCGACATTTCAGGGAAAAGGCGTGGGACGCTGGCTTCTCAACGAGACGCTTGTTCGCCTTCGGCGTGACGATGAGTTCGAGCAGGTCGAACTCCGGACAAGTATCAATAACTACCCGGCGCTTAATCTTTATTCGACAAACGGTTTCTTTTTCGTTGCTGCAGATACAATACTTACACGTCGGATAGCATAACCAATTGACTTTTGGAGTTACACAATATAAAGATATAAAATTATTCAATCTCCAGGACAAGAGGTGTAAAAAATGGCCGAAATAGTGGTCAAACTCGGTGAGAATGTAATACACAAATATTTCGTAGACAAAGACATTCTCAACATAGGACGGGCACGTGATAACGACATCGTGATTGAGAACCTAGCGGTAAGCCGAAATCACGCCCGAATCCGCCGAATGGAAGGGAAATATATCCTTACCGACCTGAACAGCGCCAACGGCACATTTGTCAATGGAGTGCGAATTACCAAGACGGAAATCATGCACAACGACGTACTTACAATAGGTAAACACAATCTTATCTTTATCAACAAACCCCTTTCCGATGAACAAATCATAAGCGATGCTTTCGGCGCAGAACGAACCATGATTGTTGATCGAACCCCAAGCGGTATGCTTGTCGTAACCACGGGGAAACAAAAGAACCAGGAGTTTAAAATCACCAAGCACGAGACCTTTATTGGACGTTCGGCGAATAACGACATCCGTATTCATGATTGGTTTGTCTCAAAGACCCATGCCCAGATTGTTAAAGAAGGGAGTACTCATTTCATCAAAGATCTCGGTAGTTGGCGTGGTGTTTTTATAAATGGAGAACCCATCAAGGATAGTCAGCTCAAGGATGGAGATGACATCAAACTCGGCGCAACACACCTTACCTTCCATATAAAGACAGAAGAACCACTCCGGCTCAAGGGACGTGTCCCCCGGGAACTTGGCTACGAGGAAAGAGAGGAAGAAGAGAGTGAATTTGAAGAAGTAGCTGGAGAGAAAAATTTGGCAGGAGTGAAAACGCCGGTCTCGGAACAAGACATAGAAGATGGAAGAGTATCCATGGGGGAAGCATTCGAGCAACACGATCTTGAAATAGGCTTCGAAAAACTGGATGAAGATGAAGAAGAACTTAAGGAACTCGAGGATTACGAAAAAGATCTTGCACAGTTCAGCGATGAAATGGCTGAGATTTTCGTATCGTACAATGAACCTGAATCTGAGGATAAAAAAGAAGAAGCAGAAACACCCGTCGTCGAAGAAGCTGAAGACACCCCGGATGAGGAGCAACTGCAAAAGGAAATCGCTATGTGGGAAAAAGCTCTCGAGAACAAAAGTGAGCTAATTCGGAGAGAAGCCGTCCGGATGTTGAAAAAACTTACAGGTAAAGATTATGACTCACCACGCGTTTAAGCGAATAGGAATCTTTTCTGACATACACGGCAACTTACATGCACTCGAAGCTATTATGAGTGCCCTGAAAGAAGAAAACCTTGAACAACTTTTTTGCTGTGGTGATATTGTAGGTTACGGTGCAAATCCCAATGAATGTATTGAAATGATCCGTGATCTCAATTGTCCTGTTGTAGTGGGAAATCATGATTATGCAGCACTGGGTCTGGCGAATATCGAATATTTCAATGAAGTGGCACGCGAGGCTATAAGCTGGACTTCAAAAGTTCTTACAAAAGATAACCGCAAATATCTGAAGACCTTGCCTTTCACCCACACGGAAGAGACTTTCTTATTTGTTCATGCCTCCCCGCGCGCCCCCGAAGAATGGAACTATATTATCAACATGGGCCAGGCGGAACTCAACTTTCATTATTTCGAGCAGCAAATCTGCTTTATCGGTCACTCACACCAGCCATTCATTGTTGGAATGAGAAACGGGGTGTTAAGTCGGTTAGGTCCTGTATCCACGGAAATAGTTGAAGATACTCGATATCTGATAAATGTGGGGAGTGTAGGTCAGCCGCGTGACCGCGATCCACGGGCATGCTATGCAATTTGCGATATGAATGAAAAGGTTGTTCATATTAAACGAGTCGACTATGATGTAGAAGGCGCACAAAACGCTATCCTCGATAACAATCTTCCCCGCGAACTGGCAGAGCGTTTAGCCTATGGGTGGTGATAGATAATGGCTTCCACAATTCCTCCCGGTAAGAGAGACCTTCTCGAACACGTAAAAAATCGAATGGAAGAATTACGCCGTCAAATCGAACATCATAATTACTGCTACTATGTTCTCAATAAGCCCGAGATCAGCGATCGTGAATACGACATGCTCCTTTGGGATCTCGAGGAGCTAGAGCGTCAATATCCTGAATGTGCCGATGCCGCATCGCCCACTCGAAAAGTAGGTGACCAAAAAATCGAGGGGTTCCCGAGTATCAGGCACGAAAAACCAATGCTCTCGATCTCCAATACCTATAACGAAGAAGAACTTCGTGAATTCGATGCTCGAATACATCGTATATTGGATATCACCGCGCCTGTTGAATACGTTGTGGAACTAAAAATTGACGGGGTGGCGATATCAGTTCGATATGAAGATAACCATCTTGTGCATGGAGCCACCCGCGGCGATGGATTCGTGGGAGATGAAGTGACCTCGAATATAAAGACAATCCGTGATATCCCGCGGTATATCTTGCAGGAGGTGCCCAACAAAGGTTCTCTTCTCGAAGTCCGTGGGGAAGTTTATCTTGATAAACAAACATTCGAGACTCTCAACAAAGAACGCCTTGCCCGGCGAGAAGCAGAGTTCGCAAATCCCCGAAATGCTACCGCCGGCTCCCTTAAACTCCTTGAACCTGCGCTCGTTTCTGAACGGAAACTCAAAAATTACATGTACTCGGTCGGCGCTACGGATTATGAACTTCCTCCCACACACTGGGAAGTATTATCCATGCTGGATATGTTGGGATTCAAAGTAAACCCCCAAAGATGGTTATGCGGGAGTATTGACGAAATTCTTGACATAATCAAAGAATGGGAACCCAGGCGACGCGACCTTCCCTACGAGATAGACGGGCTGGTGATAAAAGTAAACCGCCTGGACTATTGGGAGCGCCTCGGTACGACAGCAAAAAGCCCGAGATATATGACCGCATATAAATTTTCAGCGGAACAGGCTGTGTCGCGCATCAAAGATGTGGTGTATCGAGTAGGAAGAACAGGAGCAGTGACACCAACGGCAATCCTTGAACCGGTATGGTTATCCGGCACAAAAGTGAGTCGTGCAACTCTGCATAACTTTGAAGATATTGGCAGAAAAGATATCCGGATGGGGGATCAGGTTATCATTGAGAAAGGCGGAGAAATTATCCCGAAAGTGGTGAAACCGTTACTTGAACTTCGCACCGGGAAAGAAAACCCAATCACTCCCCCGGAGACATGTCCGGTATGTCATGTACCCTTAGAGAAATCATCGGAAGAGGTAGCCATCGGATGTGTAAATATAAATTGCCCGGCTCAGATCAAAGAGAAGATTATTCATTTTTCGTGCAGAGATGCAATGGATATCGAAGGCATGGGTGAAAAACTTGTCCACCAGCTGGTGGACAAGGGATTGGTAACCACGTTCGCGGATATTTATCGTCTGGACGTCGAGAAACTTTCATCCCTCGAGAGAATGGGCAAAAAGTCAGCGAGGAATCTGATTGAAGGGATTGAGAAAAGTAAGTTGCGCCCACTGGCAAATTTCATTTTTGCCCTCGGCATACGATATGTGGGACTCCAATCCGCAAGGATCCTCAGCTCACAAATAGGCACACTCGACCGTTTAATGACCATTTCACTGGATGAGCTTTCCGCCATGGATGGTGTGGGTCCCGTCATGGCAGAAAGTATTTATACTTTTTTTACCACCGCGGAAAATGTGAAAACTATACATGAATTGATCGCTCTTGGAATAAATCCACAAGAAGAGAAGAAGCCTGAGATTTCCGCCCAACCGGGTATACTGGGTAAAACCTTTGTATTCACGGGTGGACTCGTGTCGATGTCCCGGAAAGATGCCGAGCACATTGTCGAATCGTTAGGAGGACATGCCACCGGCTCAGTTTCCGGGAAAACAGATTTCGTGGTTGCCGGTTCTGAACCCGGCAGCAAATACGAAAAAGCGAAATCTCTCGGTATACAAATAATCACTGAAGATGAATTCCTCAGGCTTGTAGGCAAAAAATGACCGCCGGAAATGAATGGCTTGACATAGAACAACTAACCGTAGGTTTCCTTGAAACCAACTGCTATATAGTCCACGATAAGAAGACCGGGAAAGGAGCAGTGGTAGACCCCGGCGATGAGCCTGAGCAGATATTGGAAAGAGTGACTTCACTCGATATATCGCTCAAATGGATTATTAACACCCATGGTCATATCGATCATATTGGTGGTAACAAGCCTATAAAAGAAGCAACAGGCGCAAAAATAGTAGTTCACCGCGCTGATGCGCCGATGCTCATGGATGGAAAGATTAATGGCGCCGAGCTGTTTGAAATTCCATTCGAACCAACGAAGCCCGATGTATTGATAACTACCGAGTCGACATTCAACATTGGGTCTCTATCATTCCAGATTTTTCATACACCCGGTCACTCGCCGGGTAGCATATCATTTTATGGATACGAAATACTGCTGAGCGGTGATCTTTTGTTTCGTGGCGGAGTCGGGCGGTGGGATCTTCCGGGCGGCAGCAAAGTCCAATTAATGTCATCACTCCAGACAATAATGACACTTCCGGGCGGCACAATAGTGTATCCGGGACATGGGGATTTGACAAATGTCACTGAAGAGAGAGATAATATTAAGTATATTCTAAAAATGAAAGGGTACTGATAATGAAAAAAAGGTATGCTGTTGTATTCTTTTCTTATCTTCTTTTGCTCGCATTGTTCATGACTGGATGCGATACGCCGGCGGAACGTCAATACGATCTGGGTAAGCAAGCCATGGATGAGGACAACCCTGAAAAAGCTATTGCTGCCTTTGAGAAGGCAATAGAGATTGACCCATCTTTTTATCGTCCATACTCCCGACTGGCTGATATCTACATTGACAAAGAACAATACGATAAAGCCGAAGAGGTTCTTACAGAAGGACTGAAAAATTGCCCTGATGCGGGGAGGCTTTATCGCCGTCTGAGCAAAGTGTATCGCTTACAAAAAGAGTTCACCAAAGCACGTGCTATTTGCAATGAAGCGCTTGCAAATCCCGCGATAAAAAGGGACAAGGACGAAGTAGCAGACATTGAAAAAGAAATGTCCAGAATAACTGAAGCGGAAAAAGGGAATGAAAACGAAGTACAAGAAAAAAATGCCGATACAGACGAAGATTGAGTCTCTGATGTTATCGGGCCTGCTGCTCACCGTTATTGTGGGAGCTGCACTTTCAACAGGATGCAGCACATTGGAGCCATCACAAGAGGTAAAAGAGCAGCCTGCTGAAATCTCAAAAGGCTTTATCCGGATTCCACAGAACCCGCAAAACAAATATTATGGATTCAATATCTATCGAGGCGAGACTCCCCAAGGTCCATTTACAAAAGTAAACGATGAAATCATTCCTGCTCAGCGGCAGGAAGAAACCGGAAAACCGCCCATTTTTGTTGACGAAGGCCTCAAAAAAGGGAAAGAATATTATTATTACATAGAAGCAATAACGTTTGCAGGCAAGACTGAGAGAATTACACCGGTTTTCAGGGTAACGCCATAATGATAAGACAACTAACGTGGAATAGAGATCATAAAAGCAGGCATGTCGGCATTTTTTGCATGATGCTTATTGCCGTACTGCTGGGAAGTATAACCACTACAAGTTATTCCCTTGAATCAGATGAGGAATTCAAGATGAAGCTCGAGGAATTAAGGGATGATCCGACTTTACCGCGCGATGAACGAATTCGTCGTCATCGCCAAAAACTGTCTCTCATCCTGGAAAGGAGAAAGGCAGAAAAGGAAGAGGAAGAACGAAGAGCCCGGGAGGAAGCGATCCAGAGAAAAGCGCCTCAACCTCCTGCTCCCCCTGTTCCTCAAACCTCTGTCATTCAACAGACGAAAGGGAATCTCGGTGCCATTCTCAGCGTTGAACCCCTGGACATCCAGGTAAAAAAAGACGATGAGTTCTATACTAAAATCCTTTACACGGACCATAAAAAAGGAGCAATCGACCAGCTTAAAATAACCTTGAAGTACGATAAGCGCTTTCTTTCACCGCAGAAAGTCTACGATTTTCCGTTGCATGACGCATTTGAGGGCGCACCGAACTTCTTCATCGAAGCCGGTCGAGGGCGTATTGTCTATGGTGGAAAGTTTCAATCCCCTACTTTAGTAAAGTCCAAAACCGCTATTCTCGTGATTAAATGGAAAGCCCTCGAAGAGACATCATTTACCACAATTGATTTCCGGCTTGATGATGAAGCGACCTATATCACCAGCCGCGGCGAGGATTATCTCGGAACAAATTATAATCCAAAAGATGGCGTAATTTCTTCCGGGATAACCATACGTCCATCAAAGACCCAAATTGCCGCGGTTGATTTCAGCCCAATACGACATTCCTCTCCTCTTTCCACTTCAGGTTCCATCTCATCGGAGTCCGGACTTGTGGGGCTCGAGTTTGAAATTTCGCAACAGCCGTCAGCGAAAGACAAGACCGTTGTAGTCGATGTCAACCTTTTAAATCCATACGGCTCGATGCTGGATGATGTCAGCCTTTATTTGCGGTTCGATCAAGCGGCGCTCGAAGTCATTGACTGGGACAAAGGTAACTGGATACGACGCGGCGTTAATATATATGATGGATTTGCCCACGAAACCTATCCCTTCAATTTTCATAAAATGAACATGGTATATAATGACACCGGTGAGATAAAATACTGGATGGGATTAGGAGATTCGATGGATTTACCGACAGGTACTATTGCCAGGATAAAATTCAAGATCAAGGATACATATGAGTTCCCCGCGGTTATAAGATTCGCCTTTTCTGAAGATGATTCCCAACCCACGACTGACGTCTGCCATTTTGGTGGCAGTGTCCTGGACAAGGAACACATCGAGAACAATTTCTTGTTGGTGAGGTTGCCACCCGGTTTATGAGATTTTTTTAACCTGGCGTGAAAAAGCGAAGAGCACACAAAACCATTTCCCCCAGCCACCTTTTAGAAGGAGAACGCTGGCTCGTTGATTCATCTAATCTCGGTAAAAGAGGTGCGGTTCGTATTGCAGCCGTGTTTCCGAATACCTACTATGTCGGCATGTCCAATCTTGGATTCCACTTTATACTCAAGACCTGCCTTGCCCATAAAGGATATGGAGTTGAACGGTTCTTTTACGAAAATCATTCGGACGGAAGGTTAACGGGGCTTGAGTCGGACGCTTCTTTCCAAAATTTTCAGGTGGTGCTTTTTTCGATTTCATCCGAGCTTGATTATGTGAAAATCCCTCAGATGCTCCAGCTCGGTGGCGTAGAACCTTTTCGCGAAAAACGCACTCTCTATGATCCCTTGATTGTAGCAGGTGGCTTCGCGGTAACTCTTAATCCCCTGCCCCTGACCGAATTTGTAGATATCCTTGTTATGGGGGATGGCGAGGTATCTCTGCCACGCTTGCTCAACGAGGTAGCGAATTGCCGGGGAGATAAGAACCGTATTCTGGATACCTTGCAAGGAAGTCCCGGATTCTTTATATCCAGGAGTGACACAGAAAAACATGACACTCCTGCATCGGCGCTCCGAATCGCTGCAAATTATTATCCTTTTGATGATGACGTATTAAGCAGCGCCGTTATTTCATCCGATACCGAATTCTCCAACACATGCTTGATCGAGATTTCACGTGGATGTCCTCACAAATGTAAATTTTGTTTCGTGGGACACAACAAGAATCCATGGCGCTCGCATTCCCTCGACTCAATTCTCAACGTAATCTCTTCAGCGGTTCCTGCAGTCAGCAGATTCGGCTTGATCGCATCTGCCTTGCCGCCCCGGAAAATTATGAATCCCTTATGCGAATTCATAAGGGAACATTCCCTGACTATTTCCATCTCATCTGTCCGGGTTGATGATCTCAACGTTACGCTCCTCAATACCCTGGTCGAGACGGGTCAACGCTCGATAACGCTGGCACCTGAATGTGCCATAGAACGCCGCCGGTTCGAAATTGGAAAACGTATTTCGGACGAAAGCCTCTTCGAGGGCATCAACCTTTGCCTTGAATGTGGCATAAAGAAAATAAAATTATATTTTCTGATTGGTCTGCCGGGTGAAACGGATGACGACATCATCGCGATTGTCGAGTTGATGACAAAAATAATGGAACGATTTAAATCGGGATATCGATTCAGCCTCGTGGGTGGTATTGGGATTTTTACGCCACGTCCTGGAATCCCTCTATCAGGTAACACATTCGCAGGAATCGAGACAACCATCCGGAAGATCAATCTTCTTCGGGATAACCTGCGCACCCGAGCAGAACGCATTTCAATAACAGTGGCAAGTCCTTACGAGGCGGCGGTTGAATCTCTCCTTGGGAATTATGGCGAAGAGGCGCGTGAGTTTCTTCGTACCTGCCTTGCATCCCCGAAAAAATGGAGAAAAGAGATCAGGCGCTATTCCTCTCTCTTCACCGCTTCTTGATTTCCGGCAACATAAGGATTCAAGCGTCGGTTGATTAAAATATCGGAGACCCTCGAAGTCGGGAAATCGCTCAAGATTGGTATGAAAGATCAATCATCACCGAAAGAAGTCCCGATAGCGCGTGCTGCTTTGATCAAGGGATAATCAAGGGGAACCAACCGCATTTTACGAACAGCTCGAGAAATCTCCACCGGCTTAATCCGGGTTCCTTTCAGAGCCGGCATATAGCCATATTTACCCGAAACCACTAATTCCGCAGCCTGGTATCCGAACGAAGTCGCTAAAAGACGGTCAAAAGCGGTAGGTGAACCACCACGCTGTAAATGCCCGAGTACTATATAGCGGGTTTCGACATTCGTGCGCTTTTCAATTTCATTTGCGACCACCGACCCAATACCACCAAGGCGGATATTTTCAGGGCGCTTCTCTTTACCCACCACACGGCTTACCACCACATCGCCGCCCGGAGGTTTTGCCCCCTCGGCTACCACGACTATGCTGAATCGTTTTCCCTTTCTATTGCGCTCCTCAACGGTTCTACAGACCGAATCCCAGTTGAACTCAATCTCCGGGATAAGAATAATATCGCCACCGCCGGCAATGCCTGCTTCCAGCGCCAACCAGCCGGCGTTTCTTCCCATCGTTTCGACTACCATCACGCGATGATGGGAAGATGCCGTGGTATGGATACGGTCGATTGCCTCCATTACTATATTAACCGCTGTGTTGAATCCGAAGGTATAATCCGTCTCGTAAAGATCGTTATCGATTGTTTTGGGGACGCCGACTATATTTAACCCGAGTCCACCTAATCTATTCGCGATACTGAGAGTGCCATCGCCGCCAATACAAACCAGCGCATCAAGCTTTAATTTTTTGTAGTTCTGAACAACAATATGAGAAACGTCCTTGGGTTCTTTGTGTTTTTGACTATCGGAAACCCACCGGAAAGGATCATCGCGATTGGATGTTCCAAGGATGGTGCCCCCTTGAGTAAGAATACCGGAAACATTTTCAAATGTGAGAGTGCGCCACCGGCCCGTAATTATTCCGAGATATCCATCCTCAATGCCAATCACCTCGGCTTGATGCAACTCCATCATGGTCTTTGAAACACTACGAATGACTGCATTGAGCCCGGGACAATCGCCCCCACCTGTGAGAATTCCAATTCGCTTTATTCGTTTCTTTCCCATATCATTACCTTTCCATAACCTATGTGATACAATGATTTATAATGAGCGAGATTCTTTCAAGACAAAACCCGATGGTGTGTATGGTATAAATAAAAGGTGGCGAGGGACGGAATCGAACCGCCGACACAGGGATTTTCAGTCCCCTGCTCTACCGACTGAGCTACCTCGCCATGCACGTTATCGTCATGTTACCATGTTAAAATGTATGAAAATTTTACTTGTTTAAACGTTTAAAAGTCAAGTAAAAGAAACATGTTTTCAGAACATGATTATATCGATTGTCATATGCTCACTCAATGGGGCGAAAGTCCTTCCTGCGTGCCTCAATTCCGTTCTCAAAAGTAATTATTCGCCCATGGAAGTACTTGTCGTGGATAACGGCTCAACCGACGACACAAGCCGTGTGGTAAAGGAACAATTCCCCGAGGTCAAGTTATTACGCACACAGCGAAATCTGGGATTTGCCGGCGGCAACAACGTCGGGATCAACGCCGCAAAGGGCACTATTATCGTGTTATTGAACGATGATACCGAAGTTGAACCGAACTGGCTCACTGCAGCTAAAGAAGCGGCTGACCGGCTTACCGACTGGGGGGTGATGGGCGCTAAACTCCTTTACCCGGACAAGACCACTATTCAGCACGCGGGAGGTCTTATTGAATCCAATGCCTTGACACAACATATCGGTAATGGCGAAGTCGATCACGGTCAATTCGACCAACTCAGACCGTGTGATTATGTCACGGGTGCGGCGTTCTTTATCAAACGCGAGGCGCTCAATACACTCGGTCTTCTCGACGATGACTATTTCCCCATCTATTACGAAGAGGTGGATTATTGTTTTCGGGCAAAAAAGAAAGGATTCCAGGTCTATTATGTTCCACAGATCAAGGTTTATCATTACGAGTCAAGGACTACGGATAAATTCAGTTCCGGGTTTTTATACAAGTACCATAGGAATCGCATCCGCTATGTTTTGAAAAACTATGCATTGCGGGATATTATCAAATTTGCTCGTGCAGAGGCGGCGTGGCTGCGACATAATCACGATGCCCTACTCATCAAGGCTCTTCTCAAGGCGTATCTTATCAATTTCGTTCGCCTCCCGCTAACTTTAGCGTCCCGTTGTAATCCGGAAAAAATATGAACAAGGATATGAAACAAGAATTCAGGCGTCGATTCGATTGCACCCCGCGTATCTACGTGCGAGTCCCGGGCAGGGTCAACATAATCGGCGAACATACAGATTATAACCATCTTCCCGTTCTGCCCATGGCGATTGATCGACACCTTGAACTTCTTGCCTCACCGAGAAGAGATAATCAATGGATACTGGAGAATCTGAATCCCGACTATTCACGACGCGAATTTTCAATCAGCAAGACTATTCCGCCCTTTAATCCGGGAGATTGGGGTAATTATGTGAAAGCGGCGGCGCAATCTTTAGCTAGTGCTACACAATCACAAGCTCATGAAGTAGTTGATCTTCCCGGAATGAATTGTCTAATTAACAGCAGTATCCCCGCAGCCGCGGGCTTATCTTCCTCTACTGCTCTCGTTATAGGTGTTTCTCTCGCCTATTTAGCCCTCAACAATCAGTCTATAGACCGAAAACGCCTTGCTTTGCAGCTTGCCGATGCGGAACGTTATGTCGGTACCCGCGGCGGGAGTATGGATCATCTGGCGCTCCTTTGCAGCACATCGCAACACGCCCTGTATATCCATTTTTCACCTCTCGAGCTGGAGCCGATACCGTGGAATCTTGACTGCGTGATTATTCTTGCGAACTCGCGTGTCGAGGCAGCAAAATCTGCCCGTATCCGCCAACTTTATAACCTGCGTGTCGCTGAATCTCATCTTGCTACCCGTATTGTCGCAAAAATTACACATACCACTCTGAACCGGTTGGGACAACTTCGGGAGATTTCCCGTGATCCGCACCGCCATCTTGCGTTGCTTGACGATTTTCCTGACGGCGACCTTGATCTCGGGACTCTTTCACACATCTTCGATACCTCTGAAGACCATCTACGAGCAAATCTCCTTCGTGAATTTCAGATTGAAAGCATTCCTCCTGTTTTTCGGTTAAAACGTCGCCTTGACTATCTTCTCTATGAATGGTTACGCGTTGAAACAGCTGTTGATTCAATCAAGAAAGGCGATATTGATTCTCTTGGTGCTCTCCTTTATCAAGCACACGAGGGAATGAAACACGACTATGAAGTCACCCATCCCAACGTTGATCGACTTGTCGAGATAGCGCATTCCTGTGGAGTGAAAGGTGCGCGCGTAACCGGTGCAGGATTTGGCGGATGTGTGCTACTACTCTGTCATCCAGACGAGGTGAAGAAGGTGGAAACCCATCTTGCTGCACAATATTACAAAAAAACGCCCCCACTTCTGTATTATGTCAAACCATCAGCAGCGGCTCAGGTTTCATCTCTTTAGACCATCCCCCACCTCTCCACATTTAATACAATTCTCGCAAGAACGGCCTTGCATTACGAGGCTTGAAGGGAATCATGTTTTGTCTTCAGATGATTTCTTTTCTTCTTCCGGCGCCCTTGATTGTGCCGTGGAAGGAACACTCTCAGGCATTTTAGAAAGCGCCATTTTTATCAGAATCGCTATGAGAATAATGAGGATAACAAAAATCAATACACGCACACCAGTAGGCAACACCTTCTTCTCAGCGACAGTGAGTTTCCTTTCACCCTTGATTCGCCGCGCCACTTCCTCTACGGCGATTTGAGCTTCTATCCGGCTCGACTCGATGTTTTTTAAGGCTGTCTGAATCTCACCGGAGCGTGCATCTATATCTTTTTGAAGCAATTCGATCGACTTCCTCAAATCCTGCAACTGGTTATTCAAGGCTGTCACACGATTGTTGAGGGTTTCCACGTCGCGTTCGAGCTCTTCACCTACTGTCGGCTTCTCACGTTCACATGCCGTAAATACGAGTAATGACAACACCAGAAAATATAGTAAAATGTTGAGCCTCGTTTTCACAAAATCCTCCTCGAACTATTCGATGATAAAAACGCTTTTAATGTAGTAATGATACCACGGATTGTCAAGCGATTCTTTCGTCTCATAAGTCGCGGAACTCAAATGAGTATATACGAAATCCTTCACTCCTTATCAACGACAGAATACACCCTCCATAGCGCATTTTCATATTCCAACTCGATAGTTACCTCGTTCGGTGTCCATTGATTCATAAAAGTGAAGAAATCTTTGTGGGCGATTATAGTATCGACAGAAAAGGTTTCTACAAGTTCCCCTTCATTCGCCGTCATAAGAAAATTCTGGAGCGTTTGTATCTTCTCTTCCCAGAAGGGCGTCGCCATGATATCAGATAAAAATGAGCGGTGTGTTGTCTGTGAGTTTATGACTACATCGAGGTGACGGTTTTGTGAAAGAACCACAATGTGGCGAGTACCGTCCCAGGTGTTCAAATAATGTAATACATCCACTGTTTGTTGCCGAACGGTTGATACTTCAGGATGTGGAATCCGGTAGTACATACAAAGTGAGAAGAGTGCGGAATCTGTAAGACCCCCGCACAATAAAATAACTGTAGCCACCTTTATGAGTATGCCCTTTTGGGGAAAGGTCGCAGAAAACCAACGGAACCATACTATGGTCAGAATCGCAAGCGCCATGAATAAATATCCTCGGAGGAAATGAGGCGGTTGGATTCCTGCACCCGGCAACAATTTATCGTTCTGGCTGAAAAGAAACACCACCCCTATCCAGATGAAGAGTAAGGTATAGATATTCTTCTGCAAAAAGCGCCGGAAATCTTTAAAAAAAAGAGAAGGAACAAGAAAGAGAAGAAGCCAGGAGTAATGGACTACATAATCGTAGAATGTCAAGGGAGGAAATGTAAAAGAAGTGTGTTGGACATCCAGAGATTTTCCCACGGGATATGAGGGAATGAAGACCTTATAATAGATGATGAATAAGAGGCTTATCAAGAGAACTGCAAGAAGGGCTTTGCCTCTCTTCGCTTCTTTGGTCTTGAAATATGTGTACATGAGAAAAAGGGTGACGATTCCGGAAAGTTCAAGGGCAGCGAATAATCCGCTGAACCAGGTTAAAAAGAAGAACAAGGCGAAGTAATGGTATCGTTGCTTTATTAAATAATAGAGCGTGAGGAAAAAGAAGGAGTGTATGAGAAGTTCAACAGGATAGAAAAAATTGCGAAAGAGATGGAGTCCCCACCAATGCAAAGCCTGCTCGGCATAATAATAAGACGCTAAATATGACGTTAATCCATCCGGGGTTGGGGGTACTTGTGTGCCTCTGAAAAGAGCAACGAGAAATACTATGCTCCCGCTTCCGAATACACTAAAAATAAAGGCGACGATAAACCATCTCCGCTGAGAAAAGAAGCAGCGCAAAAGAAAGGCGAGAGAAAAGGAGAATAAAAAGGTCATCAAGATACGAAATATTTCCCACACCAGGGGTATAGAAAGGTTGGAGATGCACCAGAACCATCCCAGAATGATAAAGGGGAACTGAATAAAAATGGCAGGTGCCAACTCTTCACGAATCTCCTGAGGTGACCCATAGAAAAATCCGTTTCCGTTCTCAAAAAGCTCCCTGAAGATCGATGTATATGTCTGCATGTCCGACTGGAGCGTCCCGAGATATACCCACCCTTCCGGCGCTCTATGAAACCAGGAATAGTTGATGTAACCCACAATGAGATTAACAAGAAGCGCTGAAAGGAAGGCAATAAAGATGATTTCTCGGGAGGAAATAGAGCCGACGCCCTTTTGTAAACCGCCTTGTTGTTCTTCACTAAATTTAAGAGATTGTGTCGTCATCGGTGTCACTTATAAATTCAAAGCGCCTGAGCAAATAACAGTCTTCGCAGCTTACCTCGTTATTATTACAGCAATCATAAAAAATTTGAAAAAGAGCCTGCTGTCGGCATTCATTGGTCATGAGCGATTTGACCATTTCTGCATCGTCAAAGAGCCTGTATTTCATAAATCGCGTAATTACATTCTCGGGCAGGGAGGGGAAGTGATCGAAAAGTCGCCAGCAAAGTGTTTCTACAGCGGCATCTGATTCCTCCCGCGCATAAAGCAACATCATGGGCAATAAGGCATTAAACACTATGGATTGAGCCCTGCTGGCGCCTATAAGATTTCTCGGCGCAGCCCATCGTTTTGAATTAAAACTGCTCCGCGTACTCCAGAAATCTTCAGGCTCATTGACCACAAAATGATTCCGGAGCAGATGAAGAAATCCCTTGATTTTTTTCTCGGACGATATATCCGCGTTCTCCCTGAACAGCGAAGAAAAATATCCTGTAGGACCACTTTGCTGCAATAAAAATCTCTTCAGGAGATGGCTTATCCCGGCAATTCGTCTCGTGGGAAAATTAACCGGTCTGACACCGGTGAACCACTGTCTCGTTTGGGGAAGAATCCTGTCGGTGAAGTAGGGACGATAATCTTCCCATGAAGTCTTCAGAATATCAATATAGTGACTAATTTCCTCATCATGGACGTAGTCCGGTAACTCCGGTACAAGATTGGCAACGTGAAGGAGAATGGACTGGAGGATATTCACATGCCGTGAGGCTTCCGCTTCAAGAAGAAAAGATTTCAATTCAAGAATAGGTGTCCTCTTGGAAAGAAGGAAGAAAAGCGCTTTTGCGCCTTTGTAACCCATAGCCGTCATGAGCGCTTGATAAAAAACCTGATCCATGTGCGTGCCCACAAGGCAATCTGCAAGCCTTGACATCTTCCCAAGCATTCGTTCCTTTCCCGCCATATCAAAAAATTCTGCAACCCATTCCGGGTCGATGGTACGCCACATCGTTGAGCATCGTCCTTTTCCGCTGGATGAGCCATAAGGGTAGTCCTCGATTGATAAGGATTGCATAATAGTATCAAGATCGGGAAAAAGGAACCGGCTCAAGCAGAATCGTTCAATAGGAGAACCATCAAAACCAGCATCCACAGATTTATCATCGTCCTTATACATATATGCATGAAGTATGACATTCCGGTAACGAGGATCGGTTCTATGCCCATGATGTTCCCAATCCGACACGGCATGATGTATCTCAATATCGCCTTTACAGTGAAAACCGCCGATACTCAACTCAGCATGAAGAAAGTCCGGACCGGCTTCCCGATTCCATCGTCCGGAGCTTATGATCTCGATGTCGATACCTCGATCGGTCTTCAGTCCATCGCTCCGAAGCAACTTTTCATACCAGATACATTGTGCAACAATTTCGTCAGTGCTCCGTGCAGGTCGCGTCTCGAGCGTTGTTTCCTCAGCAATTTCGAGGCGCTGAAGCAGTTGTGATAGATATTCTTTGTATTCTTCGTAGGTGTGCGGTTTTCCCTCGTACATGAGATTCCCTTCTCCCCGTGTAAAATGTTGATCCTTCAAAGGCACTATTCAAGACTTGATTTTTACGGATAGTGACCGTAGAGGTCAAGACATTACTTGTTTGTTGCTAAAAATGGTACAGGAAAATCGTGTAATTAATTTTGAAGGAACCCGTACAAGTTTGCCCTATACATAATAAATCATCATTAGATAAAACAACGAAATAATTTCAGGAGAGTACAAAAAAGAGTTGCACGCAATGCTCTCCTGGCATATAATTTTGTGTTGTTTCGAATGTCACGTACGAGTTCGGGTCCAGTAGAGAACAAGACTTTCAGAATCCTTTCGAGACAGAGACGAGAAAAGAAAAAGCAGGAGAAGTTGAAACGTTTCAAACAGGGAGGTGGTGCATTAAGACTTTCACACATATTAAAGTTAACGGGTGACGTACCTTATACCGTTCATGACTGCTTTTAAAGGTACCTCACCGTACTCAAAAGAAAAAGATTCGTGAAAATTAATTTAAGGAGGAAAGGAAATGAATACAGTTTACAAAGGCGTTCTTATGGTAGCATTTTGCCTACTCTTTGCGAGTGCGGCGTTTAGCGCGCAACTCGAAGGATTTAATTACGCCAACGACACCGAGGCACAAGCTGCATGGATAATCTCGGGAAATGATACAGGAAACGGCGGCTCCGCTACCGTTTATGCTGAATCCACCATCAAACAAGAAGGCATCTCCTCAGTGAAATTTGTCTACAACTACTCAGGCAATCAGTATTACGAGATGATGATGACAAAAACCCTCTCGACTCCTCTCGATCTTTCTCAGGCAAAACAGTTCAAGATGTGGATGTACGGCGACTCAGCGACAGGCGACGGCCTGATATGGTATATACGTTTTTATTCTTCCAACGGACATGTCTATCGCTATGTTGATTGGAGCGGAACCGGCGAAACCGGTTGGCGTGAAATCACCTTCGATCCCCTTGCTATGGAGACTGAATATTGGATGCACGGTCCCTGGGGCGGCTGGATGGATAATCCCGTTATAAACAAAATCGAAAAAATCGAGATCATCGTGCAACAAACAGGGGATGTTGTATCGGGTGGAGGAACGGCAACCCTTTATTTTGACGACTTGAGAACTGAAACCGTTAACGATGATGTCAGCATCAACCTTATCGATGGCTTCAACTATGCCACTGATGGGGAACTCGAGGCGGTCTGGAGTGTGACAATTCCATCACCTCCACCTGATGGATTCGCACTCGATATCTCAACCACCGAGACCTGTGTCGAAGGCGATTATGCTATGCAGATGGACTACACTATTGTTGACTATTGGCGAAACATTGTATGCCTGAAGGTTTTTGATACTGTCCAGGATTTCTCGGACGTCTCCTTTTTCAGAATCTGGATACACGGCGATAGCAGTATCGCTGATAAAAGTCCCGTCATGCTCTTTACGATTGAAGACGAGGACATGAATCGTGCATGGGCTCATATGCGTTCCGGTCTGTTGGTCAGCGATTGGAATTGTTATTTCCTGGACTTCGTAATAGGACCGATGGACGGCAGCGGAGGCTCGGGCGGAGCACCATTCTGGCAGGATAAGTTTGACGCTGGCACCACGTTAGAGGATATCGATGAGAGCCGGATCAAGAAGATAGGGTTGTTTACACAAGGCTCAGTACAATACGAAGAGTACAGTTTTATCTGTGTGGTCGACGCTATGGAGTACGGTGAACCGTATGTCGCACCTCCAATTAAAGCTGGTGAGAGCTGGCTGATGTACGAATAAACAATGAGCCAGTTGATACTATGAATTAAATAGAGTCGGCGATACGTCTATCCTGCGGTCGCCGACTCTTTTCTTTCAAAAAGGAAGGTTGTCATGCATTCAAAAAAGGCATTTACGTTAATTGAGCTTCTTATAGTGGTTGCTATAATTGCAATCCTTGCCGCAATTGCGGTGCCAAACTTTTTAGAGGCGCAAACGCGCTCAAAGGTCTCACGGACACACGCCGATATGCGCTCGGTCGCAACCGCGCTGGAAGCGTATCGAACGGATCATAACGATTACCCATGGGTTGAACAGAGTCCCGGTTACCAGATACCACACAATCTGACCACCCCGATAGCGTTTATAAGCTCGCTACCCAAAGACCCCTTCGGCTACTCGAGCGATGATGATCTCTATAAGATTTTCGGCACAACAGAGGATTACTATTATGCGACAAAGAAATATTTCGATTACCGTGGTTTTCTCTGGCAGGTGTATCCGGGCGGGGGCACCAATCCCGCTCAATGGGTTTTTCAAAGTAAGGGACCCGATCATGCGTGGGCGCGAGATGCTTCGAAAGGCGGTGCCGGGGTTCTTGAACTCGATCGTCCCTATGACTATGAATACGATCCCACAAATGGAACGGTAAGCACCGGAAATATTGTCCGCTCAGGTCCTTGATAACCCTGATTATGTCTATTTATCCTTATTAGGGGCATGTCAATGTCACTTCTCGGATGTCCGGTAAGGGAACTTCGATTTTATTCGTCCATCCTGTGTCGTTAATTGCCAGTTGATTCGAGCGTTCAAATTATTACGACGTTTTCGCCACTCAGTTCCTTCACCCCTTATTTCTGAATGTGTTGCAATACGCCGTTAAGGCATTGCTGAATAAGCACGTCTAACTTTATCTCAGCTTGTGCATAATCAGAAAAATCTTGTGAGCATCTTTGTATTGT
>CAZSMK010000101.1:0-64647 GCA_964608095.1 uncultured Candidatus Sumerlaeota bacterium | reverse complement strand
GGACGGTTATGGCGGGCGGATGGATTTCCAATCGCGCGACGGCGCCGACTGTTGATTCACTTACGACAAGGAGAGAATTGGTAACGTTTCGTTCGCCTTCGCGGTCTGAAGGGCGGTTGATCACCTCACCGCGTACCCACATAGTAGTGGAACCGCCGCCGTCGAGGTTCATTGCCTCATAGGCGCCCAGTTGTTTAAGATAGCGAGCCACCCATTCGAGGTCTGCGCCGGCGCTCAAGCCCGGTTGACGACCGTCGATGGTGAACAAGAACAGAGTTTTTTTGTCCTTTGAGAATCCCAGGGCTGTTCGCGGATGTTTATCCGTGACGAATGAATCCCCAATGGATTCCGTTTCATTATCTATCTTTATCTCGCCTTTCTGGATGAGCAGTGGTCCGCCGCCAACCATCAAGACAATGGCTTTATCAACACCGGGAACCCTCACATCAAGCGTGACTTCTTTTCCTTCCGCAAGATTCTGTTCGAGAAAGGTTTTGGCTTCACCCGCACCGCTGAGGACCACATATCCTTCGTAAAGTCTGGTATTGGTTTTGTCTTTTCTCATAGCAACCACGGCGGCTCTGCATGGTTTGTTGGGTATGAATTCATCCTCTTTTAATTGCAGAACAACTTCTGTGCGGTTTGTCGGTTCTCCAGGGGTGCTATAGCCGTAGAGGTTATTGTAGAGGACAAGATTGGTTTCAGGGAGAGGGTCATTCGGGTTATCGCCGTTCACGTTAATCACGTTTATGGGAAAGGTGGTGTGTGCATCGACGATGAGGGTCATGTGCATCTCGGGAACGCCGATATGAGGAGTCCCCTCGCTGTCAACCATAAACGCTGCTCTGGGGACGTTGATGTGATGTGATTTGTAAATCATCCCTTCATCGACGAATGGACCGACAGGGATAAATTGATTGCGCCAGAAATCTGCGTTTATAGCCGCTACTACATGATGCCCGGAGCGATTCTCGCGTGTCGCCATCTGGCTGGTCTTTTCAACAGCAAACAGCGCATTCCTTGCTTTCTCCGCCTCGAGCCTTATCAATGGCTGTGTCAAATCTATGCGAACAACGTTGACCAGGAAAGGTCCTTCAGGGTTGAAATCGGTAAGATGGAGTACACCGGGATGAATGTTTCGTTCACGGACTAAGGGCTTCTTTTCTTCAATGGCAGGCTCGACAACAGTATCGAACCAATACGCTTGTTGCGCAAAAACCGCCGTCGTAAAAAGAATCAGCAACGTTATGCATACTACTATTCTCCGGTACATGGTCGTCCTCCTCGTTCTTTTTTCTTAATCATACATATATAATAATAGGATATTCCTGGAACATGAAACTTCCAGTGAAATATGTGACAGAAGGAATCATAAATGTATTTACACACTCAATCGGGATCAAAGTCGGGCGAGAGAAGCCGGTCGAGGATGATTGCCGCCGCTGATCTCACGCTCAAATGGTTGAACGCGCCTGCTCCCTTGATTGGCTCCAGTACATAATCGAAATCCATGAGCAGAGAAGGATGCAGTCCCCATCCTGTCCCGAAGACGATACAGAAATTAGCCTCCTCGGAATGGAGTTTTTTGCGTAAATCCGCAAAAGAGATTTTGTGCGGCATGAGGCGCGCGGTGGTTCCCACGAAAAAGACGGGGTGTGTGTTCAGGGTTGCTATGTCATCAGCTACCCCCTCCAGTTCGTCAACCACCTGGGCAATTCGTAACGCTTCCTGCCGCGTAGGATTATATTCCGCTCCAAACCCCTCGAGCCAATGTTGTATCACCCGCTTTGCAAGCCATTGTTGACCCGGAATCGGATTCACCACATAGAAACGACGAACATTGTACGTAGCCGCTGCACGGGCAAGATCATGAATGTCAAGATTCGTGACTGATGTCGCTACCGCATCTCCATGCTTGTCAACAATAGGATAATGAACCAATGCAATGTATACGTTTTCGGTCACTGCATACCCTTTTTACCATGGATTAAAAGTCTTATAGTATAGCTCAGCCCACCGGCTCAGTTCAATCTCAATGATTGCATCATACATGCTACTTGTGTCACTGGCGAAATAAGGAGTTCATATCTATCAGGCTTCTCATTGATGTTTTCGTACATCAAAGCAGAATCAATCTTTTATGAGCCGGGTGATTCGTAGTTCCTTTTTTCCATTTTTAACGACGAATCACATGAATGGATAAGGTGTGGATTAAGTGTGGTTGATTTCCACGGCGCTGGTATTACAGATCAAAGTCGGCTTTGCTGCCTCTGAGATATATCCGCGCTTCGGCAAAACCGCTCCCGAAAGTGACTTCTCCACCCAGGGGATTTGCGTCAGGGAAATAGATGAATGCCACGGGTTCCTTCGCCCCGTCTTGCCAGCGATATTTGCGAAACACCAGTTTACGTTTTAGTATGCCTGTTTTATTGAAATCCTGCTGGGTTATTAGTATGGATTCCGACCCTTGTCCCGCAATAATTCGTATAACCCCTGTCCCGAGAACGAACTCTGCATTCACTTTGAGGTTATAATACCGTGCACAATCTTCACACCCATCGAGATATTCGATTACTTTGGGCGCTACTGTTTTTAACTCTGAACTGTCTAAGGAACCCTGGTATGAAACAATTCCAATTGACGCGAGCACAATGATAATCGCCACGCAAATAAGAATCTCGATTAATGAAAATGCATGCTTCTTGAAAAGTATAAACATATCTTTACGAATATTGTGTAAATGCATAATCCCTTCTTTTTTGGGACTCCGTATTATTTGACTTTATGGTCCTTGTTCTTGTTGACACTAAATCTTTTCAGATTTTCAGAGATAGTGAAAGAAACAAGAAGTGCAAACTTTAAGGTTCGACCCCCCAAATTATTGTGGTTTCTTACAATCTTAACAGGCATTTTTACATGTTCTAATGCTCTATGGTCGAAAGGAGAATCTGAAGCGCCGATGATTCTTTCCACTTTACTGCAGCGCATAAAAGATTTTCTCACATACCTCTCATATCCTTGATACGTGCAACGAACTGATCGGGACTTTCCGGTGTGATGACCACGATACGTTTTTTTAATTTCAATACTACAGCCGATTTTAAATCTGTGCCAAACACACGGTATTTCCCCAGTTTCTTGTTCCAGAACATTCCGCAGAACGCAAACATCCCTCCATTTCCAAAAGTGCGTATTGACTTTTTCATGGCGTCTGGGTTGTATACAACCTCTTCAAGGTTCTCGAGATCAATCGCAGTGTTCCATATCAAGCGCTGGATATAGAGCGTGTCGCGAGTGATTTGATACCCACGAATGGTAAACAAAGCGCTAATAGCGAGAATAGCCAACGGCAGTACAATCATTGACACAATCCACACTACTTTTTGTTCCTCCGGCATCATAGCAATGCCGATTATGGCGATGCCGACAAGAAGAAGAACAGCAAATGCTGTCAACGCCTTCAATTGTCCACCCCATGGAGCGCTGAACCTTGTTGCACTATTCATAAGTACATTACCCCTTTTATTGTATTCAAAAATCGCAGCATAAAAGAAATTAAGTTCCGGGTCAAGCCTTAAAGTTTGCACTTCTTTTTCAGCTTTTTTTCGCCCCCTGCATGTTTCAAACCAGCAAGTAGTTTTTTTCCTCTGCGTTATGAAGTTATCTATTGAATGAATGTGTCTAAATTCTAAGAATGAATACTTTATAAGGGCAAAGGAGATTCGTTAATCAGGGATGGAAATTTCCAATACAGGTAGAAAGAGGACATTCATTCTGGGGCGATGGTACTATCCTTTTCTCGCTGTCATAGGAATTTGGGTATTTATATCCGTCATGCTTCCTCGCCTCATGATAGACTTTTTGCCATCGGTCTATCGCGCGGATACCTACAAGGGTAGGATTAAGGTTGATTATTGGGAGCAGTGGACGGGTTTTGAAGGCGCGGCGATGCAGCGATTGGTTGATAAGTTCAATGAATCCCAGGACAAAATCTGGGTAAACAAGCAGACTATCAGCGAAGTGAATCAGCGTTTTCTGGTGTCAGTCTCGGGTAACAATCCGCCTGATATTTCGTCGATTTTTTATGTCAGTATCCCCTCATACGCTGAGAAGGGCGCGCTGATGAGCCTGGATGAACTTGCCCATGAATACGGTATCCGAGAAGAGGATTATCTGCCCATATTTTGGAAAATGCTCACCTATCGCGGGCATTTGTATGCATTGCCGACCACGTCGTCGTCGCTTGCTCTTCATTATAACAAAAAATTGTTCCGCGAAGCCGGGCTCGATCCCGACCGACCACCCCGGACACTTCAGGAACTTGATCGTATGGCTGAGCAGCTCACGCAGTATGACGAGCAGGGACGGATGAAGGTTATCGGCTTCTCGCCCTCCATACCGGGCTGGTGGCCCACCATCTGGGGGGCATGGTTCGGGGGCGATATCTGGGACCGCAAGGAGACACCGACTATCAACTCGGAGGCGTATATCAAGGCGCTCGAATGGGTGCAAAGCTACGCAAAAAAATACGGTGTCATGACGCTTCAAAACTTCAAGAGCGGATTCGGAACCTTTTCGTCACCGCAAAATCCCTTTTTGTCGTCGCTCGTAGCCATGGAACTGCAGGGTGTCTGGATGCATAATTTTATCGAAAAATATAAACCGGACTTCGAGTATGGTGTGGCTCCGTTTCCTTCTGCAATACCGGGTCTGGAAGATGTCTCGATGGTAGAAACCGACATCCTTGTCATTCCATCGAATGCGCGGCATCCCCGCGAGGCGTTCGAGTTTCTTGCGTTTGTTCAGAAACAGGAAAATCTCGAACAACTCTGTCTCGATCATCGAAAATTTACCCCGCTTCGAACTGTAAGTCAGGAATTCTGGGATACCCATCCCAATCCGAACATCAAATTATTTTACAGGCTTGCCACCAGTCCTGATGCGACGTATTATCCCATGCTTCCTGTGTGGAGCGAGATGTACGATGAGATTATGAGCGCATATACCGAGATCTGGCTGTTGAAAAAGACACCGCGGGAAGCCTTGAACGCGGTACAGGAAAAAATCAATGCAGAGTGGCAGAAGCAGCTCGCTATAATAAAGAAAAGAGAGGCTAATGAGGGGCGAAATCAGAAATCATAACCGTCGACAAACTCAGTATGCAGGATATTAGGTGAGGGTATCCTTATGGCATTGACTCGAAAAGAAAAACGCAACATCATGAAAGGACTTGCCTTTACCAGCCCGTGGATTCTGGGCTTTCTCCTTTTTTTACTCTATCCGATTCTTGCAAGCTTCTATTTTAGTTTGACGAATTTCAACGTCCTGCTGCCGCCTGTATACATCGGAGGACAAAATTATATCGACCTGTTTCAAGACAATCTTTTCTGGATCACGGTCTATAATACGGTTTTCTATAGTATATTCGCCCTTCCCCTGATGATGATCCTTTCTGTGACTATCGCGACACTTCTCAACCAATCGCTGCGGTTTCGCTCGATATTACGAACCGTGTTTTTCCTTCCCTCGCTGGTGCCGTTGGTGGCACTTGCAATCCTGTGGCAGTGGATATTCAATGGGCAATACGGTGTGTTGAACTTTTTCCTCGAAAAGATACTATCGCCTGTGGGAGTCAAGCCACCAAACTGGATGGGCGATCCGCTATGGACTAAACCTGCCTTGATAATAACCGCATTATGGGGAATAGGCGGAAGTATTGTCATTTATCTTGCCGCGCTGCAGGAAGTCCCGACTCATCTGTACGAAGCCGCCGAGATTGACGGAGCATCATCGCTACAGAAATTTATCACCATCACGCTTCCTATGATATCGCCCGTTATTTATTTCAATCTCATCATAGGCATCATTGGCACGCTTCAGATTTTTGCGGTGCCCTTTGTCATGTTCGGTCGAGGTCCGGCGAACTCCACGTATTTCTTTGCCATGTATATCTATGACAACGCATTTAAATATTTGAAAATGGGCTACGCATCCGCGCTTGCATGGATCATGTTTCTTCTCATTTTAGGGCTGACGCTCTTCGTGACTCGCATCAGCAGAAAACATATATATTACGCAGCGGAATAGGAACATTGATAAGGTATCGGAAACTATGAAGGGAACAGGCTTTTTAAAGAAGATGCTTATTTACGGAATCCTGGTTACGCTGGGATTTCTTTTTCTGTTTCCCTTTATGTGGATGGTCTCCACCGCGCTGAAACCGATCGAGAAAACCATGAGCCTGCCGCCGCGCCTCTTTACTACGCCCCTGCTCTTCACTAACTTTATAAAGTGCATGAATTACGAGAACTTTACCTTTTCGCTTTACGCAAGCAATACCCTGTATATTTGCATTCTGTCGGTGGTCGGCATAGTGCTGTCGAGTTCGCTCGTTGCCTATGGCTTTTCAAGAATCCGCTGGCGCGGACGTAATACCTTTTTCTTCATCACCTTGACAACCATGATGATCCCCTTTCCCGTGGTCATGATACCGCTGTACCATTTGTTCAGAACATACGGATGGGTCGGCTCATTCAAACCGCTCTGGATACCGACCTTTTTCGGCGGCGCGTTCAGCATCTTCCTCTTGCGGCAATTCTTCATGACCATACCCCATGACCTTACCGAGGCGGCACACGTCGATGGCGCAAGTGAATTCAGGATTTACTGGCAGATTATCCTCCCCTTAGCCAAACCCGCGTTGTTGGTCGTCGCGCTCTTTCAGTTTATGGCAAGCTGGAACGATTTTCTCGGTCCCCTTATTTACCTGCCCGACCAGCGAACCTTTACCCTTGCAGTTGGTTTGCAGTTCTTCCAGAGCCAGCATGGCGGCACCGAGTGGAACCTCCTGCTTGCAGCATCCACCCTCGTAATCATGCCTGTTATCATCCTTTTCTTCCTGACGCAACGCAGCTTTATCGAAGGAATATCTCTGACAGGATTGAAGGGATAGGGTAGAGCGACACGAAGAGTTGACAAGATGTGCCTTTCTCAAGAAAAATTGAAATGCTATTCACTTTGTTGATGGAAATCTTTGAGAGAGCCAAGGACATGAAAAAGTTTGTATTGTGTGTAAGTATGGCTGTTTTATTTTTTCAAGTCGGTAATTCTTCAGGGAATGAAGGGACAATGAACGAACAAATAATAACCGATGAGCTCAAGAAACAGTTCTCTACATCGGCGGTCAAGGTAGCGGATTGGCTCGTGCATAACCAGGTAACGAACGGTTACGATGCCAACCACGGGAGGTTTATTGCCACAGTTGATGTGACGAAACCTGACGGCACGACATTTGCAAGCGATTGGATGATTGGTGCGGCAAGCATGGGATTGCTCATGATGTACCACCGAAGCGGAGATGAGAAATATCTGGAGGCTGCTAAACGGGCTGGTCAATACCTGTTGACGCTCCAGATAGTTGATCCGCGCAACCCCCGTTTTTACGGTGCGTTTCGTGAGGATACGCCGCAAAGCACGTGGTGTCATCCCCGTGACGGGCTTACTGCCGCATGGGCGTTGCTCTGGCTTTATCAAGAGACCGGGGACGAACGTTATCTCGATAGCGTCAAGCTCTTCAACCGCTGGTTTACGCACGAGGCAATGGACCGTGGATGGCCCGCGTGGTCGTTTTATTTCAACGAACGGCAGCCGGATTATCTACAGGGCTCGTTTCACGGCGGCGACGCCGCATACTTCTTCGATTACTACCGCGTGACGGGCGATGCCACCTATAACGAGCGGGGCATGAAATTTATTCTCGATTACGCCATGGAAAAATTTATTATGCCCGACGGGCGAGTACGCGTTATCTATGATGCCGACACAGGCAACTATATTGAAGATGGTAAAACATTCGACGGTATGCAGAAGATGCATCGGCACAACGATGATTTCATGTCTATAAGTCTGCTCGATGGCTATTGTATGTATAAGGATAGTCGCTATTTAAAGCGCGCGGAAGCCTATGCCCGCTGGCTCATCTCAGAGCAGCGAGAGGACGGTGGCTTCGGCACACCAGACGTACCACCCGCCGCCGCGACTGCTCCTAACTTCCTTGTCGACCTGTACATGATAACCAAAAAAGAGGAGTATCTCAAAGCGGCGGTGAAAGCCGGAACGTATCTCGTCACGCAGCAGGAACTCTCGAAGGAAAACGAAAAAGTCTATGGTGGATTTTATGGCTACGGACCGGGATGGGAGTCGGGAAAACGTACTACACTCAATATACGAACCTCAGCTTATGCCCTGATTGCCCTGCTCAAACTTGAAGGAAAAGAGCAGGGACCGTACTATTCACCTTTTGATCGTGATGGTTCACCCGGAATCAAACCGTAAACACCGGACAAGCGCAGGCTTGTGAGGGCATACCCACAGGGTACGCGCTTTGCCACCGCATTTTCTTATTCCGTAAAAAAAAGACAAAT
Source organism: uncultured Candidatus Sumerlaeota bacterium (assembly GCA_964608095.1). GTDB lineage: Bacteria > Sumerlaeota > Sumerlaeia > MWCT01 > JAGHBZ01 > CAZSMK01. The sequence continues at coordinate 56,224 of CAZSMK010000101.1, read as the reverse complement.
AAAAACGCAATTCATAAAACTTCTTTTTAAGCGTACCGCAGGGTAAATTGTCGGGCAGCAGTACACTCGTGGGAAATATATTAACAGAAGAGTTAATACCAAAACTGTAAACTGAAGGTCTGACCCCGTTATTTTATTATGTGCCGAATGCCATCACCGGCATGCCCGGGAAAACAACGGAGGAGTCGGAATGTCCGAGCACAATCGCATCCTCTAACGCGATTACGGTTTCCTGTAATTTCCCAAACGCGTTCACGATTCGGCCAAGCGGCTGTCCCTTTTTGACCACGTCGCCCGGCTTTGCCATAAACCGGATAATGCCGGATTTTGAACTGTAGGGCTTGTCAAAATATTTAAGAATTTTGCCTCCACCATATTCTTCAGGCAGAGGATAGCGAAAAGGTTCCTCTTGAGGTTCAATCATGCCAAGATGCGCCATTATGTTCCATATTGAATTTACCCCGTACATGATATTACGTTCGTTTACGACATAAGGCTCACCCAGTTCCAGCGTAATGGCAGGAATACTGTTGAGCAGCAGGTTATATGAAAAACTCCGCGAAATCGCCTCGGTCTCTTCGATTGCACAGAAACCCGTTTCAGCCAGCATCGACCTTGCCTTTTGGTATGTCTCCTGATAAGATTTTCCAGGATCTCTATCAATTAGGGCATAAGGAATGGATTTGATCCAATCGTTGTGAAGGTCGAGCACCAGGGTAGGGGAGGTCTCGAGAATGGTAGTGAATATACGCTCCGCCAGGCGCTCGCCGAGCGTTCCGTTCGGATTTCCCGGAAAGGAACGGTTCAAATCTTCACGACTCAAGGTGATATTTCGCGAGGTAGTGTCGAATCCCAGCGGATTCATCAGGGGGAAGGCATACACCATGCCCTTTCTCAGGCGGTGCCTTATGCGTTTGAACACCTCCTGGATGATGACAATCCCGCCGACTTCATCTCCGTGAATACATGCCGTCAGCCATAGAACGGGACCATTTGTAGCGCTCTCTGCCGACATGAGCGGCAGACGCCTCCTCGATAAATCCGAGCCGGTAAGAATTTTCAGAAAAGAATATCTTATCTTTGTTCCATCCATAACATGTTTGCCGCCCTTAAATTCTCTGGATATAGTACGCACGTTCAGTGCATAACAGCTGACATTACAGGTGAAAACACCTACTATAACGATACAACTTTATTCGATTCGGCAGTAGTAATCCGTTTTAATTTTCATCAGCCATGCAATAATAATATTATCGGATATATCGTGCCAACTGAAAAGTAGAATTATATCAAGAATCAAGCCTCGATTTTTGATATTTTTTTTGCGTGTGACATAAAAAAGTTCTTGCAATCGATTATTGAATTCTGCATAAATGATTTGAATAAATTGTGAGTAAAAGTGCTTTTTGCTCTCAGTTTAAAGGAGGTGAGGAAGGAAAGACAGGAGTTCTTAAAATCTTTTTATTAAGGACTCTGCGTTTTTAATTCACCTGTTATTTATAATCACAGCGGTGGTTATGAAGAGAGAGAGAGGAAGGAGGAAAGAAGATGAGAGTAACTTTTGTTATCATGATTGCTTTGCTTGTTTGTGTTGCGGGTACTGCGCTGGCTGCCCTGCCCTTTTCCGATCCATTTGATTCAAGTGGTCCATCGACCAGCTGGTCAGAATGGTTCAACACGGGCGGGAGTCTTACGGTTGTGACGTCGGACGTTGACTGGCGCTCAGTGACGGTTAATCCACCGAGCGGAAGCGACGGCTATTTCGGTAAATCCACGTACAATGCACCGACTTATGCATCTCATGGTTGGAAAGCCGGTGACGTTACCGATGCCAATTATACTGCAGAGTGCAAACTTTTTGTTCCCCAGGTCAGCGGCACTGCTGAACCGGACGATTATCTCTATCAGCAACTTCTCGTACATATTGATCAGGATGTGGGTCATTATCTCCGGCTCCATGCACAGTATAACGAAGATACTTACAACCGTGTAAGGATTCAGATGGTTGAAGGTGGTTTTGCGAAGACCGTTGTAGCTGATAGCTTCTTCTCCGGCGGCGATGCATGGCATACCTTCAAGGCAAGCGTGAACGGCACTTCCGGTGATTTCTACGTTGATACTACCCAGATCGATTCTGCAACCATCACATGGGCTACCGAGGCGCCAAACCTCATAGATGGTCAGTTCGGCTTCGGTCAGTTTATTGATGGTGCCGGAACGCGCAGCGTGTATGTTGATGATTTCAGCTGTGTCTCCAACACCACTGTACCGGATTGGACACAATACGAATAATGCTTGATAAAGAAGCTTTTAGACAGGGGCTGCGGGCGTGTTGTTTCGCAGCCTTTTTTTTCGTCCCCTTCTCGGGTTTCTCGGCGTCCAAAGACGATATCCCCTCAAGCGAGACCCTGTGGCGCGCCGCAAGCTCCTTCTGGCTCACACCTCGCCGATATGATGAGGTTCCCAAGACTGACCTCGGAGACACGTTGCAGCGTGATTTTTGTTTTGATGCGTGGCTGGCGGAGCGTGCCCGCGATGCAGGATACTCACTTACCGACAAAGATAAGGCTGCCATTGAACGGCATAGGCGGATGGTGCAAAACGTCTACCTCAAGGAGGCGCTTGAGTGCCGCGAAAATCCTACTTCTGCTACAATTATGCACATTACCGAGTCACTCGGTTGGACTCGACCTATCCCTGAGAAGTTCGAGGTTTCCTACATATTTATTGACGATTCGCAGGCAAGAAGCGAGAGAGAACGAAAAGCAAAGGAGGCGCGTGCGTATCGTGTCAAGGAGCACCTGACACCGGAAAATTTCGAGACTATGGCGCGGCTCTGGAGCGATGCACCCAGCTCCGATGACGGTGGGAACCTTTACGTCATATCGCTGGAAGACAAGGGTCCTACCTTTTCCCGGCATGTTCGCCAGACGGAACCGGGTACTATCGGTGGACCGTGGCGAACCCCTTCCGGCTGGAATATCATGTATGTCCGGCGTAGAATTCCACCACAAGAACAGAATTTTTCGCCCGAACAACTTCGGTCGCTGGCAATAAGTTTTCTGGCGTCTCAAGATGTCAAACAGGTCCGTCAATCGCCCGATTTATTTGAAAAAGCCTGGACTACGTTTGCAAAGGGCAGAGAAGAGGATGTTTGCGACGAACTCAGGTGGTTCGAGAATGTCATCCTTGAGAACCGATATATTGCAGCTCTTGCAGAGAAAGAGAAACCCTCTGAAGAAGATTTGAAATTACTCTATGACGAGAGCAAAGAAAATTTCAAGATATATCCGCGAAGGCGGGCACGTGAGATTTTGCTTACTTCTGACGATTGGACTACCGAGCCGACCAAGAGCGGATGGTTGAAACGCAGGGAAGTGCGTGATCGAGCCAGGGAGCTACGCCAAGAACTCCTTGCCGGCGCGGATTTTGCCGAAATGGCGCGGACATATTCCGCTGCAGCAACCGCCTCTTCGGGTGGCGATATGGGATGGGTTCAAATGCCTTCGTCTTTTCTTGTTGATACAACGCTCGGTGCGCTTGAACCCGGTGAAGTGAGCCCTCCCATGGCGACACAGAAGGGATACTGGCTGGCGAAACTCGAAGAGGAGCAGCCCTCAAGGCTTATGACGTTTGAAGAGGCACGGCATTTACTCAAAGAGCGATGGCTTGCCACACGGCGTAGAGTACTTCTCGATTCCCTGAGAAGCGAATGGGAATCCTCCCTTGAGAACCCCCTGATGCCGGGGAAGAAGCCATAATGTCACATGCTAAGACAACGTCACTCTCCAATACGCGCGTAACGTTGTCCTTGACCCTTTTGCTTTTTTTGTGTGCAGTTGTGGTTTATATCCCTGCGTTGAGGGCAGGTTATGTGTGGGACGATGCTGCCGCTATTGCAGAAAATCCTCATAATAAGTCACTACACGGTCTCGTTACACTCTGGACGCGACCGTCTACCATACCCTTGAAACATTACTGGCCGTTGACCTTCACGTTTTTCTGGCTCGAGTACCAGCTCTGGGGTGACGCCCCACTCGGCTACCATCTCATGAACATACTCCTCCACGGGCTGAACGTTATCCTTGTCTGGCTCGTGCTGCGACGGATGTTCGGGTTGGGTATCTTAGCTGCATGGATAGCGGCTGCTTTTTTTGCGGTGCATCCTGTTCATGCTGAGACTGTGGCATGGGTGATCGAACGAAAAAGTCTGCTGGCAATTATGTTTTATTTATTTTCTGCGTTAAGTTATGAACGATTCGTGCACCGTGGAAAAAGCGGCGTATATATTCTTTCTGTTCTGCTCTTTGCCTGTGCAATGTTAAGTAAGACAATTGCCGTCACACTTCCGGTTGCATTGCTGCTCTGGCACTGGTATCGAGGTGACCGGCTTTGCAAGAGAGACTTGATTCGTCTGGGGGGATTCTTTTTTGTCGGAATTGTGATAGCCGCGGTGCATGTATACTTTTTTCTCAGCAGCCAACCCGAGTCGACCCTTCCGTGGCTTGACCGAATTATTATCGCAGGTCGTGCGCTCTGGTTTTATATCGGCAAACTCCTGTTTCCGTATCCTCTTATGACGATCTACCCGCGGTGGGGAATCGATCCCGCAAAGGTAGTGCAATGGCTGTATCCCACTATGGCACTCGCAGTAGTGGCGTGTTTATGGGCGTTACGCCGTAAAATCGGGCGAGCGCCTTTTACTGCCGCCGCTTTCTTTGTTGTCTCCCTGGCTCCTGTCCTCAATATCATCGACCAACCCTATTTTACTTCTTTGACCTTTGTCAACGACCATGCTGTTTACCTTGCCAGTATCGGTTTTTTTGGTGGGGTCGCTGCCTTGTTTGTAAAGATAATGCAGGTCCATCCAGGGATACGCCCGATCATTGCAGCTGCGCTTACTTTTATCTTAATTGGGTTTGGGTTACTTACCCGGGTGCAGGCTTCGCTGTATAGAGACATGGAAACGCTCTTTACCGATGCGGTGGAGAAGAATCCGAGCGCTGCTGCTGCTCATTACAACCTTGCCCGTGCGTTTCTCGGACGAGATGCTATCGAACAGGCACTTGTTCATTATGAACGGGCTGTAAAGTTGAATCCCGGGGACACGCTTTCGCGGATTGGTTATGGCTCAGCATTGATGAGGCTCGGTGATACAGAGGGCGCTGAATCGCAGTGGAAAGCAGCGCTCGAAATCGATAGGCGGCTTCCCCGGGCACACGCCAACCTTGCAGGGCTATACATCACGCAGAACAAGCTCGATCTGGCAATCGACCATTGCCGGAAAGCCCTCGATACCGATGTAGATGTTCCCTATGTTCACCTCAACCTTGGTAGTGCGCTTTTTCGGAAAGGACAGGTCGATAAGGCTATTGCTCATTTTCAGCATGCGCTCAGGATTAATCCATCTCTCACTGACGCACATATAAACCTGGGTCTGGTATATAAAGAAATCGGCAAAAACAGGGAGGCCATTGAACATTTTTCAAAGGCTGTCAAACTCGATCCGAATGACCTCGAAGCCCGCCTTGATCTCATTTCCTTACTCAAGAATGAGGGACGTTTGCAAGACGCTGCTGATGAGCTGGAACAAGCTTTACAAAGGAACCCGGATGATCCCGTATTACATTATCGTGCCGGGGTACTTTTTTCCGAGATGGAGGAGACGGTTGCAGCTGTCAATCATCTCCAGGAAGCAGTGCGTTTGAAACCCGACTGGGTGGAAGCACTTGCCAACCTTGCCTGGATCAAGGCAACGTCAAAGGACGATTCGGTGCGAAACGGAACAGAAGCCCTGGAATTTGCCCGGCGGGCTAATAATCTGACCGGCGAAAAGCATCCCGTTATCCTTGATACTCTGGCAGCGGCGTATGCAGAGGTTGGCGATTTCGACCGGGCGTGCGTAACTGCCAGACAGGCGATTTCCCTTGCCCGCGATAAACAACCACGAGAATGGGTTACATCCGTTGAAGAACGCCTTGCCCTTTATCGAGCAAACCAACCATACCGCGAATAAAGCGGGAGCGAACCTTAACAACTCACGCGAAGGGATTTTTTGAGGTGAAGGGAATACCGTAGTGTTTGCTTATCATGTTGGCGGCAATACGTCCTGACTCGATGATGGTAGGAACGCCGCTGCCCGGATGTGTCCCTCCCCCTGTCAAGTAACAGTGATCGACTTCCTCGAACTTGTTATGTGGACGCAGGTATAATAACTGACCGAGGTTGTGCGCGAGGTTGAATGTTGCGCCTTCATAGACATTATAGTCATCTCGCCAATCGACCGGCGTGATTATTTTCTCTTCCTTTATATGATGCTCGAGCTCGGTTATACCATATCGCTCTTCAATCGTTTCCAATACATGCGCCCGGAACGGCTCGCGTTCCTTTGACCAGTCGATAGGCGAACGAAGATTTGCAACCGGAACCAATACGTACATTGTCGAATGTCCTTCAGGCGCAAGGGTAGGATCGGTTTTGCTCGCATTTCTCACGTAAAAAGATATGTCTTTAGACAAACGTTGTCCATGAAAAACATCGTTCACGTTACCCCTGTAATCTTTTGCCATAAAGATAGTATGGTGTGGCAGGTCATAGATTGTATCGAGACCCAGATAGAGCATAAAGGTGGAACAGGAAAGACGTTTCTTTTTCAACTTGTCAATGCTGTATTTTTTGAGGACTTCGGGAGGAAAGAGATTTTCTGCGGCATACCCGAAGTCCGCGCCTATAATGACGTCGTCGAAATGCATGCTCTCGCCGTTGTCGAGTTTCACCCCTTTTGCGATTCGATTTTCAACTACTAATGACTGGACAGGTGTTTCAAGATGAATGCGGGCGCCATTGGTGCGTGCGACTTCTGCCATGGTTCGCGAGATTTCGCTTAAGCCGCCCATGGTGTGATAAATCCCGAATGCGTACTCGATATAGGGTAGAATAGCAAAGGCGCCCGGACATTCCCAGGGTGACATGCCAAGGTACTTGGACTGAAACGAGAACGACAGCGCCAGGTCTTGAACCTCATAATATCCGCGCAATATTTGAAATAACGTTTTTCCGACTGAGAGATGTGGCAGCGCTTTGAGCAAATTTGATGAGAAGAGTGACCAAATAGTATTATACGGTTGTTGGAGGCAGGGAGCCATGTACGCGAATCGTTTCGACTCTTTCTTCATGAACTTATCAACGGCATCTTCATGACCGGGGAAGACACGCTTTACCTCGGCTTTTGTCTTTTCGATATCTGAACTCATGTTCAAAGAAAACTGCTGGAATGAGAGTCGATACATGGGATCGAGATTGATGAATTTCATGTGCTCTTCGCTCGAGCTGCCCGCCTCCTCGAACGCTTCATCGAGGATGTAGCGCATCATGAGGAAGGTCGGACCGACATCGAATCGGTAGGCTCCCAATTGGAGTGAAGAATTTCGTCCACCGACATAAGGATTTTTCTCGAAAACATCAACCTGAAATCCACGGTGTGCAAGAATCATCGCAGCGGTCAATCCGCCTGGTCCCGCACCCACTACCGCAATTCTTTTGTCCGGTTTCTCCGGTACGTTAGCCATGGTTAATCACCTTTTTTAAAATCTCTTCCACTTCTCGCATATCCACATCGGTATTTTTACACGGCGTGGTGCGGATGATATTCGGTATCGCATAAATCTTTCTTGTTGGTAACGACAGGATACCGGCGGCAAGTTCCTTTTCGCAGGCAACGGCGATGATGATCTTCACGTTGTTGTCCCTTACAACCGAAAGGGCTTCCTGTCCGCCACTTACAACGTGGACATTCAACCTATACTCATCGCGTAATCGGGCGAACTCCGCCATTTTACACTTGCCGCACCGCAGGCAATTGCCGATATCTTCTACCACGTCCTGATCGCAATCATGCCGCTGGATACAATGAGGTAGCAGAATAAGAATTTCTTCAGGTTTCGCCTTCGGGCGGCTGAAAAGTCTCCTTATCCTGTTGAGGGAAATGATCAAACGGTCGAACATTCGCGATACCATTCAACAAAGAATATATGAAATTATAATACATCAATTAACTCTTAGTCTACGTTTAATGTTTGTGGGAAAATCACCTTTCCTCATTTGACGTCTCCAATGATACGCAATACGGTACGAGGCTCTCATTTTATCTATCAAGAATTATAGTGATTGCAGCGCTTTTTCCAGACACGGCAAAACGTGCTTCAGAAAAGCGCGGTGATCTTATAAGTGGACGAGGATTATTCGAACAGCCCCAGGGCTCTAACGGTTTTCTTGTCAGGAATTGCTTGTCGAGCCGATCATTGTTATTTATATCCTGGAACACGCTTACTGCGTATTTCCCGAATGTAATTTCAGGAAAAAGTGTCGTTACCTCTGTTGTTACGTCATCGCTCAGGGGGATCCATTTTTTGTGCATCGCTTGGTTGAGTTGATCGGGGAATCCCTTCGCCTTATCGAAAAGCAGCACTCCGAGCTTGCCTCCCTTTGGGGAAATACCCCGGATACAGATAGATAGTTCGCTTTTTTTCAAGGGCTGCGCTGGTTCCCCACTATATCCAACCACATAAAGTGAAACAATAAACAGTATGATTAAGGTAAGGGCAAAAGACATGGCTATCTTTGAAATAAACTTCATAATGCACCCTAATGTGTGAGCCCTCTTCAGTCAATCGGAAAATCAAAAGAGACGACGGTATCAGATTTGTAAACCCTGTGGAATAGACTTTGGGTAGAATCGTGAAAAATCAACGCATGAGGACAGCGCTTTTAAAAAAAATCTTGAATTCTTACTTGTACAATGCAATCATCATATTGAAATTTGAAGGATTCTTTAAACAAACAGAAGGAATAAAAGAAGGGAGGATTTTTATGAAAAGAGACATCAACATACAAGGCATCGATGTCATCCTGCGGACAGCAAGACTGTGTGTATGTCTTTTTCTTATGGGAGGGATGGTCTCTATGAGCTATGGCACTGAACAAACCGCTGAGACGGGAGCACAAGCCAGCGGTATACACAGAGATTTTATCCCGCCTCCCACACCCACTACAATCGCAACTTTAACACCCATCGCAACCCTTACACCAACACCTACACCAAGCCCAACAACAACCCCTACACCAATCCCCACACCACTTGGAGTCTGGGATTTTTCTGAAGGGGCGGATGAGTGGGTGTTCAAAGGGAGTGTGCCGCCATTCAATATCCCTGGTTCCTTCGCCGACAGCGGTGTAATAGGATTGACGCCCGATGGCTCGGATTACTGCTTCTCTTATTGGGAGAGCCCCAAGGTAGTATTTAATCCTGGGAAAAATTATCGAGCCACCTGGACTGTTGGAACCACCACAAGCGACGCCGACAATACACCCTCCTTCAGGCTTCGCGCTATCAATACCTTAGACTGGACCAGCTGGGATACGGTCGTGAATAGCAACAACGCTGCGGCGCCTTCCTATGGGAACAACAAGGATTACGATCTGTTTATAAGCAGTTCAGGCGATGTGGGAGTTTTGGAAGGGAAAGCCATCTATACTGTCCAGCTCTGCTTCGATATTCAGAGTTTTGATGCGAGTGAAGACCTCAACGCCTACGTTTTTGTGGACCAGGTTACCCTGGAACAAATTTTTATTAATGAGACAGGAGACCTTCATGGGGGCTGGAAGTTCACTACAGATTCCGAAGGTTGGAGTTTCGAAGGGGAAGTACCCGGCTATGATATACCGTTACATTCTTCGGGTAACGGTTATCTTGGTCTGTCGCCGGACGGTTCGTCGAATTGCTTTTCGTATTGGTCAAGCCCAGACGTAAGTGTTGATCAATATGATATTTACCGTGCTCGATTCACCCTCGCGAGTTCGGTGAGCAATGCTGAGGATGCGGTGGATTTCCGCCTGAGAGTGAATCAGCCTTCAACCTGGCGCGGATGGAGCCGAACGGTTCCGAGTTTCTATACTAACTCGCCGACCAGTGAGACTTCAAAATACTATGACCTTGTTTTTGCTCCTCAGATGGAAGAAGCGACAGATACGGTTATACTCGCTTTTGATATCATGAGCTTTAATCCCGATAATAACCTCAACTCCTCGATCTCCCTGGATCAAGCAACGGTGTATGAAGTAACCATTTCGCCGTAGCATTGCAATCACGTGCGGGGTTTAATGGGTTGTAACGGGGTCTAATCCACCTGCGTAAAGAACTTCAAAAAAGATATCGAGTACGACCGCTTCACCTTCTCACATTTGCCGTTGAATTGTGAAATGATACTTAATACGCTTTGCATCAGACTCTTCCAATAGGTAGTTAAACAGCAGAATATCCTCGCGCGCCATGTATGATTTGTGACAAATCGAAAAATCCTACTCCTTTATCACAGGGATATGTTGACCTTGCCCGCCGGGTGACATAATAATATGTCTTTTAATGAGCGGGAAAATCTTCCGATTACCTCCTTGTACTGACATGGCACGAGTAAAAGGCAAATTCAGTGTTGATGAGATGTTGACTCCCGATGCAATCGAGGATATCCAGACAGTGATAGAAGATTGCGGCGGGAACGAGGTATTCATGGTGGGCAAGGTCGACGAGTACCAGCGGGTATACGAAATCGAACCGCTGGCGTTTGGCTCGGACGACCAAGTTCCCGCTATCATGAGTGTCGCTATATCCGGAGATGTCGTCATCCATAATCACCCTTCAGGCGGTGTCTCACCCTCATCGGCGGATAGCTCGATTGCGGCGGAATTCGCCCAGATGAATATTGGCTCGTATATCGTAAATAATGGTGTAACAGAAATTTATGTGCTGTTTCGTCCTTTACCACCCAAAGAGTATACCTTACTCGATCTTGAAGAAATCGCCGGATACTTCACAAAAGAGGGGCCGCTTGCGAGGGCTGATCCTGATTTTGAATTTCGCACTGAACAGGTCGAGATGGCAAAGGCAGTGGCGCGCGCATTTAACGAGAATAAAACCGCTGTTATTGAAGCGGGTACTGGCGTGGGTAAATCCTTCGCCTATCTTATTCCTGCTATTCTGTGGGCTGTCAACAACAAGGAACGCGTCGTTATAAGCACCCATACCATCAATCTCCAGGAACAACTCATTCACAAGGATATTCCTTTTCTTAGAGATAAAGTCAAACTCCGCTTTACCTCAGCGCTAATCAAGGGACGCAATAATTACGTCTGCCTTCGGAAGATCGATATGTTCGGTCGTGAACGTCGGTTGTTCTCGACAAAACAACACGAGGCTGAAGCAAAGTCCATAACCGAGTGGTCGAAAAAGACGAGCGATGGGAGTCTTTCGGAACTAAATGTCAAACCGGATAGCGAAGTCTGGGAACAATTTGCAAGCGAGGCTGACAATTGCACCCGTCTAAAGTGTCCCTATTATGAACGCTGTTTTTATTACAAGTCGAGACGAGAGGCGGCGAAAGTCAACCTCTTGGTTGCCAACCACCATCTTACCATGGCGGATTTGTCGATAAGGTCGACTACGCGGAACTACGGTGGAGCCGTGGTATTACCACCATTCAATAGAATCATTTTCGATGAAGGGCATAATCTCGAGTCCGTGGCGACTTCCTATTTCGGCACCCGGGTCACCCGATTTGGACTCATCAGGCTGCTCGGGAAGTTTATGGGAAAAAGGGCGACAACACGTGGAATTCTCCCTTCGCTCAAACGGGCGATCTTCGAGCGCAGAAATGATATCCAATCTGAGGTATTCCAAAAACTGATGGACACCGTATCCACGTCCATTGTTTCTCAACGCTTCGATCTCCAGGACACCATCAATGATGTTATGGACACAATCGAGCGGCGATGCCGGGATTACGCCATAGACAACGGGATATGTGATAACAGCGGTGAACAGCTTAAAATCCGCGTCACTGATATAATTCGAAAAGATTCGCTATGGCGCAGTGTAATCGAGCCGAATCTGTTACACATCAGTGGGCTTATCGATAAATTCGTCTTGAACATTCATACCCTGATAAAGGAAGTATCCAACCTCCCCCTCCAGAAAAAACGATCGGTTTCCGACTTACTGCTTGAATTGCGCACACGGACAAACAGATTGCGTGAGATGAGCGAAAAGTTGAGATTGTTCTGTTCGGAACGTGAGGATTTATGCCATTGGATTGAAATCGGAAGGGAACGGAACACGCGCGGATTTTCTCCCCCGCTACGTTTTTGCACCGCTCCTATCAATATCGCCGACCTTCTTCGGACGGAAGTGTGTGAGAAAATGGACACCACTATCATGACCTCTGCCACCATGACGGTCGATAATAAATTCGATTATGTGTTGAGGCAAGTCGGTCTGGAGGATTGGAGAACCGACTCCACGGAGGATAAAGGACTGCTTCTCCTCAAGCTTGATACGCCCTTCAGTTTTGAAGAGCAGGCAATGATAGGAGTGCCGCGCGACTTTCCGGAGCCTACGGATCCCCGCTATCCCGATCACCTTGAAACCCTGATTCTGGAGATAATAAAAGCCGCTGCCGGCAGTACCCTGGTGCTTTTTACCTCTTACGGGTTAATGGACAATTTGTACAATCGATTGGAATCTCGTATCACGACGCTTGGTTACAGGTGTATGCGGCAGGGTGAAGAACCGCGTCATAAGCTGCTCAACAAGTTCCGTAATGAGATAAGTTCAGTACTGTTTGCAACTGCGAGTTTTTGGGAGGGGATAGATGTGAGAGGCGAGGCGTTGCGCTGTCTTATTTTGACCCGCCTCCCGTTTCGTGTCCCGACTGAACCTATCCTCGAGGCACGTGCCGAATATTTACAACGTCAGGGCAGGGATTCGTTCAGGGAGCTTGACCTCCCGTGGGCGGTGATGAAATTTCGCCAGGGATTCGGTAGGCTCATCAGGAGCAAGACCGATTACGGCGCAATTATAATTACCGACCAACGACTGGTAGGACGGAGTTATGGAAGGGTGTTTCTCAGGTCTCTACCCACGAAAGAATTCGTCATCGAAGGTACCGTTGATCTCATAGAAGAGGCGCGGGTGTTTTTTTCCAGCCATAGAAAGAGAAAACGTTCCGAATAACCTTGTCTGAATTACCGCTTAAGAGAAAGGCGGGCTTCTTATGCTCCTAATACGTTGACAAAATGGATTGAGACAACAACAATAGTTTTTTTTAGCTAAAACGTTTCAACAATAGCGGTTTGTGCCTGTAAAATAAGGAGGCTGACATGAATTCGGGCTTTATGGTTTATTTTCCCGGCGCCTTGATGATACTGGTGTTCCTCGTCGTTATGGTGCTTATGTATCTTCGCAAGGTTTCCGCCCTTATCGCCCTGCCTGTTATGGCGCTGGTTTTTTCACTTATCGGAATCGTGCGTTACGGCGATCTGCTCTCGACTCTCATAGTGTATATGACATGGGAAGGATTATCTTCACTTCTGAGATGGAGCGGTATTGCGTGCGCCGTCATGGCGACCCTCTTTTTGATATATGCAAAGAAGGAGATTCCGCTGGTTGTTCCGATCATGGGAACTCTTATCGCCTTTCTCGTCGCATTCGGCATCAATATTCGTTATATCCTTAATATCCTCTCCTTTCAGGCGTTAGGCGACATTATCGGTTGTCTTGAATTGAAAGTGATTGTCAACGATATAATCCATGACGGTGCATTGAAGCTCCATGTTGCATATACTGTTGCGATGTTCGGAGGTATGCTCGCCATTCTGGTGAAAAACAAAGGGATTGCGGAGACCTTTATTAAATACGCGGCGGAACTGGCTGGTGACAATCCTGTTCTTGTCGCCGTTATCATGATGTTCGTGTCTTTTATTCTCTTTACCACGTTGGGTGGATTGGGCGCCGTCATTATGGTTGGGACAATTATCCTTCCCATAATGATGTCTCTGGGAATCCCGCCCCTTGTCGCTGCGGGTGTGTTTTTAGTCGGGTTGGCGGCTGGCGGCACGTTTAATCCGGGGAACTGGGTACTGTATGAAACAGCGCTGAAAGTCAACAGGCAAAATGTGCAGACATTTGCCCTGGTCGTGTGCGTGTTATATCTTATTACGGGTGCGTTCTTTATCACCTTGAGCTTGATGAGGAGAAAGCGACGTCGGTTTCGACGTTATACCGACGGTGGCGAGGTGATCGGTACTTCCCACAAGATACCCAAAATCGCGCTCCTTACGCCGATTGTTCCCATAATCTTGGTTTTTCAAATGAAAAACTTCGTTACATTATTTTCGTATGTTCAGGGTAAGATCGGGGTGCTTGACACATTCATTGCCTATTTTACCGCATTCGCCAATTTCTGGGACGAACGAATCGGGGCGTGGGATTTTGTTCCCGCCTTTCTCGCCGGCTTGATCTTTTGCATTATTACGACATGGGAGAAACGTGACAATATCAAGGTGCTTACACGTGCCGCAATAGAGGGCGCGGAAAGTGTGATGCCCGCGGTGCTCCTGATGTTCGGAATCGGCATGTTACTCCAGGCGGTTCAACACGAACAGGTGCGCTCGTACCTTACGCCTATCGTATTGAAGGTGATACCCTCTTCTCCGCTGGGATATATTATAGGTTTTGGTCTTTGTGCACCACTCGCCCTATATCGGGGTCCGCTGAATATCTGGGGACTGGGGCTGGGAATTGCCGGTCTGTTCCAGGCGACCGGACAGTTATCCGGCGCCCTCATCATGGGTATCTTTATGTCCGTCGGCGCTATCCAGGGCGTGTGCGATCCCACCAACACCCACAACGTCTGGATAGCGAGCTACATCAAGGAGGATGTGGTAAAGATAACGAGGAAACTTCTCCCCTTTATCTGGGTCATGGTGTTTTTCGGGCTTGGGCTCGCCGCTGCACTTTTTAGCAAAGGTTTTGCGGGTTAATATATAAACGGCTGTCATACAGTATTGATATTCCGTTAATCTTGGCAGAACATTTAACATTCGACCATGAAGATCGTTCATGACATAGCGGAAATGAAAAGGCTCGTTAAAGGGTACAAAAGCGCGGGCGAGACGCTGGTGTTGGTTCCCACCATGGGGTATCTTCACGACGGTCATCTCAGGCTCATGAAAGAAGGCAAGGCGCTGGGCAAAAGGTTGGTGATAAGTATATTTGTCAACCCGACACAATTCGGGCCCGGAGAGGATTTCGAGCGCTACCCTCGTAATATCGAACGCGACGAGCGACTTGCTGAAAAGGTGGGTGTTGACGCAATTTTTTATCCCACAGAGGAGGCTATGTATCCCCCGGGCTACAGAACCTATGTCGAAGTGGTGGATTGGGACAAGATGCTTTGTGGAAGGTCGCGACCATCTCATTTCCGCGGCGTGTGTACCGTGGTATTGAAACTCTTCAACATCATTCAGCCCGATGTCGCAGTGTTCGGCTGGAAGGATGCCCAGCAGTTCATTATCCTCAGACGAATGGTCAAGGACTTCAATCTGGACATTACCATGGTAGGTGTGGAGACTGTGCGCGAGCCTGACGGGCTTGCTATGAGTTCAAGAAATCAATATCTCTCAAAGGAACAACGCACCGCTGCAACGATTTTGCATCAAGCGCTCACTCGTGCACAAACCATGGTGAAGGAAGGCGAAAAGGACGTCGCTATACTCGTTGAAACAATGAAACGCATGATTGAAGAAAAACCTGAAACGAGAATCGATTATATCGAAGCGGTATCAATCGACGAACTGGAACCCCTCGAAAAAGTCCAGACCGGGAATACTCTCATAGCGCTTGCCGTATTCGTAGGACCTGCCCGCCTTATCGACAATATCCGTTTATAAGAAGCCAGTTTTGACTTAATAGTCAGCAAGGTTCTCTTTTGACCGCAACTTCTTGAGCCTGCCGCGGCTCTTTTTCTCCTGAAGCCTTTTCTCCTTTGCCGATTCCGGTATGTATGTTCGTTTCCGCGTCTTTTTTCTCTGTAAAGCCGCCCGCACAAGGACAGCGAATTTTTCCAGCGCTGCCTGTCGGTTTTGTTCTTGGCTTCTGTGTTGTTGGGAAACGACCCGGAGCACTCCATTTTTGCTTATACGCGTTGAAAGCCGTTTCATTATACGTTTTTTCTGTGCCTCAGTTAGGCTGGGCGAGCCCGCAATATCGAATCTCAGCATCACACGTGTATTCACCTTATTAACGTTTTGTCCGCCGGGTCCTCCGCTCCGCGATGCCTTGAATTCTATTTCCGATTCCGGAATCTCGATATTATTCGTAATCTCGATCATATATTTATCCATTCAACATCTAAAAGATCACGTTGCTATTATACCATAACAATAATGAATCCCAATAGTTTTTATGGCTCATCACAACTCTTGAACTGGTGTGAGAAAGAGATAAAGACATCCCATATCTTTTTAAGTCGTCTCGTGTGAAGAAAAGGCACGACGATTGAGTTTCGGTTAGCATATCAGTTTCCCGGTTATGAAGATATGCATTGACGACGACCGATGAGATATTATTGCGAGGAATTCGAAAATCGTACCTATTCAAAGCTCTCTGTATCGGAGAGACTGAGATGCACCTATTTTGCGATACGCTCCATGCATTTATAAATCCAACATTATGCAATAAAAGTCGTTTTGCCATAATTTTCTTCAGTACTGTAACAAAAGCAGGAGTGTTACGTATGTCGTATGATAGTAAAGTGATTTTGCGTTCAAGGGGCAAAATGGTCTTGACAGTTGCGGTGAGGGGGGTATAAAATGATAATGAAAATCATTTTCAATAAGGCAAAAGGCAAGCGTATCACTTATGCAAGAATCCTGGTGGCATAGACAATTCAAGGGGCAGGGATACCGATTAACAATGCCCAGGAAGGCCATTTTCGAGGTACTCAGTAAGACATCGAAACACCTGAGCGCTGAAGATGTTTACTGGGCTGTGCATAAGAAATACTCTACAATCGGATTGACTACTGTATATCGTACCCTTGAGTTACTGTACCGCATGGGAATCGTTGTGAAATTTGCGTTTGGAGACGGTCGTTCGAGATACGAATTAGCCAGCGGTCCTGACGTAAAGAGGCACCATCACCATCTGGTCTGTACCAATTGCGGCAGGATAATTGATTATAGCGAACTCATTAAAGAGGAGACGCGGATTTCCCGCGAATTGGAGAAGATTCTTTCCAACAAATATAATTTTAAAATAGAAAGCCACCAGATTTCATTTTTTGGATTATGCGAAAAATGTCAGAATGATCTTGAAAAGGAAGAAAAACGTTCAGACAAAAAGGCGGCTTTATAACTGAACACATGATTTATACGTAGCAATGTGAGTGGGCTGTCTTATCGGCTCAAGCGGTGAATTATTAAAAGGAGGTGGCTAAACATGCCAGGAGGAGATAGAACAGGACCGTGGGGTGGAGGACCCATGACAGGTCGAGGCGCTGGATATTGCGCCGGCTCCACCGTGCCCGGGTATGCCAATCCCGGTTGGGGAAGAGGCTGGGGGCGCGGATGGGGTAGAGGAGGCGGCTGGTGGAGCCGTGGTCGAGGCTGGCGAGGGTATGCTCCGGCAGTCCCCTACAGCCCATATCCTTATTACGGGAATCCTTACGGTGATCCTTACTATACGGGCGCATCCGGGGGGTATCCCTACGGGCAGGAGATGGCGCCCCAACAAGAGTCCGAGATGCTAAAAGCGCAAGCTAAAGAACTCGAAGAAGCGATGAAGGCCATAAATAAACGTATATCTGAATTAGAGGCAAAAGCAGAGACCGAAAAAGAAAAGTAAAACACCTGAAAAGGGAGGGGAGGTTAGAGGAGATACATCCCCTCCTTCATTTATGGTACAATCCGGAAGGGTGAACAATCTTGAGAATAGCACTCTCAATGAATAGCGTCCATTGCATCGGATCATTTTGATTTGCAAGGAGATGTAACGATCTATCTCGCAGGAAAAGCGTACTATTTTATGCTGAAATTTGAATGTAAGAAGGTGAGTGTTAACAAACACTTATAATGAAAGGGGAAAAATAATATAAAAAGGGGAGACCGCTCTATGCACGATGGCAGAGGAAAAGGAAGAGGAGCATTTCAACATAAAAATGGAGCCGGCAGAGGGAGACAACAAGGCTGGCGGTTGGGTGGAAAGGAAGACAACGTTTTTGCAAGGGGGTTACGTATGGGGTGGCGGGAATTCATACATCACACACCGATGCATCCCTTGCAAATTGAAGATGAAGAAACTTTTGCTGGAACGAATGGTTCGGCTGAAGATGAGCTGAAGTGGCTAAAAAAACAATCGCGAGATCTACAACAACAATTAGCAATATTGAATAAACGAATAGAAGAATTAACCAGTCCGCAAAATAAAGAAATCATGGAAAGGGCACGTCCCACTGCGATAGTTAACGAAACGAAATGTATCGGATGTGGTATTTGCGCTGATGTTTGCCCTCGTGGTGCGATAGAGGTTAATTCTATAGCCGAAGTAGATGAAGAATTATGTATCGGATGTAACATTTGTGAACGGCGTTGCCCCACCGGAGCAATGTCGTTGAGTTCATAGCAGGAGGAAAAGGACTGATGCCTATTTATGAATATAAATGTGAGACATGTGGGAGGATCACAGAAATTTTTCACCATGGACATGAGGAGCACTCCATTCCGGTATGTTCAGCATGCGGCGGAACGAATCTCAAAAAAGTGTTCTCAACTCCGGCTATGGTAAAAATCGAGGGCGCTTCTGCAACAGGCACAACATGCTGTGGAAGGAACGAACGTTGCGATAGTCCTCCTTGCTCTCAAAATGGTGTATGTAGAAGAGATTAAAATCTATATGCACAACGACATGGTATGCTTCGTTATAGACGATTTGTTTGAGTATAAAGGACCAGGTTTTTTTATGAGAGAACAATACTGAGTATGCGTTCATTAGGTTGATATCACATTATGGAGGTGTTAAAGATGCCACAAGGCGATGGAACAGGACCAATGGGAAAGGGACCGGGAACAGGTAGAGGTCAAGGTCGAGGGGGTGGCAGAGGACGAATGCGTGGCAACCAACCCGGCGCAGGACCTACCGGAGAATGTGTATGTCCCGGCTGTGGTGCACGAGTCCCTCACCAGACAGGTGTTCCGTGTTATGCCATGAAGTGCCCTAAATGCGGGGCGGCAATGATACGCAGCTAACAACCAGAAGGTACCTATTTTCAATTATGATTATTTCAGTAGCCAGCGGTAAAGGTGGAACAGGGAAGACTACGATAGCAACCAATCTGGCGTTATCCATTGACTGCGATGTGACCTTTTTGGATTGCGACGTTGAAGAACCCAATGCGTTTATTTTCTTGAAACCAGAGATTGAACAAACACTGCCCGTTTCTATCCCTGTTCCCCTTGTCGATGAATCTAAATGCACCTACTGCGGTATATGTGCAGAGGTATGTGCGTATAATGCAATTGTGGTTATTAAGGGGGCTTCTCCTGCCAAGCAGGAGATATCCGCCCAACAGGAAACATTGGGGCAGGGTACAGAACAATCACGCGCCAATAAGGTGCTTATTTTCCCCGAACTTTGTCATGGATGTGGCGCCTGCACCCTGCTTTGCCCGGAGAAGGCTATTAGTGAGAAAGGGAACGTAATAGGCACCATAGAAGTCGGCACGCGTGATTTGAACTCCGCTTCATCTCATCAATCACACACCCTGACCTTTGTTCATGGACAATTACATATCGGTGAGGCGATGGCTACTCCCGTAATCAGAGCGGTCAAAGACTATATCAATCCTGATGGGACCGTCATAATTGATGCCCCGCCTGGAACCTCATGTCCTGTTATCGAGTCAGTCAAGGGGAGCGATTTCTGCATTTTAGTCACCGAGCCTACACCGTTCGGCTTAAATGACCTTATCCTGGCAGTAGAGGTATTAAAGAAGTTGAGCATTCCGTTCGGGGTAGTAATAAACAGGGCGGATCTTGGTGATACAAAAGTCGAACAATATTGTGAAGCCAATAATATTCCAATCCTGATGCATATTCCCTTTGATCAAGAAATTGCCCGTATCTATTCAAGGGGCGACCATATTATAGAGGAAAAACCAGAGTACAGGAAGAAGTTCAAGGAGTTATTCGAGGCGATAAAAGGATATAGCGCTGACAGCCACGGAGCGCCTCACAATAAATGATACCAGAAAGGCGGTGAGTACAAATGGAGGTAAAGATACTGTATGATAGTAAGCGCGTGAGTAAGGAGTTTTCAACCGGATGGGGATTTTCCTGCTTGGTAGACGACCGGATTTTGTTCGATACCGGCGAAAAGCCCGAATCCCTTCTTGCCAACATGTCGGCTATGAATGTGGATTTCGACAGGCTCGAAGCAGTGGTCATTTCTCACGATCACTGGGACCATACAGGTGGTTTATGGGAAATTTTGAAAAAGAAAGAAGGGCTGAAAGTATTCGTCTGTCCCAACTTCTATGAGGAATTCAAGGACAAGGTCAAACAATCAAAGGCAACGGTGGTAGAGGTGGATGGATTGACGAAAATTGACGACGCCATTTATTCTACCGGAGAGATAGCAGGCGAATATAAAGGCAAATACTTGGCGGAGCAGTCATTAATAGTAGAGACAGAGAATGGAGTTACCGTAATCACTGGTTGTTCTCACCCAGGAATCCTCAAAATTATGGAACGCGTGAAGGAGGAGCTTCCTGAAAAGCCATTGTATATGGTTTTTGGCGGGTTTCATTTATTAAACACGGATAAGAAAACGATTAAAGGAATTGTCGAAGAGTTCAGACGCTCCGGAGTGAAAAAAGCCGGACCCACTCACTGTTCAGGTAAAAAGACCGAGAAGATTTTTAGGGCAGAATACAAAGATGATTTTCTCCCCCTCAAGGTCGGTATGACTATAACTGTATAAAGTGCAGGAATCTCTTTTTGTTTTAAATTTAGGCGAATGCATCACTTTTAGACGTGAGAAGGAAAATGAATGAGTCCTGGCGTGTACACTACGAAGTATAACCATGCGAGTGATTAGATGAAACAAATAGTCATTATCAGCGGTAAAGGTGGAACGGGAAAGACGGTCATCACCGCTTCGTTCGCAGCATTGGCAAAGAATAAAGTAATGGCGGACTGTGATGTGGATGCCGCTGATTTACATTTACTGTTACATCCCACTATTAAAGAAAGACATGAGTTCAGGAGCGGATTTACGGCTGTCTTAGACCGGTCAAAATGCATCGACTGTGATGAATGTATTGAGGTGTGCAGGTTTAAGGCTATTACAAGGAACGAAACGGGAATCGTCATAGATCCTGTCTCGTGTGAGGGGTGCGGATTATGCAGTCGCATCTGTCCGGTTGACGCTATAAAAATGGAAGAGAACGTATCCGGCGAGTGGTTCATTTCGGATACCAAATACGGTCAAATGGTGCATGCAAAATTAGGGATTGCCGAGGAGAATTCAGGGAAACTCGTCACAGTGATAAGGGAGCAATCTAAACGACTTGCCGAACAAAACAAGAGCGATTTTTGCATAATCGACGGACCGCCGGGAATGGGCTGTCCTGTCATCGCCTCTATGACAGGCGTGGATTTAGCCCTGATAGTTACCGAGCCGACCTTATCGGGTATTCATGATTTAGAGAGAGTCTCCGCTGTTGCACATCATTTCGGGATAAAACAATTGGTGTGTATAAATAAATTTGACTTGAATCAGGAGAATGCGCGCGTAATCAAGGAATTTTGCCGTAAGGCGAACATAGAAGTAGCGGGAGAGATACCTTTCGATAAAGTAGTACCCGAAGCATTGGTTAACGGTAAACCGGTAGTCGAATTTGCGGATAACCATGTCTCCTCCCTTATTAAATCGCTCTGGAACAAAATAGAAACGAGCTAAAGGGACTGTTACCCGAAATAGCGTGTGTGTGTTGTGGAGTGTTGATGTGCCAAAGTCAAATAAAATTCTTACTGCTGTTTTGAATAGTATAACTGATGATGTACCGGTACGCAGGGTTCTCAGCGGGATTCGTTGGACGGCAGTCCTCAGCACGCATTGTGGGCTGGCTTCATCAATGGCATGGGAAATGTGCAAAAGTCAGGATGAACCGGTCTCGCGTCTCCTCAACCCAGGGGCTTTAGGGAACGAGACATTGCCTGATCAGAGGACAGGGAAAATAAAAGTGCGAAAAAAGCTGTACACTACCGACTTTTTGGTAAAAGGACACGACCTTATATTCACTGTCTTTTTCTTCACTCTTTTCTGGGATCTATTTCAGCCAAGATGTAGCCGGAAAAAAAGACAAAGTCCTGCAGGGGGGTTATTGTTTACGAAATTTATACTGTATAACTTTTTTAACGAATGCTGCGTTCCCGAGAAGGTAACGTCGCCAGAGTCGGCGCGGTTCCAGGAGTAAGCGGAACAACCATTCGAATCCGGTTCGTCTCATCCAACGCGGGGCACGGGCTCGATAGCCGGAAAAGTATTCGAACAGTGCGCCTACACACCAAACGACGGGCGTCTCCAGTTCATCGAGGTGCTTCATGACCCATTGTTCCTGCCGGGGAACTCCCATACCGACGAGGAGAATATCGGCACGCGCCTGGTTGATTTTCGACACTATTTCCGCCTCATCCCTTTCATTGAAAAAACCGTGATGAACGCCCTTGATTTGAAGTTCGGGAACTTCCTTCTGAAGGTTATGAGCGATAGTATCCGCTACCTTTTGATAGGAACCAATGAGGAACAGGCTTGTCTCGATGCTCGAGGCTTGCCGACAGAAATCGAGCAAGAAATCTCCCGCGTTTATACGCTCGGGAAGCCGATGACCAAGGAATTTCGATGCCCAGACTATTGCCTGTCCGTCTGCATAGACGACGTCCGCCTTTTTCAAGGTCTGCTTGTATTCAGGGTCTTTGAAGGCAAGGTTGACACAGTGAGCGTTTATGTAGGTTATGAAGGTCTTTTCTTTTTCAACCGCTCGTTTAAGCACAAAAGGGATAAATTTTTTTACGTCCGACTCGATTATGTCTATCCCCAGAAAATCTATTTTTTTGAGCTCCACTTCGTTTCTGCCCTATTCCTAAAAAGCTTGCGATTGAAAAACGCTTGTATAAGAGTAAGTATTAAATTGTAAAAATAATTTGAGTACAAGGATTTTGCAAGCGAAGTCTGGACTTTTTTTATGTATCCAGGCATAGAGGACATCGCGATGTGTGATATGAAGAACAATCCCGTTTCAGGAGGTAAATCATGAGCGATTGTGTGAGAGTAGTACTTTCGGTTATGTTTGTTTTCGTCTTTGTCGTTTCGGTGTCGGCGGAAGAGGAACAAGCGCAGCCTCCGGAATACCGCATGGCGTGGGTGCTGACGCTCGAGGGGAAAGAGCTGAGCACTCCCGAGGGTATCAAGAATGTCATCGAGGAATGTCGCAAAGCCAATATGAACGCAGTGGTACCTGTGATTCGGCGTCGGGGCAGGGCATATTACAAGTCTGAAATCGAGCCGTTT
The DNA here is from genome assembly GCA_964608095.1 of uncultured Candidatus Sumerlaeota bacterium. Taxonomy (GTDB): domain Bacteria; phylum Sumerlaeota; class Sumerlaeia; order MWCT01; family JAGHBZ01; genus CAZSMK01. The sequence continues at coordinate 32,766 of CAZSMK010000101.1, read as the reverse complement.
TATAATCCGGATCCCCAAAACCCTCTTAATTTCGACCCGCTCGAGGAACTTATCAAAGCCGCCCACGATACCAGCGGTGGCAAGGAGCGTATCGAGGTTCATGCATGGATCGTTGTGAGCCCTGTATGGATGGAGAAAAAATCGCCGCCTCCGGGTCACGTATCCCTCCTTCACCCTAATTGGATGACGTTGAACTATGACTCTGATTGGTCGGAAGAAACGCCCCAGCACTGGTTGGATTTAGGTGTTCCCGAGGTCGAGGATTATCTTACCGATCTATGCGTTGAGTTGGTTGATGAGTATAAAATCGACGGCATTAATCTCGACTATATACGGTATAGAGAAGGTGGATTCGGCTACAACCCAATAGCGCTTAAAAGATTCCAACATCGCTACAACCGGACCGACAGACCCTCACCCGAAGATGAGCAATGGAACGAATGGCGTCGAGAACAGGTGACGAACCTTGTGCGGAGAATTTTCGTCGAGACCAAGAAGGAGGATCCGGATATCAAGATTTCGGTATGTTCGATAACATGGGGTGCGCTCGGTGAGGAGTACGAAAAGACCCGGGGATATTATGACGTAGCCCAGGACTGGCCTGCATGGGCGAAAGAAGGTATTTTCGATATCAATATGCCCATGATTTACAAACGCGAGTTCGACGAAGCGCAAAAGCAAAGTTACCGGGATTGGGTCAAGTTCCTCGTTGCAAATCGTTACGATACCCTTGCCGTGGCGGGAATAGGGGCGTATCTCAACTCTATTACGGACACTATTGCCCAAGTTATGGCTGCGCGGCAGCTCGGAGCGGACGGCTCTATCATATTTCGCCTGACCGTTAATAACAAAGACGACGAACCGTGGGAAAAACTGCTCAATGAACTCAAGAAAGGGGTGTTCGTAAACCCCGCACCTATACCCGAAATCAAGCCTTATAACGAGCGTTCGTATGGAACTTTTTGCGGAAGACTCACATACGGCACTTTTCCGGCTGACGGGGTAAGCCTTACACTCCGAACGGATTCGAAAAAAACGCTCCAGACCGTGACCAGTGGAACAGGATATTTTGCGTTCGCCAATATTCCGCCCGGGAAATACAGCCTCGAGTCCGCAGTTCATGGAGAATTGCTCAAATCCTTAAAGGTAAAAGAGGGACGTATCAAAACCGAGGATATCGATCTGAACGAGATGAAACTATCCTCTTTTGATTGAGTCGTAATCTTCTCGCGATATTGAGAACGCAAACCTGTCTTGCTGCATGGACTTGCAACCGTTGAAGAGGTATGACATAATAATGTTTTTATGTTCGTGAATATTTTTTCCGTCTTATATTTTTAACCTGCATGTATAATAGCATTTATTAAAAACACTCTTAATCAGAGGAATAGAAACGATGGGAAAGACAATTGCCGAAAAGATACTCGAAGACCACCTGATCGAAGGTGAGGTTAAACCCGGAAACTTTATCTACGTAAGGCTCGATCTGGTGCTTGCCAATGATATTACCGCACCGCTTGCCATAAAAGAGATTGAAAAATACGGAAGTCCGGAGGTGTTTGACCGGAACAAGATAGCGCTCGTATGCGATCATTTTACACCCAACAAAGATATCCAGGCGGCGGAGCAGTGCGCAATGATACGAACATTCGCACACGCACGAGACATTGAGCTTTTTTATGAAGGGGGAGAGGTAGGAATCGAGCATGCACTTCTTCCTGAGCAAGGACTCGTACTGCCCGGCGATGTTGTTATCGGCGCTGATTCCCATACGTGCACTTATGGTGCGCTTGGGGCGTTCGCTACTGGCGTTGGTTCCACTGATGTCGCCGCTGCAATGATTACGGGAGAGACATGGTTCAAGGTGCCGGAGACCATTAAGTTTGTGTATAAAGGTGAGTTGAGAAAGTGGGTAGGTGGAAAGGACATAATCCTGTACACTATCGGTCAGATCGGTGTAGACGGCGCGCTATATAAAGCCATGGAGTTTACGGGCGAGGTTATAAAGCGGCTCAACATAGACCACCGGCTTACTATAAGCAACATGGCGATTGAAGCCGGCGCGAAGGTCGGCATTATTCCTCCTGATGAGGTGACCGAACAATATGTCAAAGAACGGGCTCGACGTTCTTACAAGTTCTTTGCGAGCGATACCGATGCCGTTTATTCGGATATAAAAGAATACGACCTGAGCGAGCTTGAGCCGCAGGTCTCGCTTCCTTTTCTCCCGGAAAATGCCGTCAATGTCCGCGATGCTCCACATATCACACTAGATCAGGTCGTCATCGGCTCATGCACCAACGGACGAATAACGGACTTTCGTGAAGTGGCTGCTGTTCTCAAGGGAAGAAAGGTGGCTAAAAACGTGCGCTGCCTTATATTTCCCGGTACTCCGCAGATTCTGAGACAAGCCGTCCATGAGGGACTGGTCGGCATTTTTCTTGACGCCAACTGCATTCTTGGCCCGCCCAGCTGCGGTCCCTGCCTGGGTGGTCATCTTGGCGTGCTTGCGAAGGGTGAAAAAGCACTATCAACAACAAACCGCAACTTTGTCGGCAGGATGGGACACAAGGGAAGCGAAGTGTACCTGAGCAATCCTGCAGTGGCTGCCGCGTCCGCTGTCACCGGTACCATCACTCACCCTGACGACCTCTGATGCGCTAAGGAATTTCCTTACTTTATTTACCCATTATGTGTGTAACTGTAGGTAACTCTATTCCCCCACTACTTTATCCAGGATAGAGAATTCAGGCGGATTTCCCATGTGTTTTTTGACCGCACAGAGATTTGCTACACGAATAAGCGCATTGCGATATTTAGGAGGGAAATCGGGTGGGAGCATGATGTCGATATATATCTTTTTAATTGTTCTCTCTTTGGGATACTTCTCCATGCGCTGAACCAATTTCATCTTCTCTACCGATATCTCGCGAAATTGACAAAATGTGAGAATATTAATGCCAATACATGTTCCTATAGAAGCCAGGAAAAGATCAAAAGGTTGAGGCGCTGATTCTTCTCCGCCGTTTTTGATAGCCTGATCTGTTTTAATGGTAAATCCATTATATCGAGCGTCCACCTTTTTACCGCCTGGAAATACTATTTCCATCTCCATTTCGTTTCCTTTCATTTATAAGATACAAGTTTTGTTTATAATGAATTCAGATATTGGATTTCAACGAATAAAAGAAAGAAGTCTTCTCTCGCCTGGAGTGCCTGCCCAAACAATTAATCTAATCTCCTATCTGGTTTCTTTCCCTGAACTCCAATTTTTTTTCGGGTAAGCTGAACGCTTGAAACTTCGTCTGAACCGTCTAATTGTGGAACATAAGGCTTGATATCGAGAAGAGGGGTATTGTCCAGGATGTCAACGTTTTCGATATGAAGAATATTGTTCTCGATCCCGGTGAGTTTCACGATTGAAATACCAATAGGATTCGGACGTTTAGGTGCGCGTGTAGCAAATACACCTCTTGGATGTTCACCCATAAAAGGAACAACCTTCAACGAGAAGCCACGTGAGCGATGAAAATGATAAAGTAAAATAATGTGAGAAAAAATATCGAGATCTGAGATCCCCTCGATATATTCCGGCATGAGTTCAATACTTCCCTTGATACCATGTGCATAGCTGGGTTGTACGGGTATATTGGCAAGATCTTTGAAGGGAGAATGAATTACTCCGATGGGGGAAAATTTTATCTCCTTCATTTCAATTCTCTCCAATGGACGAAATCGTCATCCCTTCTATGATAGCGATAAGTTTGCTTATGGTTTCTTGTAACGTTATATTGCGGTAAAGACGACCTACAGAAAAAAATGAATCGCCTCTATTAATAAGAAAGGTATGAGTCATATCGCCTATGGATACTCGTTCTCTGAGTACGCGCCATTTCCATCGGATTCTTATTGTCTTACGAATTGCCCGTGCTCGAATTAAAAAAAACTCATCGCTTTAAACAATTGACCTCATCTCACACTGAAGGTGTTATATGTTCTTGGGTATATCCTCAGCGCTGATGCTGGTGCGTATAATCTGCCCCATGCTAACGGTTCCATTAGTCGGGTCATAGATGGTCAGACCGGGAAAGCCAAGATAGATATGGTTGGTTATATCGGGACCCGGCGAGTTCAGTGCCCATTTTATTGAACCCGGGCTATTTGTGATCTCCGACCAGACAGTAATCGAATCATATCCCAGATCGAATTTTGCGTAGTCGTAGATGTAAGGTTTAATGACCGGATTGCCAAGGACTCCACCTTCCTTGAACGGGGGACTTATACTGAGATTGCTTTCCGCGATGTTTTTCGCAAAAAAGTCGTTTGGTAATGTGGTCATATATGCTACGGGAGTCGTCAGGTGCAGAAGTCGTCCCATGAAGGTACTGACGCCGTCAGTGTAGTCGGGAGGATATTTGGTATAATCGACTGCGTATGATTCGAGTGCGGTCGCTACGGAACGCATATCGGTTTTTGTACGGCTCACCTTTGAGCGCGTCTGCGCCTCGAGGAAGTTGGGAACCGCTATCGCTGCAAGGATAGCAATAATGGCAACGACGATGAGAAGCTCGATAAGGGTAAATCCGGCTGGACGCATCCTCTTGAATAATAATGAAATCATTCGTCTCAGCTCCTTTCCAATTCTTGTTAAATTCTGATAAAAGTCAATTCACTCTTAATTATTTTACGTTTATGTAGTTTAAAAAAGGGTTGAGAGATTCTCAAGTAGAAAAGGTAAAAATACTCTATTTGCGATTGATTCTCAAAACGGGTACATCACAGGAGAAGAGACCTCTTAAGTGGTATTATAATGCCAGATTTTTCAATCGGAAATTCTTTTTTTGCTTTATCTACCCTATAAGATATATCTATCTCAAGAGGGAATGCTGACATTTCCTACGAGTCTTTCAGGAAGTTTTTCATAAACTCACTTCCCGTGAGCAGACCGAAGAAACCCTCGGCGCAGGTTCTCTCACTATAGCTCTTAACCCGGTCAGGCGAGATGCCGTCTCCCATCATAGCGAAAGGGACGGGAGCCCCGACATGGGTGCGGACTTTTATCGGTGTGTAATGGTCCGGCAGGACAGCGAAACGGACGGGCTCTGGCAGGCTGTTCATCACGCGCGCCATAAGTCGCTTGTCAAGCGCTTCTATGGCGCGAATCTTGACCTCGAGATTTCCTTCGTGACCGGCTTCGTCAGGTCCCTCGACATGGATATAGACAAGATCATGATTTTTCAATAATTCGAGTGCCGCATCCGCTTTGCCTTCATAATTGGTATCCCATAAACCGGTGGCGCCGGGTACTATAATCGTGTCCATACCGGCATACACGCCGATCCCGCGGATAAGGTCCACCGCAGAGACGATAGCACCGGTCTTACCAAACATTTCCTTGAAGGTTTCCATCTTCGGGCGCGTTCCAATCGACCAGGGCCAGCAGTAATTTGCTTTTTGCTCGCCGCGTTTTTCCCGAGCGCTGTTTACCGGATGATTCTCGAGCACACCGTTCGACTTGAGAACGAGTTCACGCAACAATGCGGCGGTTTCTTCGCCTTCCGCCGATGTTGCTACCGGTAGATGTTCTTCCATGGGTTCATCGAGGTAGTCATGAGGTGGATCGCATTTTATGGCTTTTGATGCGGGACGGGTCAGTTTCAGCACATGACGATAGGAGACACCCGTATGGTACTCGATGCCATCAAACTTGAGTTGCTCGCGCAACGCCTGGACTAACTCGGCGGCTTCCGGCGTCGAGATGTTTCCACCGCTATGCGTTCTGATTCTCCCATCGGTCACGCTGATGAGATTCATCCGCATTGCATGGTCGCCGGCTCCGATATCGACACCCATGGCTGCGGCTTCGAGCACGCCGCGCCCCTCGAGACATTTGCGCGGGTCGTATCCCATGACGGATAAATTGGCGACCGTGGAATCCGGGGGCAGTCCGTCCGGTACGGTTTTAAGTAATCCGCAGGCGCCTTCACGGGCAATCATATCCATGTGCGGAGTTTCCGCCTTTTCGAGGATGGTCAATCCGCCTAACGATTCCTGCGCCTCATCTCCCATCCCATCTCCGAGAAATATTACATATTTCATTTGGTACCTTCCATCTGTAGTTAAGATAAGAAAACGGAAATTTTTTAAGGCTTTTGTTTTGGAGAATTCTTTTTTATACCTGTAGAATCTCGGGCTACTTTGATCAAGGACTTGAGAGTTTCATTGACTGATCTGTCATTGGGAAGAACTCTGGCAACCTCGGGATCCAGGAGTACCATGTTGTGTGTCTTCTTATAGGACTCGTAATATTTTACACGAACTCCCTTTCCAGGGTCCTCTTCAACATATTCTGATCTTAATTCATCCTGGTTATTGTTCTTTTTCTTCATATATTTTTCTCACCCGCTTCGTCATTTTTCAGGCGCTTATTATTCTTGTTTTTTCGTGTCTTTCAGTATGTGAAACCACAATTAACCGACCTACTATCGATTCCCCAAAGGTGATAAGACGATTTTTGTTCCTGGAATGGTCAGGATCATAAAATCTTAGCGTAAGTGGATTACCAAAAACAGTCGCCGTCTCATGAAATGAAACATCGTGTTTCTCTTCATTTGATGATGCCTTATGTTCGTCCCATTCAAACTCCACAATATACCTTCATTAATTCATTATGGATCACTAAAAGGTTCAGCGCCTGCCTTTGAACAACAAATAGTTTGGACTATGTGGGTCTTGTCATGATTTAAATAAATTTTATTTTTTGCCGGTCAGGAGATCAATCAACATTTCCTTGAATGCATCATAGTCGTTCGCGCACGACAGTTTGATCTCCGGTTTCGATTCGGTCATCTTCATCGACTCGGGCATTTCTGGTTCCACCCCGATTACCTCGATGCCCACCTCGGGGAATTTTGCCGGGTGTGCGGTTTCGAGTAAGACGGTCGTATATCTGTCGGTAAATCCTAGCTTTTGAATGGCGCGATAACCCACGGCGCCATGCGGTTCGATTACCGTGCCAAATCGTTCGTAGCAATTCTTAATAGCCTGTCTGGTTTCGTCATCCGAGACCTCGATGGATTCGATGTCGCGCCGGAGTGTTTCCATGTCCGGCAACATGTGCACGGAGCCCTTTTCGTCCATGGAGCCGCCGTAAAGGGCCACCACGCGTGCCAGGTTACTCGGATGACCCACGTTCATTGCGTTGGAAAGACAATTTCGCGAAGGCACCACCGGTTCATACACTTCCGTCCGCCAGAATATGGGTACTTCATCATTTTCATTTACCGCCGCAAGGTATTTCTCGACTGGCAAGCCCATCTGTTTTGCCAGCAGACCACCCATAAGATTGCCGAAATTGCCGCTGGGTACGCAAATTCCCAGGGATTTCCCGTCGGCGAGTTCGATTCGGCTCGCAACATAGAAATAATAGACCGACTGCGGTATGAGCCGACCGACATTGATCGAGTTGGCGCTCGTAAGCTCGTATTTCGCCAGGTCGGAATCGACAAAGGCGCGTTTTACCAGTGCTTGGCAGTCGTCGAATTTGCCCTGTATATCTATGGCGTAGACATTGTCGCCTAATGTGGTCATTTGCCGGCGTTGACGATCGCTGACCTCGGTCCCGGGATACAGGACGACACATTGCACGTTCTCGAGCCCGTGAAATGCGGCAGCCACTGCGCCGCCGGTGTCGCCCGACGTGGCGGTCAGAATCGTTGCGCTTCGGTTCTGGATCTTGAGAAAGTACTGCATGAGGCGCGCCATCATTCGCGCGGCAAAATCCTTGAACGACAATGTAGGACCGCGGTCAAGCCGCAGGATATAAAAACCCGGGGCATGTCGCTCAATCGGCACATCGTAATTGTATGCGTCGACACAAATGGCGTGAAATACATCGTCAGGCACCCTGCCCTGAACAAAGGGACGAACGATGCGAAACGCAATCTCGCTGTAAGGCATCGAGGGGAATTCAGCCATGGCGGCGGGACTGACCTGCGGCAGGTCTTCCTTCCGCATCATGTACAGACCCTTATCCGGCGCTAATCCCTGCATCAAGGCATCGGAAAAGTCTATTCCCGCGCTACTCCGTTCCCGGTCGTTCGTACTCCAGAATAATATCGGTTTGGACATTGTGTTTTTTCCCATAGTACGCGTATTCATGAGTAGGGGTGACTTGTAGTACCCCTATATAATCACTCATATATACTATTATAAAATTATCCCCGGGCTCTATTCTATAGTTTTATGGATTTTTCGCCTTTTTAAGGAATTTAAAAATACCGTCGCAGAGCGCGTACCCTTCAGGTACGCCCTCACTCCACATAGGAAGACCTTTAGACTTACCGTCAAAAGCAGAGAAAAACAGAACTGTCAATCTGGAGTGCAAGCCCTCTGGGATTGCGTTGTTGTTTTATGTGGAGTGCGCGTGCATCTTCATTACACGAGCGCTCAGCGATTGTGTTATACACGGGGTTTAGCCTTACATCGAAGGGCTTTTCCTTTTGCAAGGCTTGATCCCGATTCTTTTCATTTGTTTTCAGACTTACAATATTAAACTTCTCGGTTCTGCTACAAAAACGCAGAGGTTTTTACATTTTCCTTCAATTCTAATCAATTTCACATAATTGGTTTGATAAGGATATGAGTACAAAAGAAAAGACATAGTGCGAATCTCCTGAAATACACTGTCAAAACTCTTAATTAAGGCAAAGTATAACTACACTACTTTTTAGGGAAGGAGCGAGGCAAATGAAGGATTCCATCAAAGCAAAAACAATCATTATTGTCTTTATCGCCATTGCAGCCCTTTATGCGTTGGATATGGGAACGCGAAGTTTCTGGGCGGAAAACGAGGCGTTCTATGCTTTAGGCGCACGGAGTGTTCTCCATGGGAATTTTCTTGTGCCGAGGGTGAATAATGATGAATTTGTGGATAAACCGCCGCTCACCTTCTGGTGGGTTGCCCTGGTGTCGAAATTGTTCGGCGACGTCACGGAAGTTTCCGCGCGCCTCGCAAATCTCATCGCCGCCATGGCTGCGCTCATTTTCCTTTTCGCCTTTGTACGTAAATGGCGCAACGCATGGGTCGCCCTCTTTGCGGTCTTCATGTTAGGTACAACCTACGAGTTCTGGGAAAATGTACGCGAAGTGAATACCGACATTTTGTTTACGGCATTTCTCACATTGGCGTGGATTTCGCTCTTCAACCTGTTCAAGAAGGAGTTCCGCTGGTCACGCTGGGGCATGTTGTGGGGGAGCGTCGGACTCGCCATGTTGACCAAGGGACCCGCCGCACTCGCTCTTACCGTCGGAATCGCCGTTGTCTTTGCCTTTGTTTCTTCTGGATGGCGCGAGGGGCTCAAAAGTCTCCTGAAGTTGCGTCCCTTTACGGGTATTGGGTTAGCGCTCCTTCCTTTTGTAATCTGGGGCGCTCTTGTATGGTGGAACATGGGAATAGAACCCCTCTATTTTATCGTTATCAAACATAATTTCCTGCGGTTTCTCGATGCATTCAGCCATGAAAACCCCTGGTATTATTATATCCATAAACTTCCTGCAAGTTTTCTCCCATGGTCTCTTTTACTTCCCTTTCTTGTCTGGTCGTTGTTCAGGCGGTGGAAAACGAATCGCGCATCGCTGAAAGGTGTGGAAACCTATGCATTGTGCCTGATATCCGTTGTCTTCATCTTTTTCAGTATCTCCACAAGCAAGCGTGACTATTATCTTCTTCCCCTCATGCCCTGGCTCGTGGTCTTGCTTGCTGATTATGCCGCAAACCAGGTCACACGCATGGCAATCTCGCCCGTAGCTCTACAAGGTCGACAAATGACTCAAGTCGTGCCTTCTCTCAGGCAGATCATGCATAGCATTTATGGCAAAGTAGTCATTATTGTTCTGGTAGCGTTTGTCTCTGGGCTGGTTACGTTTTCCACCCTTGGGGTCACACTTCTGGATGAACGCAAAAGTCCAAAGCCGGCAGCGAAGATTATTAAAGATGTGGTGGATGGAAACGATCGCCTTATCTTTGTCGATATTGAAGACCCACGCCTCATGTATTATGTTGCAAGACCGATACATTGCATGGATGACAAAGCCGAGGACCTGAAGAGATTGCACATCATGTTGCAGGAAGATGATGAAATATCATTGGTGGTCGAGGACTCGGATATGTGTAAATTCAGACGCTACTTTGGGTCGAAACTTTACGTTCAGACGATGGCAACCTTCAAGGACGACACATTTATGATCTTAACGAATGACTATCGCCCGGGTTTGGTCAATCTGGAGAACTCCAACAACACATGCAATACCTCATCATGTTCAATCCAGTAATCGGCATTCCACTGCGGCTAAGACATCACCCGCACAGATAGACAAAACAATGATGACCGATTGCAGGAGTATCTTGATATATCCCGTAAGCATAGGTTGCGATCATTCTCATATAGTTTCATAATAACGGTACTCTTTTAACTCCCAAGGTATAGAAAAGCGGTGTTAAAAGAATGCGCCGGCTTATTCCTTCCTTTCCCCCAAAATTTTTGCGATTATAAACAACAGGATACGGTCAACTTTTTTCCCGATTTTAGGTGCTCTTGGCGTATTTTATGGCTCAAAAGTGCGCGCACTTTATAAGTTGAAATAAATGAGCAATCTATAATTTAAAATAAATAGGTAACGTTTACTTTTTAATTGATTATAAAACAAAAAAAAACGAAAATGAAAGGTGATCTTCAGGTAAAGAGGTTTTTAAGAACATGAATACCTGTGCGAAATACTTTAAGATCACCCCCTTCTTATACTCTCTGGCGTTTATTTTCATCTTACTATTCTTCTCTCACATCCCTGCTTTTTGTTCTATAATTCTTATCGAGACTTTTGATAGCTCGTTAGAAACCTGGATTCCTTTCACCAATGACGACAATAAAAGCAACGGCTGGGATATTGTAAAAGGCAAGTTGGTTCAGCAGATTTCAAACAGTGATGATATCCCCGGTGGTGATAGATATCTTTATAAGGGGGATGTGCTTGATTTGCGTGAAGCATTGTTGCCGATAAATATATATCTTGATATCATGCCGCTCGATTATAACGGTCCAAATGTTGTGTGGTTCGGATTTAGTTTTCTTGTAGATAGTAAACATCCGGATGAGGGAAATGTGGTTGTAGCAATTTATAAAGATCAACACCACAAGGAAACCGGTCTTCAAGTTGCTATTGGTAAAAAAAGGTGGGTAGTAAAACCGAATAATTTTGATTTCCCTTTGATGCAATGGTGTAGAATGAGAATAGCAATAGATACCTTTATCCCCGAGAAGAGATTACATCTTCAGGCAAAGGTCTGGAAAGAGACAGAACCCGAACCTGAACAATGGATGACGGAGACTGATCTCACAGATGTGGATATTAATTGGTATGCAGAGGGTATCTCAGTGGGCGCTGAGTGTCTCTGGGGTAACAATCGTAATCCAATAGCGGCGTTTGATAATATTATAATATATGATGGTGATACACATCAGCAAATTTGGGGATTACTCAATAGGGCAGAACGAAGTAAAGGAGTTTTACTTTCTGTATTTGATGAAATACAAAGCAATAATATTATTTCTTTGATTCAGAGTTTACAGACGGATTCTTCCCGATACTCTGGACTCGATGAGACGATGTTTATAGAGATGCTTGCCCTGCGAACAAGATTGAAATGGGAGGAAGCACGTGAAAGAGCCAATCAGTTTATGGAGATATTCCCCTCATCACCTCTTTGTGCTCATTTAGGCGGTCAAGGCGGGAGGACAGAAGACCAAGCTGCAGTTGATTTTGCACTTGCTTTAAAGGAATACCATTCTGATAGATTCGTGAAATCAAAGGAATCATTTGAAGAATTTTCAGAAAACTATTCCAATAATTGGAGAGTCCCGGATGTTAAATATTATGTATGTCATTGTTTGTATCACGCAAAAAATTATAATGAATTTTTGGCTTATAGTGATATGTATATTAAAGAATATCCTTATTATTCTCGTTTAGATAGAATATTCTATTTACGAGCTTCATTATACAATTTATTAGGACTACCGGACCTTGCAAAAGAAGAATTCGGGAAGATCGATAAATCCTCGCCGTTTTATATCGAAAAACATCATGTAGAACTTAAGTCAATTTTGTTTAAAGACGCAGCCCTAAATAAAGCCGCCCAAAGCGGCAATCTCAATTATTACGACAATTTTCTGATTGAGGATTTAAATTTATCTCTAAAATTAGGAAAACCCTTGTGGTTTGAGGATGATATGTCAATTTTACCACGATGGTTTGTAAAGACAGAGAGAATAGAAAAAGGTGCGGAATTGATTGTTGATTACTGCGAAAGGGCATGGGACCCTTGGCCGAAATATTCGAAAAATGCCGTTCATAATATGCCCGATAAGTTGTGGGAAGAAGGACGGTTAAGGGACAGTATCCAGATCAGCCAGAGGATGTGTGATATGTTGAAAAATGAGAATCTTATCGACTGCCTGAAGGCAAGAATAAACCTTTATAATAAAAAGATGCGGCTTGCAGGGGAATTGGAATACCCCTTAGAGGATACATCAAAATTAAGATAACATAGAAGGAGGGTCAAAATGAATAGCAAGGAAAAAACAATAAAGAAGGAGAGGTTTGGCTGGGTTTCTTTACTTTTACTAATGGTTGTAATGGCTTTTGTAAGATCAATGGCTATGGCATCTATGTCAAAAGAAGAAGTATTTGCTCTTTTTGAGGGATTCGATGCCCAGCATGTGTCGGGTGAATTTTCAGGTACCGTTAAACAAACAAATCATATGTTAGATGAATACAAGGAGCATGAAAGTGGGGCTATTTCGGTTCCTGTAAAAAGAATTGAAATTTCCGTTAATGAAAAGTTCTATGACAACAAATGTACAGTGGAAAAGTCCGGAGTAACCTTTTTAGATGAAGAATCCTGTAATAAGATGGCAATGGTTCCAAATTTGAAAAACTCAAAGAGAACGACAGATAGTTTAGAACAGAAATTTATCTATGATGGTCAACGTGTAATGTCCTATTTTAAGGATGTTAGTTCTGTAATACTCAAGACTCCCGACATCGCAGGTTTATACATCCCTCCTGGAGTTTCTGCACGAAAATTCATATCTGGTTATAAAGGAACCTTTCTTTTATCAGACGCAGTCAAACACATGGTGGAACACTTTAAAAACGATATAAGAGAGGAAGAAAAAAAGATTGTTGTTTCTTTTTATAATGACCTCGAAGACGAATCGATAAGGGAATCCACTTCTTTTGAATTTGAAAAAACCGGGCAAGGATATTTGAGATTATTGAAGATTGAAAGTAGAAAAGGAAACATCTGCACATATACCAAGTCCAATTCATATTTATCAGATGGGACTGTTGTCGGAGTTGAGAAACATTACCTTATCGATGTAGATGAAAATAATGAGTTAAAACAAAATCTTTGGGTTGAATATTCATACATGATAAATACCCTGAAGTGGGATGACGTAGAATACAATGATCCGGATCTAAGTATTCCTGATATAATATCTTTTCCGACGGGTACTTTTGTGCAGGATTTAGATAAGCACGCAGCTGTTGAAATTGGTAAAAACGATATCATAATTTTAGAATAATCAAAAAAGGAGGAAAAACAAAATGAGACGTGCCTTGTATTTTCTAAAGATAATTCTTGTATGTTTAGGTATGATGGTTATTCATCAAGGGGATATTATAGCACATCATGAATGCGTCTATGATCAGAATCCTAACCCAGCCTGTGTTGGCACTGCCTGTGTACACAGTCCGTGTACTTTATTTTTAGAGCCTCCCCATTGTTCTGCTCCGAGTGTCACATGTAGTCAAGTCGTGACAAACGGCGCTACCGATAAACACTGCCAGGGCGAACCGATTCAGGTTCAATGTGTTGAGGTGAGTCGTAGGTGCGGTTATGTATATAGCGGATCGGGCACTTGTAGTCTAATCTATGAACCAGGAGCTCCAGATGGATATCTCTGTGGCGCGAGTTGTTCATGTAGCACACTGACCTCTTATGTTTACGGGACAAGGTGTTACTATAAATAATAATCGGAAATGTATGGTTAATTATGTTGTCACGTTCATTCTATCAGAAATTTGCAGTTCTGATCTTTTTTGTTTATATATTTCAAGACCTTGCGTTGGGAGGAACCAATCACGATTTATTCCTGAACAGGAATCTCATTGTGTGGGATATTCCCTATGACTGTCCTATTCATAATAAAACTGAAATAGAAGACAAATTTAGAAATAGTGTTCAGATCGATAAGAAGCGACTTTATCCCTATTCCACCGTTCAAGATTTGTCCGGGAACTACCTGAAATCCACAAGACCTTTGTATTCTATTGAAAAGTGCCGAATAAATATTACAACAGTTACTCTCCACAAAGAACATTCGCTCTATGCATTAGCTCATGTTCGAACGTATTCCTATCTGCACGATGAACGGCTGGGAAATAAAGATAATAAATTTATGGAGAGGTATTTTCTATTTGATATCTTATGTAGATATAAATATGACAAGGTTGAAAAAAGATGGTATCTGGCAACCCCAAAACCAGAAGATAGTAGGTCGAAGACTTATCATATATCAGAAAAGGATTATGATAAAATACCTTTTATAAATGACGAGTTGATGCATTTCTATTCTGCCGCAAAAGGAACTACTTCCACAGAACCATCAAACCCAGATGATTTCAGTGAAGGCTTGGTTAAAGAAGATAAAAAGTCACCTCAAATTGTTTTCAAAACACTGTTTTATGATTTCGGAACAATTGAAGGTGATGGGATTACAAGCCATAGATTCTCTTTTTATAATAAAGGCGACAGACCTTTGATTATAGAAGGAGTCCAGATAAGCTGTGGATGTATGGGTACCCTGGTGGGTAAGAAAGAATTGCAAACAGGTGAATCGTCATCAATTATCGTAGAATATAATTCTTCTGGTAAAAGAGGTAGGCAGATACATAACGTTATCGTTTTCAACACTGATCCCAACAATCCGAAAATCACGTTGACTTTAACGGGAATAGTAAAAAGAGATATTGCGGTTAATCCTTCTCATTTGTTTGTAGGTAATGTTGGCATAGGAGAACCCAGAATGAGAAGGATTACGATAACTGACACCGGTGAGAATAAAGTGGAGATAGAGGGAATCGATGTCTGTCCTTCCATCTTAAAATTCGACTTGAGACCGTGTAATGGCGATGAAAAAACGTTAAACGTTACCTGATCGAAGCCACATTGTTGCCGCAGAAAGAACATTGTGTGGTTAAAGGGACGATGATTGTAAAGACAAGTAATTCGAAGAATCCCATCATTGAGATTCCCATAGAGGCAACTATAGTTGGCGAGCCTGTCTTTATCCCGGCAAAACTTTTTTTGGGGTATATACAAGCCGGGGAGATAGTTACAAGAGATGTGAGCATTTATAGTCGTAAGGGAAACGAATTTCTCATAAAATCATACGATCTTAATGGTTTACCAAATGTGATAGACAATTTTGCCGGGCTTAAATCAAAGAAACACAATCTTACGCTCAAACTCAAGGCACCTGAAAAATCAACTATGGTTAAAGATTATATCGACTTTTTAGTGGAATCTGATTCGGAACAGATTGTTCAATTGCCGATTATTGCATTGATAAGGAATAGGTTAGATGATTAATCTTGGTTAGAAGGAAACCTGCAAGATTCGCACGTTCACGTTATTAATAGTGAAAGAATAAAAGACTTCTTTTATACACTCATTTAAATCCATATAAACCAATCTTCAGATACTCTGAAAATCTTTCTGGTCTTTCTCGACCTCGATATGAACAGAACAACCGAGCCTGACGTGATAAGCAGGGTCCTAAAAAAGGTGGAATAGTCGCTATAAGAAAAGTTTTGGAATAACAAAACTCAATAGAAAAAGTCGAGTTCCAGAATGATTGATTGAGGGATGTAAAAACAGCTCGTCATGGGTTATGCTTCCCGTTCCAGCCGGTGTTGGACCTCTCCGACCAACATCATCAAACCGTTCTGCAAAAACTTCGCCTGTTTTCCGGTCTGGCATGGGCACGCGTATATCTGTTCACTGAAGCCCGTGAGGAGTACCGTATTTGTGCTTTTTGTTACCTTGAATATCTGGTCGTAATAGATGGCGAAAATGCGTGTTCCCAGGATCTGTTTAAAAAGAACGCGCGTGTTCGTAAGCAGCACAAGCCATGCTTCAGGTTTTTTCTTCTGGCTGATACTGACGACTAATTCTTCGTCTGGTTTAAGCTTAATCTTCGAAACGATAGCATCGCGCTGTGCGGACTCGAGGTCTTTCGCCAGAAAGATTCCATACCTCTCGTCAGTGATAAAGAGAGATTCCAGCCGTTCTACGATACTCTCACGCTGCGGTTTCTTTTCATAAACACTGACCTGTTCTTCTACCGGTGGTTGCTCCGTTTCGGTTCTTTGTTTCACTTCAACATCCTCTCGGCCGGCGTCAACCGTCGGTTCATACTCTTCCTGCTCTTGTTTTGCATCTTCAACCGATTTTTCAGCGGGCTGAAAAATCTTGTCCTCGAATTCTTTTTGCGCGATTGTTTCTTCGACCTCCGCCGCTGCTTTTTCCGTGTATTCAACCTCTTCGAGCTCCGATTCGGCCAAATCGGGCGACGGTGCTTTGTGCATTCCCGCTACGCTGGTTGACGCAGCCCAGCGTTCGAACTTGTCGAGGATCGCTTTCTTGTTGAAGCTGAGCAGGATACCGAGGACGAAAATGATAATTCCTGCAGTAAGCGCCATTAAGGCGGGATCAAACGCTTCATGGAACTGGATGCCAAGCCCGAGCAAGAAAACAATACCTTGAAGGAATCCCAGAACAACGTAACCGCGTTGCTTGAACCATATCCCGGCGCCAAGAAATCCAAGAACCTCTACGGTGACGACGAGACCTTTCCACAGTTCGGGGGCGAAAAAATATCGTCCAAGCCCGACTAATACCACGCAAGTTGCTGCCACATAACGATTGTTTTCTTTATCCCCGAATTTATGATACAGCAGCATGAGGAATAAAAACCCGACCTGAACCGCTTCGGGAATATACGCGACATGTTCGATATCGAGTTTCAGAAAAATTACAATCAGGGTATATATTCCGAAGACAAACCAGGTATATATATTGGGAAATTTGACAGATAGGGCGAGCAGTCCTGCTCCTATTAAGCCCCAGATAATTATGGGATTGTTTCCCATCCAGGAAAACACAGAACCGATTATGTCTCCGATAAATCCAACGCTTGCTTGTATAAGACCCGTTGTTCCGATCAGGTAAATCAATCCGAGCACACCTATTGCCACGATTCGATAGAGCGCCGGCTTGAATTTCAGTCGAATTGCATAGTACCCATAAACGATGATTACGGCGACTGCACACAAAATCAGGGTGATGTTCGAAGAGACAAACCGCGGCGGAAGCTCGCCCCCTACATGACCTGCTGTTTTTATCGATACAAAACCTTCTTTGAGAAAAGATGTAACAGAGCCCCAGGAAAGGAGGAGCGATACCGCGCAGAACAGGTCGATCACAATAATATATTCAAGCGCCTTTTCTTCCTTGATATTTTTTGTTACGAGTACTGCACACCCGAGCATTATCGGCGCCGCATAGGGCCAGTATAATCGAATTCCATATACCTGCGAACTCTCTATATAGTGGGACACGATAATAAAAAGGGGAATAATAAGGAGGAATCCGGGCAGCCAGGTACGTTGTCGTTCTGTGACGTAACCCCCCGCTGTGTCCCTAATCTTCACCATCTCCCTGACTGGTGGCAGGAGAAAGCAGAATACAAGCGGCATAAAGCCGAGGAGATAAAAGTAACTGTGTGTTGAGATAGCAAGGTCAATTAGGTTGAGGGGACCTTCTGCAAGGTAGACGAGGATTGCGGCGAACATAAATGCGCCGAACGCCGAATCCGACAGCCTGAATCGCAGCATCTTTTGCAAGATCAACAACTTCACTGGCACAAGTAAAAAGCACGCCACATTCACGAGTGTGCTTTCGATGCTCAGCATGGTGAAGAACGAATTGCTGAAGAAGGTGGGGTCGAGCAGGAGTACGAGTTCAATGATAAGGAGCGTGAACGCGTCGCCCATGACCTTGAATTTCCTGACAATCGCAATAGCGGTGAGGATAACGAGCAGTTCATATCCCTGTAAAATCAGGAGCGTTTTGAGCGTGCGGATGAACACCGTCCCGCGGATGACGTCGGAACGCATGAGGAGAAAACACCCGAGCATCATGAGCACCGCGCTTATGATATAAAAATAATTCCCCTCGATAAAAGTTCTGACGAAACTGATAAACGCGGATTGATCCCGAAGAATCTCGTCTCGCGGCGAGATTCTCTTTCCCTTTTTTTCAAACTCTTCCTCAACCATTCTTATACCCCTCCACGATAGGTTTTTTCTCGACAACCCGAACGTCTGCCTTTACTGAAACGATTCGTTGACCATGCCTGATATACGAGACAAAATTAGATTGAGATCAGTTACCTGTCAAGAATCATTACCGTAATCCGCACAGGCATTGTCATTTCTTATATACCTTCGCTGCAAGAGACCCGCGCCTCATATCTTTCCCCGAATGAACATAAGCGTACGACACCGGGTCTCGCTTTATGCTTGATTCCATTTAAGGCAAGCGCATAAAGTGTTGAATTCATGCTATTTATTGATTCTACCATAATAATTGAACGTGTTGAAAGAGAGGAGAGTGTGAGATGACGACCGATACCGCGGTAAGCCAGGAGCACTTCGCCGATAAAAAGACGGGTCAGAGAAGGGCGTTTGGTCTGGACGCGCTTCGTGGAGTGGCGATTTTGACCATGGCGCTTTCCGGTTATGTCCCGTGGGGAGTTCTGCCGAGCTGGATGTATCATGCGCAGGTTCCGCCTCCTGATCATGTGTTCGATCCTTCTATTCCGGGTATCACATGGGTTGATCTTGTGTTTCCCTTTTTCCTATTCGCAATGGGCGCCGCTATCCCTCTCGCATTGTCCAGAAGAATTAAAAAAGGATATCCTACCTGGAAGACTGTGCGCTACATTTTCGAACGAGGTATTCTGCTCGCCGCGTTCGGTATCGTGTATCAACAGGTTCGCCCGTGGGTAATGAGTAATAATCCGACCACCTCGACGTGGCTGACCGCGCTTCTGGGGTTCGCGCTCCTCTTTCCCATGTATATGCGCCTGCCGCGAACGTTTTCGCCCGCTCTGTCGTGGTCAATAAAGGGCGCCGGCTGGCTCGGGATGATCGTGCTCCTTGCGACACTCACGTTTCCCGATGGAACCGGCTTTTCTCTTTACCGCAGTGACATTATCATCATGGTGCTTGCAAATACCGTGGTCGCGGGTTCACTCATCTGGCTTGTATCTCAAAATAATATCCTGCTGCGGCTTGGTTTTCTCGGGTTGCTTTTGGGGCTTCGGCTCTCCTCGACAGTTGAAGGGTGGGGGAGCGAAGTGTGGAACTATTCACCCCTTCCCTGGCTCTGTAAATTGGAATACCTGAAGTATCTTTTTATCGTAGTCCCTGGAACTATCATCGGCGACCTGATTCTCAGGTGGATGACGACGACGTCCGAAGATGTCCCTGCAAAAAAAACGTGGGGAACCGACCGCTTAATCGCTATTACGCTCCTTATGGTTGTGTTCAATGTATTTCTCCTCTGTGGACTGAAAGGGCGATGGATTCCGGGGACATATTATGTCTCTTTCCTGCTGTGCGGGCTTGGATTTCTTCTGGTGATGAAACCTACCACGAGCACGCAACGATTCCTGCATAACCTTTATCTCTGGGGAGTATACTGGCTTGTGTTCGGGCTTCTCTTCGAACCGTTTGAGGGCGGGATAAAAAAAGATCATGCCACGTTCAGCTACTTTTTCGTAACCACCGGATTGGCGATCTTCTTGCTCATTGCCTTCACCATTATTATTGATATACTCAACAAGAAGCGCTGGCTAAGCCTGTTGGTGGATAACGGTCAGAATCCCATGATTGCCTATGCGGGTATCCAGAACCTGGTACTGGCTGTCCTTGTTTTGACCGGACTCAACCAGGTATTAAACACTATATTTTCGACGCCATGGCCCGGCGCATTTCTCGGACTTATAAAGACGCTCCTTCTCGCCCTTGCCGTCAGCTTTTGCACGCGCAGAAAAATATTCTGGCGTACGTGAGCGATCACGATACGGGCAAATAATGGGGATAACCTTGCGGCGTCAGAGAGGACAAGAATATGTAAAATGCCTGTTTTAAACCGTCTTTAAACGGTCGCTAATCTGGCATTTAATCATTCCTGTTATGAAACAGTTATAGGAACTTCAGCCCCGACATACGCATAGTAGGGCTCTGTAAATTTCCGCACACAGGTATACAATTCATCCTTCGTGCCCCTCTGTTTCTTGAGAACTATCTGTCCATATCGCAGGCATCGCCGCCCAAGCATAATCATACCCCGAGCCGTTCCATCTCCTGAGACAGATAAGGAGGCGATCATGTCCGCTCGTTTGCTGTTCAACGATGACCTTACCGTAATGACTCGCGCTCGCCGCTGGTATGGTCCCCGCACCATACACCTTCATGATATGCTCTCCATCACCGCTGACAACCGCCGACCCATCGACCTTATAACCTCCATCACTATTAATTATACCAGCAGAATTTACATTCCCGCTTGCCGTGAGCATCTCCACCTTTTCGGCGCCATTCGAATCGTACAGATACACATCGCCGTCTTTATCAACCTTGAATCGAGTACGTTGCCTTCCGCCGTACTCTTTAAGGTCGTAGCGGATTGCATTGCCCTTGCAGGTCGCCCCCGCACCGATGCCTTCTTGTTTGATGAAAAGCGCATCCGCGCCCCACGTGGCTCCCTCGGTAACGTGAGCATTGAGCGTCAGGACATCTTCATTATCGGTTGCTGTATTTTGTGTAATCGTGGCTTGCGCTGAGCCGTGATCAGAGTCCATTATAAACTCGCCATGAATGGTTATATCACCGCCAATCTCTGCCGCACCCGAAGCATCGAAACTCCCACCACAATTTATAGAACTGGTTACCATGGAAGTTGAAGCGATAGAACAGGTTGCCGATGGATTGGCTAAATAATTTCCGCCAAGATAAGCCGTCCCGCCCGGAACGAAAAATCTCACATCTTCCGTAAAATTACCGTCCATTTGATTTCCCATAAAATATAAAGTGCTGTCCACTGACACCATACGTACAGCTGATGAAGGAGTCCCGGTATACTCGGAGTAAAACTGGCAATTATAACAATGAACAGTCCCGTTGACGTATAGACATCCACTCATTGGATTGTGTTTATTATAGAACTCACAATTGATATAATACGCGGTCGATGCCCATGTAGAACCAATGTCGAAACCGCCCGTAATTTTGCAATTTATAAATTTTGCCGAGCTATTTGGATATACGAACGTAGTATCTTGATAACCCTCAAGGTCACAGTCACGTATAACAACATCAGTTACGGCATTAGCCTTTGCGTCGGGGTGCCCTACGGCAATAGCTTCTTGTGCTATAGTGCCATTTTCTCCCCATGTCAAATCGTTATCAACGGTAAGATTTGCAATGGTTATGTTTGAAATAGCGCTACTTCTGCTATAAATTTGAATAAGATGAATATCAGGAGATTTACCCTTAATTAAACACTTGTATCTATCTATTCCGACAAGCGCGATATCGCTCTTGTTTATATTGATTTGTTCGGCGTACGTTCCCGGATATATCAGGATTGTGTCACCGGCAGAGGCTGCGTTTACTGCATCATTGACAGACGTGTAATCACATTCATTCGAGCCGACTGTTATTGCGTGTGATGGTTTACGGGTAAGGTTATTGACTTTGTTCAGCCATGATTCTGTGATTTGAAACTCGCTTGTATTTTCGTCAGTGTTGACGTACAGGCTTTTTACGCGTGTATCGCGCAACGCCCATGTAGTTGCCACCAGCGCTATCATAATTATTATTACTATTTTACCCCTCATTTTTTCCTCCCTTTGTAGTTGATGGTAAATGATGATAAACAAAGTAATTAGACAAGTCCAACGAAAAATTTATGCGTACTTCAATAGCTGCCATACATTCTTCATAGTCCAGATGCCAAATTTTCCAATCAGGCGTATATACAAACTGATCCTCCCTGTTGAACCAGTGCACTCCTGCACACGCAACTTTCCTATCGCGCAAATCGTAAGAGCTGTGTTCATCCCGTTGATCTACTACAAAACTTTGCCATACGTGAAGGAAAACATTTCGTCCAGAGGTCCGAATGGCATAAAATGTAATGTGGCGCCTGTTTTTTGCATCATGTCCAGGGGGTGGTGCTAACGAGATGAACAGGATATGAAGGTATAAGGTCGGCTGGGAGTGGGGATACCTTTTGAAAAAGATTTCCCCCCTCCCCTTTTTTAAACCTCAGGAGCTCAACCTTATTTTGCCTTGATTTCGGTCTATACAAAGGGTAGAAACTCAATTTGTCTTACTTTGTTTGAAGCATTTCACATACTTTTAATGGTATTATAACCAATCTTAAACTAAGATTAACTATTTGGAAGGTCGCATACATAAAGATTCCTTCATCATCCCTGTGATAATAATGGTTCCCCACTATGAATCATAAAAGGATTATATTTGTACCATACATCATCCTTGCGTTAATTATTGTGATTACCTTCCTTATTTCCTACATTCAGAATAACGGAATATTCATGTATGCGCTTGATGATGTTTATATTCACTTAGAAACAGCGAAGAATTTTTCTCAACTTGGTGTGTGGGGCGTAAACAGTAACGAGTTTTCTTCTGTCTCATCATCACCCCTCTGGACATTTCTCCTCTCTTTGGTTTTTAAAGTGACAGGCGTGATAACAATAGTCCCCTTTTTGCTTAATGTCATTGGTGCTGTCGTCTTTCTGATGTTAGTGTCTAAATGTACAAAACCTGATATTAATAATCTTTTCCTTTTTACTCTTTTCATTCTTATTCTACTTCTTTTCATTCCATTACCAGCCTTGATTTTCTCGGGACAAGAACATATTTTTCAGGCGATTATTGTCTTTGGCTTTGTATATTGTGCGTCTCACGAGATGTCTCTAAGTGAAAAACAAAAACGGCTACCATATAAAAGATGCCTGCTTTTGTTGAGCCCATTCCTTGTTACTATCAGATATGAAGGTGTTTTTGTACTACTGGTGGTCTTTTTTTTATATTTAATGAGGAAGAGATTTCTCTTTGCATTTACTATAGCGTTGTTATCTTTGCTGCTTCCGATGATATATGGCTTGATTTCTCTTAATAATGGCTGGCACTGGTTGCCTAATCCTATTCTTATAAAAGGGAACCTAACAAGAATCTTTTCTCCCGTTGATTTCTACAATATAGTTTCAGATACCTTTCTCTACCAGCAAATCAAATTGATACGCGCTCCACATCTTTCGTTGCTGATTATAATTAGTATTCCAATGTTTATCAAGGGCTTGGTAAAAGGTTGGGGATTGTGGAATGATAAACAACTGATGCTGCTTATGTTTACAGCGGTTTCCTTACTCCACACTCGTTTTGCACACCATGGCTGGTTTTATCGTTATGAGGCATACTTAGTTGCATTGGGCTTATGTGTAATCATACCGCCATTTACACATTATTTTGATTCTCTAACACAACAATTGAAAGCCTTGAAGCTGCCCGTAACTCTGAAAACAGTTTTCATTTGGATGCTCCCTTTTTGTATCCCTTTCTTCTCCTTCGTTTTGCTTTCGTTTGACTTGCAGCCTCACTGGCAAAGCTGGAGAGGTTGGCCATTATGGTATGAATCAAAGACGGTGATTGCCCTTGGTCTAACCGGACTGATCTTTATTTTCTATGGGATGTTTAAGAGTGAAAAGCAAAATACAGATTCTCTCGGAGTGGCAATGGCGCATAATATTCTTATGGTGTATTTGTTTCTGGCGTTTTTAGTCATCTATATGATTTATGCACGAATTAATATACTTTCACCATTTCTTTACTATCGCCATGAACTATATATACTCACCGTTGGATTCCTTGTCGGTATCTGGATGGTTTATGACCGTCTGGTTCTTGAGAGAAAAGAGTCTGAAACAAAAGGTGTACACATTAATTCAGGTATTGTTGCACTATGGATGTTTTCTCTGCTCTCACTTCTTTCTTTAGTGCTGCGCTATAACATCAATAGATCTACTATTTCTTCATTATATCGCTGGTCTCTGTTTGCTCTGGCGCTATCGGTGCTCGTTATATTAATCCTGAGCAAATATTATAAGTTTCTTGTCAATGCGCGATTTAGAATATCTGAACTCTTTTGGCGACCGGTTATAATTGTGTGCATAGTTGTTCCAGTCTTAGCACTGCTTTTTTTGTTCGACCGCAGTGTAATGTCCATAATCGAGACACCCCAAGCAATGCGCGATAGGTATTTAGAGCATTACTTGCCAGCAGAATTTATAAGGCAATATTATAATGACGAGACAGTTCTTTTGAACGATATTGGGATGGCGGCTTATTATTCTGACGCATACATTCTGGATCTTTATGGATTGGGTAGTCTTAAACCTTTGAAGTATCGTATGCAAGAACAGGGCTACACAGCGGCGGATTTATATATGTGGTGTAAAGAAGAAGGTGCTGTATTTTCTATTTTGCAAATTGAATGGGGGCAGGTAGTACGCCGCATTCCAGAGCAATGGACAAAGGTGGGGGAATGGGAAGTCCCCAGAAATGTTGTGTTCGGGGATACACAAATGGGCTTTTTCGCACTAAACGATGCAGAGAAAGAACGGTTGATTTCAAACCTGCAAGAATTTTCCGCTAAACTCCCTCACGAGATACAACAAAAAGGTATCTATACTGAGCATACACCATAACGACCATAACTTCCCGATTTCGCGAATGCCTCATCTCCACGTGTTTGAAATGAGAATATTCTTGACTTTTTCCTCTGAA
Source organism: uncultured Candidatus Sumerlaeota bacterium (assembly GCA_964608095.1). Taxonomy (GTDB): domain Bacteria; phylum Sumerlaeota; class Sumerlaeia; order MWCT01; family JAGHBZ01; genus CAZSMK01. The sequence goes on along the minus strand of CAZSMK010000101.1, from coordinate 7,695 downwards.
ATTTTGATGATTATGGTGACTTAATTTTATGAAATTAAGCGGACAACTTGTTATGACTACACACAAACCGGGCGTGAAATCGCGGGATGGTTTCATGCCTTTTTTATATTCCCTTTTTCTTCTCGGGCTATTGTTGGCGCCACCTTTGGTCGGAGCCGGAAACGCGCTTCTCAATCCTGAATTTGTGGTTGACGGGTTGATATTGCTGGAAGGAGCGGATGAACTACTCCAGAATTCTACAAACTGTGAAATCGTTGGAACACCTGACGGAGGCGGTATTCGACTCCTGGTCGCCGAGACTACCGGTTCAATCCTTCTCCGACCGATTGAGACGCGTTTCCCTTTTAACGAAGCGCTTCCATCGTGGAACGGATGGACTCCCCCGGGTGGTGGATTCCGAGTCTGGATGAGAGTCATGATCGGCGATACATGGTCACAATGGATTCAGGCTGGCGATTGGGGAACCTTTACCTCCTCTGATGCGCCCCGTATCGTTACTTTTCCCGAAGGCATGTATGAGTACGATACCTTGCTGCTCGAAAAACCCGCTTCACAGGTGCAATTTCTTATAGACCTTACCCGCAATTCAGACGATATACCATCTCCGGTTTTCAGGCTTATTGCTGTCGCCTATACGAATTCCTTAGAGGATAAAGAACTCGGGAAAAAATTCGCCTCAAGAAAAGAAGCGTTGTCAATCGTACTTGAAGAACTTGAAACCACCGAAACCCTGCCTATTCCGTTTTGTTCACAACTCGTTGGGAGAGACGATTGGATAGGCCAAATCTGTTCACCGGTTTCCGTGTGCATGGCGTTACGTTACTTTGGTGTCGATAAATCATGCTGTGATATTTGCGCTTCGATTTACGACCCTGCCGCCGACATGTTCGGTATATGGCATCGTTCGGTGCAAGATGCTGCGCAGGAAGGTGTCCGTGGCTATGTCCGGCGGTTTCGATACTGGGATGACGTCAGGCACGCCGTCAACCATGGGGTTGCCATTTGTGCCTCGATCCGTTTTTCGCGCGATGAGGTTGAACAACCACCACGGATATACAGTAACCATGGAACAGGGGGGCATCTTATCGTCATCAAAGGGTTTGCGCCCGGGGGGAGGGTAGTTGTTCAGGATTCAGCCTCGTCGCGGTATGGCGCCGACTCGCTCTGGCTCCAGTCAGACCTTGCAAAAGCCTGGTTTGATAAAGGCGGTGTGGCTTACGTGTTTACACCTCCCCGGAACACCCCATAGCAGGCAACAGTTCACTCTCTCTTTTAACATCATGCAGGAGATCAATTCTCTCTTTAAGGTTCGACGCCTCATGTGTCGGTCGGGATGATATAAGCGACTACGAACCAGTTTTCGACTTTTGCCCAATGAAGGTGGCCCGCAAGCGTATCTTCATTCTCCCGGCTCATCACGCAATGGACATGCGGTTTACCGTCTCGGATTTCGCCTGAACCGCTCATCTCGAGATGTTCCCGGTACTCGTTAATGACCTGCCTGTGAGGGTCGTCATGTGCCATGTTATGAATACAGCATTCGTCAACCGCACCGATCAAGGAAACTATCGCAGCGTTAGTTATTCCGCGCCGCGCACACTCCGCTTTCAGGGCTTCTATTACCTCCCGATCTTTTTCGATAAATATTCTCAACATCTCCATAATTGGCGCTCTTTGCCTCATGTTCGAGTTTTGATTCCGGGCTTCTTCACAGCATGATTCCCTTTCACTATCTTCACTTAAAAAATAGAAATCAAGCCAAAGTTAAACCCTTATTTTTCGTTGACCTTTTAACATCGCATTGATAACGCTTATATAACACACTACTAATCAAAGAACATATGACAAAAAAGAAGTGAGAACATTTTTTGCTGGATTCCAATCCAGGAAGCGAGACTATGGTAGCGAAGAAAAAAACTATATTGAACAAAGAAGAGCACGATAGACAGGTCTACGAATACGTTAATTGTGAAATGGCAAACTATAAGGATTATGCAGAATTTCTCCACGAAGTTCTGGAGCATGCCTGCCGTGTATATGAAGTTGAGGTAATTGTGCAGCACAGGGTGAAATCACCCGCAGGTTTCGCCGAGAAATGTATACGTAAATCGTATAAATATAAAGACCCTGTTCACCAACTTACTGATCTTGCAGGCGCACGTGTTATCACGACTAATCTCGAAGAGGTTAAGAAAGTGTGCCGTTTTATTGAAGAGACTTTCGAGGTCGACTGGCACAATACACTGGATGTACGAACCCGACTCAAATCCACAGAATTCGGGTATCTTTCCATGCATTATGTAATCCAGGTCAAAAAAGACGATCGAAAGGTGTTGGGAATAAATGTCCCGAGAAGTATTGGTGCACGTAAGGCTGAGATACAGGTGCGCACCTTACTTCAACATGCATGGGCAGCGGTGAGTCATGATCGGATTTATAAAGGGGATTTCAAGGTTACGGGTATCTGGGAACGAGAACTTGCCAAGACCGCTGCGTTGCTTGAGAACAGCGATAACGCATTCTCAAAATTAATCAACGGCCTGGATAATTACAAGTCGGATTATTGTGCATATATGTCGAGAGACGATATTCACTACGAGATTGCCAAATGGGAAGCGGCATACCGTTGTGACGATTTAAGCGCCAAACTTGTCCACAAGATTGCACGCCTTGCCATTGCTATTGAAGACTGGAAAAAAGCCGAGGAGATTCTTGAATTTTACTGGAAGAAGACCGAATCCCTAAGGCGGAGCGGGGATAAGTCACCAGAGGCATTTATCTTGCACGATATCGGGATTGTGCTGTGTCAAAAAGGACATATCGCGAGAAAAAAGCGAGGTAAATCCGTGTTTGATAAATCGGGAAGGGACTATCTCCTTTTGGCGGTTAAAAGCGATCCTACCAATAGCGATGCATGGTGCGACATCGGCGATACGTGGTTGAAAGATAATAATCTGGCAAAAGCACTCGACTATTACAAAAGAGCTTATGAGGTTAATCCCGATGATCCACGGGTGCTTGCCGGTTATATCGAAACTAAATTGTGCATTGATAAGGACACCGATTGTCTGTTCATGATCAAGCCAAACCTCGAGGCGGCGATTAAAAAATGTTATGAAAATGTTGCCGTTGATCTCTACCTGCCCTGGGCGTATTTCGATATCGGTAAGTTCTACCTCTTCCTCAACAAACCCTATGAAAGTCTCTCAGCGTATGCAAAAGCGGTCTACTTGAGCAAAACGTCAATACCCCTCGAAAAGGCGTTGGAATCTATCAAACGCCTTAACGATGTAATTGCAGACCGGCTGCCTGAACTGAAATGGATTTACCGGTTCCTTATGGTCACGAGGTTCAGCAACCTTCTAAATCGGTATAGGGAGACTGTTTTGAAAATCAAAGAACTTGAAGAGGACGAGAAAAATATTCTTGAAGAGGTTGCGAAAGCCGAAAAGAAAGTGGAATCTCTGAACGGGAAACTGATTTCGCAGAAGGATGCTGTGAAAAAGAAAGAGCATCTCGACAAGGAAAGAGATGCAATAGGGGAGTTGGACAAGAAAAAACAATCGCTTGAGGATGTGCGGAATAAATTAAAAGCGACTCGTCGGAGAAAGGTTGCGTTGGAGGACCAAATTCCCGATTGTAAAGAACGATGGTTGTATGATTCCGGAATCGTGTCGGAAAAGCTCCCCAAATTCGGAAAGCCGGTGGTCATTGTTGCAGGAACGTGTAACCCAAATCTCCAGAAACAGATAGATGAATACAAATCCGACATTGAGGTTGCGTTTGAAAAGTTTAATGGAACAGTCCTTTCGGGCGGAACCCAGGAGGGTATTAGTGGAATCGTGGGCGATCTGTCCCAACCACCTCAAGGTAAAATTAACAAGATCGCATACCTTTCGCAACGGCGATACCTTCCCGATGACGCACGTGAACATCCTGACTACAAGATTGTGCGTACTGATGGGAAAGGATTCAGCGCCCTTGATCCGATTCAGGAATGGGCGGATATGCTGGCAGAGGGAATCAAGCCATGGAACGTCAGACTCCTTGGCATTAACGGCGGTACAATCGCCGCGTTCGAATATCAACTTGCACTCGTTGTCGGCGCAAGCGTCGGCATTATTGAATACAGCGGGAGAGCAGCGGCGGATCTTTTGCCCGACGCTGATTGGTGGAAACGCGGAAACCTGATCCGTCTTCCTCGTGATCCCATGACACTCAGGGCGTTTGTGAATCCCGGGAAAGTATCTTTTCCTCAAAATGAAATCGAAGAACTCGGCAAAGCGGTTCACCTGAAATACTGCGATGATAATAAACACAAGATGATCGTACCCTCGATGCGCTCGTGGCAGAACCTTGCTCCCGACTACAAGCATTCCAGTATGCAACAGGCTCTATACGCGGTTGAGATACTCGAGACCGAGGGGTATGGCATCAGAAAAAAAGCTAAGGACAAGATTGAGTTTCCCACATTCAAGAAGAGAGAGATTGAGCGAATGGCAGAAAAGGAACACGGACGCTGGATCGTTGAACGTTTACAGCGCGGGTGGAAATATGGCGAGAAAAAGGACGATGAGAAAAAGATCAGCCCCTATCTGCTACCCTGGAAAAAATTGGAGACCCGAATACAAAACTACGACCGGAAAGCAGTAGCCGATTGGCCTGCTGTGTTTAAAACCGCCGGCTACGAAATCTACAAAGTGTCAGGTTTTTAACGAGGGTCTTATGCTGATAAAATGGTATAATTACTTACGCCGATTCTTTTGTCTTCTCCTTTTAATAGTGATGGTGATTCTTAGCGGACAAAACGACACCTTTGCCGATGCGGCTATTACCATCACGACTGTTCCCACGTATGGGACGACAGAAGACGTTTCAGGGATTGTTTCCGGTGTGGATTTTTCCGCCCATGTGGTGGCGCCTTATATCTATGTCGGTACCGGTTGGTGGACAAAACCCACCTTTGCCTCGCCTACAGTTCCTATCAATGTCTCCGATGGCACATGGACTGCTGACATCACCACTCATGAGAACGATAAATATGCAACGCGTATCGCGGTGTTTCTGATTCCGCAGAACGTTGATCCGCCACAAGCTTCAGGCCAGAGCACTCTACCGGAGAGCGTCTTCTCTCTATCTCTTGCGTGGGGCATTGCGTACCGGGGACCGGAAGCACGGTTCATATCCTTTGCAGGCTATGAGTGGCGGGTAAAACACAGCGATACGCCGGTAGGTCCCGGACCGAACCTCTTCTCATCGGAACCTTCCGATGTGTGGGCTGATTCCGCGGGGCTTCACATGAGCATTGTTCGGCGGGACGAAAAATGGTACTGCACCGAGGTAATTCTGCAGGAGAACTTCGGTTACGGCACCTATATGTTTCAGACCCGCGGACGACTGGACATCCTCGAACCGTTCATGGTTGCAGGCTTTTTCACCTGGGATGATTATGCTGCAGCCCCGTATCGGGAAATCGATTTCGAATATAGCAGGTGGGGCATTCCCGAGGATACAAACAATGCGCAGTTCGTTATCCAACCCTGGGACGTGCCCGGAAATCGGTATCGCTACCGCGTCGATCTTTCCGATACCGAACTCGATCTTACCCACGTGATGGATTGGGCTCGCGAACACATCCGGTTTCGTGTGTTCTACGGACAATATACTATCCATAATTTATCTGATGCAGAACCTGTTGAGGACTGGACATATACAGGTTCCGGCGTTCCTGAACCGGGACTTGAAAACTTCCGCATAAACTTCTGGCTTAACGAAATCCCGCCCGAAGAGTTTACGTCCGACACTGCGTTTGTGGTAACGGATTTTGAATATAAAGATATCCAGGCGGCAACAACCGCTTCCTGGATTTCTTATTAAGTCATTACAATGCCCTGCGTTAGTAAAAACGCCACATGACCATGCATGTGGCGATCAGGTGGGAATTGGATCAAAATGTTCATGCTCGTATGGATATTCATCAAAATCGGATGGTCGCTTTTGTTCTTCGTCTTTTCGCTCATGTTCTTTTTTCCAACAGAAGAAAAACACGAATGGGATGTAGGTGTACTATGCGTTGTTGTCGGTGTCATGCCATGGTTCAATCAGATAATGGGCACCTCGTCATGGTTTTTGCCATGGAGTATCGGCTTCCTGATTATTGGTCTGTGGCTCGTGATACGCTCTTTTGTTAAACCGACTCAACCCCCCTCTGTAATTACCCCTGATACTATCGAGTATGGCAACTTTACACTATTCGGCTTTGTCAGGGGACCAATAGAACGCATCTCCGATCTTGTAGGATTCATTTTTGGTATTATGTCTCTTTGTATTGCAGCAGGTTTTTTCCTTTTGCATCTTCTTATGGGCTTCATTAAAACCGGAATCGGATGAAGAACGATAAAAGTCATTAGAATAGTAACCACGAGTTTTGGTTCTTGTGGGAAAAAGTGGTGCTATGAGACACCGGCGCGGCGCTTGATCTCTTCTATGTCCAGTTTCTCGATATAAGTCACGAGATTTTGCCAGATTTCGTGGAATCCGAATTCACCTTCCGTCATCTCCTTTATGGCTTCGTCCTTTGACCAGCCGCAGACCACTATCCGGTATATGGCAACCAATGTCCCTGTCCTGTCAGAGCCGTGCTCGCAATGAACAAATACCGGCGTCCGCTTTTTGTCCGTAACGATTTGCAGAAAGCGAACCACATCGTCATCTTTCGGATTAAGTACCGTCATCGGGATATGTTCATACCTAAGATTTGTATCCTTCATCATGTCAAGGTCCGCATGCCACGCGTGAAGATTGACAACGGTTTGAATCCCCATCGCTTCGAGTTGTCGGAAACCTTCTTCATCGGGCTGAGCGCCTCGATATAAATCCTCCGAAACCTGGTAGAGATTCTGCAAGCCCGGCTTTTTAATAGATTTTGCGGGAAAAACACATACAACCGGCGAACTCGTTAACCTCGTATCCTGTATTGCTGCTGGTGTTGAGACCTCATCCTCACCATCGCTGCTACATCCCCCTAATAAAAGAAAACTGGCAAGCGTCAGAAAAATGAGTCCCCGTAGGAGCGTTATCCTTCGCCGTTGACTTATAAGCAATCCCATATTTACTCCCTCTCTGTTTTTCAATAGGGCTATAGAAACCAGGAAAATCAGAAAATAGTATAAAATATATTCTTGGGCTTCGTTGTCTCAATGTCAAACAATAGACATACTATTGTGAAGGAAGAAGTCGCGCGACGGGCAGTTATAAACAATGACCCAAAGTTAATGAGAAGTCGTAAACGTCTAATACAAATGCGAGAAGAAATCCTTAAAACATCCTCATCAGCGCAGGCAATATTTTCTGGAGAACAAAACTATCGCAGCCGACCGAGACCGGTCATTCAGGGGCTCCGGCTGATTGATTTTTGAGGGAATGATTATGTGTTATGCCCTTGATGATTTTCCGAGATTCCCGTTTAAGCAGTCTCTCTTACCTCGAAACCTATCGAAAAGCGACAGCGCGTGCAGAATGGGGTCTGACCCCAGTACTCGGCAAGCAATGCCTCGCACCGCGGGGTCGAAGATTCGCCGTGGCGAATGTGTATCGCATTCGCACTCGCACGATACTTTTTTCTACAACGAATCACACGAATAGCACGAATACACGAAGAACGTAGAGTATTTTTTCATCTCTGCGTTGAAGGAT
>CAZSMK010000100.1:0-17826 GCA_964608095.1 uncultured Candidatus Sumerlaeota bacterium | reverse complement strand
TGGCTTTTTCTCTTTTTTCATTCCTTTTTTCCAGATTCCAGTTTTAATGTGTTGATTTACGAAATTTTTCTCCCGACCACTTTTACAAAATAATCCTCGAGGGTAAGGGCAGCGCTTCCGAATTCGAGTATCTCATATTTCTTGTTGGTTAAATCCTGTAGTAAATCAATGGGATTTTGGTCTTCCTTTAGTTTGATCTTATAGACGTTTCCGCTGGCTTTTTCTATTGTGTAGTCCTTTTCGAGCGCAGGTGATGAAGGACTCTTCACGGTCGCCTCGTAGGTCTGTAATTCCGACATGAGCTCCTCGATTTTCTTCTCTTCAAGGATTCGCCCCTCATCAATGATGATAACGCGGTCGCAGATAAGGGACACTTCGCTGAGTTCATGACTTGAAAAAAACACGGTATTACCTTTGTTCTTGTTATCAAGCAATATGTTTCTCAAATCTCTTCGGCCGACGGGATCAAGACCGGACGTTACTTCGTCCAGAATCAGAACCTCCGGAGAACCGAGTAAGGCTTGAGCGATGCCGATTCGTTGGAGCATACCCTTGGAAAATTTCTTCAACAATTCGTTCTCTCTACCCTTCAAGCCTACAAGGTGCAGTACAGCGTCAATCCGTTTCTTGAGTTCTTCTCCTTTGAAACCCATTAACCCGCCATAAATGCTGAGCACTTCGAGCGCTTTCATAAAGGGGTAATAGAGCGCGACCTCGGGTAAGTATCCTATACGACGCTTGGCTTCTCTACTACCTGCCGGTAAGCCCAACACACGCACTCTTCCTTTATTGGGAAAGATAAATCCCATCAGGGCTTTGATAGTGGTTGATTTCCCCGCTCCGTTAGGACCGATAAAACCCACTACTTCCCCCGGGCTCACATTGAGGGTAAGACCCTCTATTGCGGTAAGCGGTTTTAGATGCAATCCGCGTTTATACTCAACCCTTAAATCCTTGATTTCTATGACCGGTTTTTTATTCATTCTTGGCGCTCATTCTTGGCTCTATCACATCGCATTACTTGTATCTAAAATTCCCCCGGCAAAGCCGCTCAAATGCTCATAATCCAGGGGATTATTCATAGCGTAACGCTTCAATAGGGTCCAAATTCGCCGCTTTGACGGAAGGATAAAGCCCGAATATAAGACCCGTCATGGCAGCCACAAGGAAACTTACTATAATCGCCACCATGGAGATAATTGTTTTCCAACCGGCATACAGACTTATTCCTTTCGCAAACGCTATCCCCAATATGACCCCTAAAATTCCTCCAGAGAGACTTATAATGATGGATTCGACTATGAATTGGAACAGAATGTCTCTCTTTGTAGCGCCGATTGCGCGTCGTATTCCTATTTCTCTCGTTCGTTGTGTCACCGTGGCAAGCATGATATTCATTATTCCTATACCGCCGACAACGAGAGAAATCAAGGCAATCGCTGTCATTACCTGACGGAATATTCGTTGCGTCATCATTTGTTGTTTCAACAGCTCCTCGGGGATTACAATCTCAAAATCTTCAACACCTCGATGCAATTTCAAGAGGGCGTCTCTGGAGATGTTTGCAATTTCCTGAAGGTCGCCTCCCTCTCTTACCTTTAAGATGATCTCGTCGAGATTTTCATTGAGTCCGGTCGCCAGTATCTTCTTGAGGACGACCGTAAGAGGTAGATACACGGTAGTGTTTGGATTACCGATTCCCACGCCGGTGGTCTCTCCTCCGCTTGGTTGTTGCGATAAGACACCGATAGTGGTGAAGAGCCATCGTCCTATTCGTATCGTTTGTCCTACACCGCTTTCCAAAGGAAATATGGTATCTTTGACCTGGCTGCCCAGCACGCAATTCGGTAACGAACGTTCAATGTCTATCTCATGGATAAAATGACCTTCGGTCATAGACCAGCCGAGAATCTCTGCATAATCGGAAGTCACGCCGACCGCGTTCACAGGCAGGATACGATTTTCATGATATACTTTTATGTTTACATTTTTCAGCAGAGCGACATGGGTGATCTCATTTTGTAGAATGTGTTTTAAATTCTCTGCATCCCCTGTCGTTAGTCCTTTCACCCCTTTTCGTTGAGCATTAATCGCATCCAGCCCAAAAAGGGTGACTGCGCGCACACGTATATTGTTTGTTCCCAGCAACTTAATTTGGTTAAGAACCTCTTCACGCGCGCCTGCCCCTATGGCAACCATAGAAATAACCGCACCTACACCGAAAATGACACCCAATGTGGTGAGGAACGAGCGGAGTTTATGGTTACGCAACTCGATCATACCCAATTTTATATTTTCAATAATCGTCATTGGTCGTATGCATACTCTCACGACGTTGATTGAATCTAAAGCGCCCGTGAAAGATGAAATAGTTTAGTTTCTAAGCACATTGCGTGTCAAAATGTATATAAATCTAACGAAAGAAACCTTATCGAAAGAGAAATAGAGAATCGTCGTCAGGTAAAGGAAGCAGACGGGGCATAATGTCTATTCCTCCCGTTCCTGCAGAACCCATAATTTCGACAGGAAATTTACGTTTTCTCAATATCTCATCTTTTGCGGTCTCGTTTTGTTCTCTTAACGCCGTTTCATTATACAGGGTTTTTGCTTTCTCAATTTGTTCAGGCTCGAGCTCGAACACCAATTCAATAGCGGTCTTGGTGTCGGTTACTATCGCATTTCCATCGTTGCGGAGTGTAATTCCCTCTTCATCCATCTCGCCGTTGTTGTCGTCTCCATCGAAGAGAGCAGTGGGTATTCCCATAGACTGAGCGAGTACCGGCATGCTGCGAATTTTTTCATACGTGATATTCAAAAGAACGGCTTCTTTTTTATTAGACGTTTCCCATTCGCGTCGGGCTTTTTCTGAAAACCTGGATTCAGGATAATGATCCATTATGGAACGCAGGATTATTTTTTGCCTCTTTATGTCTTCTTCGTTCAGCGCCAGGCGGAAAAGTTCCTCCGCTTCCCGCTCTAATAATTTTTGTTCTTTCCGCTCTGATAAGAGATTCCCGGTGGCGTAATATTTTCGAGCGAGAGAGAAAGACCTATCCCGGCTATAACAATCTCCGAGCCAATCCGCCACCTTTTTAACCTTCGTCATTGACTCGCCATGTTCATGAGAACTTCTGATGAAAACGACTCCTGCGTCCTTTGCCTCTGAAGGATCGAGCGGATTGGTCTTTAATGCTTGTAGTCCGCGCCGTATAAAGCCTGTAAATATGATGGCTCCGAGATTGGCAGCAAGTTGTCGCGCTTCTCTTACTATAAAATTGTGTGAAACATAACTATGTTCGGTAAAGGGGCGCTTCCCGGTTAGTATGTATGTCCATAGGTCGAGTTCATATTCTTTTTCCTGCTTGCAAAAGTCCCGATACGGATCAATCCAGGTCGTCTTCAATAATCCTTGTGCAAGGAGTTCATTACGCGCTGTCGAATGCTTCGCTACACGGGTGAGCTCCTGGATACCTCCCTGCCATTCTCCTTCTCGAAAAGCCATGGCTGCATCGCACAAAGAAAAATAAGAATCTGCATTTGTATCCCGGTTGAACGAAAAGCGCTCTCTACTATAAGAATATGTTGCTATGTCGTCACAGCAAACAGCAGCCAGAGTGGTTCTTATTTCTTTCTTCCGGTTAGGTGTTACATTCTCGATGGCAAGCTCCAACACTTCCGAGTCCAGGATTCTCCTTCTCAGGGATTTACCACGGGCGGTAGCGATATTCCATCGCCAATTCGAAAGATTCTTATCGGTTTCAGCGAGCTCCTCCGTAACGCGACAAAAGAAATCAGCGGATAGATAATTGTGATTGAGTAAATAATAGTGTATTCTTCTTATATTGCGGTTGATTTCCGTATCGCGCTTCTTCTTTTCCAACTTTTCTATCTTCCCTGCGAGCTTCTCATGCTCCGGGTCTGTGGGAATGGAAGCATGGCGCATCATTTGTTTTGCATAGAAAGTGAGTTTGCGTTCGCGGGCAGTTATATTGCGGCGTTTAAATAAAAAGAAAATCGAATCAGCGGCGAGTTGTCCGATAAAAGCGGTATCTCCACTGAGAAGATTAGATATGGATGAGGAGGCGTAATTAAAAATCGCCGAAACCTTGCTATACAGAATTTCTTTTTTCAATTGTTTTACGCGATTTGATACGTCCGTAGCGGCGAGATACTTCAAAAACGTCTTTGACTCCTTGTGTAGAGGCTTTTTCTGAAAACTTCGAGTGGTCGTTAAAAAGGAATCCGAATCCTCCAGGTTCACTCGGGTGGCAAATCCCAGAAAATTAAGATCGCGTTCGACTTCTTTGCTGTTATCGTTATTCCTGCACAGGCTCTCGAGGCGTTCAACATCGTTCACAAGTGAGGCGTAAAGAGCTGTTTCTATAATGGTCCGCTCATCAGCTCTATCGCCGTTGCTTTGACTATAAAGCAGAAGTGCGATCAATAAGCTACTTATATAAATCTTCATGTTCATTTATATAATTTGAATAATGGATTACGGGGACGTTTTCACTCATGGGAACAAACCGGCGACCCGGCGCACCTTTTGTCGCCACAATTTTCCGCGGAACATAAAATCGCAACGCAGATAATATTCATCATAACTGACATAATTCTTCTCTGTCCAGAGCCACTTTGATTGTAGACCGAGAGCCGCGTAGAACGAGAGGTTATGAGATGAGAAAAGCACCTCCCACGGTCGGTAGTATTCAGTACACATTTTCCAACCGGTGATTCTGTTGGGTTCTAAATACCATTTTTCGTCGATTCGTTCAGGTGGTGAGGTAATGAGCCACCCCCGATCCGATAAAAGAACTCCTCCTTGAGTGACAAGTTCCGTACATACACCCCCGAAGAGCAAGATATTTTTACATTCGATGAGGAGTGTATGTTTTCCGGGTTTCAGACGTAATCTGATATGATTGAAATCATCATAAAGATCACCCCGGCATACTTCCTCTCCATCTATATACGCTCGATAAAAATCGTCGCCTGCAATAAGCAAAAGTGCATTGTCCGGGCTCTCGAGGACATAGAGGAGGTCTCGTATCAACCCGAGAAATTTCGGGTTATACGATTGTTTGTAAATGGTCGAGAGGGCTTGTTGCGCTTCTTCAAGATTTCCTGAGATAAGATTGAGAAAAGCAATTCTGAGTCGTGCCGTTTGTGCTACCTCCAGATATGGCTCGAAGCGTTGAACATAATCTTCCATAAGCCTGATTGCATGATGAATGTTTCCCTCTGATTCGAGACGGCAACTTTCTTTCAGAGTATCGAGAAAATCCGCTCGAGCCCGCATCAGGGGTGTAATTCGCGCCTCGGATGTTCGGGGGAGATAGCCGAATTCGTTTCCCGCTTCCTTCTGATACCAATAGGCAATGCTGCAAAAATCATCGGTTCGGGAATTGTTATGCCCGTGTTCTATAGTTACCTTTATTGAACGTAAAAACCGAATCGGACTCTCGAGGTGAAATCGATACACACCGCTCTCACCATTTCTAATATGGGCATCGTATGAAATAACGCCGAACAGCGGCGTTTGCTTGGTTTTCAACCCCCACGCGTTTCCGAAATAATCCTCGGTTCCGGTCCCATACAGGGTGGGGCTTGAACTGCCATCGATAAAGATCATATCATCACCTTCGCCCCACCATCCTGCCGCGCGCGTATGTACCGCTATCATACAGCCGACATAGTACCCTTCACCGGCTGTTGATAAAATAATGTAATTACCTTCAGGCTCGAGATTTTTTGTCCTGAGGGTAGGGTAAAAAAGCCTGCTTCCTTCGCGTTCCGTATCTTGTCCACCAAGCCATCCATCCGTGGGAAATTCCTGATTATATTTTGCATGAAAATAATACAGCGGTTCGGGTGAAGAAGGAAGGGTGCAATAGTCGATATGATAATACACCATTCCCGGTTTGGTGCCATCATTTCTCAGCAGGAATTTTGCCTTTTTCTTAAAAGGCATCCGGAAATAACAGTTATGTCCGTTGCCGTGAGTGGTGTTTACGATGGGGATTGATATGAGCTCGGACTTCTGTGCATGGGGTTGGAGAAAGAAGTCGCCCAAAGGAACGGCGATAGCGGGACGGGCAGCATTATCCCAGTAAATTTCAAGTGTCAGGTATCTACCAATAAGATCCTCGCCACGCCAGGTCATCCATATATGCCTGATCTCTGCAGGTCCCTGAATCTCGGCAATGATTATCTCCTCGCCGGGTGTGGCGTTTATGAAATCGAAATTTGTCCCTTCCAGATCGGTTGAAGAGAAACGATGATACGCATAATCACTGATTGAGGGTTGGGAGATTTGTCCTGGATTTCCTGCTTTACTATTATGGTACGATATAAAGGAAGAGCCGAAAGATTCAGAATGAGCCTCGCTGATTAAGAAAATGACGGAGCAGGTGAAGGCGAAAAAAAGTGCCCTGGATGCTTTTAACAATTGACGGAACACAGTAACCTTCATAAGATTATTGCATTGAACTCTGATTTCAATTAAGTTAATTTCAATTGATCTTTAACATATTACACGATTTGCTTGATTTTCTTCAACAAAAATTAAAAAAAGGATTGAGTTCGCTGAGAGAAGCTGGCAGAAAAGGATTTTGTTTATGTTAAAAATACCCCGAAAGGGAGGCTGTTTAGAGTAAATGCCGGCAAGAAAACGTTGCGTAGGAATTGATATTGGGTTTTCGTCGATCAAGATCGCCGAGATTGTGGTGGATAAAGAGAAACTCAAACTGACGAAACTCATCACCGAAGAGATAAATATTCCACCATCAGCGTCGGAAGATGAGCGCAATACCGAGGTTATCCGCACCTTGCGACGTGCAGTAAAAACGTATAAGATTTCTACGAAGGATGCGGTCTTTTCTATACCCGGTCAGGCGGTCATTATCAGGCGGGAAAGACTTCCGCGAACTGCGCCTGAACAAATGGAGCGTCTTATTCAGTTTCAGGCTCGGGAAAAGATACCCTTTCCGCCGGCTATTTCGCGTCTTGAATTTCAAAGTTTCCCACCTGAAGAGGATTCGGCTCAAACTGATGTCCTTCTTGTAGCTATTCGGAAGGACCATTTACAAGATTATATGCGAACTATCACTCGCACACCTTTTAAACCTGCAGGTATTGCCGTAAGCTCTCTTGCTCTCTTCAACTATCATACCTTCTTGTATGATTCATACCAGAGGGCGCAGCAAAAATCCGGTGAGGAAGAAGAAGGAAAACCGAAGTCCGCTAAAAAAACTAAAAAAGGATTCTTCTCTGTTCCCAAGGTCGGATTACAAGGCAAGAAAAAGAAGAAGGCTGAAAAAGTCGAAGAACCTTCACCTCAACCTGAAGAGGAGCCCGCGGTCGAAGAGTTTGCCTATTCCGAAGTCAAAGCGTATCTCAATATAGGCGCTAACTCCTTTGATCTCTCGATCGGGACACGTGGTGCGACTTCTCGTTTTGGGTTCGCCCGAAGTGTCCCACGTGCTGGATTGGAAATTACCGAGGCTATCAGAAGCCGGCTTAATATAAGCGACTATAGTGAAGCCGAAAAGATAAAACGTGAGAAAACAGTCATTCTCGAGGATGAATCGCGTGAGTCCTTAAAAAAGCGCGGGATAAATATTGAAGCCTCAGAAGCGGCTACGACGGTTGTCCAACGGATGATCGCCGATATCCGACGCACCCTTGATTTCTATGTCTCACAGCCTGATGGCATGATGGTCGACAGTATTACGCTCTCCGGCGGCGAAGCGTATCTTCCCGAACTTCCTACCTTTCTGGAAGAGAAACTCGGGATCCCTATCGAGACCTGCTCAAAAATCGATATCCCACAAGTCGAGATTGACAAAGAGGTAGATCAGTCTGATATTATCTCATATCCAATTGCCATTGGCCTGGCACTTCAGGGTCTTCAGGAGAGTATTACAAATATCGACTTCTTACCTCCCGACCTTAAAGTTGTCCGGGAGTTCAAGGCAAAAAAAGTCGCTGTCGCTCTCATGATTGCCACTCTTGTGATTATGATCGGGCTCGGCACGTTAGCCGGCAACAGATACATCAACGAATTTAGAGATCTAAAGAATAGATATGATGCCGTGGTGTTACAGAACAAATCCCTCAAACAACGTGCGGATGATGCGGTGAATAAACGCAAAGAATTAGAGGATTACTATAACAAACTTGCAAAGGCGATAACCAATAGAGATTATTGGCTCGAATTTATGACTGAGGTTCAGAAATATAAACCAGAGGATATCTGGCTTGAACTCCTCGTTCTTGATCCGCATGGAAACGTGCAGATTAAGGGGCGGTCAGAATCTAAAAGCTCTGTTGCAACTTTTACTCAACTCCTTAAAGATAATCTTCAAGATAGATTCACGGAAAACGGACAACCCCGGCTGCTTGGATTTGAAACCGTTTATGATGAGCAGCTAAAAAAAGAAGTGCAGGAATTTGATATACGAGCACGTTGCAAAGATAAAGAATCGACATGGCAAAAGGAGAGACCGGCTTTGACTCCAGATGGTCCAGGCCGTAGAAGACCAGGCGTGCCCTCATCTCCGGCTGAAACTCAGCGACCTCGAACCGATTTGCGCTACGGACCGCCGATTTAAAAGTACCATGATATTATAAACTACCATGGCAGCAAAGATTACAGATTCAATCAAACGTTTTGCAAGATTGATTAAGACATATCTGGATTTTGCCGTAATCATTGTCTTCTCAATTTTCCTTGTTTATATAGGTGCGCGGGTCTATCTGGAATTCAACAGCCCTGAACCTATGCTGGAACCCCTTCAGCCCTGGAATCCTGCCGATCTTTTCGATAATGATGAGGAATATAAAAAAGTATTGGAGACCCTTGAGCAAGAGCCCACTCTCGAGGAAAATGAACGTTTCATTTCTCTTGGTAAATTTAATATGTTCGACTATAAAATCGTACGGGATCGCGATATTATCAGAAAAGAACTTGATGATAAGTTTGAACAAGCCCAGAGATTTTATAACGAAGGGAAGTTGAATTCGTCGCGAAAAATTCTTCTCGAAATTCTCAGCAGCTGGCCCAGTCATTTACGTTCTCGGGAACTCCTTGATAAAATCGACGCCGAGCTCAATCCTACTCCAACGCCTTCTCCGACTCCTTCTCCTGGACCCATGCCCGGTGAGATTCCTCCTCCAATTTAAAGGAGTCTTAAATGAGTTTCCTAAATATTGGCACTATTTTGACTTGACAAAACATAGGGTAAACAAGCAAAGTTTCAACATAATTATCTGCGATGAGGTCGTATCTTTTACTTAACATGAATAAGGAGTGAAGGGGAAAAATGATGCATAAATACAATTCACGACAACTTTTAAGATTGTGTATCGCACTTATCCTGATGCCGATGTTCTTTTTCAGTTCTCTCAACATTTGGGCACAGCAAAAGGATGAATCCTCACCAGAAGATAACGCCAAGGAGTTGAAGTCGCTTGTAGAGAAAGCGCAGGATTATTTCTCCGATGCTGAATTCGGCATGGCGGCTACCTATTATAAACAGGCGCTCAAAATAGCTCCCGATGACGAGAATATTAACAAGAGACTCCAAGCTGCTGAAGGAAAACTTCAGGAACAAAAAGTGTTGCGTGCAAACCTTCCCCAAGAGCCTGATAAAAGAGAAGATATTCTCAAACAAAAATATAATACCGCAAAAGATCTTTACTCCAATGAGAAGTTCCCTGAAGCCATGAAGGCTTTTTATGAACTCTGGTTGCTACGCGATTATAAATATAAAAAGGCATATTCTTACCTCCAGAAGATAGAGGACAAAATTATTGATAAGAAGCGAGAAGAGGAATTGGCAAAGGCGAAAAAAGAGGAGGAAGCGAAGGCTCTTGCCGCACAACAGCAAGCCGAAGCAGGAGCACTCAAGGAAAAGGCTGAAAAATATGTGGAAAAGGGAAACGAGTATCTCCAGAAAGGTAAATACGATAAAGCCCGGGATACTTTCCTCAAGGCTTTAGAGGTCGATAAGGGCAATAAGGAAGCTTCTGAAGGATATGCGAAAGCGGAACAATTGAAAGCCGCATGGATAGAAGCGCAGCGTCAGAAAGAGCTCCAAGAAGAGCAGGCGAAATTGCAGGCGGAAATCGAGAAGAAAAAAGAGAAGGCGGCAAAACTTATTGCAAAAGCCGATGGCTACCTTGACGACGAAAAATATGATAAAGCACTTAAATATTATACCAACGCTCTCGCCCTGGATAAGGATAGCAAAGCAGCTGCAGAGGGAGTGATCAAGGCAAAGGAGATGAAACTTGCCCTTATCCAGGCTGAACAACAAGCTGAACTTCAAGAGATCAAAGAGAAAGCACAAAAGTACGTAACAAAAGCAAATGAATATCTTGCAGATAGCAAATATGAGAAGGCGCGTAAAACTTATCTCAAGGCATTGGAAATTGATAAGACAAACCAAGAAGCTGCACAAGGAATTACTCGTGTAGCACAACAGGAAGCCGCCGTTGCCGAGGCGCAACGTCAAAAAGAAGCACAAGAGGAAGAGGCGAAAAGGAAAGCGGAACTTGCCAAAGCAATGGCTGAAGCAGATGAACTGGTCAAAAAAGGTAACGAATCACTTGCCGATGGTGACCTTGACAAGGCGGCAAACTATTTTAATGAAGCATTGGATATTGTAGAAGATCACGACGAAGCTCTTGCGGGTCTTGAAAAAGTGAAAAGCCAGAAAGAACAGATACAACTGGCGGAAAAGAAAAAACAAGAGATCGAGGAGAAAGTTGAAACACAGTACAATGAAGGCATGGACCTATTTAAAGCAGCAAATTATACCGCCGCACTCGAAGCCTTTCAGGCAGTCCTCGAGTTAGAAAAAGATCATAAAGACGCTCAAAAATATGTCAAGCTGAGTCAGGAACGTATTGCCGAGGAAAAAGAAGAACAACAGGAAAAAGTGGTAGCGGAGAAAACTTCAAAAGCCAGGGAACTCTTAAATAATAAGCACTATGAAGAGGCGAGTGCTCTATTTAATGAAGTCCTCGAACTGGATAAGAATAACAAAGATGCGATTGCCGGTCTTGCCGACGCCCGGGAAATGATGGCTCGAGAAGAGGAAGAACGGGCAGAAGAAGAAAAAGTTGAAGAAGCAGAGGAAAAAGAAGCAGAGGAAAAAGAAGCAGTTGAGGAAAAAGAAGCAGAAGAGGTCAAACCGCCTGCACCAAAACTAGAAGAACAAGAGAAAGAACTGGAAGAGATCGAGCGCATCCGAGAAGAAGTTCTCGAAAAAACACGCTCACTGACCGACAAAGGCAAAACGCTCTTTGAAGATGGGAAATATGAAGAAGCCCTTGAATATTTTACTGAAGCGCTTGAATTGCAACCGCTTTATCTTGAAGCTCAACAATACCAGAAAAGAACTCAGGATAAAATAGCTGAAATTAAACAGGAGGAAGAACTGAGGAAGCAAGAAGAGCAACGGCTTAAAGAACAGAAGCAACAAGCCGATGCGCTCTACGACCAGGCAGTCCAGCTTTACAAGCAAGAGCAGTTCGACCAGGCGGAATCAATAGCCAACGAAGCGCTTCAAATCATGCCATCCATGGAGAAAGCAACGAGTCTGCTCGAAGATATTCGTGAAGCCCGGGCAAAGACAGCCCGCGAGGAAGCCGAAGAATTGGTGAAGCAAGGTAAGGCTCTCTTCGACCAGGGTGAATATCAAGGCGCCATTGATACATTTAATGACGCACTCCTGAAGGACCCGACCAATGAAGAGGCATCGCGTTATATTCGACTCAGCATGACCAGGATAGAAGAACGCAAGGAGCAAGAAGAGAAGCTCCAACTCGAATCTAAAAAATCTGAGGCAGCGCGTCTTTTCAATGAAGGGCTGCAGGCGTACCAAGAAAAAGACCTAAAAGAAGCGGTATCAAAATGGGAACAAGCCCTTAATGTCTATCCGGATCTCCAGGAAGCAAAAAATTATCTCGAGCGAACAAGGGACGAATACCAGCAATATCTCGAAGCAAAAGCAAGGGAAGAGGAATTTGAGAGTAAAGAAGAGACCGCTATGAGAAAACTCTCAAGCCTGGTCACTATTGAAACAAAACGTCCCATCCCACTCAGAGATTTCTTGAGAAATCTTTATATCATTACGGATATAGATTTTTACATCGCTGAAGGAGTCGAGGCGACTGTAGAAGGAAAATTTGAAGATAAACCTCTTAAGGAAGTACTCGATACGGTTCTTGAACCTATAGGTCTTAAATGGGAGCGTAAGCCCGGAACTGATATTATCGTGGTGTCGCCTGAACTGAAGCCGTACGTGCAACAGCTCACCAGCGCGCAGCTCTCAAAAATCAAGGCGTTGATGGATCGAAAAGTACTCCAGCAGATGCTCTGGGGTCCCCAAGGTGAACCAAGCATAAAAGGAGTGGAACTCACGATTGATGAGCGTGAGTCTTTACTCATGATGGTTGACTCGAAGGAGAACATTGAGAAAGTGAAGGCATTTCTCTCTGACCTTGAAAAGGAAGCGCCTCCCACACTCGATTGGCGAAGCTATAAGATCGACCCTCAGCAAGGCGATAAAATAAAGGCTATCCTTGAAGCGCTCCTCGAGGTTGAGAAACCTACACCTTATTCCCGGGAGCGCCGCATTCTTATCTCCGGTGACGAGCTCATTATCAAGGACATCCCGGAAAACATCCTGAAGGCTGAAGAGATTCTGACCGACCGGGATTTTATCAAGAAAATTAAAGAAGAAACCCTTATTGCTGAAGTATTCGATATTACGCCTGAAAACGCCACACAGGAAAACATTACACAAGTCGAAGATTTCGGGAACTATGTCAAAACAGTGGTAGAAAATATGCTGTATGCGAAAACCGGTCGATCTGCTGCTGAGGCAGAGGGGCGGCGTTTATGGCTTCGCTCCTATATTGAACCGCCGGACAAGCCAAAATTGACCTTGACGGTGGTCGATTATCCCTCGAATATCGAGAGTATCGCGGATCTAATCGCACGTCTACCAGAAGTCAAAAAGGGCATGCGTTCAGAAATTGTCTATCTTAAATATGCAAGCGCCGCTGATATGGCAACATATCTTGAGATAGTTCTGGGTATCACTGCAGGCGCAGAGATTGGTGCTCCCGGCGGTGAAGAAGTCAGGAAAACCCTCTCTGTCGAAGATGAGATTCACTTTAGAGACATTTCCGTCAGATTGCTTCGTGTTGAAGCCAACGATATAGCCGACGATACGGATGATTCCGCCGAATTTGTTATTCGTAGTCCAACCACCAGTGAAGATGTCACCATCGAGGAGTACCGTTCTGAATTTATTGATGATTATGAAATCGTGGCCGAGGATATCAGACCCTCGGGTACTACAGGACAAGGACGTGTAAAAATACTTATAAGGTATCTTCCCCCGGAAGGTATTGTTGAAGAAGAAGCTACACCCACACCAACGGAGGAAGTAGAGGAAGAAGAGATTCCTCTCACGCTTGAACCATTCGAGGATTTGAATGCATTGTTGATCCAGTATACAGACCCCGCATTGTATTCCCAGGTCATGCGCTGGATCGAGAAGCTCGACATGCCCACTCCCCAGGTATCCATCGAGGCGAAGTTCGTTGAAGTCCTTGAGAACCGTGCCAAGGAATACAGCGCCGAATTCTCCATTATGAATCTGGGTGAAGGAGTTGATATTGACTCCAGTCTCTTCAATGCACGTTTTGGACAGTTCCTCAATGAGTTTCGTAGTGAGTTGGAGCCGCCTGTCGAAACTACAAATATGGCGAATCTTCTTAAGGGAACCACGATTTTCAACTGGATAATCGCCGGTGGTGAGTCGCCCATTAACTATGAATTACGACTTCTCGAGGCGGAGGGCGTTATAAACGTGGTCAACGGTCCTACGATTACAGTCCTTAACAACGAAACCGCAGATTTCATAATTGAACGTCAATTCGGGCTACCCCAGGTAACTGCGGAAGGTGAGTATGCGAGCGGACAATTCTTCAGCTCCATCACGCAGGTCGATTTGAGCGTCAGCCCCAATGTGACGCAGCTGGGCTCCATAACCCTGGATATCGATGCTGCAATACAAGATTTTGATGCCAATATGGGTGGTCTTGCTATTCAGTCGCGTCCCAACAGCGAAACCGGTAAGTTAGCCGTGTACCATAATAGTACCGAACGTTCAATCATAATAAAAGAAATAACCACCCTTGCCAGGGTTCAAGACGGTGGCACTATTGTTCTGGGTGGTTGGACCGGTGAACATAGCGGTGATTATCACTCCGGTGTACCGATTCTTCGCAATCTTCCCTATATCGGGCAGATTCTCTTTGGACGTAACCTCATTACAATTGAGAAGACAACATTACTCATTTTCTTGACTGCAAACGTCATAAAATAGTATACTATTGTTTGAGTATAAACGTAATCCTTTCGTTATTTTAGGCGGTCATGAAATCTTCTTTCTTGAATTGGGTGGTATTATATACATTTTTCTATGACCACGGTATAGTTAAGGAATTAGGAACACCTTCCCTTTGATAATAATCAATCGCAAGGCGGAGACTATTGAAGCGAGTATGCCTTGTGCGACTTGAGTCCAAAACAGAAGATCGGTCGTATTGATGACACAAAAACCACTATACATTATTGATGGGCACTCCCAGTTATTCCGTGCATATTATGCAATCCCCCGGTTATCAAATGCCCGGGGAATGCCTACCAATGCTATTTATGGATTCATTCAGATGCTCAATAAATTGATACGGGATGAACAGCCGGAATATCTCGTTGTTGTTTTTGACGCGCCAGGTCCTACGTTCCGTAAAGATATGTTCGAAGACTATAAGGCTAATCGCAAACCCACCCCTCCTGATATGGAAATACAGATGCCGTGGGTCAGAAAAATTCTCGATGCCATGGGGGTCTTTATGCTCGAGATTGAAGGCGTTGAAGCCGATGATGTCATTGGCACACTCGCCACCATGGCGATGCGTCAAAATATGGCAACATGTATCGTAAGTTCCGACAAAGACCTCTTCCAACTTGTGGATGACCATGTGACCTTGCTCAAACAACACCACGACGACTTCAAACTCTACGATTCGCGAGCAGTCGAGGAAGAACTCGGGATTCCTCCATCCAAATTTGTCGATTACCTCGCCTTGATCGGCGATTCTTCCGATAACATTCCCGGTGTTCCTGCTATCGGACCAAAATCCGCCGCAAAAATTCTTAAAGATGTTTCTTCACTCGAAGACCTTTATAACAATCTCTCGCTCGTTGAAAATAAGCGATGGCGAGACCAACTACAAAATTATAAAGAACAGGCTTTTCTCAGCAAACGTCTGGCGACAATAAGAAACGATGTTTCATTGAAAGATTCGCCGCTTAAAGCCCAATTTGATTTGGATATGTTCCGTTGGCACGGCGCAACTTCACCCGAAACATACTCGATCTTTGAAGAACTCGGCTTCAAAACCTTGCTCAAGGATACGACAAAAAACGTGGAAGAAAGGGATGTCGATTATCAAATTATCACTACTTCTGAGGACCTTGCACAACTTGTCGAACTCTTGAACAATACAGATATCGTTGCATTTGATACGGAAACAACCTCATCCGATCCCCTGAAGGCACAATTGGTAGGTATCTCCTTTTGTTTCGAGAAAAACAGGGCATATTATATTCCTGTTGGTCATAAGAAGGACCTTTTCACGGTAGGGAAAGATCAACTAAGTAGAAGGGACGTTATTGCCGCCCTCAAACCTTTTTTTGAATCCGAGACGCATCGCAAAACAGCTCACAACGGCAAATACGACATAAAGGTCCTTGCGCTCAATGATATCTCGGTACGTGGACTTTTCTTCGATACCATGGTAGCCTCTTATCTTCTTCATCCCGAACGCCGGACTCACAACTTGAAAGACCTTGCATATGACCATCTCGGATTTACAAAGATGCCCATTAAAGATCTCATAGGCCCCCGCAAGAAAGCAAAGACAATGGCAGAGGTAGAAATCGAAAAGGCGGGAAACTACGCCTGCCAGGATGCCGATGCCACCTTTCAGCTCACACATCTTCTCCGGGATGATCTTGAAAAAAGTGGGCTCTGGGAGTTATACGCGACCATCGAGATTCCCCTTATTTACGTTCTTTTTGATATCGAGATGGCAGGGATCAAGATAGACCTGGAGCATTTCTCTCTTCTCTCAGCAGAATTAAAGGGCAAACTCGATACTCTTTGCAGTAAAATATACGATATCGCCGGTGAGGAGTTTAATCTCAATTCGCCACGGCAGGTTGCCGCTATTCTCTTTGATAAATTGAACCTTAAACCCGTAAAATCAGGTAAAACCGGCTTCTCCACCGATAACACCGTCCTCGAGAAACTGGCAAAGAGCCATCCTTTACCCGGATTACTTCTCGAGTACCGCATGCTTGAGAAGCTCAAAACCACGTATGTTGATACACTGCCGCAGATTGTAAATAAACGTACGGGGAAAATACATACGTCGTTTAACCAGTCGGTAGCCGCCACCGGGCGGCTTATTTCAAGCGATCCCAACTTGCAGAATATTCCTGTGAGGACGCCGCTGGGGAAAAAGATCAGGGCGGGTTTTATTCCTTCTTTTCCCGGAGGAGTGCTTCTTGCCGCGGATTATTCTCAGATAGAACTAAGAATTCTTGCTCATCTCTCAAAGGATAAGGAGCTTATTACTGCGTTTCATCAACAACGGGATATTCATTCGCTTACCGCAAGTAAAATTTTTGGATGCCCGGAAAATGAAGTTACTGAATCTATGCGTGACCAGTCAAAGATAGTAAATTTCGGCATTATTTACGGCATGGGCGCTCAACGCCTTGCCCGTGAGCTCACTATTACACGCGAGCAGGCTCAAGCATTCATCGATGAATATTTTCGAGCATACACCGGCGTCAAAGAATGGATCGATCGTGTAATTGATGAAGCGCGGCGAACCGGCTTTGTCCTTACCTTGCTTAACCGTCGTCGCTTCTTACCGGATATCAGTTCACCTAATCCGGGGATGAGAAACGCCGCAGAACGCATTGCAATCAATACGCCGGTTCAGGGAACTGCAGCAGACCTTATCAAAAAGGCAATGCTTAATATACATAAACAGATAAAAGAACTCAAAGTGAAGACCCGCATGGTTCTCCAGATTCATGATGAATTGGTGTTTGATCTACCTGAAGAAGATTTGGATAAAGTAAAGCCTGTCATCGTTAGAGAAATGGAGCAGGCGCTTTCTCTGGACGTGCCTATCCAGGTTGACCTCAACGTCTGTAGAAATTGGGCAGAATGTTAGGAGTAGATATGCAGTTTTTTGAACTCCGATGGAAAAAGAATTCAAATCCTCTGGTTCGATTGGGTGATATATGATTATCGGACTTACAGGTTCTTATGGAAGTGGAAAAAGTGTGGTGACTGAAATGTTTCGTCAATGTGGTGCGCGCATAATCGATGCGGATGAAATAGCCAGAGAAGTGGTACAACCGGGTACGCCTGCATTCGGCGAAATTATTAAAGAATTCGGCTCCTCTGTAATCAAATCAAACGAACAACTTGACAGAAAGGCGCTAAGCGATATAATATTTAATAATCCAGAAAAACGCCAACGACTGAACGAAATTACTCATCCCAGAATTCGTGTCCGAGAATTGGCGCTACTCGACAAATGGAAAGATGAACCCCTGGTGGTTCTTTCTGTTCCTTTGCTTCTTGAAAACAATCTCGATCAGTACGTTGACAAAGTGGTGGTGGTGACTGTTCAAGACGATATCAGACTTGAACGGTT
>CAZSMK010000099.1:0-5228 GCA_964608095.1 uncultured Candidatus Sumerlaeota bacterium | reverse complement strand
CGTTATACTGAGTAAAGGTTTAGGAAAGGGGTGTAGGGGAAGAACCCTTTTTCCAAAGGGTTTCCCCCTACCTTCATGCGTGAGCATGAAATGCACGTTCTCTCTGTATTTCGTTTCCGAAAGACGGAGAAGGATTGTTGGCTTTTAAGGAAATAAGTGGAGATGAGTGGAGATACGTGGTGATAGAAGAAATTTATTTAGTATCGATTTCAACGCAGAATTCGCAGAGAACTATGTGAAGAGATCGCGGAGTTAACCAAGTGCAGAGATTAAAAAAAATCTGCGTTCTTAGCGTCCATTCGCGGGCTCTGCGTTAAGATGATGTCTTTTCCCGTAAGAGGAGATTCGTTGATAAAAGAAGATAGCGTGAACGATTATGATTTGGTGACAAGCGAGGACGCTTATCCTACAGTATTGGATAAACTATGATGGGGTGTTCAAGGTGCAAGAAGGTATTATCAATACATCGTCACTGTTTTTATTCAAGGGATGGGGGGGAGCCTTGTTTTTTGTTGAAAAAATCAGGATTTTGTTATTAGATATTTGTGTTTTGTTGTTGTATAAAAGGTTTTTTGGATGCAGCTATCATTTGAACTACTTAAAGTTTTTCTTTTCCGCAGGGGTTACTCTTCTTTTTTAGGGCACTACGTTATCGAGGCTGGTTCTGCGTGTAGCAGCAACGAGCCGGAATACTGCCGTGTGGTTACAAGCTTTTTGTAAGGAGATATCAGGATGATTAGATTTATCAAGGGCGTCATAACGCATAAAGAGGAAGACTTTGTCATTATCGACGTCAATGGTATCGGTATCGGCGTTGAGATACCGTCTCATATTGCAAAAGATATTCCAGAAGAGGGTGAGGCGGTTCAATTGCAGACCTATTTCAGGATGTCGGATGATGGGATAGCGTTGTATGGATTTCTCTCCACCCGGGAGCGCGATATATTCGATCTTCTCGTAAACACCTCCGGGCTGGGTCCTCGTATGGGACTTGCCATCCTCTCGTCGTTGCCGGTGGATGAATTCGTCCAGGCGGTACTCGATCAGAATATGCCGACCCTTACGAAGATTCCGGGCATAGGAAAAAAGAAAGCGGAACGCATCATCGTGGAACTCAAGGACAAGATGAAGTTGTATAAGAGCGCCATCACCCCGAGCAAGGAAGAGGAGGAATCAGAGATTTCATCGACGCAACGTATGCGCATAAACGACGCGATAGAAGCCTTGATTTCGCTGGGTATGAAACCCAATGATGCAACCAAGTCAATCTACAGCGCATTCAAGGAATTAGGACCGAATGTATCGACCACGGATTTGATCAAGGTCGGGCTTAAATATAAGTAGTTCTCCCCTCACCCCAAAACGCGAACCCTTCTCTCATATCTCATCGATTGTAGACTATTCTTCAAAAAGGGAATGTGTGTTTAATACTATTCTGCACAGTACAATACCTGCACAACCTTCCCTACCCCGGGCTAATTTGTATAATTCACTCAAAAAAGGGCGGTTACTCCTCATAACTTAACCCTTTTTATATATGGCATATCTCTTGCTTATATGTAAGCGTTCAATAGGATACTATCAATCCATTAGAGGTGTAGAAAAAAGCGTAATCTATAAAAACACAAGGTAAAAGAACAAATCAATAGCAGGAGGGAACTCTCAATGAAGAGTCGAAAAACGTGGGCAAGTAAGGGTGTGAGGGAAGGAAAGGGAAAAACGATGTATGGCGGTTTTCAGCAGATTATGGTTACAGTGTTCGCATTGCTCCTTTTTATCTTACCGTTGTATGTGCGTGCCGGTACCATCACTGTCCCGGGAGATTATTATTCTATTCAGGAGGCAATAGACAACGCGGGAGAGGGTGATGAGGTGGTGGTCTCTCCCGGCACCTATCATGAGAATATCGATTTCAAAGGCAAAAATATCACGGTCAGGTCGACCGACCCTTCTACAACATCTGTAGTGGAATCAACGATTCTGGCATACCCCTACCCGAGTGAAGAAGTACCAATGGTGACCTTTTCGGGAACAGAAGGAGCGTCCTGTGCGCTCAAGGGATTCACAATTACCGACGCCGCATATTTTTCTAACGTATCCCTGATCGAGGGAGCGGGGACACAGGCAACCATCTCGCATAATATTATTGAGGAAAATGTATACAATTATTTGCAGAGCAAGGGGATACATGATTGCGACGGTATTATCGCGCATAACCTGATCAAGAACAATCAGGGAACCGATGGGACTGCATTTCAAGGCTGCGACGGGATTATTCGGCATAACACTATTATCGAGAACAACGTTAAGTACGCATATTCTCTCTTTTTTGATTGTGATGCCGACATATCGCACAACACAATTGCTCATAATACCGGTGGTTCAGGTTACCTCATTGCCCTTTCACAAGGAACAATAGAGAACAATACCATAATGAACAACGATGGGACAGCCCTTTATCATTGCCACGGCATAATCAAAGGAAACACGATACAGAACAATAACGGGATGGCCATGTTTCTCTGTTCCGGGACTATCCGTGAAAATCTGATAATGGGAAATTCAGGCAACACTGCCGGCGGACTCAACGCCTGTTCAGGCGAAATCGCCAACAATATTATAGTATACAACAGTGCCACGGTGTCGGGCGGTGGATTATACAACTGCGAGGGACTCATCGAGAACAATGTCATTGCGTTCAATTCAGCAAAGCGAGACGGCGGAGGGATATTCCTTTGTCCGGGCACGCTGCTGAATAATGTTGTGTACGAAAACACTGCAGGCGAGAAAGGCGGCGGTCTCGCAAAATGCACCGGTCTTATAGCGAACTGTGTCGTATGGGGAAACACCGCCCCAGAGGGAGAACAGTGTTTCACCGTCAGCGTTCCTTTTTACTCATGCGTGCAGGATTATGCGGATGCGGCGCCCGGACTTGTTACGCTCGACCCGGGATTTGTCGACCCTTCCTCGCTCGATTTTCATCTTACAGCCGGCTCACCCTGTATCGATGCCGGATATACATCCTATCTCTACGGGGAATATCTCGCCGATATAGACGGCGAGAAGCGAATCGCCGGTGCTTCGATTGACATTGGCGTTGACGAGTATGCGAGTTCACTTGATAGCGACGGCGACCTTCTCGCGGATAGTGAGGAAACAGGTTACGCAACACAGCATGATAATCGCGATTCGGATGGCGATGGATTGATAGATGGAATCGAGGTCATGCGGGGAACCAACCCCGCCCTATTCGATTCACCTGCAGGTATAGTGGTTCCGACCGATGTCGCATCGGTTCAGCAGGCGCTGTTCTACGCGTTTCCTGCAGAAACGCTCACGGTCGCGCAGGGAACCTATAAGGAAAATCTTCACATGATGGGGAAAAACGTAACGCTCCAGGGCGCGGATTACGAGGACAAGAAGGTGGTGAGCGAGACCGTTATCGACGGCGGCGCTCATGGTTCCGTGATAACGATGGACGGCAGTGAAGACCAGACCTGCATAATTCAAGGGCTTACTATTACGAACGGTTTTGCTCTTTACGGAGGCGGCATCAACGGGCACGATTCCGCGGCGGCAATTCGGTACAACTACATCATAGACAACCATACATTCAACGACGGCGCAGGCATATATATGATCAAAGGCGCTATTATGCATAATATGATAGCGAACAACATAGCGGGCGAGATGGGCGGTGGCGTATCGCATTGTGACGGAGCGGTGGAGAAAAACATGATATCGCGCAATTTCGCCACGTACGGCGGAGGCGGACTCATGATATGTGACGGCGCGATTCGTAGCAATACGATTCAGGACAACTCGGCGGGAACAGGCGGCGGTATCGCAATGAGCAACGGGCTCATTGAAAAGAACATTCTGATACGCAACGTGGTCGAGGGGTCTGGGGGCGGCATTTATTGGGCGTCGGATAAAAAACTTTATCCTGACGGGCAGATCGTGAATAATGTCATCGCCCATAACACCGCGTATAGTGGCGGCGGCATCAGCGAGAGTCACTCAGGTGTGGTCAATGATACAATCTATGGGAATAGCGCCGTGGAAGGCGGAGGGTTGTTCGGCTGTATCGATACGATAGTGAATTGCATTCTGTATGACAACACGGCAAGCACCTGCAGCCAGGTTATGAACTGCGCAACGCCTTCGTTCTCGTGCATAAAGGACTGGCTCGGCGAGGGAACAGGCAACATAAGCGACGATCCGCTGCTTGTCGATCCGGTTTTAGGCGATTTTCATTTAAGCGCTGATTCGCCCTGCATCGATGCCGGCGGTTCTACACCTTTGACCCTGGATTTCGAGAACGACCCGCGACCATTTGATGGGACTTCGGTTCCTCGCGGCGACGGCTCGGATATTGATATCGGCGCTGATGAATATGTCGGCGTTGTTCCCACTCCTACTCCCGCTCCGTATTACTACGACTTCGACACCGGTAAACAAGGATGGGTATTCCACGGCAAGGTGGGAACGTTCGACCCGGCAACCGGCAAGTGGGAAAATGGCTGCCTCTGTTTGAGCGCCGGCGGTTCGAGTAATGCGTTCTCGTATTGGAGTAGTCCTGCAGTAACGATAACGGACGGAACACTTTATCGAGCCACATGGCAGGTGGGGAGTAGTGTGAGCGACGCGGACAAGGCGGTGCAGTTCCGGTTGAGAGTAAACCAGCGAGGCTCGTGGCAGGCGTGGGAGCGGATAGTGAACAGTTTCAAGCAGCAGGCGCCCTGCGCATTGCAGGCGAAGTCCTACGACGTGTTCTTCAATCCATTGGTCACCGGAACGGACGATGACGACATCGTGCTCTCCTTCGACATCCTGAGCTTCGAGACGAACGACGATACCTCGAGCTGGCTCTACCTCGACTCGGTCAACATCGAAGAAGTATCGTTATCACCATGAAGGCATTAATCGATGCTGATTTTGGTGTCAGAGTTTTTTGGCTTTGCTTGTTGAACGAGCTGTTTTAATTTTTCTGGCTCTTTAAAAGAATTTGTGGGTAAAAGCCCGTCAGTTTCCTTAGCCGAGAAAAGATATTCCGAATCTTGATCAGATTATGTGAAGCCTCTTCCCCACCGCATGCGATTTCCCCTGAGGCAAATCGTTGATTCAACGAAGATAGACATCCGCCACAGCGCATCTTCGACCCACCAAGGCGAGGCAAACTATCCACAGGCGAATCTGCGACCGTATTTTATTATTCCTCAAAAAGA
>CAZSMK010000098.1:0-40520 GCA_964608095.1 uncultured Candidatus Sumerlaeota bacterium | reverse complement strand
ATATACTCTTCCGAATAGATGTCCTCTTCCGATTTTGCGTTCAGATTATGCATGACTTCCACTCCCATGTTTTCAAGATATCCGGCAAGTCCGTTTATATCGCCGGTAAAATACAACCTGTCGATTTGGTGTGCGGTATCGCTTGACACGACTTCGCGCAGCATCCGCACAAGGCGCTCCTTGAACCAATATGCGTGATCGTATTTCTCCCATGTAGAAGAGGCGACCATCAATTCATCGAGTTCCCTGTTGCTCCACCCTTTTTTCCATATAACCCGATAAAGCGTCCATGCCTCTTGCCATGACTCCTCAGCCAGTTCGATAAATTTTTGGTGCATACCGTGCCACTTTTCTTCTGCGGGATTGAAAAGAACCTGCACATCAGGATTTGGATTTTGCGTCGTTTTGAAGTCAAGGAGTGAAACCGCATAATCCACCTCTTTATCGCCGTCATAGTCATAGGTGATTTTGTCGAAAAAGCCGTTGGCGTCGATGTCGTAATACTGAACGACTTCATCGCGTTTTTCAGCCACTTTGGGAGACGAATCGCCGGTCACGGGCCAGCTGCCCCAGAACTCGGCATCTTTATCTACGAGCCACGCGCCCCATTCCGCGCCGTACAGGTGAATCTTGCCATCCCATGAGCCGACGAAGAGTTTTCCTTTACCGCTGTTATCCTGGTCGAACTCGCCGCGGTCGCCAAGGGTATCCGCCTGGGGATGACCCGTCATGCCACGCGGTTTTCCTTGCTGCCACCGATTCGTCACGTACGGATCGTCAGGAAAATAGACCTCGACGCGTTCCCATCGGTGGTCGTCATCGTCTTCATCGCACGTTAACCATACACTCCCCCATTCGGTTTTAAAAATCTCTTCATAGGCTTTATCGTGAGGGATATAAATGAGTTCATCTATCTCGCGCCAGTTTGTGTAGCGATAATATGGCAATACCCAGTCGGGCGCCTTCAGGTTGGGAAACTTGTTGACGAATTTATTGTAATCCAGCAACTTCCCACCGGCGAATCTCAATGTGAAATCGTAATCCATCTCGTTTCCTTTTTGTGTATCGTTATCCAGATCAAACGAGACGAAACATTCTTCCGAGAGTCCGTCGAATTTAACCGTGGACTCGTCTATCGTGATCGGCGAATCGATTATGCGTATAGCCATCTCGGTAACGCCATCCCGATCAAAGTCATAGAACAGGAACGGATTTTCCCAGTTATAGCGGGGGTCCTGGAGAGCGAAAGGCGGATAATGAACCTTGAGAAAAAGGCTATTGCCGTTGTAGTCGGGACAGAAATTGCCCTTGCCGGTGAATCGCCACCCTTCGAAATTGACCGTTTCCCAATCGATCGCCGCCATCACGTTATCGCCGTCAATATCCTCGAACGCCATATAGTGAGAGGCTCCAGCCCATAGAGAGGACTGATTCTTGTTGGGATTGATTGCAAAGACCACAAAATCGGCGATGCCGTCATTATCCCGATCCACCCATTTTATGGTCATGTCATCGGGACCGTCATAAAATCCGTCGCCGTCACGGTCTATCTGAAGACTATCGTTGACGAGATCGCCGCGGATGTCGTCGTCCTTCATATCATCGTTTTCGTCAATCCACCGGACACGTCGGCTATTCCACCAGCATTCGAGGATATCGGGTTTCCCATCGCCGTTGACATCCGTACGAATAATCTCATCGTCCGGCAATTGGGATTTGAGCATCGTATGGCGAGGTGAATCCGCATCGGTTTCTGGAAGACATACCTGTTGGGGTTTTGCTGCGGCGATATTCATCCCTATCAGTATGGCAAAAAAACAGAACACCTTTATACGCAGCGTCATGTTCGGATAATTCATCGTTCTCCTCCCTTCGTGGGTTGGATGTGAAGTGTGATTTTTTCGTTTTGAGGATATTCCGCACAGGTAAGCGTAGCCCAACCGTTACGAAAAGGATAGCGCTCATCACTCACCCATATTTTGGAGGCCTTAGTCGCTTGGTAGGTCTGGGTATCTCCGTTCAATCCGACCGAAATTGTGGTATCCTTAATCTCGATAGCAGTATCCTTTTCACCGTCGTTCGAGAGGACGGGTATTACAAAACGAACCGGACCTTCGTATCCTTCAAGTTCCACGGAGAAATCCACATAATCCGGTGTTACCTTATAATGTTCGATAATAGAATCTGGACCGCTGAAGTTGCCGGTATACCTGAGCGCGAACTCGACACTGCCAGGCGATTGTTCGATTATTGTGAGGTTGTGCTCGAGGGTCGCTCCTTCTGCTCCCCTACCATATTCCGCCAGGCGTCTGGGTGTTCCTTCAGTATCGACCCATTCAACGCCGATAGCGGCAGTTGTCCCTGGACTTTCAGGATAATTGGACACAGCCTTTTCAGACAAGCCGTCCGAAGGACCCAGTTGAGGATTGAATCCCGATTTATGAATCCTGAGGAGACCGGTAGGATTATAATGCAAATCCGCAAAGTAGTCGATCTCGATATATAGCCCGCCGGCATTGGCAAAAATTTTATTGAACGGGGCGCCAATGTCCATGACAAAGCCGCCGATATCCGCAGGGGCGGGCTGCTCCGGAATAGCGTCGGTTTCCTGCGCGTATTCGTACGCAATAGCCAGCATAGCCATTGCAAGCAGGTTATACTGGCTGTGTGCGGAATAACCTTCGTAGCCGTGCCTCATCGAGGGATCGACTCTATTTTTGACTATCCACAATTCGCCGCTCGGACGAACCCAGCGTTTTATCGATTGAAGCGATAGATGAGCCCCTCGTTTGAACACCCCTGCCAGAACGAGGTCGCCGCTGTATTTCGCCTTTTGCGCATACAACTCATAGGTGAAGCATTGTTCTGCTTCGTTCCACTGATGGTGCGCGCTTCTGCCGCCGGCGGGCAATTCGCCGCAAGGCGATTGCATAAACAAACTCGTCAACGCGCCTCGCCGTAATACCTCTTCGAGTTTGTTGGTGAATTTATCGCGGTAGCCGTGCGAGAGCATATCGGCAGCCCAGATACGCGGGAAATGGTCGTACGGCATTGGTCCTTCAGTGTAGAGTCCCCATGGCGACGAGAAAAATTTTCCCTGCGCAGCAAGGCTGTCAGTGATAAAACCCGTGTTGCTACGGAGTTCCATTGAGTGGAACAATCCTTCGCCGCTAAGCGCTACCACGTTCCAGTTAGCGCCGCCGATGCGGGAGCGATAGGTCTTGTACGGGTCGAAGGAGCGAATATGTGTTTCCCACTCTGCATAGCGTTCGGGCGATACATAGGGTTTAAGGAGCGGCATAGCATGGGCGAGCTGTGGAGAGAAAAAGTCCTCGTGTGCGGATGCAGCTTTACGCTGACTCAGGGTCAAGGTTGACCAGTCCAAGGCACGTGAAGCGGATTCTATCAGGTCATTGCGTTTCGAGCTGACAATCAAGCGTGCCGCAGCCAGGGCATAACAGGGCGTAGAGTATTGCCATTCGACATCTTCGTATGGATCAATGATCGCACCGTTTTCATCCTGGTAATTCTTGAAAAAATCAACCACACCGGCGATGACGTCCAAATAATCTTTTCGATTGAGACCGGTGGTTTGGAATCTCTCGTTCTTTTCGAGATCGCGCCTGAACCGCTTTACATAAGGCTCTACCGGGTCAGACCATGTGAACACGTCCTGCCAGGTATCGGGGACTTCGTGCGATTGTTCGAAACTCTTTTTTGTCATTTTCAAATCTTCCTCTTCTTCTATATTTTCTAAAGTTAAAACATTAAGAGCCCAATTTTTAGTCGGTGAATCGAAAACGAATTCCACGGTATCGTTCTCAATATGGATAGATGTAGATAACGTAACAAACTCGGCTACGTCTGCACTGAGTACCGGTAACTTTGTGCCGTTTACGGTTGTTTCCAGCACATGGTCGCCGTACATGATGTCTCCCATAGTCAAAGTAAGCAGGTACATGCCGGAGGGGATGTCGACACGAAAGGTTGCGGGTTCTCTGCTGAACATGAAATCGCGTAAGAGGTTGGTCGGCTCGTTGCGGTCCCTTATCATCTGCGGTTTAATAATCCAACCAAAGCCCTGTTCCGCCGAGTATTCAATAAGATTATCAACCGCGATATAGTCTTTTTCCACCGGACCTGACCCAAAATCGAATTTCCATGATTCGCGGGAAGGGGTGGGTTCCTGCGATGATGAATCCATACTGAAAAGCGAGAACACTCCTGCGATAGTTATAGCAATGAAGACATATCGTTTCAAGAACATTCTTTTCTCCTTTTTGACTTGATATAGTGAGGCTTACGCTTATTTATATAAAGTACTTTCTCGGGTAAATGACACTCTTGAGACCTCTTTCCAATCCACAGACGCGGACGGTGTCTTATTGTCTATATTGATTGTGCCAGTCGTTCTCGAAGTGCCATCCTTCGAGAAGAAATTCATGTTCCATCTTCCTGATGGCAGATATATATTACAGGGTTCAGCTATGGTTCCTTCACATTGGATGTCAATGGAAGTTTTCGTGGCTTTCACTTTTAGAATCAAGCCTTGATAATGGATGCGGTCGATGGTGAGAGCCTCCCATTCAGGAGGAAGTTCTGGATTGATAGCGATTCCGTCGCCTGCAGGAACGAACCCTAAGAACCCGTCGATCATAATCTGTGGTGCGAGAACGCTTTCGAGAAATTCGAAGTCAAGCCCAAGCCCGCCTGCGGTACCACCGCCCTGAAGGGTCACTCCCTCTTTGCCTTTATAGTACTCGCGATAACCGCCTGCGTCCTGTACTTCGCCGAACCACTGCAGAATTTCGCTGAGTCGCTGCCAGCAATCATCAGCGCCGCGAACCTTGAGACGCGCCATAAGGTCGTGATACGACCACCCAAGCACCGCGCCGCCGTCCTGAACCTGCCCGCCCCAGGGAATGTTCTGAGGTGCCGACCAGACCCATGCGTTATATTCAACGTTGCGTTTTGTGGTACTTCGCGGTGCGAACCGCCAGTGATAAATATCTTTACCCTGCGAGGTGTCGCCTTCGATGAGTCGTTCACCCGAAATCCATTCCATGATTCTCTTTGCGTGTTCCTGCGTCGCAAAATCGTAATGTATCGCTTCGAGATTCACGAACGTAAACCCATAATCCCACCGGT
The DNA here is from genome assembly GCA_964608095.1 of uncultured Candidatus Sumerlaeota bacterium. Lineage (GTDB taxonomy): Bacteria > Sumerlaeota > Sumerlaeia > MWCT01 > JAGHBZ01 > CAZSMK01. The sequence goes on along the minus strand of CAZSMK010000098.1, from coordinate 35,372 downwards.
TACCTTCTTTGTCGATCGCAGCAATGAACCGACCGGTCTCCTGGTTCCAGAACATCTCGTTTCCGGTTTCTTTTACCTCCGCGGCATGTTGCGACAACATCTCAGGCGTGCACCGCCAGACACCCAACGGCATGCTCCATTCAGGATGAGATCCTATCTCGCGTTCAATCTTTTCCATGACCCTGAGGGTATCGTAAAAACGCAACGTTGCGTATGCATCCTTGTAGCCGAACGGCAGAAGGTCCCAGTAGTTGTTACCGATGCCGTTGCCGTAAAGCAGTTTGTTCGAGCCGTCGGGCTGGGGTACAAGCCCTGTGCGACCCTCGTGCCCCACCCAATCGGTGAACACAATCTTCATATCCAGCGTCCTATGCTCGGTCATCATATACCGCAGCGCCATTCTCATGCGGTTGATATTGTTACGGAGGAAGTTGAGATCGCCCGTCCACCAGAAATAATTCGCACAGCCGCGAATAAAACTCTGCGCGTTGACATTATGGCGTGTGTCATAGTGGGTGAAGACAGCCTGGATGGTGACAGGGATATCGGTGGATGTATTCCCGAAACAAAACCGCAGCTGCGTTACCTTGCCTTTCCACAAAGGATGTTTATAGACCGGTATCATGGTATACACCATGTCATTGCTACGAGGTGGTTCGAAATACATTCGGCGTTCCTGTGAATATTCCTTGTCTTGTTCGGTTATCCATTCGAGGTAAGGCTTGACATCGCCGAGTTCAGGCGCTCGCCACCGAATCTGGATAAAGGGCGCCTCATACACGTTGATACCGGAAGATTTTCCAGGTGTTTGCACAGTTGCATCAAGTTCGGTCACGCGTATGTTCCATCCTTCTTCGCTGATGCCCTCATCTTCAGCGCCGTTGAGACGCCATCCCTCAAGAGTGGAGAGTGCGTGTGGTCGAAAGGGTTCTGGCACGGTGTTCTTGAACGAGAAATGCCAGCCGGCGGTCTCCTTTCCCTGAGCCCAGAAAGGGAAGGGCCACCCAAGCTGGTGCGTAACAGAAGCATGTTGGTGCGTGGCAACGTAGCCTTCAGCATCGATTATGCGATTTGACAGGACGTTTCCCCATCGTTCGATATAGTTTTCGAGCGAGTTTTTGGTGGTGACGGCGGGCCAGAGAGCAGGCGCAGAGAGCCATTCATCCCAGAGCGTAGCAACCGGTCCGACGCCGGGATAATGCAGCCAATGCATCTCTCGCATAAGGTTCATTTCCTTTTCATAACCCGGGACAATAAATCGGGGAAAATCGTCGGGGATGTTCATACTCTTCGCTCCTTGAAAAGAATTATACATGAAAAGGATACAGAGTGCGGATAGGATAATCTTTTTTTTACTCATTTCCCATCTCCCTCAATTTTAAAGTGGTTTAAAGTATCGACCATTTCAAATGTTCACGCTGGATTAATGCAGAAAACTTTAAATCGGGTTTGACAAAATGTCATCCATAAAATTTAAATAGCCATAAGATTATGCCACGGTTGACCTCACATATCACGTTCCGCAATTTCTTTATCCTTGTTCTCGTTATCGTGTCGCTCCTTGTATTCATGCCTCCTGAAGATGAAACGCCTGAAAGTAAAGCCCGGAATGTTGCCGGAAGTGAGCACCTACGAGAGCAGGAAAAAAAATACGTCATCCGCGTTTATCCCGGCAATTGGTATCTTCCGGGAACCATATACTGGGACCTTGGCAAACCGGTTGAAAATCTCGAGATTGTTGCAGACAAGTTCGAGCAACTATATCCCGATACCAGTATAGAATTCGTGGGCGTTCCTGTCGTACGCGAATGGCTCGTAACGCAACTCTCATCAGGTCTTGCGCCAGACATTCTCCACGTAAACGTCGAGGATGTCTGGCAGGATGTGCACAAGGGCTGGTATATTCCGCTGGACGAATACCTTGAACAGCCGAATCCCTTTGTCAAAGAAGGCGAGCCGGGAAGCGAGCAATGGTGGGATATCTTCAAATACCAGGCAATTACACGAGGTAAATCAGCGCCTGACGGAAAGATGTATTGCATATCGCTGGACATGATCGAAACAGGGATTTTCTACAACAAAGACGTCTTTGAAGAAGTCGGTGTCACGCTACCTGAGAACTGGAGCCACTTCATCGAAATACAAAAGAAACTCAAAGATGCGGGGTATATTCCGTTTCTGGGTATGATGGATTGGATGACCGACTGGGGAGTAGACCTGGTCTTCGACCAACTTTATTACCCGATTCTCGACGGCATCGATCTTGTGCAAGACCCTATCCGGGAACAATACCTTCAGGGTTACCTTGATTGGGACGAGATAGCGTTTTTGCACAGAAAGGGATTTTTTACGCCCGAAGATCCACGTTATGTCGCCTTGTGGCGAATACTCAAGGAATGGCGGCAGTATTGGAATAAGGACATGGCATCCGCCGACGTCGTCAGGTTATTCGTGACGGAGAAGGGAGCCATGCTGTGGAATTCCAGCATGCTGGTGCACAAATTGCTCAAAGACCCACAGATCGAGTTCGAGTGGGGCATCTTTTATCCTCCCCTCATTGATAAGGGATATAACTCGTTGTGCGACGGACACGATATGTGCGTTATCGGCGGCGCTGCTACCCAGCTCTGCGTCACCAATTCCTCTATCAAGGATACGAATGATCCCGCAACATCCGAACGCTTGAAACGGTGCATCGCTTTCTTACAATTCCTGACAACGCCTGAAAATGCCGAGATCGTGGTAAATGAGATTGTCGCACTTCTCCCCAATATAAAGGGAGCCGATCCTCATAATTCTCTTGTCCCGTTTCATCAATTCCTGCAAAGACGCTACACGACGACCAAATGGTATTTCACGTTCGACCTGAAGTTCAACGAGGTGATGTACCGTATGCTTGATTTGTATCTCCATGATGGCATATCAGAAGAGGAATATCTTGACTGGACGCAGCGGAACTTGAATGCTGCGATATTGAATATTACGCGCCGCAAGCAGATCGACTACGCCGGATTCGAGGAGCGTTGGAAAAAACTCGCACCAATAAGAGACTCCAAACAGGGTATGCCGGATGCGCCTTAATATCCACAGAGTGAAAAGATATCTCGGGTATTATGTATTGTTGTTGCCTACCTTTATCTTCATGTCGATATTCAGCGTCGTTCCATTTTTCTGGGCGTTTTCAAAATCGTTCTACCGATTCGAAATCGGTGAAAACCCGGCATTTATCGGTCTGCAAAATTATGTTGATTATGTCTACGACCCTACCCTTATCCCGAGTTTCAGGAACATGCTTTTCCTGACATTCTTTGCAGTCTGCGTTACGATTGTCGTCCCCCTGACAATAGCGCGGTTGATTTTTTCGCTCAGATCGGAAAAGGCACGCTACTTTTACCGCGTTATTTTTCTGGTGCCGGTGGTTGTTCCAAGCGTGGCGCTTTTTCTTATCTGGGGTGGCATGATTTACAGCGATCAAGGACTGTTGAACGAATTTCTTCGATTGATAAATCTTGGTAACCTTGCACGCGGTTGGTTATCGAATCCCATAACCGTACTCTGGGCAATCGCCTTTATTGGATTTCCCTGGGCACACGGCATCAATATCCTTATCTATTACGCCGGCTTTGCCGGTATACCGGAGAGCGTGTATGAAGCAGCTGAAATGGACGGTGCAACGGGTATCAAGCGGTTTTTCATAATCGATATCCCTCTTGTCATGAGCCAGATCAAGTTGCTCGTTATACTGACCATAATCGCCGGTATACAGGGCTTCGAAGGAATCTTTATACTTACGCGCGGGGGACCCGGTTTTAAATCAATGGTTCCCGGACTGTGGATGTATTTCAATGCGTTCAGTTTTCAAAACATGGGTATAGCATGCGCTATCGGCGTTATCTTGTTCCTTATCATTTTGACGCTTACCGTTCTCAACCTGAAATACTTCAAATCCTCTGAGGAGTTGCAGGGAATACGAAAATGAACCAGAAGAAAAAGAAAGAACTTGTAATACACGCTATACTGATCTTTCTCGCATTCCTCACGTTACTGCCTTTCTTCTTTGTCATAAACAACTCTTTACGCACAAGCGCAGAACTGTATCACTCGTTTTTCGGGTTGCCGACAGCAATACAAAACGTCGTTAAATTCACCTATTTCCATTTGAACAACGCCGATGAGAAAATTATTCTCAAGGTCTCTCCGGTGGATGAAAGCGGAGTGGAGATTCTCGATGGAAAACTCGAAGAGAAACAACTCTCATACAGCGATGCAATACGCAGGTCATGGGATCAACTCACTAAAGGCTACCGCTACAGCTGGAAATATCTGAGAGGGTACATGCTCAACACATTTCTGGTATGTATCGTGACCGTTATCGGCGTGGTGTTCATAGCGTCGATGAACGCATATATATTTTCCCGTTACAGGTTTCCCGGGCGGAAGATATTATTCCTGGCAATATTGAGCATCATGATGATACCGGCTGTCCTTACCCTTGTGCCAAGTTTCCTGTTGGTAAAAGAGCTCGGGCTGTTGAATTCATACTGGGTACTGATATTGCCCTATATTGCAGGCGGACAGATACTGGCGATATTTCTGTTCAGGAGTTTTTTCGACGGACTGCCGGAAGACCTGTTTGAATCAGCCCGTATCGACGGTGCAGGACATTTTCGCCTTTACTGGCACATTGTGCTGCCGCTTTCGCGTCCAATTATCGCGGTGGTGGCGATACTCAACATCCTGGGAGCATGGAACAATTTTCTCTGGCCCTTTATCACCAATACAGACGACAGGTATCATGTGGTCGCCTCAGGGCTGTACTTGATGGGACAAAGCCCGGCTGCCATGAATCCTTCAACCATGTATGCCGCGTATTTCCTTTCGAGTATCCCGCTTTTGATTCTATTCATCTTCGCGACAAAGCCTTTCATGAAGGGCGTGACATCGGGCGCCTTCAAGGCGTAATAATTAGGGGGTCAGAGAGGTTATCCGAGAATTTCCTTCTGACTGAACATACATGACTGCGCTTTAGAAAGATTTAATCCTCTGGCTCTATCTGATCTATCATTGCATGAGCAAAGACATCATCTTAACGCAGAGCCCGCCAAGGTACGCCAAGAACGCAGAGTTTTTTAATATCTGCATTGAAGATAATTCTAAAAAAACATATTCATAGAACATCGAGGCTTACGTTAAATCATTAACAACACGCCTAATTCCTTTTTTTAAAACTACTTCATGAAAATTAATAATCAGTCCCAATTTCTTTTTGCTCAATCTCAGGTAAGTTAATGTTTGAGGCATATCAGTTAATGACAATTTTTCTTTTGCTTTTACATCGACAATGACCTTTTCTTTTACCAAGAGATCCAACCGCAGGTCGGTACCTAATTTGACACCCTTATAAGGAACTGGCACGGACTGCTGTCGTTTATATTGTATCCCCCTCAAAGACATTTCATGGCAAAGGGCTTCTTCATAGACCGATTCCAACAGACCCGGTCCAAGGATACGATGAACCTCAATGGCGGTACCAATTATCTTTTTTGAAATCTCATTCTCGTGCATCAATGCCCTCCTCTGTATTTGATTATGTGGAAAAGCCTCACCATCATTGAAATTTGTTTTTCTTCTTATTTCAAAACTTCCACAAACCTATCATTTTTTGTGGTAAAGGGTAGAATAAGTATGGAATAGCTATGAGTCAAGTGCTATTCTTATACAAACTTCCCTTATATCCGCTTCTTGGCAAAAGAAAACAATTATCTTAAGGCTAAGAACGCAGAGTATTTTTATCTCTGAATGCGGTTCTCTGCGAATTCTGCGTGTGATTCTCTCTGCGTATTCTGCGTTGAAATCTATCTTAAGAAATTTCCGGAAATGTCTAATCCTACGGTTATTCGTAATCTATCACTGCAAGAGCACAGATATCATCTTAACGAAGAGAGCGCAAAGGGTACGCCAAGAACGCAGAGTATTTTTATCTCTGATTGTGGTTCCCTGCGAATTCTGCGTGCGGTTCTCTCTGCGTATTCTGCGTTGAAATCTATCTTAAGAAATTTCCGGAAATGTCTAATCCTCCGGTTATTCGTAATCTATCACTGCAAGAGCAAACCCTCATCTTAACGTGGAGGACTCAGAGGACACGAAAGAATTCACCAAGATTGATTTCAATCTATGTGATGCATGGTTCTTTTTTTATTTTTTCACCTCGAATTACACGCATGAGTAATGTAACGCCTGATAGGTTATACGAGAATCAATTATGAAGTGCGCGGAATGTGTATGTCCCCGATTCAATCATATAAACAGAATTGCCGGCGCTCTGTTCAATCAAGGATACCCCCTTCATGCTCTCCATGACACTGCCGTCGTTTTCAAGTAACTCCACACGCTGTGACGGTATATGCACTTCCGCCCTCGTATTCGGCGGTATGGTAACGGCACAAACAAACCTTCCGTTCTTTGACCACCATTCGACCGCTATGGTGCCGTTGACAGATCGATAAGAACCTTTTACGTGGGATAATGCGTCGTCCGGTACCGGTTTGATAACCACAGTGCGAGAACGAGCATCGAGGGTATCTATACCGAGCACAGTTCCGTAAAGCCATTGCCCGACCGAGCCATAGGCGTAGTGATTAAACGAGTTCATGCCGGGATATTGAAACCCTTTTTCCTTTGTCCAGCCATCCCAGCGTTCCCATATCGTGGTGGCGCCGTGCTTGATAGTATATCCCCACGACGGATAGGTCTTGTTGAGCAGCAATCGGTACGCGACATCGCTGCGACCGATACGAGAAAGCGTGGGAAGGAGGAGAGGCGTTCCGAGAAAGCCTGTCGAAAGATGCATGCTCCTGGCTTCAATATCCCGTACGAGTTTCGATACGGCATATCCTTCTTTATCTTCCGGCAAGAGATGAAAATAAAGGGCGAGTGTATAGCAGGTTTGTGAATCGCCTTGTATGTCGCCGTCATGTGAGACAAAGGCGGTATTAAAAGCGGACTTGATGTCGCAGAACAGTCGGTTATATTTCGCCGCATCATCTTCTTTACCGAGAGCGTGTGCCATCTGTGCCATGAGCTTTACCACGTAAGCAAAGTAAGCGGTGGCGATGACGTCTTTCGGGGTGGACTCATCAAGTGCAAGCCAGTCACCGTAACCGATTGCCGGGCGGACAAGATCCGTACTTTTTGCTATCAGGTAGTCAATATACCGCGCCATTGCCTGATAATGACGACCAACGATATGTGTATCGCCGTACATCCGATAGATGGTATAGGTGCATATAATTCCAGCGTCGCCCCAACCGGGCGTGCCGGCGCCCAGACCAAGGTCGGGCGCTATGTCCGTGAACGCGCCGTCGGCACGTTGAGCATCTTCAACATCCACCAGCCATTTCGTAAAGAATGAGGCGACATCATAATTATAGGTTGCGGTTCGAACAAAAACCTGTGCATCGCCGGACCATCCCAGCCGTTCGTCGCGTTGCGGGCAATCCGTAGGCACTTCGAGGTAATTGCCTCGCTGGCTCCATAGCAAGTTCGAGTAGAGACGATTCACCATGGAGTTCGAACATTTGAACGTGCCGGTTCGGTCAAGATCGGCATGTACGACAATGCCTGTGATAGAATCAAGCGTGGGGGTACCGGGATAACCCGTGACTTCGACGTATCTGAACCCATGAAATGTAAAACGGGGTTCCCAGACCTCGATACCTTTGCCGCTGAGAATATACGAATCGGTAGCCCGTGCAAGGCGAAGGTTTTTGGTATACAGTCTCCCATCAGGATTGAGCATTTCAGCATGCCTGATGGTGACCCGCGTGCCTGCGGGACCCTCGACTTTCAAGCGAACCCAGCCGACCATGTTCTGCCCGAGGTCGAAGATAAAGACACCGTGCGATTTTTTTTTAAGCGTTACGGGCTTGATCTCCTGTGTTTTTCGACACGGCGTGCCGGGGTATGCGGTCATCGTGATGTCCGGTTGAACTGACACATCCACCGGCGACCATGTGCCGTCCAGTTCACCCGGGAGAGTCCAGTTCGTTACTTCCCGTCGGGCGTCGTAGGACTCACCCATAAGGAGGTCAGCTTCGCGAATCGCTCCCTCGCTCGTCATCCAGGTTTCATCAGTCACAATGAGAGCGCAGGCGCCGTCCGAATACTCTATGAGCAGCTGCACGCGAAGTTGCGGTACTTTACCATATCGTCCACGCCTGCCGTCCCAACCGACATATCCCGCATACCATCCATCGGCAAGTAGTGCGCCGATAACGTTCTCACCCTCGCGCAGCAGATCCTTTACATCGTACACATTATAGTAGACGCGTTTTTTATAGTCCGACCACCCCGGAGTAAAAAATAAATCCCCTACCCTCTTATTGTTCAAATACAGTTCATACAAGCCAAGCGCTGAAGCAAAGACGAGAGCCCTCTTAACAGGCTTGGCGATTTGGAACGGTTTTCGGAAATAATGTGCAGGTGGTAACAAAAGCTCAACCGGTGAATCCGGTGGCGGCGAAATAGTTTCTTCAGACGACGGTGGTTCAACACGCTCGGTCGCCCCTTTATATATCCATTTACTCTTCCATTCAGCTCGGTTCAGAATACCCATGACCCAGCGTTGGGGTGTGCTCCAGCGCGAGGGCTGATTATGCTGATCCCACACACGCACCTTCCACCAGTATTCCATGGTTGAATGGAGCGGGGCGCCTTCATACACGATGTGTGATGTCTCGCGGGAATCCATCTTGCCGGTATCCCATACATCCGGACGATTTCGCCGCAAGAGGTCCTTATTTGTGGCTACCTGAATCCGATACGCGGATTGTTTGAGACAGCGCTTATGGGAATGTGTCGGTAGGAGCATCCAGCTCAGCCTCGGGGTCATGGTCTCAATTCCCAACGGTTCTGATTTATATTCGCATCGTAGACCAGTTACTTTAAGATCAGACATGGAATTATCCCCGAATTAAAAAAATAGAGTTATGTCCTCCGGGAGAGAACGTTGTTTTCATACGTCCTGATTGTATCGAGCCATTGGATACCAACGGGCACATCCTGTGATGCACAATAATAATCCCACACTGCACCAAAGGGAAGCGACTTGAGTTCTTCGAGCAGAGCCAATCTGCCGGTAAAATCATTATCACGTTCCATAGACCGGAGTGTATCAAAAGGTTCGAGGAACGATTCGAGGAGCGCCTTGAGCAAGGCACGTGTGCCTATTATCCAGGCGGCTAAGCGATTGATACTTGCATCGAAGAAATCCAATCCGAAATGAACCCTCGGGATATACCCGCCGCGGACAATTTCACGGGCGAGTGTGCGAACGTCGTCATTCAGGATGACCACATGGTCGCTGTCCCACCTGACCCCCCTGCTCACATGCAGGAGGATTTCATCGAGATACTGCATGACAGCGCTGATTTTGTCAGCCACCGATTCAGTAGGATGAAAGTGCCCTGTATCGAGGCAGAGAAGCTTCTTCCGTGTAATGGCGTAACCGAGATAAAACTCGTGAGAGCCGACAACGTAACTTTCCGAACCGATACCGAACAGTTTCCCTTCGAGGGCGTCGAGGTTAAAGCGGGTTTCGATAGTGTCTTTGAAGATTTCATCGAGCGCATCTTTGAGGATATCCCGCGGCGTCTTTCGATCAGCGGGAATGTCCTTGTAACCGTCCGGAATCCAGATATTGGTCACACAAGGTGTACCGAGATTGCGTCCGAAATATTCCCCGATCTTGCGACACGCGATGCAATGCTCAATCCAGAACTTTCGTATCTTCGGGTCGGTGTGTGAGAGGGTGAACCCGCTTGAGGCAAGGGGATGCGAAAAACAGGTGGGGTTAAAATCAAGACCGAGCCCGAGGTGCTTTGCCCAGTCGAGCCAGCGGCTGAAATGCGCCGGCTCGAGTTCGTTACGTTCCACTTTTTTACCGCCTATCTCGGCATATATGGCGTGAAGATTCAGGCGGTGAGTGCCGGGAATAAGTTTATAGACTTGCTCGAGGTCGGCACGTAATTCGTCGGCATTGCGCGCCTTTCCGGGATAATTTCCTGTTGCTTGAATCCCGCCCCCGGAAAGACCTTCCTCCGATTCGAATCCACCTACGTCGTCACCTTGCCAGCAATGAAGGGATACACTAATCTCCGATAATGATTTGATTGCGCTGTCTGTATCAACGCCAAATTTTGCATAGCGCTCGCGTGCGAGATCGTATGCTTTTTCAACGAAATCGGCAGATGCTTTTTCAATCATGTCGTCACACTCCTTATCGTTTTTCCGTTCCTGATTATGATACCATGCCCGATTGCGAAAACACGACCTTCCAGCCGGGGGCGTTCTATTTAGATTCTTCAAGGGTGGCGCATCATCGTACGGTAATCACTTTCTTATATTCCAGATTGTCTTTCTGCAAATGTGCCGTAATACTCGGTATGCTAACCTTGTCGCCTTGCTGTGGATGACTTACCAAAAACATATCTTCCTTCCCGTCATCGACAACGGTTACAGCCATGTGCCTACGTTGAGTATCGGTTGAATGTTTTACTTTAATAATAGCAACAGAAGCCTCGTTTTTATAAGGTTCAACTACTGACACAAAGGTCGCCCGATTGCCCTTCCTTCGCACAATTACCATAGGGCATGGGACAGGTGGGTTATAGATCATTCCGTTCCCGAAAAACAGATGGGTGCCGGCTTCACCCACCATGGTCAAGGTAAGATCGCCTTCAGATTGCCTGAATGTCACCGACCAGGTGTCGGATGTTCGCGCTTCACTGACATCAGCGACGTGTTGGTAACCGTGCGCATCGCCCAATTTCGATTCAACCGGTACGGTCTTGAGAGCCGTCTCCACTTTACCTACGTTATGCCACACCCAGTCGTAGGTATGAAGCGTCTCGCTTTCCGCCGTAAATACGTCGAGCATGTATCGCTCGGTGAGAATAACGCTTCGTGACAGGGCGACACCGGCATACGCATCGTCGCACGTTGCTTGTGCCACCGCGAGACCGGGCTCGGAATGAAACAATGTAAGCGCTCCTTCTGTCGGCTTTTGCGACCTTTCATCGACACATACGGTATTGTGAGCCAGGGTGGTCTTGTACCAGCTCTCTTGAAGCGGTGCTCCGTACTTGAGCCGCGCCGGGTCCGGGGCAAGCACCTTTCCGAGCCCGAACAGGATAACGCCCAGTTTGTCGTAGTGTCCATGATAGCCACCGTGAGGACCGTAATCGAAGTGGACACAAAGCTGTTCTTCGCCTACTCCCTGCCGAAGCATACCCGCACCGATTCCGTTGAACGTATGGCTCTCGATTGTTGAACCAGCGGCTGAAGGCAACTCCTCGACACCCCATAACAGCGCTTCGAGACATTTACGATTGTAGGAGCGGAGGAGAGGTATATATGTTTTGTCGCCGTAACGGCTGAACGCAATCTCGTAAAGATTATATCGTATAGTCATGGGATCGCTGTCGTTGACAGCGGGTAATGTGCCGTCAGGAAAAGCATACGCGATGGGAGCATCGAAAAGAGACTTGAACCGTGCATCCCGCCAGAAATCTACCCCCGCTGTGCGGGCAGCTTCGGCTGTCCAGCGTAATGCGTCGAGCGCATAGAAATGATATCCGGGTGTCCCTTCATACCAGAAGCCGTCGGACAGTAAACTTTTATCCAGTTGAAAGGAAAATCCGCTTGAGCCGTACAACGCTTCATGCAGCATAGCGGAATCCTGGAGACATGAACCGACCGCGGCAATTGCGGCATTATGCCATGACTGCCAGTTGCTTATACCCATGTCGTTGCGCCGAATAACATCTACCGCCGGCCGAAGGAAACGTTTTTCGATTGCGCCCCGGTCGGCTTCGCTCATGCACGGGCTGTTGTAAATCAAATCGTACCCCCATGCAACGCCGATAAGGCGGACAGATTCGTCGAGTGTCTGCGCAAACACACGCGCTCCCTTCTTGGACGTCTTGTTCTGATAATCATGGATGGGAAACGATTCATAGCGTTCTGCATAGGCAAGCAGGAGTTCACGCGTCTTGACCGCATACCGCTCATTGCCCGTCAACGCATAGGCGAGCCCAAGCCGCTCGATATCATTCCAGTTGCGGGAGTGAATGTTTGCAAGGATAACCTGGTCATAGGGCCAACCCGTATATTCGATATTGCATCTCTCGCAAATATGTTTTCCGTTGCGATATTTCAACCCTGCGCCGCATTTTTTACAGACATAATGATGACTCCATTGACCGCCCTCGTCAGGGATTTCGAGAGGGGTTTCGAGCGCCTTGTCGGCAAGAGCCATAATCTTATCGAAGTGCTCTTTTGCCCATGGCAGGCGGTCTGCGCGCTCTTTCGCCATCTTGCACCCGGCAGCATCGATGAAGAGAAAAGGATGTGGTCTATCCGGGATTGATATACTCGCATTTCCTATCTCGTCGCTCCCTGGTTGCGTCGCGGAAGAAAGTAAAAGCGGGATGAAAACAAACACGCTACAAAACAAAATTGAGCGTAAGTATAAAGATTTTGAATATACCATCATGAGCAAGCTCCCCTATATATAAGATATAAAGTGGTTATAACGGCTATTGGGGAGAAGTTCAAATCTTTTCAGCCATAAAAAACGAGCACAGCGAAAGGCAGGACAAGTTCAGAGAGATCGTAAAGTTCTTTGTGTCTGAGGAGAGTCGGACAGGCTTTTCGGGTAGCAGAATCTTTTTCTCTAAAAATCCCCCACCGGTTTTTTTTTAATATGCATTTTTTTATTTGACCGGCAAATAATCAAGGTGCTATACATTATACATGTATGTTTACATGTATTTTTTTATTGAAATGTAATCCGTTTTGATATAAAAATATATGTACTTATTTCAAATTGATGAATGGAAGGAGGGAAGAAAAATGGATATAAAGAAGGATATTGGCAGAAAAATCGCATTGACTATTGCGGTTTTTTCCTTACTGCTTCCTGTTGTTCTCAGCCAGGCTGAGGAGCCAGTACTTATTCTCAACTTTGACAGCGCCGTAGCTAACGATATTACAACTTACACCCTTGGACCCGGTGATTATGGAGTAGATGCAACTATTTACATTGAAAACTACGTTCCAACGGGAGCAAGGAGAAACTATGGTTTCATGCAACCCGACCCGGGAGTGGATACAGGTAATTATCCGGATATTGTAACACCATCTACAGCCGGATTTCAGGGTGGAAATGCATTCTGGACATGTACCGGTAATACTGGCGATTCTCAACAACATATCGGATGGTACCTGTTTAAAGACGATCCAGCGTTTGAAGGAATATCTGGAGATTTTACTGCAGAAGCGATCTTCATGCTGGCAAAAATTGGAACTGATTCCGATCCTGTCGTAGATTCCGAATACAGCCTCCACAATGTTTTTGGCACAGAGATGATTGCTTTTGGAACAGACATAGCTCCAGATGACGGAGCAGCATGGAAATTCCGTGTGTGGCCCCAGGGAATCATTGGTGGTACCGCCCAACTCCAATTATGTTGTAGCGCGACTGCTGAAGGCGGCGCTGAACAAAATGTAACAGGACCGACTATGAGTATAGATACGTGGTATCATGTTGCTGCTGTTTATACCGAATCTACCGACACAATTGAGCTATTTCTGGATGGCGCAACTCAGGGGACAACAAATCCAGACTGGGCAAACTCAGGACAAAATGACTGGTGGATAGGAGCCTGGCCTTCAAATGGAGCTAATCGTGGATTGGCTGGCTGGATTGACGCAGTATCCCTGAAAAACGAAGTCTTAGGTCCCTCTGAATTTGTATTACCACGAGCTGGTTATACCGCCGTAGATGCCTGGTCACTATACTAATACGAATTGATGAAAGATTAAGTGTTTATAGCGAGTGGATAGATGAAGTCCACTCGCTTTTTTTATTAAAGAACTTCTTTATCCCTTCAACAAGGCATAGTATCTCGAACATCCAGAATCCCATAAAAATCTCAAAAAGGTAGGCGGTTCAGGAGTGATGAATTGTGACGTGTCGTATGTCTGGAATTGCGTGTTATGCATCCCTCTCTTATGTTCCCTAAAAAAAGGGGAAGTTACGACACTTCCCCTTCAATAATTCTTTGTAATTATAAAATCTTTATGGCCCTGCACGCACTATTATGCCTTCACTAACAGTACCATTTGTGGCGTCATACGGTATCCATATTATGTAGTTGGTATCTTCTTTCGTAGGACCTTGTGAAATCAATATCCATTTTATATTGGCGTTTGGAACACATAGTCTAAAGTTTGGATCAGTGTTGTAGTAGTAGTTCCAGGGATGGTAATCGTCTAAGAGGTATATAAAACTCGGTTTATCACCTTCACGTCCCCCCCCGCCTATATTCATAGTGCAAAACGGGTCACCGGGTAAACTTGTAATGTAAGCAACCGGTGTAGTGAGTCCTGTTAAACGATATCTGACATATCCCTCGGGGTATTTATCACCATCGATTTTGACCGGGTAATGGTTATGATCAATTGCATAAGACTCGATCGCGGTAGCGAGAGACCTCATATCTCCTTTGACACGAGAAACCTTTGAGCGGGTTTGGGCTTCGAGGAAGTTGGGAACGGCAATTGCGGCAAGGATGGCGATAATGGCTACGACAATTAATAGTTCGATCAAGGTAAATCCTTTATATGGTTTCAGTTTCATAACAGTTTCACCTCCTTCAGCAAAAATACATGTTCTAATACCAGTTATCTAAAAGGAGTTTCAAGTAAAAAATGCAACCCTTCTCTTTTTTTGCTTTTTACGGTTTCTTGACTTCAGCAGGCGCCGCTTTATCCCAAAGCAAAAAAACAAATAATCTTATCGCCATATTCCTCTGAATGCATGAATTATATGATATTCCAAAAAAAAGAAACGCCAACCGGGTAATAGATAGAAAAACAGCAGGGATGAGAATACGATAGCGGGAGGATTGACCCGATGGGCTCGGGCATTGACACATATAGTACACGATCATAATCATGCTGTGCAATTGCCATAAAAAACCGTTGAATTTTATCGGCATATCCTGAAAAGACTCACGGCACATATTGTGTTTTGTTCATCGGTGTACATGTCCTTTCTTATTCTCTCTATTCAGTATATGCGGATAATGCTGATAATACGCGTCGCGCCGTGGTGAGTATTCTTATTACCACGAGACGGTTATACATCTGTAGATAAGAGGTAGGCAGTTAAGGAGTGATGAATTTCGAGGTGTCGTATGTCTGGAATAGAGTGTTATGTATCCCTCTCTTATTTTCCCTAAAAAAAAGGGGAAGTTACGACACTTCCCCTTCAATAATTCTTTGTAATTATAAAATCTTTATGGCCCTGCACGAACTATTATGCCTTCACTTACGGTACCATTTGTGGCGTCATAAGGTATCCATATTATGTAGTTGGTATCATCTTTAGTCGGACCCTGTGAAATCAATATCCATTTTATATTGGCGTTTTGAACACACAGTCGAAATCCGCCATCAAGATTGATGTTCCAATAATAGGACCAGGGATGGTAATCGTCTAAGAGGTATATAAAACTCGGCTCATCACCTTCACGTCCACCCCCGCCTATATTCATATTGGAAAATGGGTCACCGGGTAAACTTGTAATGTAAGCAATTGGGGTAGTGAGTCCTGTTAAACGATATTTGACGTATCCCTCAGGGTATTTATCACCATCAATTTTGACCGGGTAATGGTTATTGTCAATGGCATAAGACTCGATCGCGGTAGCAAGAGATCTCATATCTTCTTTGACACGAGAAACCTTTGAGCGGGTCTGGGCTTCGAGGAAGTTGGGAACGGCAATTGCGGCAAGGATAGCGATAATGGCAACAACAATTAATAATTCGATCAAGGTGAATCCCTTATTATATAGTTTCAGTTTCATAATAGTTTCACCTCCTTCAATAAAAAATAACATGTTTTAATACCAGTTATCTAACAGGGATTTCAAGTAAAAAATGCACCGTTCACCCTTTTTTTGGTTTTTCTCGTCTTTTTCTGACTACAGAAAACACGGCTTTATCCCAAAGCAAAAACCAACTAATCTCATCGCCATATTCCTGTGAACGCATGAATTTCATGATATTTCGATAAATGAAGAAGCGCCAACAGGCTAATAGACATAGAAAAACAGCCGGGAGAGAATGCGGTGGTTCGAGCCTTGCCTTGATAAACTCGAGCATTGACTCTTATGGTACACGGTCATAATCATGCTGTCCAATTAACATAAAAAACTGTTGCTTTCTCTCGACATATCCGTAATCTTTAATCTTCATGCATTTCATCAATCTTCCAGATTACAAAAATGAGGAGAGAGACTTTATGAAAAGACTCGCGGTACATATTATGTTCTGTTCATCTGTATACATGTTTTTTCTTATTCTCCCCTATTCGGTGCATGCGGATGATGCAGATAATGCGCGTCGCACCGAGGTAAGTAACGGTGCAAAACCATGCAACATCGAGAAGATCGAACGTCCGTATGTGTTACTGAACAGGGAAACGCTGGAGTCTTTGAAACGCGCTATCGCGGAACCTGGCAGGAAAAAGGAGATTTACGAGAAAACGGTGAAACATAACGCAGACCGGTGGGTCGTGCGTGAAATAGCGATTCCAGAGCGCGCCGGTCACTATCATCATTTTGTGTGCAGTGACGACGGAGTACGTCTTATCCCGCCCGCTGATCAACAAATCGGGACAAAGGGTCCTTACAGGTGCCCGGCGTGCGGCAAGACCTACACAGGCGAAAAATACGAAGCCGCACGACGGCATTATGAACACAACTGGCTCGTTCACGCAGCCCGCGACCTTGCCCTTGTCGGGGCGCTCGAAAAGGATAAACGGTATACGGAGAAAGCAGCCGAAATCCTGCGTAACTATGCCGATGCATACCCGGGACGTCATACCTCGCCCTTGAAAGGTGGATTTGTGTATCAATCACTCGGTGAAGCCATGTTCATGATACCGCTCGCCCAGGCGTATGACCTGGTATGCTACTCGGGAGCGTTGACTGAAAAGGACAAGGATCATATCCTGCATGACTTGTTCTGGGAATCAGCCGAGGGGCTATCGCACATGGGTACGCGTGGGAACTGGGGTTCGTGGCATCTTTCTGCGGTCGGCACAGTCGGACTCGCCACCAAACACCAGCGCTTCATCGATTTTGCGCTGAAAGAATTCAAACGCCAGATAACAGAGGAACTGGGCGACGACGGTTTATGGCCCGAGTCGGTTCATACATACCATTTCTTCCCTCTTGGCGCGTTTCTCGCCTACGCCGAGGTAAGCACCAATACCGGAACCGATCTGTTCACGTGGGAAGCGCAGCCGGGTAAAGGTTTGAAAACCATGCTTACTGCGCCTTTGTCGTATATGTACCCGGACCTTCAATTACCGGCTATCAACGATGGTTGGTTCGAATCATACATTCCGGTTGAGCAGTATGAGCTGGGATATTATCGTTATGGTTCGCCGGAGTTTGCATGGGTATTGCATGAATTGTACACATCATCTATTCAAGGTCGAGCAGCCGGTTCAGCCGAGCCGGATTATATCAATACGGTAACGTACGGTCAGACGTTGCCGGAAACAACGTCACCACCGGAATTGAAATCCACAAATTTCCATAATATTGGAATATGCACCTTGCGGTCGAATCCAGGGCATCCCGAGATTATGCTGACGTTCGACTACGGGCGTATGCTGGGTCATGGCCAGCGGGACAAAATGGGCATCACCCTTTTTGCAAACGATCGTATCCTTGCCGCCGATTACGGCACCCCCAGCTACGGTTCAGCTATCCTGCCGTATTATCAAGGGACATTGAGCCATAACACTATTATGGTAGACGGCGAAAATCAGCAGCCCACAAAGAAAGCCGAGCTTCTCGCTTTTGAAGATAAGGATTTTGTAAAAGTGGCTTCCGCATTGACAGACGAGGCATACCCGGGTGTGATGTGGCGTCGAACCGTTCTGCTCATGAACGATACTGTGCTTCTTATCGACGAACTCTCGAGCACAAATGACCATACCTATGACTGGTTTTTACATAGCGAAGGGGACATATTCGAGATCGAAAATGCAACCAAAGGAACAACACCTGAAACATTTGGCTTCAAGTATATCACCGACGCGGTGGAATATGAGGAATTGCCGGAGTATAGCAAGGCATGGTGGAAATTCTCTGACGGAACCGGGCTGCTGATTTCGGCATATACCGAGCCGGGAACGCAGATTTTTTCAGCCCGCTCTCCGGCAGAAACCGCTGCCCGTACCGTACCTGTGCTCGTACTACGCAAATCGGGAACCAGCTGCAGGTTTGTTTCCGCACTACGCCCTTATACGAAAGATGAGATGACTGAAACCGGATTGTCCGAATTTGCGTTTCACATCAATGACAAGGACGAGATTATTGTAACGTCAAAGGGGAAAAGGCATACGGTTAAGATGACGGAACATGGAATGTCCTACGACGGCGGGCAGGGGTATGACATGCTTGCCATAGACCTCATGCGTACAAGTAGCGGTCAACCTGACAGCGGAAAGGGCAAAGCCGCGGATACAATTAAACCGCGCGAAGGGATAGATGCCTTCGATACAAAGTTCATAAAGGATATTATGAAGCAGACATTCGAGTACCAGGTGTCGCACCCGATACCGGTGGAAAATGCAGGATGGGAGCGTGGCGCATTTTATACAGGCATAATGACGGCATACCATGCGACAAAAGACGAGGCATATCTCGACCAGGCTCTTAAATGGGCAAAGGAGAACAAATGGGAACTCAATGACAATCGTCTCGGTTATTGGTTCGGCGATAATCAGACCTGTGCACAAACATATCTCGAGCTCTATTTTCTGAAAGGCGGCGATGAGAAAATCGCACACGTCAAAAAAATCCTGGACGAAATGGTTGCAAATCCCCCGAAAGGCAAGGAGCAATGGTGGTGGTGCGATTCTCTTTACATGGCGCCGCCGGTCTTTGTGCGTCTCGCACGCGCAACCGGCGACATGACATATATAGATGTCATGAATAAGATGTGGTGGGATACAAAGGAGTACTTGTATGACACCGAGGAACATCTTTTTTATCGCGATAAAAATTTCTTCGATAAACGTTCAACCAACGGCAAAAAAGTGTTCTGGTCGCGCGGAAACGGCTGGGTGATTGCCGGTATTGTACGGGTTCTGCAGTATTTGCCGGAGGATAATCCGAGAAGAGACGACTTTATCGCCGTATACCGTGAAATGGCTGAAGCGCTCAAGAACATCCAGAGCGAAGACGGGCTCTGGAGAATGTCGCTCCTCGATCCCGAGGAAAATCCCGCCCCTGAGACCAGCGGTTCAGGCTTTTACACCTTTGCGTTGACCTACGGTATCAACAACGGGCTCCTCGATAGGGAAACGTACCTGCCGGTCGTGAAAAAGGCATGTGAGGGATTGGTGGCATGTGTATCCGAGGATGGACGTCTCGGTTATGTCCAACAACCAGCCACGGCGCCGACACGGCTCTCTCCGACATCCACCCATGAATATGGCGTTGGCGCATTCCTCTTGACAGGTAGCGAGATGCTTAAATTGGTCGAAAAATAAGAGAAGCAATAACAGAGGGAATTTGTATCAGTATTTGAAACTATATCATTGTGAAAGTGGACGACATGGGATCAATGAGTATAAAAGCGAAAGAGTCATGTAAGTGGGACTTAGTCTCACTCGGTGAGGTAATGATTCGGCTCGACCCGGGCGAAGGGCGGATTCGTACCGCGCGGCAGTTTCGCGTCTGGGAAGGCGGGGGCGAATATAACGTGGCGCGCGGGCTTCGGCGCTGTTTCGGCTTGAAAACCGCACACGTCACCGCCGTCGTGGATAACGATGTCGGCAGGCTTCTCGAAGACCTCATGCTCCAGGGTGGGGTTGATGTATCGCATGTTAAATGGATTCCCTTCGACGGTGTGGGTCGCAAGGCAAGGAACGGTTTAAATTTTACCGAGCGCGGTTTCGGCATACGTGGCGCAAAAGGTTGTTCCGATCGTGGACATACTGCGGTATCGCAATTAAAATTCGGCGAGATCGATTGGGAAAAAATCTTTGCCCATGAGGGCGCACGTTGGTTTCATTGCGGCGGCATCTTTACCGCTTTATCCGAAACGACTGTTGACGTTGCTCGCGAAGCCATCGATGTGGCAAAAAGGAACGGTGCTATTATCTCCTATGACCTCAACTATCGTGCCTCCTTGTGGGAGGATAACGGCGGGAAGGAAAGGGCGCAGGCGGTAAACCGCAATATCGCACCACTGGTGGATGTAATATTGGGAAACGAGGAAGATTTCAGCGCAGCCCTGGGATTCGAAATCGAGGGTGTAGGCAAGGATTTTTCGAAACTCGATTCCACTGCGTTCAAAAACATGATCGGGAACGTAATCAAGGAATACCCAAACATCAAGGCCATTGCCACGACATTACGTAATGCAAAGACTGCGACAGTAAATGATTGGGGCGCTATTCTGTATTACGACGGCGGGTTCTACGAAGCCATACCACGACCCGACCTCGAGATATTCGACCGTGTCGGCGGCGGCGACAGCTTTGCCTCGGGTTTGATTTATGGATTTCTGACAGGCAAGTCGCCTCAGGAGTGTGTCAATTACGGCGCGGCACACGGCGCTCTCGCCATGACCACACCCGGTGATACCTCCATGGCGACACGCGAAGATGTTGAACGTCTCATAAAAGGCGGCAGCGCACGCGTACAGCGGTAGGAGAAACCGACATGTCACTGATTGAAAGACTCGAAAAGGCACGCATTATTCCGTTTGTAGTGCTGGATAATGCCGAAGATATAATCCCGATATGTAAAGCGCTCCAGGACGGCGGTCTGAAGGTAGCGGAGATTACGTTTCGGACAGAGGCCGCGGAGGAAGCGATTCGGCGTGTCCGGCGGGATTTTCCCGATTTCATCGTCGGCGCAGGCACTATCACCACTATCGAGGAAGTTGAACGCTGTAAAACCGCAGGTGCGCAGTTTGCCGTTGCGCCGGGAACGAATCCAGCGATTGTCGAGCGAGCACAGAAGCTCGGCCTACCCTTTTTCCCCGGTGTATGTACGCCTACCGAAATCGAGCGCGCCCTAACTCAGGGCTGTAATGTGTTGAAGTTTTTTCCCGCCGCTGCAATAGGTGGAACAAAAATGCTCAAAGCCATGTACGCTCCTTACCGCCACCGTGGAGTGCGTTTCATACCAACCGGGGGAATCAATCAAGATAATCTTGCTGAGTATCTTGCGTGTCCCGGGGTGCTCGCCGTCGGAGGCAGCTGGCTTGTCGACAGGTCTCTTATCAAAAAGAAGAGTTGGCACGAGATAACCGACCTCACCCGCAAAGCCGTCGAAACAGCCGGGTAATCCAGGGGGGGACAGGTCGGAGACGTACATGAGAACAAAAATATAGTGGAGTACGCGTGAAATGCTTTCACGAGCGCTCTGCGATTACTTTGTACCAGATGGAGAAAAGAAGTGCAAACTTTAAGGTTCGACCCCGGAAATTAGCTTCTTATGCGGTGAACTGAGTAGGGTCGTTCGGCTCGAACGACCCCCGGCGGTAGTGCAAAGCAAAGTTCATTCTATCGTAATGAAATACAGATCGTAGATCTACCCCTAGCGGATCGAAGATTCGCCGTGGCGAATCGAAAACGCCCCCTGGCGGGGCGCAAAGCGCACTCAGGGATTGCGTTGTCGTTTTTACTTTATCTTTATGAGGAATAATAAAATACGGGCGCATAGCACCCTCACTCCACACAGGATGCCGATAGACTTTCCGCTTGTTTGCGGAAAAAAAACTTGGAATTGCCCTCTTGTGCCTCTATTTGTTCATTCGCTTTAGCAGGACGCCGGTACCACCATAGATGTTGAGGGAAGCCTTGTTGTTTTCAAGAGCAAGAGTACCCTTTTTGCCGTCAAGCCAGTTGACAGATTCGACACCCTTTACGTCCGGCGCAAAGGTGAGTTCGATAAGGTCGGCGGTCTCCTTTGCAGTCTTGTTCATTCCATGCAATTTGTTCACCACCATTGCATACTCTTCCCCTTTACTGTCCTTGAAGAAGCTCACAAGGGCGTCCTTTGCCTTGATGTTTGCAATCCAGAATTTATCTGGTTCAAACACGGCATGTCCTTCCGGTGGATTGGTGTGCGTCACCATCTCGTTGGTAAGGTCGAGCAGAATATCTCCCATTTCGAGCACTGCATGATTGAGTGTCTTGACGTAGTTATAAATCTCCGTTTTATCTCCGTTTTTCGGATCAACGATGGCAATGGTATCCCAGCGCTCCCAGTCGGTAGGTCCCCAATAGGTAAAGTACCAGAGACCTTTTGCACCGTACGCAAGGTTTGTGAAATGTTTCCATCGCAGGTCGCTTTCACTGGCACGGCGGTAAGAGAAATGTTTGATGGTGAGCGCAAACGCCCAGAAGGGGATGTCGTGTTCGAGAGAAGCCTTGCGGAATAGTTCGAGATTATTAAAGTGCTCGAGTGTTTTATCGGTTCCGTCCGCCATTATCACATAATTGTCGTAGCTGAGGATGGGCATACCGTTCCGAACCGCTGCGTCGATAATGGGCTTGGTGGAAGGATTGTGTTGTACGTGCGGTGGGAGGAAATTGAAAAGGGTCCAGCGGGTGGGATCTTGTCGCATCAATTTGTTGACTGCGGTGATAGAGGCGGTCACGGCTTCAATTCCGCTGGGTTCATCGTTCGTTATCCAACCGACGATATGTTCATTGTCTTTCGGGAATACAACCTCTTTGTCCGGCAGAGCAAATCCCTGTTTATCCCGGTACGGCATAATTTTAAGCCCCGCCTGTGCAGCGAATTTCAAGGCATTGTCAAACCCTATATCGGGATTTGCCGGATAAAGGGTAAAGCCTGCTTCTTTGTATGCCAAGAAATCCGCCAGTGTTGCGGTTCCCGGTGGCGGCCACCATGCAAGAATAGGAAAGCCGTCAAACCGCCAGGGCTTTTTTTCTACCGGCGGGAGATTCAAATCGTCAAGCGTGCCCTCCCCCGGTACTGATACGGACACAAGGCACAGAAGCCCAATCATAAAAACAAAGCGCCATAACATTGTCTGGTACCTCCTTTTATAACAGGTTATATGTTGAGTTCATCTTAGCGCCCCATCCAGCCGCCGTCCACGACGATGATAGAGCCATGCACATAGTTGGCAGCGTCAGAACAGAGAAACACGACAGCGCCGACCAGGTCCTCGGGTTCGCCCCACCGACCGGCAGGTATGCGCTCGAGGATTGCCTTATTACGTTTTTCATCCGCCCTGAGTGGCGCAGTATTATCCGTAGCGATATAGCCGGGCGTAATGGCGTTCACATTAACGCCGGCCGACGCCCATTCATTCGCCAATGACATGGCTAAACGAGCAACGCCTGATTTGCTTGCCGCATAACCGGGAACCGTGATCCCGCCCTGGAACGACAGGAGTGAGGCGGTAAAAACAATTTTTCCGGAGCCACGCGTTACCATATCTTTGCCGAATTCCCGGCTTAAAATAAAGGGCGCAGTAAGATTTACCTCGAGCACCTCATCCCACCAATCGTCGGGGTGCTCCACGGCGGGTTTTCTCTTAATGATCCCCGCGTTATTGATAAGAATATCGATCCGTGGATGCGCGGATTTAATCCGTTCAATGACTGAATAGATTTCCTTTCTGTTCGAAAGATCGCATCGGTAGGGATAGAACTTTTTATCAGCGGCACTCACTTTTTTTGCAACATTGATATCGCGATCAGCAGGTGTTTCTGTGAATGATCTACTTATGCCCACAATATCAGCGCCTGCTTCTGCCAAGCCAATGGCAATCGCCTCACCTATCCCCCGGGAACATCCGGTCACCAGGGCGGTTTTTCCATCCAGTCTGAATTGCTCGAGTATGGTCATTTGAAGCCTCCCTTTTTTTAGTTATAAAACCATGAAAATCTATCTTCATTACTTCATAGTAATAGCCGGCAGCCAGACAGAAAGTGCAGGCCAGAACGTTTCAAGAAGCAAGATACCAAGCATACCCAAAAGATAAGGAATAATAGGAAGAATGACTGAACCGATTTTCGTCTCGGAAATACTGCATGCAACAAAGAGAGATATCCCAACCGGTGGTGTACATTGTCCGATTCCTAATGCCATGATCATCATGAGCCCGAACTGAACCGGCGGCATGTGTATATGGTATGCGATGGGCATGAAAATGGGAACCAGAATAATGACTGCAGGAGTCAAATCGAGAAAGGTGCCTACGAAGAGCAGGATAACGATCATCATCAGTTTGAGAACAACAGGATTTTGCGAAAGGCCCGTCATCGCCGTAGCAATAAGGACAGGGACCTGTTCAATAGTAAGGAGCCATGCGAATGGAGCGGTGGCTGCAATACAAAAGACGACAATGCCCGTGATCTTTACGGTTTGGACAAGAATGGCAGGCAGATCGTTCCATTGCAATTCGCGATACAACACCATGCATACAAAGAGCGACCAGAGGACCGCAACAATCGCCGCCTCAGTGGGTGTAACGAGACCTGTCATGATAGAGCCGACAATAAAGACGACCGTGAGGAGGGAAAAAATCGATTGCCCGAACGCCTTAAGAACTCTTGTCAATTTCAGGGACTCGCCGGAAGGCTGGTGTTTTTGAATTCGTGCGATTAAGTGCGCCACGGTCATAAGGGAAAGACAAATAGCGATGCCGGGCAGTATCCCACCGAGAAATAATTCACCGATAGAAATCCCGCCAATAACACCCATGAGGATAAGGGGAATGCTGGGCGGAATAATAATGCCGATAGAGCCAGCACAGGCGTGGAGCGCGGTCGAAGAGCCACGCGAAAAACCTGTCTTGACAACTGCTGGCATCATGACCATACCGATAGCGGCAGTCGTCGCTGCGGTCGAGCCGGATATACTGGCAAAAAACATGCACGCGACCACGCTTGCCATTGCCAGCCCGCCGCGCACTGTGCCGACAATCGACGACGCAAGCCGGATCAAGCGGTCTGACATACCACCCTTGCTCATAATGCCTCCGGCAAGAACAAAAAACGGGATTGCCATCAGGGGGAAACTGTTACTCTGCGAAAAAAGTTTCTGGGAGATAATATCCAGTGAATAACTGCTGAAACCGATTATGGAAAGAGAAGAGGCGAGAATCATGACCATTGATATGGGAACCCCTACAAGTAGAAAAATAAAGAATGTCAAAAAAAGGCATACAACCATCTCATCTTCCCGTTTCTGAATTTTTTATGTGGTTTTAGGTACGAATACTTTTTTACCAAGGCGGATGAATATCTCCGAAGACCGTATCATCATAAGCAACCCGCCAAGGGGGACTGCTGCGTATGGTATCGAGCTGGAGATTTCGAGTGTGGGCGTGGTAACGTTCCACCCCTGAACAGTCAACCGGCAGCCGAACCAGAAGATAATGCATGACGCAACAAAGACAAGGAGTGTTACAATCAATTTGAGGGGTAGTGCGATTTTGTCCGGAAGATGGTCGACAATAACCTCGAGTGCGAAATGTTCATGTCGTTTCAAGGCAAGGGCAGCTCCGACACAGGTTAGATACACAAACAAATAGGTGGCAAGCTCTTCCGTCCATGCAAAAGGTCTCACAAGAATATATCTGCTCGTTACCTGCAAAGCGGCGATACCACAAATTGCAACCAGTAGAACGGAGCCCAGCGCTTCTTCGAAATTCATCCAGAGTCTTCGCATCAGGGGATTTCCTTTATCGCCTTGCAGATTTCTTCGAATTCAGCGCCGTATTTTTTGTACGCCTGTTCGTATACAGGCTCGACACGGGCTGCGAATAGCGAGATATCAACCTCATTGAAAAGCATCCCGTTCTCTTTTAACGTATCCACTGCTTTCTGCTCATTCTCCCGCCAGAGCTGACGTTGTTTCTCTATCGTCTCAGTTGCAGTCATATTAATCCAATCCCTCTGTTCGTCTGTCAGATTAGTATAGAAATCGGCATTTATAAGCAGCAGGTCAGGCACGGCAAGATGGCGTGTCCAGGCATAATAAATGCACCCTGTCTCGTACATCTTGAACGACAGGCAAGTCGGTGGGTTGTTTTCCCACCCATCGAGTACGCCGGTCTGCAACGCACTATATACTTCTCCCTGGCTCATAGCAATGGCTGACGCACCCATAAGATTTATGGTATCCACCATCAGCCTTGACGGCATGACGCGAATCTTCATCCCTTTAAGGTCTTCAGGTTTCTCGATGGGTCCTTTCTTCGTCATGATATTCCGAGTACCGGCATCGAAATAACAGAGGTTATGCAGGTTGAACGATTCCAGTTTTTCCGACAGTCTTTTCCCCATAGCGCCATCGACCACGGCGTATTCATGTTCTTTATTGCGATAGATGTAGGGCATACCGAGGGCGTTGAGTTCAGGAACGAATTGAGCCAGCGGCGCTATAGAGGCGAAAACCAGCTCGATGTTCCCATTCCGGCAATTCTGGATCGCTTCCGACGCATCACCCAATTGACTATTGAGGAAGAGTTGGACTTCCATTGAGCCGGCGGAAAGTTCTCCAAGGCGGGTTTTAAAAAACTCGAGCGCACGCGAGGAAGGATGGTCAGCTGGAAGAACCGATGCTACTTTGAGTACCACCTTTCGTTGTGCGTCGCCTATCTCGGTTTGTTGCTGCTCTTGTTGACCGCCACAGGAAAGAATAAGCAGTGCAGATACAAGTAGTAATACACAGAAAAACAATCCTTTTTTATGCATTATCTTCTCCCCTTTTCATCGGGATTTCTTTTATCATACGTGTAGAGGCACACACTCTTTTTTTTCAAGGCTACGATATCTTATCCATCGCTACAGAATCCATGTCGGCAAATTCCTGATTTTCGCCGCCCATTCCCCAGACAAACTTGTAATTGCGTGTCCCGGCGCCTGCGTGTATAGACCAGCTCGGCGACAAGACTGCCTGTCTATTCCGCACAACAATATGGCGTGTTTCTTCCGGTAAACCCATGAAATGAAACACTACGGAATCGTCGGGAATATCGAAATACATATAAACTTCCGACCTGCGTTCATGGGTGTGAGCGGACATGGTATTCCAGATCGAGCCTTCCTCGAGTATGGTCAGTCCCATTACGAGCTGGCAGCTTTTGATTCCCCCGGGATGGATAACTTTGTAGAGGTTTCGTTTATTCGATTCCTCCATCGAACCGAGATTAGCGGCTTCAATGTCGGAGAGCGTTGCATGTGTGGTTGGGTACTCTTTGTGCGCGGGATAACTCAGAAGGTAGAAGTACGCGGGTGTGTTTATAACCTTGCTTGTGAATTCAATCTCTCTGCTGCCGCGGCTTATGTAGAGGAAATCGGAATGACCGAGCTCGTATTCTTTTTCATCGACCCGGATTGTGCCGGGCTCGCCTATGTTTATAACCCCGATCTCACGACGTTCCGCAAAGTATTCGGATGCCAGTTCTGAGCCCCCCTCCAGCTGTAATGGTTTAAGTGTGGGAACTGCAGAACCTACAATTGTCCGGTCCACACTGCAATACACGAGGCGTACGGAACCGGGGACGAAAAGCTCCTCGATAAGAAAATTACTTCTCAACTCCGGAGTTCCGAGAGTTTTGTACCGTACAGGATCTGGTAAATAACGCACTTCCATAGTTCTCATCCTTTCCAGAAACACGAGTTTTTATTTGTTTGAAAATGAAACTTTCGGTTCAAGGAGAGCGAGGTCGCGAAGCATGGTTTCATAAGCCTGTGTCGAATCGGCGCCACCAGGTTCGTTGACCCAGCTGGCGTGCGATTTGTACTGCACATACATCGGTTGCCTCGCTTCAGATTGTTCGGAAGTTGATTCCATTTTTCCCTTCAAGCGCACAAAGGAATTAATCCCATCATCGCCGAACTCGACAATGTCCGCGGGGCAGACCACGACCCCAAACCCCAGATTGCTCCCTTTCGGCTTTTCACCGGGCGCAAGTGCTTGAAGACCCCACCTGCCGAGTATTCCTGCGGCTTTGTCTTGTATAAGTGTGGTCTCGTCGTGTATTACGACACCAGTCACGAACTCGGGGTAGGCACCGTCATCCAGCGGAACGAGCCGAAGTTCAGTTTCAGACCAGCGCTGACCCGCGATCATACTGATTCGCACGTTCAGGTTGAACTTCCGTGAACCCACGCTCCAGTTGGTGTAGATGAGGTCGACGACGGCGCGAATCGGTCCATTCACAATCACCTTGAAATCCCTGTCGGTTTTTACAACCTTTTGAACCTTGTCATCCAGCCAAACGCCGAATCCACCGACACCCAGGGCGGGACCTACTTTCAACACGTCCATACCCCATGGAGTCTCGACGTGGTAATTTACCTCAGGCCTGGCATATTGTTCGAGCCCGAGAACAGGTGTTCGTTTGCAGTAGATGTCCGTTGCGTTTCGCTCATCCCAGTAAATCCTGAACGCCAGGCGGTCGGATTCCCAACCCGCCCCTTCAATCCCTTTCAGATACATACCTGCATGAGCGCGAGGGGGTGGCTCAAACCCGAAGGTATTTTTCTTCACTGTATACGTTTTTGTTTCACCGGGACGAAGGTTAACGAGAAACACAATTTCGTCGGGCTTGCGGTCTCCGTCGAGGTCGTCAACCTGAACCGGTAGAAGTTCCGAACCGTAAAGAACGAGGTCGGTCGAACCGAGGGTGTTCAACTGTTCGTTCCATGCGACAACCACTGGAGCCTCCACCCATGCCCGTTTTGTAGGATTGGAAATTTCAATGGAAAGTTCAGCAAACGAGGAAATAAAAAACATTGAAATAATTAAAGTTATTATCGTAGATTTAATATAATACTTCATCATGAAACCTCCTCATCAAAGAAAAATAATCTCTTTCATAAATCTACTTCCTTAAGTTCTACAAATTGTTCTATATCAATATATTAACTTAAAGGTCAAACAGTTTCTTAAGCGATAGTTTGTGGCTTAGACCATAATTATCGTCTTTGAGTCAACGCAGGATAGATGTTGTCGGGCATATAACGAAAGGACATCTATCGCTTTATGAACCGTTCAGAATTTTGACCTCGAGAGAATCGAGCTCGTAGTTTTTACCTTCAAGCGTAATGATCTTGTGGCGAGAACCCATGTTTGCCAGGATATGAACATCATCGAAACAAACGAGCAAACCCGTATCACTTATCCGTTCGAGAGTCAGTCGAACCGACGAGGTTTGCTCAGGCGCCTGGTTTGGTATTAGCGCTATCGCAGTTGCACTGATTTCTGTGCCGCCGGTCACCCGTCCCATATCCTTATGGTAGTTCCCCACAATCTCCTCTTCTAAACGACCGGAACGATACTGATTGTTATCTCGGTAGGCAATCGTCCCCTGTGTAGTCACAAAGCCCAACTTGCCCTCGACATTTACCCATCGGGATTTCCACTCATATATCTCTTCAGGTTCATCCGATACGCCTGTAATGGCGACAGAATCATGTGCATGGCGAAGAGTGCGGTGATTGGGAATTATGCCGGGCGCATCTTCGTTGAATAGTGCCGCAATAGCAGTGGCGACTTCGCGAACCTCTATATCCTCAACCGCAACAAGGCGCTCGATATATACGACGGGATCGTCAGGAAGAGAAACCATTACCGCCCATTGCTCTATTTTTCCTTCACACCGTTTTATACGAGCGCCAAAGGAGAAGCCATCATACGCAACAAGGGTATGCGTGGTAACATCGGGACGAGTATCGAAAACATCCGCACAGGTGATTCTTCCCACAAGACCGCGATCAGATGGCGCCGTGAACCATGTGTCATCCGAGGGGAACACCAGACCCATTGCGCCGTTTTTCCAGGCGAATGAAGCGAACTTGGTCGGGGTGCGGTGTGTGACAAACCCGCCGATTTCGAATACGCGCGCATACGATTGGCTTTTCAGAAATTCGCTTTTTGACAGTGGCGGAGGTCCATCGCCGTACATTCGATGATGTAGATATAATTCGGCGTAGCGCGCCATCATCTCCTCTTCAGGATTTGGGTAGATGTACGTCCGGGGGTCGGCAACCGTACCGTCCTTGAACGGGGCATGCATCCGTTCGAGAAAGTCCAGTGTTGCGCGCTCGAGGTATGCACCCTTCCGGTCGTTCATCACCGTGTTTGTGCTTCCCCACATGATAAGACATGTGTCGTGGCGATGCGGGCGCCAGTCCTGTCCATTGACATAGAAAAAAGAACCATTAATAGCAGTCAGATGATAAAGAATGTCAAAGGTTTCCTGAAGACCGTAAAAGCAGCTTGCAGGCACAGGTTTACCTGCAGCCCTGTAGAGATGTGCGTTACGTAACTTGAGGTATCCGCACGCCATATAGTCGGGATGAACTCGACCATGATTTTCAAGGGTAAAGTCCGGATGAATGGTCACCGCTTTGACACGCTCTTTGACCGGTTTTCCATCGACTATGCGCGATTCGTCTCGATCCGCTTCACGGATAAGTGAATTGAGCATCCAGACAATCGCTTGTTCGCTCCAGATTTCGTTATTCGGATGCCCGGGGAGCATGCAGGCGGCAAGCGCGATAATTTGTGAATTCCACGCGTTCTCCTCTGCCTTG
Organism: uncultured Candidatus Sumerlaeota bacterium; assembly: GCA_964608095.1. Taxonomy (GTDB): domain Bacteria; phylum Sumerlaeota; class Sumerlaeia; order MWCT01; family JAGHBZ01; genus CAZSMK01. Next base: position 4,681 of record CAZSMK010000098.1, on the reverse strand, counting down.
GTATCGATTAAAACGCCGGAATCCGGAGGACGCTTGTTGAACCGGTTTGCTTCATACATCAGCATTCGTACGGTCATGAGTTTAATGTCATCGGGTAAATCGTCCCACACGTGCCATGCGGCTTGACCTGCGAAATTTGCCCAGTGTGCGGACTGCCAGTGATCGCCCCACGGCTCCCCATCTCCTGTGGGGAGAAAGTTTGCCTTATGAGTTATGGTAATGTAACGCAGTAATTGTATCAAATCCTCTTCGACCTTTTTGCGTGAAACGCCAACAGGCGCTTCATGGAATGAAGCACCTGCCTCATCCCATGTCCCGAGCAGCATACTGCTGTATGCAAACGCAACAACAGCGTTCTGCCGCACACCGTGTTCAAGGTGATCGTCTCGTTTATGGTACCGACAATCGGGTGCATAATGCCAGTCGGTGATTTTGGGTAATGAATAGTTTAGATAACGCACTAAACGCCGGAGATATTCACGCGATAGTTCTGTTTCCTCACCTATACCTCTGAAGGGAGTCACCGCCCACGAAGACTCGAGTAGTGGTTTCTGGCTCTCAAGGACTGCATCAATCGAGTGGAAAATATCATCGTATTCTTGCTCGATACGATTCTTTAACACGCGTTCTCGTGGCAGGGATGTGGTAGTGCACCAATCATTCCATCGAGGTGGTTCAATGCCCGCCTCTTGAGCCCTTGAAGAAGTCAGGTTTACCGCGCGCTCGAGCCAGTCTCGTTTCAGCAACCATCGGTCAAACTCCTCTCCGTAACTCTCTGGGTTACTGCCCTCGGGTATAAGCGCTATCCAATCCAGGATCAAGCAGGCTTCTTGTGCCTTTATTTGAAGAGGTTGTAATCCCGTCTCAGCCTTCACCCCTACCGCACAATAATCCCACAAATCCGCGCCGCCAGTATCGGAAAACTCAACCTCGGATTGAGCGCCGTTAAACATAATATTTTGCACCGATGTTCCGTTGTCCGTCGCATATTTAAAAAGCACACGATAGGGTTTCTCTTCTTCGGCAAAAAGCGCCCATTCGGTTATGAATCCCGAAGAAGCAGGTAATTTGATTGCCTTACCCGAGGCGCCGTTAAGTTTCATAATGCCGAGTGGAGAATCTTCGGAAATCGTCTGGCGGAACGCATACTCTGCTTCCACAAAGGCATAAGCAGCAGAAGGTGGTTTTATATATGCCCTGAGATCATCCCACCATCCTGTGGACGCATCCCAGAAACTGCCAAGCGCTATATAGGCGATTCGGTCAAGCCGATCGTTTACGTACACTTTCGTTCCATCAATGAATGCGGTGGTCTTTACCCCATCGCACTCCCAGGCAAACTCGTGCCAACCTCCTGTACGCTTGACAGACGTTTTTGCATAGGTCTTTCCCACCCTGACCTCGTAGGTATCCCCGCCTTTACACACAATGCCAAGCAATTCATTATTGTTGCTGTTAGCCCCGGCGATTTGATGCTTCTCCGCTGCCATATCGTCGTAAAACCATATCTCCAATCTCCCGACAAGGGGCAACGGAAATGTGTAGCGCGATACCCTCATGTTTCCGGGAGCGCCCGAATAGGCGCATCGCTTTCCTGAACGTGCCCTGTCGTCCACCAAGACCAAGGGTTGTTTTCCTTTATCCCCTACCCTCCAGTTATCGAGACTTGTCTCAAAATCTTCATAATAGTCCGGTTGAGAACAAAACGCTTTATCACCAGCAGGTAAAAGAAAAATCATGAAAATAGCAACATATGGAACGATAGAAAATTTCTCTAATAGATGCATAATCAAACTCCTGTAATCACAAGATATAAACGAGACACCTATTTCTTTATCATTCGTTAAATGAAGTCAAGGAGGATTCATTATCCTCATCGCGCAATAGTACAATCGTCACACGAGACGGGATGGGGTGGCAATTGTGCTCATGACTATATATCTAACCAAAGATCATAAATTTAAATATATTCCGAGACTAAGAGTATTCGCCATAAATAATAAATGTGCATCGTGACAACACTTTTTTGAGATTGTCATAGCCGTCAAGCGTTGATACGCTATGCAGTGTCATTTTTTCGAGACGCCAGAGAAAGAGGGCATCTTATGACGAAAAAAATGTGGAACGGAATTGCCGTTGATTTAGGGGCATCGTCGGGGCGCGTTATTGCCGGTTCGTTCGACGGCACACGACTCTCTATGGATGTCCTTCATCGGTTTGACAATGAACCGGTGCAACTCCTCGGTACGTTGCATTGGGATATCCTGCGATTGTACCATGAGGTCAAGCGGGGCATTAGAGAAGGTATCGCATACCTCAAGCAAGAATCGCAGTCGCTTGATTCAATCGGCATAAATTCATGGGGTGTAGACTTCGGTCTTTTCGACAGTGCCAGTCAACTCATGCATAATCCCGTCCACTACCGCGACCAACGCACCGATGGAATGATGGAGCGTGTGTTCAGCGACATTGCCAGAGACCGCATCTACGAGATAACGGGGATACAATTCCTGCCTTTTAATTCCATTTATCAATTAATTGCGCTTCGGGAAATGCATAAATCAGTGCTCGAGCAGGCGCATTCTTTTCTTATGATTCCCGACATGTTCAACTATTTCCTGACCGGCGAGTGGGTGTCGGAATACACCAATGCCACCACTACGCAGCTTATTGATGCTCATAGCGGGCAATGGTCGGAAGAATTGCTTGGGGCGCTACAGATACCGCGTACTATTTTCCAGGATATTGTGCAGCCCGGGACAGACCTGGGTAGAATGCAGGCGAGTGTTCAGGATGAGATTGGCGAAACCATCGCACGCGTGATAGCCGTGGCAACACATGATACAGCCTCCGCAGTGGCGGCTGTTCCGACACAAGAATCGCACTTCGCCTATCTCTCATTGGGTACCTGGGCATTACTCGGTACAGAACTCGATAAGCCCATAATCACGACGGAAAGTTTAAAGGGGAACTTTACAAACGAGGGCGGCGTCAATGGAACATTCAGATTCCTCAAGAACCTTACAGGGCTATGGTTACTTCAGGAGACGCGACGTACCTGGGCAGAACAAGGCAAGGTGATGAATTGGGACGAGATTACGGAATTAACCACCCACGGTCAGCCCTTTCGGTCGTTCATTGACCCGGATGATCCACTCTTTTTAGCACCGGGTAATATGCCCGAACGCGTTCGAGATTATTGTGCAAACACAAGACAACCTGTGCCGGAACGAGCGGAAGACCTCCTGCGGTGTATAACTGAAAGTATGGCATTCAAGATCCGGTATGTGTTCGAGCAGCTAAAGGAATTGAGCGGTACACGCTTTAACACCCTTTACGTCGTCGGTGGCGGAAGTCGGAACACGTTGTTGTGCCAATGGATAGCGAACGCACTTGGTAAAGAGGTAATTACAGGACCTGTCGAGTCAACTGCCATGGGCAACCTTGGTGTGCAGCTCATGGCTGCTGGCGAATTGCACTCATTGAATCAAATGCGCCACGTCGTCTCTCAATCAGTCACTCTTGACCGGTATTCCCCCGAGGACATTGCAACTTGGTACGATGCGTACAATAACTATATAAAGACAACAGGTATGTGACCCCCCAACCTCATTACAGTCGAGAATCATTATCTTGACATCAGCTCATAAAGATGCTACTAACATAAGGTGGTTTTAATTTATCCAGTATTAATATATAAAAAAAAGAAGAAGAAAAAGAGAAAAAGAATGAGCAAACATTCGCTCATATTCATTATCTTCTGGGTTTTAACTTTTACTTTTGTTTTTTGTCCTTATGGCTATACCCAGATCGGGGGCAGAACCGCCGCCTTCGGTACATTTGTTCTGGACGATGTCGAAGACCTGGATCTTATGGCTGATGGAGTAATGCGCGAATGGATTTCTGATTATGTGTGGCCCCTGGGGTATATCTTATCTACCTTTAGCCTGAGTGATTCGGGATTGATCTTGGCACAAGAACAAACTCCGATAGGTGCACTGAAGGCTACTATTCCCGAGACACACTGGATTTACGAAGGATATATCAGCGCGGGATTTGGTGTACCTATGCCGGCCGTAGCGGGAGAGTCGACATTGGCTTATCCGGGAAATATCACGTCATTTGACACGCTAACCTTCTTTATCTGCTTTGAACCTGTCCTTAATGGTCAAGTTTTCCAAATAGTGTTAGAGACTTACCCTGACCCTGATTATCCGAAGATTTATTGGTCGTACACGCCTGAACCTGGCAAAACATTTCAAAAGGTTGAAATCGATTTGTGGAATCCCGATTTAATTGAAGGGGCGGGGACTTTGAGTCTGCACGACCTGCTGTCTCAAACTCGCTTTCTATATTTTTACTTTTATGCAGGACCGGTTCCTATTGGTTCGATTCTGGAGTGTTACATCGATGATATACATCTGAAAGGTGAATTCTCTGCATGTTATTGGGTATTTTATTAACCCTTTTATTTTTGATGTCTCGAGCATAATCTGTGCGTTCTTTCATCATTATGGTATGATACCGATGATGATAAGGAATCCTTCTTTTTTACTTCAATTCCTGAAAACTTACCACAGATTGAGAGATTCGCGAAATAGGAGTTTTGCGGGAAACAATTAGACTAAACAATCGGTTTTAAGATTGAATGTTGTGCTCATTATTGTTGTAAGATACCGAT
>CAZSMK010000097.1:0-8104 GCA_964608095.1 uncultured Candidatus Sumerlaeota bacterium | reverse complement strand
CCTTTGATCTCATGAGCCTTGATGACGCAAACGATGTAACGTCATGGATATATCTCGACGAGGTGAGTGTGGTTGAGACAGGAGTGGCGGATTCGTCGGCGCTCATGGAATACACCTTTGAGACGGGAGATGAGGGGTGGCAATTACGAGAAGTTCCCCCACTTGACCTGCCTATCTCTTCGGTATCGGGAGGGTTTCTTGGTCTCAGCCCGAACGGATCGACCGATTGCTTCGGATTTTTTTGCAGCCCAGAGGTGGCGATAGAGCATGGCAAGGTATATGCAGTAGAGTTTCAGGTGGGGAGTAGTGTGACTGACGCAGACGAAGCGGTACATTTTCGACTTCGTGTGAACCAGAAAGGGAGTTGGCAGGCATGGGAGCACATGATTGAGAGTTTTAATCAGCTGTCGCCCACATCCATAGAAACCAAGCCATATAGGGTACTATTCGCGCCGAAGCTAATTTGGGCGGGCGACACAACCGTCCTGTGTTCCTTCGACCTCATGAGTTTCACATCGGATAACGACACCTTCTCCTGGCTCTATCTTGACTCGGTCTCATTCAAAGAACTCCTCCTCAGTCCATAGCAAATTTCGAGGTCTGAACACAAAAGTTTTTTATTCGAAGTCGCGTGACATGATGGTTTTGCGTCCATCGTTCTGGGCATGCTCCGCCGCCTTGTTGCACATGGCACGAATGTTGTCCGATAAGATATCAGCAACGTTTCCCGAGGTGTTCATGCCATACTTCGAGCGAATGTACTTCTTTAATTTTGAGACCACCACAAGAACATCCTTTGTTTCTTGCTCTCCGTTCATAATTAGCCTCCTTGGTTTTTCCCCTTTTAAAAAGTGTGATCCACTGTATCTACTTTTTGGCGCATTACGCGAAATCCATCCAGTTAATGATATTCTGTACTCATATTAGCCCCTAAATGGCAAGAAAAATTACACGATTGAGAGAAATTTTGTTGTACGCCGAAGCCGCTACTTTAAAGTAGCCGTTACATAAAATATCGAAATCGTCTGCGTGGTTGTCGTGCGAACTGAATCTTGATAACTGCTATACCCGCAAACTTATCAGGGCACGACTCGGGCAGGTCATAAAGAATAACACGGTCGCGTTCCTGCTTGAACGCAATGGGTTTTTGCGAATCGAGGAATCGAGCGTCAAGAATTTCAGGATAGCGCCCGCCCAGCGTCAGCCGGTTACCCTGCCATTTGTCGCACCAGAAATAGGCTGTTCTGCCTTTCAACGTATAGGAGCCCGTGAACTGGCGAAAGAACCTCCGGTCGATTCGGTCGACGGCGCCGTACATTGCTTCGCCATAGCGGCGTGTCCATTTTCCCACGGTGGAGAGGCGATCGACTGCTTCGGGCGGGATCGACCCGTCGGGCGCTGGTCCGACATTCAGCAGAAGGTTCCCGCCGTAACCAGTTACCGTGCATAGCATCATGATGACGTCGCGTGGAGAACGCCAATCGATAGCGGAGGGCATATAACCCCATGCGCCGTTGAACGTCATGCACGCCTCCCAGTCTCTGCCTTCGGGCGCTGCGTTAATGTGTTCTTCCGGTGTGGCAAAATCCTCATCCAGCAAAGACCGGTCGTTTATGATAATATTCGGCTGAAGCCGTCGCACCATGGCGTTCATTTTTTCGCTTTCCCATTGCTCAGGTTTGAGCAACGGGTAAGGGACGTCATACCAGAGGATATCGATGTTCCCATAGTTGGAACAGAGCTCCTGTACGCAACCATGAGTGAACGCCACGAACCGTCGTCGCGCTGCCGCGCTCGTTTTACAGCGCATACCATCCGGGTGATGCCAGTCCATGAGCGAGTAGTAAAATCCGATCTTGAGGTTGAATTCGCGGCAAGCGTCGACAAATTCCTGAACCTGGTCGCGTCCGGGACTGCACCTGACCGCATTGTAGTCCGTGTGGTGTGTATCCCAGAGGCAGAATCCTTCATGGTGCTTGGTCGTCATGACCATGTATTTCATGCCGGCTTTTTGTGCGAGACGTGCCCATTCCCGCGCAGGACGCGGTCGGGCGTTCCATGTCTTCGCCAGCTCCTCGTATTCCTTAACGGGAATCCGCTCTCGGTACATGACCCATTCGTGACGACCGAGCTGGGAATACAGTCCCCAATGAATAAACATGCCGAAGCGTGCCTCGCGCCACCACTTCATCCGTTGCGACCTCGTTTTTGTTCTTTTCGTCTTCAACCGATAAGTACCTTAAGATTTTAATTTAATAACGCGGAGTTCGTGCGCGCCGCTGGGCAGGGTGAATTCGTAATAGAGCATCAACGATTCCCCCAACCAGAAGCCCTGGAGATACCTTACTCCTGTCCTGAACGGCTTTTCAGTAAACAGGCGATTGTACGCACCAAAAAGGTCGGAAGAACAACAGATACCGCAATCCTCCTCGCAGATTTCTCCACCAAAGCGTTGCCCGTCATAAAACATAAGGAAGCCGTCGGAGAGGGGAAGTATTCCGGTCAGGCGTGCGCTGTATGCGTCCCAGGCGTTTTTGTCCACAGATGGTGTCAATATCTTCTTCTGGATTACCGAGACCGATAAGCCGTCAGGGGTTTTGGCTACGAGCGTCTCTTCCCGTGGGCCGATCTCGGCGGTGTTGTTTGCGAACACGGCGAATGAGCCGTTATAGAGAAAAACGTGCGGGTCCTTTATATCATGTGCATCCACACTGTCGCACGTCAGAAAGGAGCGTCGTTCCGTTGGGTCGAATGAGCGGGGATGGTCCGCTATCATAACATCGATCTGCCACCGTTCGGTCTGTTCGTTGTCATAAGAGACGTAAAGGAGCCATAATCCGTCGGAGCGTTGCGCCATACATCCCTTTTCGATGGAACGAGCGCCGAACGCTCTCTTGTCCGCAGACCAGATGGTCTCGAAAGAAATTCCGTCGGTACTACGGGCAATACCGCATCGATAACCGCGATGCCCTTCGTATGGTTGACTGCGCGGTCTCCGCAACCGGTAATATAGATATATCTCTGCCGAATTGGTAAGGGTGGCGAAAGAGCCACCGCTCCAGAAACCCTTTCCTTCTCCCGGGGGTGGGACGAGCGTAATCCCTTGTTCTGGTATAAATCCATCAAGGAGTTTTTGTGTTGCTTCGAGATTCTTCATCAATAATCGTCAATCTGTCTTTTATTAGAAGACAGCAAAGGGCAGCCTTTCCGCACAAAAAAATGTCCGTGGTTATTTCTCTCGAGAATTGTTTTATGGCGACACGTCGGGTCTGAGAACCGCAGCTGCTTTCAAGTAAAGAGATGAATTCGTGTTGTCGTCCGGGTTGAAGCTCATTATGTCGAAACAGAGCTGCACATTATCCGAAAGAGTGCCCATCAAGGGAGCAAACACCAGATCGTAAGATTTATCACTTCCTGAAACAGGTGAATAGATAGTAGTACTGGGAATGATATGTTCCCATGCCTGCCAGTTGGAGGGTTGGTTCACGCGCATACGGAATTGGACAGCATCCCACGAACTGGCAACCGAACTCGACATGACAAACTGGCAGATATAGACCTTATCTTGTTCAACAGATACATCGGGACTCAGCCAGTAGGAGAAGCAGTTGGCGGAGCCAAGCGGATTGAGTGTAAGTTGTCCACCGCTCGAGTCATAGCCAGCCTGGTCGAAACCGGGAATGCCACCCTTGAATTGCCACCCCTCTGAGCCGGTTCCAAATGTCCAGTAGGTCATGACCGCAGGGTCCATCCATCCTACTTCCTGTACCACTATTTCGTCGAGGAAGACATAACAGTTGCAATCGTCGTCAGGATTGAAGCTCATTATGTCAAAGGAGAGGAGAAGTGATGGACCTACCTTTGATGTTACGACGGGCTTTGCAGTGGGCGCTATGTATAGATCGTAGTCTTTGTTTACCCCAAGATGTGGTGAAGCGCAATTATAGCTGTTTACGGTCCTGTTCCAGCTCAACCAGGTCTCCTGGTGTGTAGCGCGAAGCCGGAATGATACGGAGTCATCGCTGTTTGAGACAGTGCTGCCGACCGTAAAGCGTGCGCGGTATTTTGCCGCGCTGCTCGTGATAATGGAGTAGTTTTCCCAGTATGAGAAACAATTTACCGAACCGGCGGGCGTCAGCCCCAGAACGCCACTCTCCGCAAGTGAGCCGGGGGTATCGAATGGGTTAATTGTGCCCTTGAATGTCCATCCGTCGGGACATACTTCAAAGTCGTGATGAAGTAGTGGTGTCGGTGTGGGCGTCGGTGTAGGCGTCGGTGGTGGGATTAATGCTCCGCATAACACATTTGTCATGAGCGTGAGCGCCATTATTACGAGTACGTATAGTATGTTCATTTTATAGTTCATAATCCTTAACTCCTTGCAGAAAAAAATTTTTAAACTCGTATATTTCAGTGTTGGTAAGATGAGGCTGAAAGTCAAATTCAAAAAAGAGTTCGATCATGAATAAATTGGATAGATAAGTGCGGAGTGACATAAAATGTTTAAGCGTGTTAAGGATTTTTGTACTCGCCAAATTGTTCCGCAAGGTCGGAAACGCGTCGAACGCGCCGGGGTGGTACTGCCGGAGCAACGGAACATGCGGTGCTGAGAATATATCCCCCGCCCGGCATTCCCACCTCGAGACAATGCATAATAGCACGGTCGACTGCCTCATCGGTTCCATAAAGAAGCGTATTCACCGAGTCGAGGTTCCCTTTCAGGAACACCTTGTCACCGATGCGTTTCTTGGCTTCGCCGAGTTCGACATTACCGAGCGGCGCCGGGTCAAGGCACTCGATACCGTCCGCACCACAGGAGGCGATGAGCTCGAGCCGGTCGGAAAGAAAGCCACACGTATGTACATAGGAGAAGGCAGGCTCCGGCTTCAACGCGTCTGCAAGGCGCGTGAGCTGTGGCAGCACAAGGGTTTTATAGGTTTCGAGCGAAATAAAAGAGGAGCCGGCATACGGTGACGAGATATGAATACTTTCGATGTCGCCCAGACGAATCTGGGCTTGTGCCCACGCGATGCATTGATTCTCAAAGAAAGCGACCAATGCTGCAAACTTTGCAGTGTCCATGACCATAGCCATCATTGCTTCTTCCATGGTGGGAAACCATTGAATCGCGCGGGAAAATGCGTCGGCTGCCCCCCCGCCGATGTGGTAGGCGTCTCCTAAAATGTCGCGTGCAAGCCGACTGCTGTAAAAATCCGCCGCTTCGTATTCCAGTGTCTCTCGTTCCCATGCGTCCGGGTCGGCTGTTTGGAAGTCATGACTCGCGTCCCCCTGGGGAACTCCATGAATCCATTCTTTAAGGAACTCGTCGACTCGCGTGTGTTCGCGCATACCGGGTAAATACAAAACTACGCCGTCGAATCCGTAGCGGAGGGTCATGGCGCACTCAGCCTGCACATACTCGTCGATTGTACGGGGATACTCGCCCTCTGAGAAAGAGTTGCGCAGGATATGTTCGAGACTCAGCTGGCACCATGCAGGCACGCGCTCCGGCTGCCCATGCCGCATCGCAGTGTTTACCCTGTCCCGCCCTGTCATCATGGGTCTTTATACTCCTCGTTTAATGCCAGCTGAACGCGAATGATGCGAGGGAAATAAATCTCCGCACCCTCGCGGCTGAACAATGGTTGGGTTCCCCAGGTCTTGCTGTTCGTTGCATAACTGACGACGAGTTCGCCCGGTTTGGTCGAAAACTCCGGATGCGGTCTTACCGCATACGAAATAATTGGAATTGAACCATCGTGCTCGGGTACTTTGTATATGCTTACGGGCACACTCCAGGGACCGGTGAGTTCAGACGCTACGGTCAAAAATATATCGGGTGAATTGGGCTCGTACGCAAAAGTTACGTACAGTCCCCATTCGGAAATATAGTGTATTCCGGTCTCCGTGTTGCCGGGGTAGAATAATGAGACGAGATTCTCGGGGTGTGGTTTCCAGGCTGCGCCGGTCTTGTCTTTCGTCCAAAACTCGTAGACCTCGCTAAGACCGCCCTCCAGCAGGTCTTTTGTCTTTGCACGTGCCAACACAGCGCGACGAACCAGTGGATGAGTCGTCAGATCGTCATACCCCAGAAAATACACGTAGGGCTCTTTGACATGTATGGCGGAGTGAAATCCTTGATGAGCATTGCCGATTCCAAGGTCATACGATTTCGTTTTCCATTGCTCCGGTGGGGCGAGGGGGTTGGGGACACGTATCAAGGTCGTTGGCATCGAGAACTCGCCTTCCTCTCCTGCTTCTATACGGTAAGTGTAGACGAAGAGGTGACTGTCAAGAATCATTCCCATGGTGGACCATTCAAAAGCCCATTTTAGATTTGTTACATAATGCGTACTTACGACAGAGGGAAAGAAGTCGCTGCTTTTCCCGTCGCTGGTTTGCCAGTAAAAGGTGATGTCGCCGGGCACACCGGAAGAAATGTCCTGGATGCCGATACCGTTATGAATAAACTCGAATCCTTCCCTGACGCGTGTGCCGTCCCGCATCTCTCCGACCAGGGTATCGCCGAAGAGCCATAGAATGTTGGTGTCGGATAGAGGGATGGAATGGGCAGCATCAGAACCGAGCCAGCCTTTTTTACGCGGACGAAATATATTCGTGAACGCCTCATCGGCTTCAACGGAAACCACCCTCACCGGGTAGTCGTGAGGGACGAAGTGTAAAGGAGAAGTCAACGCATCGTCAGCCTGTATGGCAGGATGAGGGGATTGATTCCGCCGCGAGTGATCAGATGCGTTTGTTAACCGGCAACCGCACACCACCAGACAAGCAAGTATTGCAATAAAGAAACGCTTCACATTTCACTCCAGTTTATTGTTAGTTATGCCTGGGTTTTTCGAAATCGTTGCGAAGCAATTACGAGTGTAATGATGCCCATTATTGCCAAAGCAAGCATTTGGAGCCACAGGCTGGACGGTCCCACTCCTTTTAAAAAGATCCCTCTTATGATGACAAGAAAATAACGGAGCGGGTTAATGATAGTCAACCATTGTACGGCAACCGGCATATTGGCGATGGGAAACATGAATCCCGATAACAGGACAGCAGGAAAAAAAAAAAGAATGTACTCATCATAGCCTGCTGCTGTGTGTTACTAACAGTCGAGATGATGAGACCCACGCCAAGAGTACTCATCAAATACAGACCAGTGGCGACAAAAAGAAGGAGTAAGTTCCCCCGGATCGGCACATTGAACCAGAACACTCCAACAACCGTAATAAGTATTACATCGACAAAACCAATAATTGAAAACGGTACTGTTTTGCCAAGAATGAATTCCGTGGAGGTGATGGGGGTGACCATAATCTGCTCCATCGTTCCGATTTCTTTTTCGCGGACGATAGCCATGCTTGTCAGCATCAGGGTAATAAGCGTGACAAGAATACTTATAACGCCCGGCACGTAGAAATTACGGCTTTCGAGATTTTCATTGTACCATGCCCGGTTGTGCAGTAGCACTTCAGGCGGGCGCAACCCCGGTCCTTTGAGCTGGGTATACCGTGTAACATGAATTTTTCGCGATAAGGCACGAACGATTTTATTGCTATAATTCAAAATAATTCCTGCAGTATTTGAATCCGTACCATCGATAAGAATCTGTACACATGTGGTTTTACCGGCACGCAGATTTCCTGCAAATCCATGGTTAATTTGAATTACAGCGCTGACCTCACCATGGTCTAAAAGTGCGTGTGCATCGGCAGGATCATCGATACTGGAGGTAACCGTAAAATACCCCGACTGCTCAAATCGTGCAATAAGTTCCCGGCTTGCCACGCTGTTGTCAAGGTCGTATATCGCTGTCGGCACATTTCGGATGTCTGTCGTCACTGCATAGCCGAATATGATAAGCTGCACAATCGGCATAAGAAAAATGACGGCCTTCATCCTTGCATCTCGGAGAACCTGGATAAATTCCTTGATCAACATATGTTTGATACGTTCAAACAATATATTATTCCAATTTCTTCTTGAATTTCAGATTTGCGAACAAGATGACGACGACGCCAAAAATTAAAAGAAAAAGCACATCCATGGCGATAACGCGCAGTCCGACTCCTTTAAGGTAAATGCCCTTGAGAGC
>CAZSMK010000096.1:0-39330 GCA_964608095.1 uncultured Candidatus Sumerlaeota bacterium | reverse complement strand
CTACTCAGTTCGAATAATCAATTTGATCCCGACTTCCATCAATCCCGACCGGCATACGACTACAAATTATATAATCCGTATGGTTTTAAAAAAGAAGTGCAAACTTTAAGGTTCGACCCCGGAAATTGACTTCTTTTGGGGGGCTACCCGTGTTTTATGAATGGGAGAGTTTCACGGTTTTCAGGGTTTTGGCGGATTCGTAGGCAGCTAGTGCGACCCTGAGCGCTTCCATACCGTCTTTGCCCGTAATCATAGGTTCTCTATCCTCACGAATGGCGGCAATAAATTCTTTCATCATCTCTCTATCAGGATTGTCCGGTCCCGACAAGGTCGTGTGAGATGTTTTTGTATTGTTATCGAAAATATGGAATGCACGTGGGAATCCGTCTGCTTCAAGAATACCCTCTGAACCTACAAACCGTAACGTGACGTCACCCCATGTGACGAAGGATCGGGGGCGCGACCAGCTGGTATCGAGTGTGCCGAATATGCGGTCTCCGAGTTTAAAATTGAGCAATCCACAATCTTCACAGGGGATGTCATTGAGCAGCGTATCCATTTCCGCATAGACCTCGGTGACTTCGAGACCCGTTATCCATCGTAAGAGGTCGATGACGTGAACGGTATGGTCGATGACAGCTCCGCCGCCGGATAATTCCGGTTGGATAAACCATCCACCCGGCATCATACCATGATTGGTCGTTCTCACCGCGTACACTTCACCGAGGCTTTCTTCGCGGTAAATATCTCGTGCACGCATTATTTGAGGTATGAAACGGCAGGGGAAGGCACTCATGAATTTTACCCTTGCTTTGTGGCAAGCTTGTATCATTGCCCCGGCATCTTCAATCGTGGTGGCAATAGGTTTTTCGCAGAGGATGTGCTTTTTTGCGCCGGCTGCGTTCTCAACCAGTGTGCGGTGCGTGCTGTTTCTGGAACATATAACGACCGCATCGAGCGGCATCGAGAGCACCTTATCGATGGAGGTTGAACATACAGGTATATTGAACTGCGTTTCAACTTTATGAAGGCGTTCGGGCTCTTCATCCCATGCTGCAGCAAGTTCGACATCTGGGAGTTCCTTTATAACCGCGGCATAGCTGAAGGCATGCATGTGTTCAAAGCTGAGCATTCCGACTTGCATGGTCATGCTGCACCTCCCTTAGAATTTAAAATGACCGGTTCGCCCTTGCGCATGGACACAATCGCCGCGTCGGCGACTTCGAGAGCGGGCATGGCTGTTTCAACGGGAATAGGCGGTGGGGCGCCTGACTGGATGGCTTCTATCACTTCACGAAGTTCACGCTTGAAAGGCGATTCGTATTGCGGCATCTCGGGCACGACAACGGGTATCTTCTCGCCCGGACGAAGGTTGAGTGGGGTAAACATGACGGGGCGCACGTTTCTTCTATCATATTCCAACAGACCTTGCTCGCATGCTATCTCGAAGGTGGTATAAAACGTATTGGGAGGTTCAAGCCAGCTTCCTTCAACGTGAGCGATCTCTCCGCCCTCAAATCTGATGGTCACAAGAACATAGTCGTTTTCAGTCTTTTGAGCATAGCGCAAACCATTTGCATAGACCCTTACCGGTCTTCCGAAAACCCAGCAGAGAAAATCGATGTCGTGAATAGCCATGTCGAGCAGGACACCCCCGCTCTTTTCATAATCGGCAAACCAGTTCTTATACCCTCGGGGAAAGCTGCCTGCACGAGTTGTCCGAACCATTCCCACCCTGCCTAACCTTCCAGACCTCACAATATCAGCGGCTGTCTTATATTCCCAGAAGTATCTGACCACCATACCCACAGACACCCAGGTCTTTGCGTGCCGGTCGATTTGCCTGATAGTTCGCGCTTCCGCGATGGTATGTGCGAGAGGTTTCTCGCAAAAGACATATTTGCCGGCGGCGAGAGCGGGTTCTATAATTTCCCTGCGGATATGAGGAGGGTAGGAGATGACGATTAAGTCAACCTCGTGGTCTTCGAATATCATCCCCTTATCATGCACAAGGCGGGCGCCTACCTGGTTGGCGAGTTCAAAACCACTCTCCGGTTCAGGTGTACATATATATTTTATCACCACGTTGGGTAAAGAGATGGCGTTATGGGCATGCAATCTACCCATGGTGCCAGCCCCGAATATTGCAAGGGTGACCATTTTATATCCTCACTCTCAGAATGATTGCTTTTTTCATGCGGCTAAAGGCTATTGACTGCCCTGGTCAAAAATCCTTTTCGTACACGATTAATTGGGCTATTACACATCTTATAGGCAAATCGAGTCAAGTTCTTCTCAAAAGATACTCCGGATTGAGAAAAAGAACTTTTTCTTGCAGTAGGTTATATGCTAAGATAAATATGTAGATTTTGAACTTATCAATAATATCTAAAATCGGGTTTTTTTTGCTTTATTTTAAGGATAAGCCACTCAGAGTGGTAATAAAAAAAGGAATGTCGATCTTCATCCCTCAACAAAGAGGTAGTATCCCGTCTTATAAATGACTGCAATTATGCATATCCATAGAGATCAGGGAGTGGACGAGAATCCCTGCGAAAACTGTCCGCTATCGTCCAGTTGTTCGCAAGGAGAACCGGACGATATTGAACACTCCGAGCATAGACAAATAAGCGGTTTTCCATCGGCTTTGATTGCCATTGCTGTTTTTCTTTTACCCATTATAGTGGCCCTTATCGGTGCATCATTGTTTTCAAGCAATGAAACCCTTCAGATTTCGGGTGCCATAGGTGGTTTTTTTCTGGGAGTGGGAGGTTCTGCTCTCGTTCTGAACGCCATTTATGGAAAACACAGGGAAAGATAAAAAATTTATGATAACGCTCACGAAAAATAAGCCGACGTTTCCACGGGGAATTCACCCGCCTGAACGAAAAGAGATTGCCGCTGATTCGCCTATTGAGGTATTGAATACTCCCCGGGAAGTCCGGATACCCATGCTACAGCACCTGGGCGCCCCCTGCACACCTATACATAAACCGCGAACAGAGGTTACCCTTGGTGATAAGGTAGGAGATGCCGATGCGTTTATAACGGCGCCCGTTCATGCAAGTATCAAGGGTGTGATAGGGCGCGGATCTGTTGCAACTTTACCTAATGGCAGACATGTAGCCGTGGTGCCCATCAAGGCGGCGGATGAGCAGCCGCTCGAGGGAAGAGCGTTATTCGAAGACATATACGGAGGTGAATGGGAAACCGAGGGATTGGAGAAGTTCACTCCGGAAGAAATAGCGAACAAAGCGCGAGAGGCCGGTCTGGTCGGACTTGGTGGCGCCGCATTTCCCACCCATGTAAAACTCCGTCCTAAAAAAGAATCTCCTATCGAGACTCTTTTAATAAATGGGTGCGAATGCGAACCTTATCTCACCGCCGATTATCGACTTATGGTGGAGGCGCCCAAGCCGATTATATCCGGCGCGTTGCTCGCAAAATATGCTACGGGTGCCCACGAGGTCGCCGTTTGTATAGAGGATAATAAACCCAAAGCGATCGAGACGATGCGAAAGGCAGCCGAGGGCACCGAAGTAAGGATTCAAGTTGTACGAACCAAGTATCCCCAGGGCGGGGAAAAACAACTTATCAAAGCGGTTTCAGGCAGGGAAGTACCTGTCGGTGGGCTTCCCCCTGATATCGGCTTTGTGGTGCTTAATGTTGCAACAGCCGCATCGCTTGCACGTGCGGTTTTGCGTGGCAAGCCTTTAACTCATCGTATCGTTTCCGTCTCCGGCTCAGGGATAACAGAGCCCAAGAACCTGCTTGTCCCCATCGGGGCGAGCTATAAGGAATTGATCAGGGCATGCGGGGGCGTGAAACCCGAAGCCGTGCGCGTGATTGCCGGTGGTCCCATGATGGGATTTACCTTGGCTTCTCCGAATGTGCCGGTAACCAAGGGAACAAGCGGGATAACGATATTGACCGAGAATGAAGTGCGCAAAGCAGAGGAGACCAGTTGTGTGCGTTGTGGGCGTTGTGTGGATGTATGTCCGATGAACCTGGTTCCCACAAAACTCGCTATTGCATCTCGTATGGAAAACATCGACGTTATAGCGCGCTATTCAATCACTGCATGTATGGAATGCGGATGTTGTGCCTATGTATGCCCGGCAAGTATTCCGCTTGTTCAACTGATTCGTCATGGTAAGGTGTTGTACCAGGAGGCGCAGAAGTCCGAAAAGAAATAACATTTATACTATACCTGAGAGTACGATGGCGAATAATGAAAAAACTCAACAAGACAAGAAAATGACAGCAACTTCAGAGAGGCCTGCACCGAACATATATGTAGCGCCGGCGCCGCATCTTTCGGATACGTCGATCACCACGCGCCGGATGATGATCGATGTTCTGATCGCCCTTGTTCCTGTTGTTGCTATGGGGATTTATTTTTTTCAATGGTATGCGGTTGTCCAGGTAGGTATTTGTGTTCTGTCATGTATGGCAAGCGAAGCATTGTTCAGCAAGATGCGCGGTAAACCGGTGCCTATTGATGATTATTCCGCTGCCGTGACCGGCGTTATTCTCGGGCTTTCGTTGCCGTGGAGCGCGCCGTGGTATGTTGCCGTAATCGGTGCAGTCGCGGCAATTGCGTTGGGAAAAGCGGTATTCGGCGGGCTCGGTTACAACATTTTCAATCCTGCCATGGTCGGGCGTGCGTTTGTGATGTTGAGTTTTGCACGCGTACTTGGCGCCTCTTCCTATGTCAATCCCGACGCAGTCATTGATATTGTCACGCAAGCCACGCCGCTTACCGCAGCCAAAACCAAAGCAGCGGCGATGCCTTCACTATGGCTGCTCTTTCTGGGGTCGCATAACGGCTCGCTCGGGGAGACCAGCGTTCTGGCATGTCTTATCGGCGGACTCTATCTTTGTGTCAGGCGAACCGCATCCTGGGAAATTCCACTTAGCATGCTCATCACGGTTTCCGTGCTTACAGGGCTGGCAAATATCGCCGGGTTATCATCGCTCACGATGCTTCAACATCTTGTGAGCGGCGCGCTCGTATTTGGCGCATTTTTTATCGCCACCGATCCGGTCTCGAGTCCTCTCTCGCCGAAAGGTAAAGTAATCTTCGGCTGTGGTGTGGGATTTTTTGTGGTATTAATTCGTATCTTCAGCGGTTATCCGGAAGGCGTGATGTTCGCAGTCCTTCTCATGAATGCCGTAGTCCCTTTGATTAACCAGTTGGCGATTCCGCGACCGCTGGGCGGCGTTGCTCGACAAAGTGCGTAATAGTACATGACATACAAAGAGGATTCTATGGGTGAAAGGTCTAAAAAGAATTACATAGGGCAGGCATGGCTGATACTTGTACTCGCAATTGTTTACGGAGGAGGTCTTGCCGGCGTTCAGATTATGCTCGGTGACCGGATTACGAGGAACAAGAAAAGCGAGACGTTTGATGTGATACCTCAACTTGTTCCCGGTGCGGTTAAGCCCAAAACGGAAGAAATGCTGGTAGTGGGCAAAGACGGCAAGGACATACAGGTGTATAAAGCGATATCCGCGGAAGGATCACATGTCGGTTGGGTGATTACGGCAGGTGGACAGGGATTTGCCGACAAGATTGAACTCTTGATAGGCGTTGATCCTCACGTCGAAACCATCAGCGGCTTATACGTGCTTGAACAAAAGGAAACACCCGGGCTCGGCGATTATATTACGAGTAAAGAGTTTCAAGATCGCTTTAAGGGAAAACCAGCGGATCAACCACTCGTGGTGGTCAAGACCGACCCATCCAGTGAGAACCAGGTTCGTGCGCTTACGGGTGCAACGATTTCGTCGGTGAGCGTGACCCGAATTGTCAACGATGCAATTTCAAATTTGAAAGAAGCGCTTCGTCAAAAAGAATAAGTACACGAAAGGAAGTCCATAAATTATGGCAAACGAAGGACCCACTGCACTCGAACGGTTCATAAACGGAATCATACCGGAAAATCCGGTATATCGGCAGCTTCTGGGTATGTGCCCGACTCTGGCGGTGACCAACGGGATGAAACCTGCTATGACCATGGCAGGCGCGACGGCGTTTGTTCTTATCTGTGCAAATGTGATTGTCAGTCTTATCCGAGGATTGCTGAAACCGCATTTGCGCATTCTCGTTTTCACGCTCACTATCGCTACCTTTGTGACTATTGCGGATAAATTTTTAGCTGCATACATGTATGATATGAGCAAGCAGCTCGGGCCGTATGTGCCTCTCATTATCGTCAACTGCATTATCATTTCGAGGTGCGAAATTTGCGCGTCCAAGCAAAGTATCGGAGTGGCATTAGCCGATGGAGTAGGTATGTCGCTGGGTTTTGCCCTTGCCCTTGTGAGTATCGCCACGGTTCGAGAAATCCTGGGAAGCGGGACATGGTTTGGTGTGTCGGTTCTTCCCGAGGGCTGGCCCGGTTGGGGAATCATGGTACTCCCGCCCGGCGCCTTTATCACGCTCGGCTTCCTTCTGGCTGGCGCTGAATGGATTGCGGCAAGAAAACGAAAAAAATCCGGAGAGTATTCCGGGACTTAAACGCTCTTTCTATTTAAGAGACAAGTACTTTTTGCTATAAGGTAATAAGAAGTACAGGAGCAACGTTCATAATGGACACTGTAATAAGTTTGACAATGATCTTTATAGGTGCGGCATTAATCAACAATTTCGTGCTGCATTATTTTGTGGGTATCTGTCCTTTTCTGGGTGTGTCGCGCCGAGTTGATACCGCGTTCGGGATGGG
Source organism: uncultured Candidatus Sumerlaeota bacterium (assembly GCA_964608095.1). Lineage (GTDB taxonomy): Bacteria > Sumerlaeota > Sumerlaeia > MWCT01 > JAGHBZ01 > CAZSMK01. The sequence continues at coordinate 32,599 of CAZSMK010000096.1, read as the reverse complement.
CTGCGCGGTCACTTTCGTCATATCCATAGCATCGACCATCTCCTGGGTATTTACGTTTTACATCCTGCGTCCCGGCGCGCCGTTGCCGGTGTGGATATGGCAGCTGGCGGGCGGTGATCCCGCAACTCAAGTCGATCTCTCGGTTATGAGCTATATTATTTATATCTTTGCCATCGCGTCTTCCGTGCAGTTTGTCGAGATGTATGTGCGTAAGTTCTATCCGCCTTTATACAAATCGTTTGGAGTGTATTTGCCCCTTATTACGACCAACTGTGCTATTCTATTTGCGTGTCTCGAGATCATGAAGAATCTCCAGGACCCGACGAAATTATGGGGGCTTCATGAAGCCCTTGCTCTGGCGCTTGGCGGCGGCATAGGGTTCACCATCGCCATCGTTCTTATGGCAAGCATACGCGAGGAGCTCGATCTCTGCGATGTGCCGAAACCTTTACGCGGCGCCGGCATTGCTCTTTTGGTCGCCGGCATACTGGCTATGGCGTTTATGGGGTTCACGGGTATGGACAAAGGTATTGCCGACGCCCTTGCAGCCCTTAAATAGGAGAGGTAAATGAGATGATTTCAACAGTTACAATAATTCTTGCCGCCGGTGTGTTGTTTGTGCTCGCGGTTATAATGGCGTTTGTCCTGGGTTGGGCGAACCGAGTATTTCATGTTAAAGTCGACCCGAAAGTCACAGAGATAAACAATGCTCTTCCCCAGGCGAATTGTGGCGCCTGCGGATATGTGGGGTGCTTGGAATATGCGGAAGCCGTAGCGAAAGGCGAAGCCGATGTCACGCTTTGCGCACCCGGCGGCACATCCGTTGCGAATGCACTCGCCAAGATTATAGGTGTTGAGGTTGGCGAAGCCTACCCGTACCGACCCGTCGTCCATTGTGCGGCGACCTATGCAGACCGACTTCAGCGCGCGGCGTATCACGGCGAACAAACCTGTGCCGCTGCAAATCTGGTGTCAGGCGTCCAGGGATGTACTTATGGCTGCCTTGGATTCGGCGATTGTGTCAGGGCGTGTAAATACGACGCTATTCATGTGATCAACGGGCTTGCCACGGTCGATTATGAGAAATGTATCGGCTGTAAAGCGTGTGCGCGCGTGTGCCCGCGGAATATTATTACGATGGTTCCTTTCAAGGCTGAACGCATCATGGTCATTGCGTGCTCGAATAAAGATTTTGGACCCGACGTAAAAGCGGTGTGTAAAGTCGGATGTATCGGTTGTAAAGCATGTACACGGGTTAGCAACATTTTGACGATGAAGGATAACCTGCCCACCATCGATTACGATATGTACAATCCTGAAGATGATTTTGGCCCTATTCTGGATACATGTCCCATGAAAAAATTTGTTTTCGTAGGCAAGCCAACGGAAAAAGATCGTGAAGCCGTTGAACACGAAGAAGTGCCGGAAAGTGTTCATGCGGATTTTAAAACTACTGTTGATCAGACCGAATGGTGGGGATAAAAGATAGGAATTTTGTGCCCATCGCTTCCCTTATTATCGCACGCGTTCCCTTATCCGTTCTCGTTCACGTACACGTCCCCGTTCACGTCCCCGTTCCCGTTCACGTACAAGTCCCCGCCCCTTCACGATACCCCCATTCATCGCTATCGCTATCGCAATCTCTATCGAAATCGGGATCGGGATCAAACCAGGTGAGCGGATTATTCTCCTCGATCCGCCACAGGCGCATCTACGACCCGCTGCAAATCATCTTCGTGTACGAGTACGTTTACCGCTTCGCTGAGAACGGTTTATGCCGCAAATGCTCAATCCAACGTCTTTTTTCGTTCCCGTACCTTTCTTTTTCCCTTACCCGCACACATACCTGTATTTACACTCACAAGTATACTCATCTATCAGACCACCCTTGATTACGGAGGAGATATAAAAAACTTCGGGACGAAGCTCTACACACTGCTCTCATGAAATTACTTTGAATAATTGCAAGCAGCGTAATTTTTAGGGCTCGTCGAGATATTCGGTTTTATCCAGGATTCCCACATTGCGTTTGAGTGGTTCGAGAAGGAGCTCGTGAAATTTCGGTGTAACAATAATGATGTGCTCTTCAGTCTTTCCCTCAACCATAAGCACTTCGAAACCTTCAGGAATCAGATAAAATCCTTTGCTACCGAGGACGCTCAACGCAGTTGCCTGTATATCCGCCGCCATGGCTGATTTTGCCACGACCGTCACCGAAGGAACTGCGTCGGCGGGTTTGCCGGTTCGTGGGTCGATGATGTGGCTGAACCGCATTCCATTGATTGTCGTAAAGCGAGCATAATTCCCGCTGGTGCAAACGGCTGCATTTGTGACCTTTATATGCCCGAGACATCCCTCGCTGAATGGGTCTTTGATATCCACCGTCCACGAGTCGTCGTCCGGTGTTCTGCCGAACACGGCAAGGTCGCCGCCGATATCGACCATGCCACCTGCAGCACCGCTCTCTTTTAGAATCTCCGTCGCACAGTCGATGGCAAATCCTTTTGCCACACCACCGAGGTCAACCTGGATGCTTGATTTTTGCTTAACCACACCACTTTCTTTCAACTCGATCAAATCCCAGTTGGATTGAAGTCGCGCCTGCTTGATCTCTTCCGCGGAGGGTATCTTGTTTTGGTCGGCGGCGTCTCGCCAGAGCTCGATCAATGGTTTGCACGTAATGTCAAAGGCACCGTCCGTATCGCGGAATGCATCGTGTGAAGTTCGCAATACAAAAAGAGTAGACTCATCGAGAGGTATTTCTATGCCTGCTTCCGCGTGGTTGAAGACCGAAATTTCTGAATTCTCCAGCCACACGCTCATCTTTGACTCGACAGCCCTTATCGCCTGTTCCGCTTCCTCGAGCGCTTGTTGAGCATTGTGAACATCCGATGCATCAACCACGGCAACAAGTTTGCATGACGTCCCCATGACGCGTTGAGGTGACCGAACCACCGCGTGCAAACGTAGTGCTGTGCTCTCCCGAATCTGCCATATACCCACCACAACCAACGCGACGACTATTAAAATAAAGACATAAACAAAGATTTTCGAACGATTCATAGTCCCTATGTTATTCCTCCCCTGTCACCTAATCCACCGAAAATAACGGGGTCAGACCTTCAGTTTACAGTTTAGGTATAAACTATTCCGTAAAAATTTTTATTATGCTTATGCTTATAGATTACGCTCGTTTGAAATGAGGTGACGAACTACACGGAATAGTTTATCATAAGGAAGAGCATAACAACCGAAAAAAATTAGGCACGACAAACATTCGATAATGAAAAAGAACTCCCTCAGCCAAAGACAAAAAAGATTATGAATAGTTTGAAAGTAATAATCTCGATGATGGAGAATCCCGATTATTAGATGAGGAAATATTGAAGAATCACGCAGAAGATAAATTTTAATATAAACAAGGATGTACCTAAACTGTAAACTGAAGGTCTGACCCCGATATTTTGGGTTGGATCGTGGGGGATGTTCATTTATAATGCATAGTAATGAGTAGGTGAGGAGAATAAGTCTGATGAAACGAGGCGTATATCCATTTACGGCGATAGTGGGACAGGAGGCGATGAAGACCGCGTTGCTGCTCAATGCCGTGGACCCGACTATCGGTGGGGTTCTTATCAGCGGGCATAAAGGGACGGGGAAATCAACCGCGGTGCGCGGGCTTGTGCAGATTCTGCCTGACATCGAGGTGGTTGCAGATTGTCCATTTCATTGCGATCCTGATTCGCCCGCCGATATGTGCGATGCATGCCGTTCGCGGTATGAACGTGGCGAAACATTGCCGCTCGCCACCATTTCTTTGCCACTTGTCGACCTGCCGCTCAGCGCGACTGAAGACCGCATCGTCGGCACACTCCATGTCGGCGACGCAATCGCTTCCGGAAAAATTCGGTTCGAGCCCGGCTTACTTGCCGCTGCCAACCGCGGCATTCTTTACGTCGATGAGGTGAACCTGCTCGATGACCATCTCGTTGATATTTTGCTTGATTCTGCGGCGTCCGGCGTGAACATAGTCGAGCGCGAAGGTATTTCGCACACGCATCCCGCCCGCTTCATTCTTGTCGGCACCATGAATCCTGAAGAAGGAGCGCTGAGACCGCAATTTCTCGATCGGTTCGGGCTTTTCGTTGCCATAAAGACGATTGCGGACGAAAAGGACAGAGAAAAGATAGTCAAGCGGCGAGCTGCGTGGGACAGTGACCCTGAAAAGTTCTATAGACATTGGCAAGACGCGGAACAGTCCATTGCTCGAAGAGTCATGGATGCGCGTTCCCATCTTAAAAATGTAAGAAGTCCCGATGCCATGGTGACATTGTCGGTGCGGCTTGCAGTCGAGGCCGGCGCGCAGGGGCATCGTGCCGAGATCGGGATACTCAAAACCGCTCGTACGCTTGCCGCCTTGCTCAGCCAGCCTGAGGTTACACCGCATCACATCGCCGAAGCCGCCCTCTACGTGCTACCGCACAGGATGACGACCACTCTCCTGAGAAGCCCGGAAACTCTGCTCGACAAAATCAGTGAAGCGATTACGAACGTCATGGGTAAAATCAGTAAGATGAAGACATCATCGGATAACGAGGTTCTCCATGATGAGGAGGACAGCGGCTATCCTGATGAACCGATGGCGGTTCCGGGTGCGTTTGCTGCAGGCAGCTTAATCTTTGATCTTGAACCCAAAGGCGATGAGGTCTTTGATCCCGACAAGTATATTTCCGCAGAGGATATAAACCTTGCTGAAGAGAGCGCACGAATCGCTGATACCGGTAAACACAAAGAGAGCACCAGTGGTCCTGCATCGGGACGCTATATCCGTTCCGTTCCCGTCAAGAAGGGTGAACGCGACTACAACGTTGCGGTGGACGCAACCTTGCGCACAGCCGCAATACGTCGGGCGAAATCATCCAACGCGATCGCTGAACCTTTTTCTGTCAAGCGCCACGACCTTCGCAAAAAAGTACGAAAACATTTTCGCAAGACCCTGGTGGTGTTCGTGGTCGATGCCTCCGATTCAATGGGGACGAAAAAACGAATGGCAGCAGCGAAGGGCGCCGTCCTTGCATTGCTCAAAACCGCATACCAGAAACGCGATGTCGTCGCGCTGGTTTCCGTGAGAGATGAACAGGCATCGGTGCTGCTTCAGCCGACCACGAGCGTGGAGATGGCGCGTGAACGACTCAAGAATCTTCCTACAGGTGGAGCAACACCACTCGGTGACGGTGTGCACAAGGCATGGCGCCTGATGAAAGTTCATCGTGCAAAAGATCCCGAGGTGAAACCTATTCTCGTCATACTTTCCGACGGTGAAGCCAATGTTCCCATCTCTCCTGGTCAAGACGTCATGGGCGAGATAAGGTCAATGGCGGCTATGATGAAGCGGGATGGTGTCCGTGCGGTCGTAATCGACACACAGACCGGGACCGACCGTTCTGAAAACATGACTCGAATCGCCGAATTCCTCGATGCCGATTATCATCATATCGACGAGCTAAAAGCCTCCAATGTGGTATACGCAGTCCGACGGGTGGAATCCGAACTCGACTGAGTCGCATTTGTGAACCCCGGGACTTTGGCAAGCGGGTCTTATCATAATATTTGCAATAGTCAACTATTCCTGAATTATGGATTTACGAGCACAAGCACGAGCACGATGACGACAAAGATGATAAGGTAGGAGGTGGGGGACTCCTTTTCAATTACATACCAAAAACCTTCCTCAACATAGCGCGCCGTACGAATCGTCATAGCGATCTCATGGTAGGCGAGGATGTATAGAGGTTAGGGATGCCGCCTATGCAGGCTTATTATTTTTTATATACACCTTCATTGGGGTCGATTTCTGATTTCGATAGCGATGCCGATAGCGATAAATGGGAGTATCGTGAACGTGTACGGGTACGGGTACGGAAAAAGAAGGGAACGGGTACGTGAACGTGAACGTGAACGTGTACGGGTACGTAAATGAAAAAAGACATTGGACTGAGCATTTGCCGCATTGACCGTTCACGTTCCCAGCGTAGCGGTAAGCGTACTCGTACACGAAAGCGAGCTGCAGCGTAATAAGGAGAATGGGGATATCGTGAACGGGTAGGGGTACGGGTACGTAAAAAAGAAGGGTACGTGAACGGTAAAAGACACTTGGACTGAGCATTTGCCGTGTTGACCTTTCACGTTCACAGCGAAGGGGGAGCTGATTCCGATAGCGATAGCGATTTCGATATCTCGCTGATGGCTCGGATGATATGAGCCACCTTCTGCAGATATCACTTGCGTCGGTGTGTGCCAAAGGTAAAAAATGTTATTTCAACTCCAGACAGGAGGGCAATGATGATGCTTGCCGATAGAATGAATCTCATAGATTCGTCAGGGATTCGGAAGGTGTTCAGTCTTGCGGCGCAGCTCGAGAATCCTATCAACCTTTCTATAGGTCAGCCGGATTTCGATGTTCCGGAACCTGTAAAGGACGCCGCTATCAAGGCTATCAGGGAAGGAAAAAATAAATATACCCTTACTGCCGGTCTTCCCGATCTCAACGATATGATCATTGAAAAGATCAGGACAACGACAGGCGTGGAACCGGAATCCATCCTTATAACATCGGGTGTGTCAGGCGGGATACTTCTTGCATTCATGGCGCTCTTGAATCCCGGCGAAGAAGTTATTATCCCCGATCCTTATTTTGTAATGTATAAACATCTGACAAATTTTCTTGGCGCCAGGCCGGTCTATGTGGATACGTATCCTGATTTCACGTTAAAGCGAGAATCCCTCGAGTCTGCGGTCTCACCTAAAACCCGCGTCTTGATAATCAACAATCCCAACAACCCGACAGGCGCGGTATATGGCGAGGACACGCTCCAGATGATTGCAGATTTCGTGAAAGAGCATAATCTTATCCTTGTCACGGACGAGATATATGAGTCGTTTTGCTATGATGCGCCGCACAGGAGTATGCTGACCTATTCCCCGGGGGCGCTTTTGCTGGGCGGGTTCTCGAAGAGTTCTGCAATGACGGGGTGGCGACTTGGCTACGCCGCAGGACAGAAACCCATCATCGACGCCATGACCCAGATACAGCAGTATACGTTTGTCTGTGCCCCGAGCATGGCGCAGGAAGCAGGCAAGGTAGCGATCAACCTGTCTATGGCGGAGCAGCGGGAAAATTATATGCGGAAACGCGATCTCATTTACAACGGCTTAAAAGATTGCTATGAAGTGGAGAAGCCGAACGGGGCGTTTTATATCTTCCCCAAGGCGCCGAACGGCGATGGGGATGCGTTTGTTGAAGAATGCATAAAGAACAATCTTTTAGTAGTGCCGGGGAGTGTATTCTCGGAACGAAACACGCATTTTCGTATTTCTTACGCTGCGTCCGACGAAACTATCGAGCGTGGAATCGAGGTTCTGCGGCGCCTGGCGAAATAGACGTCTCTTTTACTCTCCGCCATAGCGGTTGAACCAGGCGCGCTCTTCGAAAGGTTTCTTTTCAGGTTGTGAATGCTGTTCAGCAGGGACGCCAATGGGGAGAAGGACGCGAACTTTTTTTCCGCGAGGGAGTCCGAGCAGATTCCCGATTTTTTCCGCATGCTCCTCGAGGCGAAGCCAACCGTCGACCCATACCGCAGCGTACCGCAACGCAGTTACGGCGAGAAGCATGTTTTGAGCTGCAGCGGCACAGTCCTCGACCTGAAACGAAAAGCCCTCGTACACCGGTGCCGGTTCGGTGTCGATAATGCAGGCGATATAGGCTTGTGCGGTCTGCATCGCCTGGTTTTTTTCATGCATTTCTCTGATTCGCTCGACAATCTTCTTATCGTCTACTACGACAAACTCTGTGGTCTGCTGGTTTTTACCCGACGGCGCCTTCAGCGCGGCATCGATTATTTTTTTCAAGTCGTCCCGTGGAACCGGTTTATGCTCAAACGGACCGCGGTAACTGTGCCTTTTTCGTATGGTTTCAAATAACTCCATGCTTTATCTCCTTGTCCTGTAAAGTATCGTATTAACCTCGAACCATCACTTTATTTCAGGGAACTATTGTTCAAGCGTTGTGAGAATTCTCTGACTTGAGCGAGGGAAGGCGTGGTCCCCTTCCTGTCGAACTCCCGGATTTTTTCAAGGACAAACCGCGCCCCCTGCACTGCCGCATCCTTTCGGGCGTTTGCCAGGGTTTCCATCAGCTGCAGTTTAAGGGATATCAGCCGTTCGTTCGGCGTCATTTCTTCTAACGTGCCTGTTTGGATTTTGACATAATCTTGATCATAGCTCACTGCGAGTCCTTTTCGCAGATTGAGCGATATCCATTCGCTTGCCTTTCCATGACCGGAGACAATGAAGCCGTCGTCCGGGATAGGGGAATCGTTGCCGCCTACTTGTTCAACCACGCCGTTTCTGACCACAGCCTCGGTTCCCCATTGATTGGTACCGGTTCGAGAATAGCCATACTGGGGAGTGTATATAATGAGTTGATCGGGTCCACGGCTGCCGGGGTAAGTTCCTTCGTGCGGGGGGTCTATGGCGTTCACTGCACAACGCCTGCTATGACGTTCTATCCACAGCGGTGCGACGGATTTCATGCACTCAAAAAACGCGGCTTCGGTCATAATCGTTTCCAACCAGGCAATATAGCCGTCAAGGGTGAGATGGATACCATCGGATGAATATTCTTTTCGCAACAAGCCCTTTTTGTTCTTGAACCTGCTATGAAGATCTATCCAGTGAACACCATGGTCGTGTGCAAGTGTTTGTAGCATGGGATTGAATTCAGCAACTCTCTGATTGTGCGGCTCGAATTGATCACGAAGAGGAAGGAGCGACTGTACATACACTTCAGCCTTTGGTGCACACTTTACGAGTTCGTCGAGCAAGGTGTTATAAGATGCTGCAAATTCCTCGAGTGGTGTAGAAGGCGCGCCCACAATATCGTTGATCCCGATCATGAGATATACTTTCGAGGCTTTGAGGTCGGCGACCGATACGTCGAGTCGTTCCGTTACACCCTCGATTCGATCACCGCCAATGCCGCGATTGATGACGTTCTTTTCCGGGAAGATGCGGTCGAGCGGAAAGCCTTCAGTGATTGAATCGCCGAGAAACAGAGTGCCGCCGTGTTGACGCTGAGGGGTATCTTCGATGAATAAAGCGAGCCTTCTTGCATAATGTTCTCCGCGTCGTGTCCGCGCATCCTCTATACGGTTTGCAATACTTGTATCGATCTTTGTCGGTTGAACCACGGGGTTCTTCGCATCTGATACTGAGGCATGTTCTGATTCCATGAGCCGTTTATCTCCATTTTTATTATTGCAACCAAGCAGGGCACATACTATCAGGGTGGTGGTTATTATGCTTGTACATAGAAGAGATGTCGAGTGACGAGCATCTCTACATTCTCCATGTTTTATGTTCATCTCACTCTCCCGATTGAAATAACTAAGGAGTGTATCTAAAGGGATGAGGCATATCAATCAAGAAAATTTTGTAAAAATTCGAGATTCCGTGTGTTTTTTTATTTGCCATACAGGAAATAATTCTTAAAATTAAATCAAGTTATTTTATAAGGGGGATAGTGCCATGAAACGTCTTTTTTTGCCGCTATTTATCGTAATCGTATGTTCTCTCTGCATTTTCTTTTCTTGCAGTAAACAGGGCGAAGAAGAGATTTCGGCAATCGCTGACCTTGAGCCCGGGCTTCGATCGGAACAAGAGAAGGAAGATTTTGATTTAGCCATTCTTTTTCCGGGGAATCGATCTAAAGTCATGTGGTTTCGGGATTACGCTCTTCGTCATTTCTTTCCAAAACTTACCGCAACGCTTATCAATATGCATGACAGCAATATTGCAATTACGCCTATGGATAAAGTGGAAGAAGCCCTGAAAACGAATGGATGGGACCGCGCCCGCAAGGTAATCTTCAACAAAGACGAAGTGTTTCAACTTGCAGACCAGCTCGGGACTCGGTTGATTCTTTACGCAGAAGTCAGCGATAAAGAAGAGAACGTTTTTGTGGTGAACGTAACGTTGTATGATGCTGAAAACAAAATGGCACTCAGGGAGGAAAAAATAGAGATCGACTTTCCCGATGACCGTTTGGACGAACTCTTTGTCGATATGTATGACCTGTTTGAACAGGCATCGTTAGAGTCGGCGGAACTTGTTTTGCAGCGGAAAGGAGTAGTGCATACCGAGTTTCTCTCGCCAATTTATTCAGATGAAGCAGCGCAGGCATGTGACAAGGCCCGAGAGACGTTTCTCAATCTCGACGATTTGAACGTTATCGAATCTTTCGAGCGCTATCGAGAGATACTATCGAAGGTTCCCCGCAATCCCGATGCCTGGTATGGCATCACCGAACTGTACCTTTTTCTTGCGACCACATTAGACCATCGTGCGCCGGTCGAAATTTACCGTGAATACCGTTTGAGGGCGGTAGTTGCCGGCACAATAACGAGATTGCTCGAGTCGGATACGGCACGAGGTCATACCGCGTACGCTATGGGTTTTCATGGAAATTACATGTACGGTAAAAGCCTCGAAGTCCTTAAAGGTATCGTTGAGAAAGATAATGCGCCCTCTATCGCGCGACTGCTTTTCTACCAGCTCACTTGCGACATCCCCCAACATCGCCGTTTGATAAGGGAACTCGATGAAAAGGGCAAGATGGATAACTTCCTCTGGTATATGGTTGCGTTTTATTCAGAATATAACGGTCTTACCGAATTATTTGGTCAAGCGTCCACACTCTTGAAAGAACAAAACGAAGATCAGATCTTTCTCTACAATTGGTTTACGACAAATCTCCTTGATAAGGCGGCACTGGTCAAGGCGCGATATATGAAACTTTTCCAGATCGGCTATTGCCTCATTGACCGGCTGCGCTACCAGGTGAATGTACTGGCTGAGGCGGGACGGAACGATTTTCTCGATCGCAATATTATCCTGTTTACAAAACAGATGGGAGTCGAGGTCGACACCGGCGCTAAACTTTCACCTCTGCAAAAGTGGAATACGCTTCTTGATGCGTGCGAAAAAAGGTTTATCACCACAGTTCAGAGACCTTCGGATAATGAATACTGGATGACGGAGGACTCGAAATATTACCAGATGCTCCAGTGCTATGAAAAGTTCATGAATGTCGCGAAACAAACACTCAAGAGGGAGTCGGGGTTGAACCGAATGTTGCTATCACCTCTGGACGGACTTGAACTCAGTGAATATAGAATAATTGTCTCCTTTATGGATTACGTGCACATCATCGGATGGAATGTTGCGGCGATCGAGTCTTTTGAACGCATCTGTAACGAGCTGAAAAACTATATCGAGGGATACCCGACCCTGGTGCATGAATATGTCAATGTGGTAAGGCGATGGTATGCGTGGAAAGCCAATGAATGGCTGTTTCAATACGACAAGGTGTTCTGGGATTATACACCGTTTCATCTCATTTTTCTCTATAACAACTGCGGTCATTTTGAAGACCAACCTGCCAAGCTCGCGCAATATGCGGCGAAGACGGTCTCGTACGACCCATGTAATCCTTTTTATATTATGCAATGTGTTGATAAACTCATGGAGGGGCACAAATACGAACTCATGTATCGATGGGCGTCTACCGCACTGAATCTCTGTCCCTATTACCTTCATTGCGAATCGCTTATGATGGAGAACGAGGTGTTTATCAATAATAGACCGCTTCCCTTGAATACAATCTATGCCCTGAAGGATAAATACCCTGAATCGTCCGCTGTAGAAAAGAAAATAGCCCGAATACTCTACTTCAACGGCTACGGGGAAGAAGCTGAAAAAGCACTCCGTTCATTGATACAGGTGAACCCGGAAATAATGTGGGCATACTATTTTCTGGAAAATATATATAAGGGACGCGGCGACCACGAGGAATATATGAAAGTCTGTGAGAGCAAAATCCAGATGGCGCCCAGCGAATTATCGGCAATTGGTTACATGGCTGATCTTGCTGAATACTACATCTGGCTCAGGGATATCAACAAAGGGGAGGCATTGGCGACTCGAATATGGAATATGGACCCCTCACCCGGCGCGTCGATGTATATGATGGGTATGGTGTCGCTGTTTCAGAAAAACTATGAGCAATTGGAATTCTATGTAAATCTTTATATAAACCGGTATAAAAAGGACTATTTTCTAGACAATTTCGTCGATCACTATTTCGAGAACGGCGAGGATGAAAAAGCCAAAGAACTCCTTGAAGGATTAGGCATGAAGGTGCCGTTCGGCGAAGGACGTGTCATGGGGTTGGTGCAGTATTATATGCGACGCAACCTCTACTTGAACGCAGACGAAATCCTTACCTCCTATGACAAAACATTGAGCAATGCTTCCGAGCCGCAACTATTCCGTGCATGGTTTTATTTAAAACGCGGGCTCTTCGAACAAGCTTACGAAATGATCGAAAGCGGTATGGCATGGTCTGATTGGGCGGAACGATACGATTTTTATGTAATGAAACTTGAAATATTGTTGGAAGAGGAACATATCACGGAAGCCCGTAAGACACTTGAAACCATGCAGGTTTTGTATCCGTATGCCATAGATATCCTTAACCATGAGGCGAAGGTGCTGCTTGCCGAGGGAGAACTGGAAAAGGCGCTTGCCGTATCCGATAAACTGATGAAGATAAATCCTGCGTATCCGAATTATAGAATCACTCGGGCACGGATTCTGCTCGAACTCGGCAGGCAAGAAGAAGCGCTCGATTTGATGGAAAAGGTCAAACAGACTGAGCCTTGTGTCAAAGGCGATTTCTATTATCCTTATGCACTTATATTGCACGCAAATCAGAGGACAGAGGAGGCGAAGAAGGCTTTTCAGAAGGTCATCGAGTGGGAGGGCGATGGAACGATTCTCTCGAAGAAGGCACAGAAGGAATTACGAAGTTTAAAATGAGAAAAAGATGTGATTAAAAAGTTTCGTCTTTCTTTCAGAAAAGCCTCGTGATTACTTATAGATAGTTTTGTCATAAGAAGAAGCATTTTTCCTATAACCAATAGTGTCTCATCTTTCTGTAAAGTTCTATATCGAACACACTCAAAAACGATTAGTTAAAATCCGCAGGACTTATGATAAAGGCTTGCAATTCTTTTTTGTCGTGATTATAAAGAGTCCTTGGTCAAATTGATTTATAGTGTGGGGAGAGATCGTGATGAGAGAAATAAAAACCCGGGAAACAACAACACAATTTCACCCCGACAAGCCGTGGCTGAACCGTGAAGATTGGGCTTCCGGTCGAATTAAGTCAACGGGTAATGGCGTATCTACCGCGGGATCAATCTTTATCTTTATATGGGCAATATTGGCATTACTCTCTTCCCTTGCGATTTTACTCTCAGGAATGGTGGAAGACGGAGGGGAACTTATCGGCGCTCTTGTCTTTTTAGGCGCTTCTATAGGACTGCTTCTCTTTTTAACTCTGAGAATTGTCAGGAGTAAGAAATATGGGAAAGCACTCTTCGATATGAAATCCGTTCCTGGCGAGATCGGTGGAAATCTGGAAGGGACGATTTTTATACCCGCACAACGCTCTTTTGATCAGGGGTGTAAGGTCTCATTACTCTGCTATAAAGATTTCAAAAACAGAGAAGGTACCTCGCCGTCCGGCAATGTTATCTGGAAAGACGAGAAGCATGTTGACCGTATTTCGATTCGGACCGATTCACAGGGGACGCATATTCCCGTGTCATTTTCCATCCCGGACGATTGTCCCGAGACCGACGCGGACATAGGATTCTTAACAGTTGCAACCTGGTCGCTCCAGGGGCGCGGGAAAATGCCCGGTGTTGACTTCAAAGCAAATTTCGAAGTACCCGTATACCGAACCGCCGACCGCTCCGCTACTCCTGTCAGAAAAGCCGAAACCTCGCCGGTTGAACAGGTGATGAATCTCATCCAATCCTCTGCAGCGAAAAAATTAGGGATCAAGACTACCCCGAGGGATGGTGTGCTGTTTATCCTGAAGGAAGCCAAAGCCCCTAAAATGATAAAGGTTGTCTGGCACAGCATGTTGTTTATGGTTCTTGCTTTTTTCGCGGTCAAATACGTTTTAAACGATGCATCACCTGTACTTATAATTATAGTGGGATTATTCATGTTAAACAGCCTGAGGATCGTGGTAAAACATTTAACCAGCGCGATGCTTATCGAAATAGAAATGGGACGTTTCAAAATTATAAATCGTAGTTTTCCTTTCAGTAAAACGGAGGAAATGCCCCTGGCAAATATCCGTGAATTTCACGTACAGAGAGATATGAAGTATGAACACCTCGTCATCTATAATCTTGTTATTACGGACGTTGCACAGCGCCAAAAAGTATATCCTCTTGGAAGAATCGCGGAGGCAGACGCAGTCAAATTAGAAGACCAGTTGAAAATCTATGCTCACCTTTGATCAATTCATACAACCAATCTTTTTTTGATTCTTCACGGAAAATTGTACACTATAGAGCGAAGATACAATTCTATAATCGAATATAAGAGAGGATGATTTTGAGGCTTGGTGTAAGGGAAAAGATTTCACGCCTTCTTATTCATGCCTACTCGTGCCATGAGGGTGATTCCCGGTTCGATTTTTTAATTAAACAACGAATTACACAAATTAAACGAATAAATTTTTCCTCATTTTTTTTAACTACTAAACATACAAAACTCGCTCAATGGCAAAAGACATCTGTCTCGCTTATTAAAATCCCCTCTCGAGAGGGGTGGCTCCCGATGCTAATCGGGAGACGGGGTGTGTATCTTCGGCGGATCAAAGATTTGCCGTTGCGAATAAGAGATCGACTATCCAAGAATCAATTTTTGATTCCGCAGACGTGTCTGCGCTTTGTATCGACGTGAGACCTCACGCCATATATCCTGGCTCATTCTCCTCAAAAACCCTTATTTCGCGAATCGTTCCTGATCCTTCGATTTTTTCTGCCGAATAAGTTGACATAAAGGATTGCATTATTCATAATCTGATTTTTCAATCTTCGTGGGGTCCTCTTATAGCGGGAAAAGCGGTCTTCCTTATAAGGTTAAAGTATATGCTTGATATCAAATTGAAGTTACGACCGGGACATTCGAGTGAACGATCCTGGATGGAACCTTCACCCTTGAAGGCATTGTTCTGGAATGTTACGTATGCATGCAATTATCGGTGCAAGATTTGTTTTACGGATGCGGGTGCGCGGCGCAGGGATGAACTTACCACAACCGAGGCAAAAGCCGTCATAGATGACGCGCATGCGTCCGGCATAAACGACATTATCATTTCCGGCGGCGAGCCGTTCATGCGCGGAGACCTTCTGCAGATTCTTCAATATATGGCTAAACGGGGCATTTCCGCCCGTATAGCATCTAACGGAAGCCTGATTACGCGGGACATTCTCAAGCAACTCAAAAACACGACATGTACAAAGTCGTTCCAGATAAGTATCGATACGCTCGATTCGGATTTGTATGACGAAATACACGGAACCCCATCCGGGACACTCGATAAAGTTCTCAGGCATATCGGTTTGATACAAGAGCATGGCTTCCATACAACTGTTTCGGTTCGCTTGACACCGGAAACGCTAAATGAAATCCCTCGATTGCTCGATTTTGCTCATGCCGAAGGATGGGCGACGGTGACCATTCACTGTCCGGTACATTCAAACAGGGTAGAGAATGCGTTTCCGCAGGATGCGGATGTCATCAGTCTTCTTGAGCCTGCGTTGGAACACTATATAAACATGTCGGAAAAATGGTTGATGGAAACCTATATCCCGTGGATCGAGTACCATCCCCTTATTCGACGCCTCGAGAAGCGTGTCAAGATAGTGCACCGAGGCTGCCGTGCGGGACGCGATCGGCTTACTATAAACCCCTCGGGTGACCTGTCGCCATGCGTATGTATGGACGATGAAAGGATATATGTCGGTAATGTGCGAAAGGACCGACTGATTGACGTCTTTCAGAATTCATTGATTTGCGACATGTTTCGCAATCCATGGAAGTATGGGATTTGTGTGGACTGTCCGAACGTCATGCACTGCGGTGCTGGATGCAGGGCTGCTGCTCTTGCGCTCACTGGAAAGATCGACGGGGAGGATAAGTCATGTCCCTTCTGGCAGAGGCGGACTGCTCGTGAGGTGCAAAAGCATGGCGCCTCCTGATACGCAGCTCCTGTGGAATCGGATTGCACAGGAGAGTATCTGGGGAAAACGCGGGCTCATCAAGATTAATAACCTCTGGCTTCCACTCGCGGTCATTTTAAACCTTGTCTCTCGTTCGTCTAACGACGCGCTTTTTATTCCCTGTCTCGCCATAATCGTGAGCGTTATCGCCTGGTCTCTATCGTGTATTCTGACCAATGATCTTGCTGATGTTGAGGACGATGTAAGCGCGCGGAAGCGTCGCTGGATTCAGCATCTCTCTCCCGTTTACGCCTATGCGGTCATACTCGACCTTCTGGCAATCGGGTTCATTGCTCTTCTTCTCTCGGGGGCGCCGTTTCGAACCATACTCGCATACAGTGTCGCGGTTTTTGTGGGTCTTTTTTATTCCCTGAAACCATTGCGATTCAAGGAACGAGGGATACTCGGTCTGGGGGCATACAGCCTTGCTGCCGCCTTTGCCTATGTAGTTATGCCGTGGGCATGGTTTGCGACCGGTACCTTTGCCCTTCTCGTCCTTTCATGCGCAGTGTTCCTGGACAAATGGGTGAATCTTCATTTTCATCAGGTGATTGACTGCCAGGCTGATCGGATAGGGAAAATCGAGACGTATACGGTCAGGGTAGGGGAGAACAAGGCGCGCTACGTTCTTAAACTGATGCAATGTCTTGCATCAGCAGCGATGATTGCGGGTATTATTTATATTCCGTCGGCTTTTCTTTCTCCGGGTCATTCTTTTGTTCTTGTCTCCCTTGCGAGTATAGGCGCCGGGATGCTTTTTATCTATATGAGCCAAAGACGTTCCGGCGATAACACTGCTCTCACGGCTGAACTCAGCCCCCTCTATCTTTCTGTTTCCTACTTTGCCTTCAGAATCGTACCAATTATACTCTTCTTGCGTCTTGCTCTTTTGCGACCGCTGTTCTTGATAGTTCTTTTGTTCTCCGGCGGATTGATCATCCTCGAAACCCTTTACTTTCTTCGCTACCGCTATGAATAATATTTCAGGACGCGATTATGCTCGAAAAAGTCATTGATTTCTTCCCGTCCAGCTCATAAAAAGATTCATCCACATTCTATTCTGCAGGAACTGTATGAAAGAAATAGATAGCGGCTCCTTACGACGTACATTCGATAGTCCTGCCTTGTGTACTCTTCTTGTCGGTGGATTATATTTTGCTTTTATTATTGTTCGCCTCATCCTCAATGGATTCGATCCTTCATATTCTGTTACCGCAGGAGACGTCTGGTGCGATCCCGAGAAAGTACCTTCAAGCCTGACTGTAATGAGCAATTCCGCGGGCTATGACGGTCAATTTAATTATCGGCTTGCACTCAATCCTTTTACGAACAGCGAAACAGAGCACGGGATTACACTCGATATCCCGTCTTATCGTCACCAAAGAATTCTTTATCCACTGATTGTGTGGTTTCTTTCAATGGGTTCTCCTTTTCTGACGTCCATAATGCTTATTTTCGTAAATTACGCGGCGTTATGTGCGATGGCGTGGATAGGGTGTTCAATTGCACGCTCACTCGACAGACCTGCAATATGGGGTATCCTTTTTCCGTTTTATCCCGGGTTTCTCCTCTCACTGGCTCGCGATCTAACTGAGATTCTTGCTGCCTTTCTTTTACTTGCCGCCTTCCTTATGATACGGCGTGAAAAACATAGTTTGGCTACGGTTCTCTTATCCCTTGCCGTGTTGTCTCGACAGAGCCCTATAGTGGTTTCTTTCGCTGCGATGATAGTATTTTTCAGCAGTTTTTTTGTGGCTGACCGCACACCACGAATCAAATGGCATTTTTTTCTGTTTCCCGCCATAATTTATTTTACGGCTGGATTCTTCATATCATACAACTGGCATGAGTCATTTTCTCCCGGTGGACACCGACAATTTGTATTTCCTTTTTTCGGTTTTATACAGCACGTGGTGCTTCTCGCAAAAGGAAAGGTCACCTTTTCCAGGGCATGGATTCCAGAGGTCTGTTTGCTCGGAGTTTTTACCCTCGCTGTTATCACGTCATTTCGTTCAAGCAAAGCCAATCCGTTCGAGAAGGTATCGTTTCTCCTCTTTTTCTTTTTAATGAGTATGATGCCGCATCAGATCTGGCGGGAAGATTGGGGATTCCTTCGCATCTTTTCGGAGTTTTATATTTTGGGCGCCATTATACTGCTTGGCGCTGATACAAAATTCAAACTGCATATTTTTTCCGCATGGTTTCTTTTGTGGATAGCCTTCTTTTTCCTGCGAATGTAATGCAGGCATACGCTGTCATTGGTCAACGCACCCCAAAGATTTTTGATGAAAATCCAAATCGAAATCGGGATCGGGATCGAACTCGGGAATGGTATAATAAGGGAGTGGGACATGATAAATTGGACGTCCATCGTCTATTCATTGGCTATGGGGGCTATGGGTTTACGAGAAGGCAGCGGGACTAAAGAGTTTTCATCGAGCCGCACGTGATCAGTGGCTAATCCGTGACGGTAAGGCCGTTTCTCGGGGATACCGAAGTTCCGATTCCGACCCCGATAGCGATTTCGATAGCGATGATGAACCAAAAATTATGACAATGTTCATTTTTTGTTGCACGTGATCGACCGTGAGAATATTATCGCAATATGAATTTTTTCCCCGGAGGAAGGGAAGAAGAAAATCAACCTGCGAGGGTTAAGATTACGTTGCTGTGACGTCGTGCCAGATCAAGGCTCTCACAGTTCGGCCCGGCGCTCCGCGCGGTCCTGAACTGCTCAATCGAGCGGATGTCGGCGTCCTGTCGCTTCGCGCCAGCCCGCCTCCCCGGCTCATCTCGCACCACGTTAGGCGGTCGGGAGCCATTGGCATAGCTATAGGAGGTGACTGGAGCATGTGTCTCGTTCTAATGGTCGGAATAGCTGTGTTCGTGGTATTATTGCCTATGATCGGATTGTGGTTGGCGGGTATCTTATCGCTTGTGCTCCTGGTCCTTTGGTACCGTTTCAATATATCGCAGGGGACAGTGGGGCTTTTTCGGTCTAACCTGCGAGCGTACTTCTCTGGCCGCCAAGCGGGCAAGAGCAAAGAGGAAACTATTGATCTCATGCTTAGTACACGCGGGACGGATAGGGCCAAGAAAATGATGGCCTTGCACAGTCCCAACCTGCAGCTCATCGACTTTAAGGAACCAGACGCTGACGTAAAACGTCTGGTGTTCGCGATTTTCTGTGCCGAGAATGGACTTCCACCGTCAGAACGGCTCACGGAGAAGTTCGTATCGAGTCTTGAGGAAGAATACGTCCGGCTTTCGGCGTAATACTTGACTGCCCTGAGAAGCTGATAGGACGTTCACTGCAGAACAGGAACGGGCCGCCTAACACGCGCATCCAGCGGACGCCGTAGAAGGCTGGGTGCTCCCAATGAGAGTTGATGAGCGGCGCCGCTGATGCTGAGCGTTAGCCTTCAATAAATCGATGACAGTTCAGGAGAATTCATGACAATATTAATCGACACGAAACTTGGCACCAAAAAGGCAGAACTAATTGAATATTTTAGGAATCGTGCAAGTGAATCGTTGAGCTCAATTAAAGAGACGTATGGCACAACTCAATTCAAAAAAAGAGCATCAGCTATAAACAAAGAGATAATCAACACAAAAGAATATTTGTTCACGAATATTCTGCAAAAAGCAAAAAAAGATACTAATGTCAAAGAGCTCAAACCGCAAAGTATTTTTAAGGCGTAAAACTCTATTGACTCCTGAAGCAGAACAATACTTATAAAGATGAAGCAGAAAAGAAAATTTGTCGTTCTCTTATTTCTTGGGTAAATGTAGGTTCTCACGATGTTTTTAACGATATAGATTATACCCCTAAACCTGAGGAAATTGAAAAATACAAGGAGATCTTCAAAAAAATTTTTGAATCTACTAGCCAATTAGCTCACTATAATATGATGATGGGGATTAATGAAGAGGTATTAGTGTCAGGTTAATCATTAAAATACCCACCATTACTCCCGCCAACGAGGTCGTGGTTCGGCAGATAGAGTTGCTGGTGTATAAGATCATTGCAGAAAAGCAGTAGAATAAGGATGCGGATATGAGTGTTTGGGAAAACAAATCGACAGGCTGGTCTATGACTTCTATGGACTGACCGAAGATGAGATAAACATTTTGGAAGGAGCTACTAAGTGAGCGGCGACAAAAAGAATATCATCATCTATAATACCGTTGACGGCAAAGCCTCTGTTTCCCTGTACGCAAGAGACGGCATGGTCTGGATGAACCAGAACCAGATCGCCGAACTTTTTGACACCTCGGTGCCGAATATCAGTATGCACATCTCTAACATACTGAAAGAAGGGGAATTAGAGCAAGATTCAGTTGTTAAGGATTACTTAACAACTGCTGCCGATGGCAAACAATACAACGTCACCTTTTATGCTCTGGACATGGTTCTGGCCATCGGCTTCCGGGTACGGAGCAAGCGGGGAACTCAGTTCCGGATCTGGGCGAATTGTAACCTGAAGGAATACATGGTCAAGGGCTTCGTGATGGATGATGAGCGCCTGAAAAATCCCGACGGCCGGCCGGACTACTTTGATGAGCTGCTGGAACGTATCCGGGATATCCGGGCCTCGGAGAAGCGCTTTTACCAGAAGCTCCGGGATCTCTTTGCCTTAAGCAGCGATTACGACCCCACAGACAAAGCCACTCAGATGTTTTTTGCCGAAACCCAGAACAAACTGCTCTATGCCGTAACCGGCAAAACAGCCGCCGAAATCATCGTATCTCGGGCGGATGCGTCAAAGGAAAATATGGCGCTCACCTCTTGGAAAGGCTCGATTGTCCGCAATCAGGATATTTTTGTCGCCAAAAACTACCTCAACGAAGATGAAATAGACACTTTGAACCGTCTGGTGGTCATCTTTCTGGAAACAGCCGAGTTACGCGCCAAAAACCGCCTGGATATACCCATGTCTTTCTGGAAAGAAAACGTGGACCGCATTCTGGAATTTAACGATAAAAAGGTGCTTACCGGTAAAGGCTCGATCTCCAATGCGGAAATGGAACAAAAAGTCAGAGAAATTTATTCCGAATTTGATCAGCGGAGAAAAGCCTATGAAGCGGATTTGGCGGACAAACAGGATCTTCAGGAAATTGAGGACACAATCAAGAAACATAAAAAATCATAGCACAAGAAACGGGTATAACAACCGCATCAACTCGGATGCAAATTCCGCTGCGCTCCATTCACGCCGGTGATTTGCGCCGTTCAGATTTGCATGATCCGTTTCACCCGAGATTTCTCGGTTGAGGTAGATCCAGCCAGAGTTAGTGTCCCAGGAGTAACTTCATGGTGGGGGAGTTTCAACTTACAAGGCGGAACGAAGAGAATAATCCGCTCATTGGGTTCGATTCCCGATTCCGATAGCGATTCCGATAGCGATTTCGATACCGATCCCGATAGCGATTCCGATAGCGTTTCCGAACCCGATCCAAATAGCGATTTCGATAGCGATTCCGATTTCGAACCCGATAGCGATGAAAAGACAGGGGACTGATTATTTGCCGTGTTGACTGTCCACGTTCCCAGCCAAGCGGAACCCAATTCCGATTCCGATTTCGATAGCGATAGCGATTCCGATAGCGTTTCCGAACCCGATCCCGATAGCGTTTCCGAACCCGATCCAAATAGCGATTTCGATAGCGATAGCGAGAATGGGGGAAGGGGAGATAGTCTTTTATTCTTTATATTCGAATTTCTGTTCTTGACATCCTCGAATGACTCGGTTATACAAACAGGACGGATTTTCTTATAGGAAATGAGACGACCACACAACCGCAGGTGAGCGCTTTGAGGTCTTGTAAGTAACGGGCAAGAGTAGCGGTAAAATAAAGGAGAAAAGCATGAATATAACAAAAGACGTGGTTGACCTGAAACTTTCGGATTTTCAAACCTCGGAGATCTGGGTCTGGAATGGAAATATTGATTCAGCATGCGAACGGGTTGTCCCTTTCTTATCTGAGTCCGGGACATGGAATTACGACGATCACGATATCTTCTTTACCAACGGACGTCTCCTACTCAATGATGGCTCGCACTTAGATGCTCTTGTAACAGTCCATTCGCATGACTTCTATATTTGCCTGGTAACGGTTTTTCACGACCTTGACTACTGTGATATCCCCCTCGAGGAGTCTTTACGGGACGAATATGAACTTCAGAACTTCACCGCTTTTCTGAACAAAACGGAAGAAGAAATATTTCCCATGATGATACGTGTACACACGCATTGTCTCAATCTCACCATAGAGCAGAAGGAAAGGTATCCCTATCTTGAATGAATTGAATCGAAGGAAGTATTTTTTTCTACTCATCGACAAAATCCACAATAGTAGCGGCGGCGCCGCCTTCCTCCGGTAAGGCGAAATGGTACGATTTAACATACGGATGGTTGCTCAAAAAAGCATGTAGTTCGCGCCTGAGTTTACCGCTTCCATAGCCATGGATGATTTTGACGAATGGCAGGTTATGGACGATGGCATTATCGAGGAATTTGTCGACCTTCGCAACCGCCTCTTCCGTGGTCATTCCATGCAGGTCGATTGAATATTCAGCGCCTTCCCTGATTCTGAAACGTATCCCTGTTTCCTGCGATTGTATAGTCTTCATCACCTTTTGTCTTTGTTCTTCGTTTACAGGTTCAAGGTGGCTGAGGGGCAACTGAACGCTCATATTCTTGATCTGGACTTCCACTACATCATCTCGCTGGTTTATAGCGGTCACCCTTCCATATTGGTTAAAGGAAGGGACATGGACAATATCGCCTTCCTGGATATGTTTGAGTTCCTTGGGTATAGGTTTCAATTCTTTCTGTATCTGACCGAGTTCCCGATTGATTTTTTCCGATTCTGCTTTTATCTCTTCACGGGCGTGAGAGAGCGCCTGACGTGTCGGGAGCTCGGCGATCATGCGTTCGATTTTCTCTCTGGCTTCCTTCAATATCTGCTCCTGCTTTTGCAGCAGATTATGTTTCCATTCCTTCTTTTCGCGTTCAAGTTCCGCCGCCTCACGCTCATGGCGTTCACGCGAGCGTTGTGCTTTCCCGATTTCAGTATCGAGCAACCGCATCTTTTTATCCAGGGTTTGTTCCTTTTGTTGCAAAGAGAGAATCAAGTCGCTCAGATTGAGTTCGTCATGGGTGAGGATGTTTCGTGCGCGGTTGATTATGGGTTCGGGAAGTCCTTCCTTTTCTGCGATGACGAGGGCTTCACTTGAACCGGGTACATCGAGGAACAGTTTATAAGAAGGCATTCGTGTTGCCTCGTCGAGTTTAACCCCTGCGTTCCGGGCGGCAGGAAACGTATGCGCCCACTCTTTGAGTCCGGCAAGGTGAGAGGTAACGACGGTAAGTGCGGCTTTCTCCGACAGGTCTTCCAGCACAGCAACGCCTATCGCCGCACCCTCATTGGGATCGGTGGCGGTTCCCAGTTCGTCAAGGAGCACGAGCGAGTCGGGGGTCGCCTCCTGAAGTATCCGGCTTATGTTTTTCACATGTGCGGTGAAGGTGCTCAAGCCGAGTTGCACGTCTTGCTCGTCGCCGATATCAGCAAACACACCGCTGAAATAGATGAACCTCGAATCTACCGCACACGCAACCGGCAATGCGGTCTGAAACATCAGTACCGTGAGTCCCAGGGTCTTGAGCGTGGTGGTTTTGCCTCCGGCGTTAGGTCCCGTAATTACGAGCACGCGGTCTATAGGTCTTAGACTCAAATCGATCGAAATAGAGTTATCGCGGTTGTGAATAAAGAGCAGGGGATGGTGTGTGTTCCGCAGGTCAATCGCGTCCAGCCGTTTTGTTCTTTTCGAGCCGGGCTCAGGAACGTTCAATCCATACTTAAGGGCGAATCGTGCCCGTGCGTTCAAATAGTCCAATTCTTCCATGAGTTCTGCATTTTGAACAAGTGCGGGCATGTGATGCCGAACTGCTTCGCCGATGGCAATGAGAATCTTACGGATTTCGTTCGTCTCCTGGATTCTTAAATCAGTGAGGTCATTGGTTTCCTCAACTATGTCGAAGGGTTCTATGAAGAGCGTTTCGCCCGTATTCGAGGCGCCTTGAATAATTCCGGGTAGCTGCTTCTTGCTTCCCGAACGAACCGGCAGGACATACCTGCCGTTGCGGATACTATAGAAATAATCCTGTAAAACGGGCGTGTCGCGAAACGAGTTGATAAGGTGTTCGAGATGGGAATGTATTTTGTGGTCGAGGTGATGAATTTCCCTGCGAAGCTCCTTGAGATGCGGCGATGCATCGTCCTTTACCTCGCCTTTTGCATCTATCTTGTTGTTGATTACCCAGGTTAGGTCCTTGAGGGAGACCATGGCGTTGAATTTGATATAGCAGTTGGGCGCCACATCGCGATGTTCCTTGAAAAAGCGTTTGCACGTATCGACTAATTCGGTGAAGTGGGCAATTGAGCGGTACTCTTCGGCGTGCAGATGCGCATGGATTGGCTGAACCTTCTTGAGGAGGTCAACGATGTCGGGAAGACCATCAAGGACAAGGATTTCGTATTCTTTTATCAACGAATGAAGTTCTACGAGAAGGGCAAGTTCATGTTCAACCTCGGCAGGGTCCGCAAAGGGTTGGGCTGAACGCGCTCTGACTTTCCCGGATTCCGTAACACACTCTGTTGCCACTATCTCCTTTATTCGCGGGAACTCGAGTACCTGTTCCGTATATTTATCCAAGGTTATATAACGCATGGGCGACGTAACCATTAAAGTAACGCAAAAGAATTTCTTATAATTTTCCCAGAGTTTTGAAACAAAAACAAGTTCATTCAAGCGAGACTATCACGAAGTCGAGCAATTTTAACGAATCGGGGGTTGTTTGTTCTCTGTAAAATAGAAAGGACGGATAGGGTATATAGGACTGATAGGATATATAGGTTTAAAAAAGAGCGAGAGGATACGCATGCAATTAGAGGATTTCGTATCATCCACTCGCTTACATCGGTTCGAGCAAAGAGGTTCTGAACGGTTTGCCCTCTTTATAAAGGTTAATGCGGTTCTGGATAGATTGAGCGTAATCCTCCATCCCCCTTGACCGGGCAAATTCTACAGCATTGGTAGCGACGTCCACCGCTTCGCTAAACCTGCCGGCTGACGCCAATGCAGCAGCAAGGGTATCTATACTTCTCGGGTCTGACCCACCTGTTATCTCGCAGGCATGGTCTGCTACCTTTATGGCTTCTGTTGCGTTACGAATCTCTTCATCATTGTTTGTTGCCAGAATCCATGCAAGGCGCACAGCGGGCTCGGACCAATCCGGACGCAGACGAACCAGCGCTCGGAAATGATGTACCGCCTTTTTTATTTCACCCTGTTCCGAGTACATGCGAGCGATGTTGCCGTGTAACGTAGGAAAGTCGGGATCGATCTGAAGCGCACTGGTGCAATACCCGATTGCAGTGTCCACTTCACCGATTCGGTAATACACGTTTGCAAGATTGTTGTATGCCTGCACATAGGTAGGATCAAGTTGTATCGCCTGTTCATAATAGTGAATCGCTTTATCCAGTTCCCCGGTATCAGCGTACACGTTCGCAAGGTTGTAATATGCGGGGGTATAGGTCGGTCTTATCTCCATCGCCTTCTTGTGGTGTTCAATCGCTTCATCGAACTTGCCCTGACGCGCGAGTGTCACGCCAAGGTTGTCGTACGCGTTATAATAATAGGGGTCAAGGCGAATAGCTTCCTCATAATGTGGTATCGCTTTCTCGGGTTGATTTTTCATCACGAACGCATTTGCAAGATTGTTATGCACCTCTGGATTTTCCGGTTTTATGGACAACCCTCTGTTGTAATATTCTATCGCCTCGTCAAGTCTCCCCATCTCAGCAAGCGCTACGCCCAGGTTGTTGTATGCTTCCATGTAGCGGGGCTTCAACCTTATCGCCTCTTTGAAATGGTCTATTGCCTCGTCATGTTTTTTCTGTGCGACAAGTTCGTTACCCAGCATATCATACGCCATCCAGGCTGCAGGATTCTTCTTGAGGGTATCAGTGAATAGTTTCCAGTTGTTCTGATATACAGAGGCATGTTGCGAGGTGAGCACGCCGAGTGTGAGCAACACAAAGGTCAGCCCAAAATTCAATGCCCAGCGCTCGGATGGTTTGAGCATATCAGCGACCTTAGCGATCAAGGCGGCTATGAGGAGCAAAATCCCGATACTCGGCAGATACTGAAACCTGTCAGCCACGAATGAGATTTCCATGAAAGTAAAACTAATAAATCCCAGGATAGGAGCAAGGCTGAGGATATAAAAAAGCGCAGCGGCAAGAGGACCTCTACCCAGCCTATCCCTTTTTAGCCATAACACGATAAGGGTCGCTAAAATGCCCAATGGGAAAAGATATAATTCAAGTGAGGCGACGTTGATATTCCAGCCCGGATATATCGCCATAAGATTAAAAGGGAAAATGAGTTTCCAGAAGTAAAAGCACACGGCACGACTTGCTATCAAGATTCTCTGTACCATGGACAGGTTGTAATCGAGGGGAACTTTACCGCTTGCAATCAACGTGTCGACAGCGGCGAGAACAGCGGCGATTACCATAAACGGTACGACAGAGATGATATCCCGTTTCTCGATTTTTCCTTTTCGCCACCATAGCCAGAGCAGGATGGCTATGGGCAAGCTGACGGTCATGGATTTGCTCAGCATTGCGCAGATGTAAAGAAAAAGAGCAAGGATATAGATACCACGGCGTTGGTTCTTCTTGAAACTCACATAGGCGTGAAACGTGAGCAGATAGAACATAAGCGAGAGCACATCTTTGCGTTCGATAACCCATACCACGGACTCGACATGTACTGGATGGAGAGCGAACAAGGCGGCGGCGAGCCATGCTCCACGTATGCCAAGCCGCCCCACAAGGAGCCATAACAAGATAACATTAACCGCGTGAAGAAGAACGTTATCGAAATGATAAAGAAACGGTTTCAACCCCGCGATTTGGTATTCCAACCAGAAAGTCGAATAAACGAGGGGCCAGTAATGGAGTTCATGAGGAATCAGAGATGGCGCTGTCCAGATCTTGAACAAACCGTTGTCCGTGCGCAGCAGGATGTTTTCGGTGATGGCATCGTCGTCCCAGATAAAATTAGCCTTAAATGCGGGGAAGAAGGCGACAAAAACTATCGCTACAAGCATAATGCCCTGGACAAGCCGGTTGCTCAAAATGGTTTTCTTTTCAGCGTGAGCAGCGCCTTTCTTGACCTCGCCACGTTTCTTTGCCACGAACTTTTTGGGCGTTTTCCTTCTCGCTTGTTTCCTTTTTTGCGACATGTCAACACTTCCCCCTCTTCTTTGCTTCTCAATTCCGGAAGGGAAAATCAGATTTATGGTTACACATCAATAAGCGGTCATAGTTTCTCCTGAAAGAAAACCGATTTCAAGATGTTATTCCCCTGGATTGTCTTGCGAAGAGCAATTCGCGAAATGGGGAATTCCCGGCTGGCTGAACCTAATCTCGACCACGGGCTTTTTCACGCATCCTAACCGACCCTGCGCGGTTATTCTTATTGTGCATTTGTCCGGCGATACTCTTTTCAGAACAACTTTTCCGCTCTCATCTGTCTTGACAGGTTCACACTTTGTTCCTTGCCTGGAGACGACGACAATTGCGCCGACAACGGGCTTTTTTGTGAGCCCGTCGTTTACCTTTAATTCGATAGGCTTATACGCCTCATGTATTTCGAATTGATATACATTGCTCGACTTCGGAGTGTCGGAGGCGAGATAGTTTTCTTTACGATATCCGTCCTTGCCGAGAAAAATCCGCATACTGTCCGGATTCCCTGCAAGTACCCGTAATGTTCCCTCTTTGGCTGTTTTCAATCTCTGGACAGTGAATATCACGGGCGTCTTGTTTTCCTTACCCATCTTCGGCGGCTCTATCGGGAACGTAACAGTCTGCTTGACCTCGACGTTCTCGATCGGATTTCCCTCTTTATCTTTGACTACGCCTTTCAGGGGTGGCTGTGTGTGGAGCCTCAGCGCCAGTCCTTCATCTGTGAATCCCGACGCAACATCCTCATCGCTCAGTTGTGTATATCCTCTGTTAGTGTTGACGCCGTAGATGGAAACGTCCTCGGTGCGCGGTAGAGATGGTAAAGAAATCGCCCCGCTGCTATCCGTTACGCCCGTAGTGTAAAAAATCCAGTGACTGCTTTTTCCCGCAATATATATGGTCATGCCGGAAACCGGTTCAGACTTCTCCGATTCGACGCGACACGTAAAACGCTGGACGTTATCGAGCGTGACTGCGAGGCCGGGAGTCGGAATCGCGCGTGAGAATAAGAAAATAGTTTCCGAAGGGCACCTCGTTAGCACTGAAAACGCCGTCGCTGTTCGTTGTTACCTTGACTATAGGCTCGATCGAGAACATCTCGGGAAAACGGTCGAATATGAAAGGTTCGCAGGCTGCGTAAGGGAGCAACGCAACTTCGGCGTTTGCAATTACAGTGTTAGCCGTGTCCATGACAACTCCCCGAATGCTGACTGTGGTAGTGCTGGTCGGCTCTTCGAGCTCGATGGTCTCACCTGTATGTCGAACGGGTGTTATTATGGGTGTAGGTGACGGGGAGGCGTCGGCGGGTTTTTCTTCGACCATCGTTTTCTCCGGTACCGCTGCCTCCTCTCCCTTTTCGCACCCGACTCCTGTTATGATGAGCAGGCTTAAAAGAATATAAGACAAAACTTTTACCTTCATAGGGACACTCCTTAAGGGTTCTGGTGTATGGAGTTTTAGTGGTGCTGGATCTATTATTGTAACACGCCTGACCTCGATATGTTTCTCCGAAGAACTCAATACACTACTATGACGCCATTTCGGATGAATTTATATCAAAAAAGAATCCAAATCTCCAGTCACAAAAAACTCTCTGTGAATCATGCGTTATCTCACAATTCACAAAGAAAGAAAAGTGGTTTGAATAATAATGATTAGGCAAGCGAATCTGTTATCAATAGAAAGAAATAAGCAGTGAAAAAAGTTTAAATGGTTCTTCGCAAGAATTTTGGTTAAATCACAGAGGCCTTTCAAGCAAAATTCTCTTTCTCACCTTTTTCATGTAACGCAAGATTGCAGCTGCTTCTACGAAAACCTGATAATAAGAGGAGATTGCCGTTCGGGGATATTTAGAACGTTAGTCCTGAAAAACCCTTCCTTTTGGACGGACTCGAAATCCAGCTGGTCATCCCCTTGATAAGCCGCTGTCGGTTCTGTTCTGCTTACGATGAGGATGTTGGTTTTGAAATATCCCCGGATGGTGGCGTTGTTATTCTCTTCGGTTATTTTATTCAGATAAATCTGCCCGGAGACATCTATGAGAGAACCGTGCTTTTCAAGGAGTCTAAAACACATGACGGAATAACCTGGAATTGTGAGCGCGTCATCGACAGAAATGAATTGTTGGCTCTTGATATCCCATACTTCCCATTGGTCGCCGAAGGTGCGTATTCTAAAACTCGACGGATGGCTATCGATATTCGAGACCACAAGGTACTGTGAATTTGTAAGGTTCCAGAGAATGGTATCGGGTGTAGTTGTGGTCAAAGGAGGGAGAGGAAAGGTTGTGTTTTTGCTGATACGCCATCCAACGTTCAGGTATTTCAAGAGTGCGTTAAGCGGAAAAGATTCGTCAACACCATCAAGAGAGCAGCCTATGAAGAGGGCGCGACCGCCATCGCGACCGCAGGTCTTTTCAAATACCACCGGATCGCCTGCCTCAGTTCGGTAGATGATATCAATGTCCTTGCGCGCCTGTTCATTGAAACAAAACTGCGGGAAACCTCCGCAACGAATCGTTATCGTTTTTCCCCAGAATAATTTTGATTCGTCTTCTGTTGCTCCGACAAGGCGCAGCTGATTCGAGAACGGCATAATGTGTATGTGTTTGGTTGCGTCGATGCCGAAGAGTTCGACCACTTCGTTGGGTCGAATCCGTAGCGCTGAATGACGGCACTGGATATCAAAGCTTACGCCGTTATGCGCGCCGAGGAATACGAGCCTCCGCTCACTCGACCCCGACACCCATTTCTTCAGATAAGCGACTTCCTCAGGTGGAAGCGGAAAAAAGGGCGTCAGAAAGATGCACTCGAGTTCCGGGCATCGCTCGATTTGCTCACGGGCGCTTTCGCCGAAAAGGATATGGAGCGGGAGACCTTCCGAAAAGACCATCCGTGATAGCATGAAATATAGGTGTTTCCAGGTTTGACGCCATCCCCTCGGCAGGATGCGTTCGACGCCCGCATACGAAAACACGATGGCGTAAGGCGTGACAGGCGTGGAAAGCCGCGGGAGTAGTTCGTTGACTTCTGTCATTAACTTCATGTGCTTCGCATCTGCATCATAATCTTTCGCGTACCAGTGTCGTGTCATACCATGGGGTGAGGCAGCCGCTGCGGCGCATGTATAAGGCGCAAAATAATCGTAAGGAATAAGGGTATCCTCATCGTGGCTGCGGTTATGTTCGTTGGTAGGGTTATTGACCGCCATGATGGGTTTTCCGAAATGGTGCGCCATAGATTCGATATACGCCTGTCGTGGCAGCGCCTCGCCTCCTTCGCTTATGGTTGTCTCGACGAAAGGATTATCCGGCTGCATCCTCACCACGAGAAAGTCCATGTTCTCGAGATATGCCAACCTCCCCTGGTCGGAGGACGGCGCCCAGGTCTCCCACGGCGTGTTCTCATGCGTTGGAGTAAAAAACCACGGCATACAGCCGATCATGTCGAATTCCTCCTTACGCGCATGCGACGTCAACTCTCGGAAGAAATCTACCAGCACATCGCGTTTTAATCGCTGGAGTAAATAATACTCTTCGCTGTCATTTGTTCGACCGGGATATTCACGTCCTGGATACTGCATGCGGTAGAGCTCATAGAGGGGGTCTTTTTTGCCGGGAATGTCGGTGCGTAACATCGGTTCTTCAAACACCACCCAATTGTACCCATAGTGCCTGAAGATAGAGATGAGATTTTTAAGGAACTTGCGCCACGTCTGCGAGGCGAACGAAGCGAAGAAATCCATACTCCCTTGCGGACGAGGATGCCAGTGCTCACGGATATCGGGTGTATCGTCATGGTAATATTGCGCATTGCCTTCCACGGGAATGTCCTCTGCCCGCGCAACGCTTATCTGAATCTGGATACATGCCGGCAGACCAATCTCCTTTGCCCGACGTGTAAAGTCAATGTGCGGTTGGCGAAATTCACCCGTTATCAGACGCATGGGATGCGCGTAGAATGCATTATAAGGCACGTCGAAATTCCATCGTTCAAGATCGGCGAAATATTTATCCAGCCCTTCCTTTGTTGCCACAGTCCTCGGCCCAACCGGTAAACCGTTCATACGCTGCCTCCTCTGGAAAAGTTATCGCAATAAAAAAACCGGATTTCGATGACGTCAATCTTCATGTAAGTCTATTGTTTTCGCTCCAAAGGTTTTTTGCAATTATGAAAAAAATTCGCTATATTCTAAAACTAATTTGAACCGCTGATTGTTTGGTGTATGCTTTACACATTCCGCTCAACGGAATTATAGTCATTGTTCTACTATTTCGTAGTTTCGGGTAGATTGGGTATATGAACGAAACCGGGCAATCAACCGTAAACCTGAATTCTGAGTCGGGCGTTGCAGAACCGGACACGCGCCTTAACCTTTTAATCCCACTCGTTATCAGCGCTCTTGCATTTGTTTATTTTGAATATGTGAGCGTGACGCAATATCTTTCGCACCGTTTTTATATTGCCGATATCGGCGTGTTTAATAGTGCAATATCGGGCACATTGCGTGGAGTTTTTTTCGAGTCGCCCATTTCCGGCTGGAATTTCTTTGCCGTCCATTCCCATTACATCTTTTTTCTGTTCCTCCCGTTCTATCTTCTCTCCGACCATGTATTGACCTTTGCGACAGTATTGAACATTGGAATTGTTGCGGCGGCGATTCCATTGTATCTGTTTGCTCACGTTCGAACCCATGATACCCGGCTTGCCGCTGCTTTTGCCGTCGCTTATCTCTTCAATCACTTTGTGCTGTCAATGCATCTTGCGCTTCATCCGGAAAGCCTTCTCATGCTTGGATTCTTTACTATGTTTTTTGCCGCGTACCGACGTATCGGATGGCTTTATTGGCTCGGCGTTGTCTTGAGCATGTCGATCAAGGAAGATGTTGCTGTTTTCGTTGCTCTCTATGGCATCTATCTTGCCTTTGTCGCGAAGGAACGCCGGAAGAGGCTCGGGCTCATGACGGTTGCGGTCGCCTTCGGATGGCTTCTTTTTTCTCTCGCTGTCATGCAGCTATTGAAACCACCCGGCGAAATATATAAAGGCGGTACCCCTTATATCGAACGA
>CAZSMK010000095.1:0-60227 GCA_964608095.1 uncultured Candidatus Sumerlaeota bacterium | reverse complement strand
AGTATTCATTAATGGAATTCTTCAAGGGGAAGATGTAGCATAATGAAAAAAATGGATACGCTCATTCATACGCCATACACAACATTTGACAATATCTCCCTTTCCCATGTATCTTACTATTTAATTGATCAACTCTCTTTCCAAAAAATAAATCATAATCCATTTTTATTTCATATTTTCCGTGAATGGGAAATGAACTGTTCAGATGGTTATAGGCAAGGAAAAAAAGGCCAGCCACAATACCTGCGAGCACAGCTATAATAAATTTAAAAACACCTGTTATTTTCATTATTTTCTCCATTCTTATCGTATTTAAAACAAACAAATTATTGGAAAAAATCTTTTAAAAATGATAATAAATTATCTACTTCCCTTTGAATAGAAAAAATATATGTTGTTCTGCTTCAGGAGTCAGTAGAGTTTGTATATGAAAAATACTATGTAGTTCGGCTATTTTAATATTGGAATGTGAGCGGAAAATATAATCTCGAAGGAACGAAAATTAAGACTCCCTTTCTTACCAGGAAGGCGGTGGGAAAGACCCGATGGTGTTGTGCCCTGTCAAGGTATAATTTTTCATAAAATTTTTAAAAACTAAGTCCCAATTTTTATGTCTGATACTTTTTTGTCAAGTAAAAAAAGCATTTTATTAAGATTTTTTTGGGGTCCCTGAGTTTGCCCCCAAAGTCACGGATTCAATACTTCTTTATAATCTTCTTACATAGGCAGTACTTCGACCAATTCGTTGATTTAAGAGGGTATTAAGAATACGAAGTCTGGCGCGGGAATATCGTTTTACTGGGATTGTGTGTCAGGGTTCAATGCCGATCAGGACGAGAGGTACGGCGGGAACGCCACGACCCTGGCGGACAACGTTGTAAAATTCGCCTTCATAATAAGCCACACCCGAGCTCATCTGACTCTGGAGTGATTTCATAGGAAGGATCTCTATTCCCACGTCGATATGGTCTCCGATATAAAAGGCGAGGTGCTTCACGAACAGATCATACGCTACAAATGCGTATTTCCCAAATTGAACCTCGATTGCAACACGATCCTTTATGTAATCCGTCTGGTT
This sequence comes from uncultured Candidatus Sumerlaeota bacterium, assembly GCA_964608095.1. GTDB lineage: Bacteria > Sumerlaeota > Sumerlaeia > MWCT01 > JAGHBZ01 > CAZSMK01. The sequence continues at coordinate 59,149 of CAZSMK010000095.1, read as the reverse complement.
GTAACTGAAAATGGGTTTTTCCCCTGCCGCTTCTATCTCTTTTTTCTGTTCCTCCGGTGAAAGGGTAAGGGTTTTGCGTATTAATCGCTCATCTTTTGTGACCCAATAACTGACACGGCTTTCCGCCCATTTCTTACGTTTAAGAAGTTTTTTGAATTCTTTGTTCATGTCAATGGGGCTGTATAATTTCTTTCCCGGCATGGTTTTTTCTCTTGATATTTTCGTCTTGCACTTTGCTGCATCGACATTCTGGATAACATCCTGAATTTCGTCCCATAACTTCTGCTTATGAACAATAAGAAACTCGAGTCCATTGAGGTGGGAATATGTCGTGGCAATTTTCATGATTAAGGATTAAATACTTTATTCATCGCCTTTTTTAAATGATGACATCTGTATCATATCTTTTTGGAAAGGTGAAGATGTCAGGCTTTTACCCGCGTTTCCGGGATCATAAACTGGTGTATTCATGGGACGTGTTCGAAGAGTTCCTGCAATTTCTTGCATTATTCGCGTGCGTGCAAGCTTAATATATTTAGGAACTATTTCTGCGCCAATACCACGTCGTTCGTGTCGTATCGCGGCAATGATTGTCGTTCCTGTTCCAAGGAAAGGATCAAGAACCCAATCACCTTTATTTGTCATGGACAAAACCAGCCGTTCAATCAATTCAACCGGGAACTGGCAGGGATGTTCCGTCTTCTCCACGTGGTTGCTTTTTACATTAGGAATAATCCAGACATCTCCCGGATTCTTACCGAGGGGATGACACGAATACTTCCCTGCGTTTGGTCCTTTGAAATGTTTCTTGCCGGGATATTTTTGGGGAACCCTTATCGGGTCAAGGTTGAACACGTAATCTTCTGTTTTCGTAAACCAGATGATAGTCTCGTATCGCCCGGAGAAACGTTTTGAACAATGAAGACCATGACCAAAGTGCCAGATAATTCGATTCCGCATACTTAAACCGTACTTTGCAAAGATGGGATAGAGAACCGTGTCGAGCGGTATAATGGAACCGTTGTCAACATAATTACCTACTTGCCAACAAATACTCCCATGAGGAGACAATGTACGAGTACATTCTCTAATTACTTCTTCCTGTTGTTTGAGATATGTTTCCAGCTTTAGCCGGTTCTCATATTCTTTTCCGATATTATAGGGTGGAGAAGTAACAATAAGTTGAATACTGTCATCCGGAATCTGGCTTAATAATTTCAAACAATCACCCGGATACACGACAATATTCTCAGAAAGAGAGAACTTTTGGGATATTTTATAGGTCTTGAACATATTTCATTAAGATACATGTATTTATTGGTATCGATTTTTTCGTCACGAAATCTAAAGGATCATCATAAAATCAATGCGCTCAAAGTAATTATCAGGCAATGAATCAGAGAGTGTCAAGTTTCTCCTCTAATCTGTTGTTGGTATTACTTATTCAATTTTATTTGGGTGTCAGGAGGAGTATTAGTTCTTTTGTTTCTTTGCGAGCAGCCCTTCCATTTTCAGACAAATCTTTTCCACCCAAAGAGCTCAATCTACTAATTATATGACTCTCCCTGATTTTGAAATATTTTTTAGAAATGTTGCGTATAGTCTCACCAGATAGTCCGTTTGTACAAGCATGATCGGGAAATGTGATTATAGCTTTTGATCCTTTTTTAGAAATTGTCTTAAGTAGATCATTTAAAGCTATTTTTGATGTTGACTTTAAGCTATAACTTGATGTGGGTCTATATTCTATCGCCGGGTAACGTCCAGCTCCTGTTACTTCAACAGAATCCCCATGTGCAATAGTCTCAAGAACATGATAAAATCGGCTGTATTGTACTCCTGAATAAGGAGGATCAATAAAAGCTAGATCAGATTCACGTAATCGCTTTACGGCTTGATTTGCATCCTCTACTGCTGCTCTCCCCACGATAAAAGACTTTATTTGAGAGATTCTTATTAATGTTTTTTGTATTCTTTCAATGAGGTTCCTATTCCAAGACTCTTCAATATATTTCGTTGAGGTTTCAGTTGGTTGAAAAGGTTGTGCGGTATGACCTGGTGCTGCAGCACATTCGCTAGCTGCACAAATTAGTGACGCAAGGCACACTGTATTATATGGTTTTTTTTGCGGAATATTCTTTCGAAATGCATCAATTGCTAATGCCTGTTGAGGACTAAAATAATATCCACCATAAGAGTGAGTTATTGGATAATTTTTTTGTTTCTCACACCAGTTTCGCGCCGAAAAAACGTTTTTGGGGGAGAAATTTAGGTATTGTGGGAATTTTACGTTTGATAAAATAAGGTTCGATTTATATTCCCATTCAGCCCAAACATCTCTCCATTCGAATTTTGAATTTCTAGCGATAATGGCTTCAGTAAGAATTACACTAAATTTCTGAAGATCAAATGCCCAAACCTTCACTTTGATTTTAGTGGCAATATACGCAGCAACCGAACCCGAGCCTGTGAAGAGATCAAAAAAACGAGAACAGTCCTTTACTTCTTTGAGTAATAGTTCTCCCAAACCGTTCTTTAACATCCATCTTTTTGATCCCATGTACTTCATGGTAGTAACCCCCAAATTCCTATTAATTCGAGACAACTGAAATCATTTATCACCTCTATCAATTCAGATCTGCATCCTTTTAATGTTGCTAACTCCGGATTTTTTTTATTTATCCATTCTTTTGCGGTTTCGAGGCTAAGACGAATATCAGCCCAAATATCTTTAGGATCTTCGGGTTCGTTGCTTTCATCCCAGAAACCTCGATTTTTACCATATCTTTTCCACCAAAATTCTAGATTATGGCTTGTATATCCTGCATTTAATAGTAAATGACGTACTGTAACTGTTGCAACAAAAAGAAGGAGAAGCGCTCTTGAAATGATCTCTAAGTGACAATAAGGTTCTTCAACTTTGGATTGCTTCTCTGAAAGTTTAAGAGGAAGAGGAACATCATTATCATTGCTAAGAAATCTAACGATCTCATTTGCCTTAATAGACTCGATTCCTTTGTTTCGAATCTCTGATGTTGATGGCATAATAGCATTTGCATTTTTCAAAGCTTTTTTCACTAAGTGAAGCTCTAGAACGGGAAAATCCCTATTCGATTCAGGTTCGAAAAGAGCCCAAACATCATGTGTGAAACTTATAATATCCTGAGTAGTAGGCATGGAGGGTTGACAAAATTCAGATGGTCTATAACTAACCAAATTACGTTTAGTGCGATCCACGTCTAATATCTCTAAATCAATCCCCCAAGTTCTTAACCAATTTTGCCCAACTGCTCTAGCAGGTGTGGTAACGTTACAGATATTGAACCACTCAGATATTGGTAAATCTTCAACATGAATAATTTTTTCTAATAGATTATATGATCTTACTAGTGAAGTCCAGTGCTTTAAGATGGGCCAAACAATTTGATGTGTAGATCCTTGAATACATTTTGATATACGTTCACATATGATTGGATGCTTGCGATTAAAAATTCCAATTCCTTGTGAAGCCAACAGTGCCATTGCCGCTCGTAACTCTGCATAATAGCCAAAATGGATCGCTGAATAGGTATCGTTTCGGAATGTACTTTCAATAGCACGAGCTAAAAACGACCACCCATCTATTACATGGGTAGGTGCAGATGCACTTATATATTCCAAAAGTTTATCTTCGTCTATTATATTATTCTTAAGATCATTTTCATAATTTTTTACGGTAAATTTTCTATATCGATTTGATTTTCTAATCCATTTTTCTGATCGTTCAAGTGAAGGAAATTTAATAAAATGATCTTCAATTTTTTTATGCTTAGATTTCCGGATGACCTCTTTTATACCAATATCTAACTTTGTTCTCAACTTTATTCACCTTATTAAAAATTTAATATATTTGCTACTTTTTCGGCTGCGTTTGATACCTCGTCTTCAGCTCTTTTCAGGTGAAGTATGAGTTGCCTTCTCATTTCTCTATATCCACTACTTCCTCTAAATACAGATTGCTTTAATCTCTCTTCATCACTTAGTCTTGGTGTTGATGAAGTTCTCCAGTCATAAGAGGATAACCCTCTGCAAATCATATCAATAAATGTTGCACATTTAATTCCCTTAAGTGACTTGCTTGCAACATCAACATATTCGTCATCCGTGGCGGGAATTTTCCTGTTTCTTTTTGTATCAAAAATTTCCTCTGCTTTCCAATTATACAATTCAATGTCCTGAGACTTAATATAACATATATCATTAATTGTTTGTAAAAAACCTCTTATACCTTGGTCAGTAGTTAAAAGTGAATATTCACCATAAAATGCGGGGTCTCCATTTTGATTAGAAACACGACCATCTTTTCGTAGAGATTCTGCCCATGTTGATCTAGTATTTTTTATGGATATTTTTAGACTATTACCGGCAAATATTAGAAAAGCAGCTTGCATCGCACGGTTCCATGGAAGAAAAGGTTCATCTAAAGCCCTGGGTGCACCAAAAAGTCCTCCTATAGAATTTGAGGAATCCCTCCATTCTTTGACGAAGCTTGCCATTAATGAACGTATCCAAGCAGCTTGACTTACCATAGGAATGTAACTGCCCCTTTGTCTTTTTGTTTCCCCTAGCATATTTATTCTTTGATACCATGGGCTATTTGTATTCGACCATAAAGATTCAACAAGCTCCTGGCACCTTGTCTCCCTATATATTGAATGTCCCGCGAATCTATCTAACCAATCTTCTTGACGAAGTAATGGATATAGATCAAAAGCTAGTGATTTGTTTATTCTCTTTGGTGTTATATTAATTGACCAAAATAAGTAGGCTTGCCAACTACGATCTAAATTGTGAAATGCTACGATGGGCAACTCAAAATCATAACATGGATCAAATTCTTCAAAAGCCCATAATCTGTGCTGACCGTCAATTACCTCCATAGGATAAACAAGATTAGGTTCCCATTTGGAACCTGAGAAATTGGATGGAAGATGTAGTATTGTCATTTCTTCTTTATCCTCTACTGTAATCAAGTCTTCTTGTGGAATATGTTTACCATTTCTGACCGAGTCTTTAGAGAGGATATTCACTATTATAGCTGTAGGTAACCAACCTGGTTTTCTTAAATCTTCTGAACCTGAACGTCTTCTTTTAGCATTACCCATTTCACACCAAGGGAAACCAAAACGAACAAATTCTCTGATTGTTCTAGAACGTTCTTCTTGATGGCCTCTTTGGACATTGGGGTCTTTTGCTCGAGGGACACCTTTTTTTATAGAACGCCTATATACACCTGTAAGTGCCTTTAGATGACCTGCTGGCATTGAAAAGATATAGAAAAAGGGTTCAGGTTTTTTTTGGTATGATCTAGGATCGAATTTCACATCGTCCCATTCCTTTAGCCATTGTTTTACTTTAATAGCTTTAATTTTCAAATTTGATTTAGATGACATTTTTATTTTCCCTCTTTTGTATCGAAATTCTTAAATGTAACACAATCTCGAAATAAATTTAATTTTATCAAAAAACGATGATTATTTTATCTTTCCTTCTTTAAGAAAAAAATGGAATTGAAAATCTTAAAAAAGTAACTTTTTGAAATCTCTTCCCCTCTTTGAAACTTAACTAAAAGTCATTGTTGATTATAAAAATCTTAATCTGCACGATAGGAAATTTAGAAGAAAATTGTCAAATAAAAAGTAACGAGATACGACGGAGCGTTGAACCTTTTTAATGAGTATTGCAGATTGCGGAATGATGAAGTGCGTCCTATTGGGACGCCTTAGAACAATCCGTGTGTTCAAGAACACTTCCGGATTCTTCAGTGCTGAGTGATGAATTATTTTGGGGACTTGCGGTGTTTGAGTGTGGTGACGCTTGTTACAAGGATAGTGGTGAGTTCGTCTGCTTCTTTCCTCAACCCTGTGGAAGGTCTGAGGTTTTTATTACCCCGCAGTCTGCGAGGAGCTCGAAGGAGTGGAGACGGTTTCTTCTAATTCCTGCAATGCGCCTTCTGAGCGCTAACGGGGTCAGGCTTCGTGCAAGGAAAACCCCTACGTGGCGAAGCCAGACCCCTTCGTCTGCGGCTTCGCAGAAGATATACATCCGCCACGGCGCATCTACGACATTCGCCACAGGCGGATCTTCGACCCGCTCACGCGGTCCCCCCCTCTCAAAGAGGATAACACACCCCACCGCTCACGCGGTCCCCCCCTCTCAAAGCTGACCATTACCCACAACTTTTAGGATATATGAACTTACCCTGATGTGTAGCTCTAAAACGGTCTTGCTGCATCAAAGTACGAATGTTTTTTTCAAATCATGAATGAGAAATGTGATTGACATGGGATTTACTGACTTTTTTTCGATAAGAATGACATGAAGTGTCTCTTTGTCCTTTAAAAAACCGCTACCCGCACATAGAGGTTCACAGGATAAGTGATTGGTATTCTTGAAAGACTTATCAACGTAATCGAATTATCCGGAGAACAGAAGATAGACCTGTATAGCAATGGCAAGATCACGCCATCCTCTGCAGAGCGTTCGTACACCGGGTATTCCGTCTCCTTTGCGTCCGAGGTGGCCTCCCAGTCCTCCAATCCATAGCACGGCTTCTTTCACGGTAGGAGGTGATCTTCCCGGTTCTGGAGGTTTCTTTTTCCGCAGGGTCCAGAGCACTCTCCACTCTTCTTCTGACAACACCAGGGTACATGGGGCTTCCGGATGTAACTTCGCCAGATCGCGGAGTTGCATGATACGAATCGCAAGAGGCGCATACAGCGAGATGGTTTTCTTCAGGCGATCAACGTTCTTCAAACGCAATTCCTCTACCCGGCAACAGTTTTTGAGTATAAGATGATATTCCTCTATACGCCAACGGCGTTTGTAGATATCTATCACCCGTTGGATATCCTTCCGCGTGATGACCGGTTCCGTCGTCCACAATAGCCAATGCAACGGCGCACCCTTCTCAGGTGGGTTCTCTTCAGCAACCTCTACCAGATTGATCCTGATCGGCTTTCCCGTCGGGCTGGACTCTGATCGCGTAATGGTCAGGGCTCGTACCGCGACCGTCGCCTCTCGTGCTCGCTGACCGTGTTTACGAGGAACATCCATTTGCATAGTGAACCGCCGTGGTTGGCTACGGAGCAGGTCAAATGCCTTACCCTCTTGTCCCTCTTCATCTCTCACCCGACGGTTATGCATCCCGCGAATCACCATGCCCTCATCAGTGTCTGCAATCGCTTTAAATACGTCCAGTATGTCTCCCTCACGATCACAGACATGAATCACACGGGGGCGTTGGTCGGGGGGAATATCCGAGAGCGCCTTCCGGACACCGTGTACGCCCCTCAACCACTTACTGCTTTCCTTTTTCTCTACTGGCCGTGCCTTACGATTCTTCTTCTTCCCATAATCCTTGACGTCTCGTGCCCACATATCCAGATTGAACGCCCCTACAGCGAATCCGTCCTCTCGGACACCAATCGTTGAATGCAGAACCATTCCTCGAGAATCGGGCGTCTCCAAGTATCCCAATCCCTCAGTCATATAGGCGTTCTTGAACGATAGAAACGACGTATCCTGGATCGCAAGGACCGTCACCAATCCCCTACAATTCCGAACCGTGGCATCTGTTATTGATTTCGTAATACTCTCCGTCCTCACACGCGTATTCTCAATGAATCGATAAGTCGCTTTTGTCTTAGACCAACAGTCACATGCCCGGGGAATACTGTCGACGGGTCTTCGTGCCATGATGGTGACTATAGTAATGAGACGTTTTTCCAATCTCTTGTCGGGCAAGGTAACTGAGGCAAAAATATCACGTGCCCAAGCTTCAGGAGAATGTATATGAGAAATTCTCTCCGCTTGTCTACGAGAAAACCCTTTGCTTGATTTGAGCCTGCACCCTGAATGCACAATAGATGAACTTTACATAAACACCACAATAAAAAGCTAGAAAAATTTGACAAACATGTCAAAAAAAGTAAGATCGCCTTGTGGTGGGTAAATTTAAGCATATTTGTGGGTAATGGTCAGCTCTCAAAGAGGGGATTTTTTTTGCCACGGCGAATCTCCGATCCGCTAAAGCGAGATCTTCGACCCCCACCGCTCACGCGGTCCCCCCCTCTCAAAGAGGGGATTTTATAACCCAAGACGAATATAAGCGGATAATGCGAGGTGGAAATGCCTTTTTCCGTTCGAGTATATCTTGCTTCTCATTCCTCATTCAGCACTACGCATTCCTCATTCCCTATTCGGATTTTCTCGCTTCCTTTACCTGTGAATCAAATTACTTCGCATTCCTGCACAAAGACTTCGGTGCCGTTTTGGGCTTTGCCTTCTCTGCCGGTCTCGTCCGTAATATCGTTTTCCCTGAGCCAGTCCTGCTCAGCCTTTTCCGCTGCCGCCCGGGTCCCGAACACCTTGATTTCATTAAGCAACCCCTTAAATAAATCAACCGTCACGAATACGTTCATTTCCTTGTCTCCAATAGATGTAGATGTAAATGATTCTATAGAAAGAGATTGACGAACTATGGTCGCAAGACTATTCGCTTAATTCAATTTTTTTATCGCAGTGTGGACTCCGGAGTGTTTAGGATATCTCAATCCTTTGCGACACCTTTGACAGCAGCGAACCTACCTGAACTGTTGTTCAGTCCCTTTCGAAGAGGGTAGTGGGGAATTATTTTGGGGTGGGTGTGGTGTTTTAGTGTCTTTACGCGAGGGAGTAAAAAATGGAAAGCCTTTATCTCGCGCAAAGGCGCCTCTTCGGCGGGTTCAGGATAGGCAAAGCCGCAATGGGTTTTTTCCTCATTTCTCATCACGATGGCTATCGGTATGGATTGTCACTACTATTTTTTCAAACAATTGTTTTTCTTCTCTGTTTTCGTATTTGAATAAAGGATAAGCGCGTTTATCTGTTGAAGAAGATATAAAGAAGCGATCCCCAGGGAAGGATGTTTTACATCGGGCTTTGTCCTATATCGTCCCGTAACGCACCGATCAATGGTTTGATTTCAGGGAGGTTTGAGGTAACGATTTCCCAGATAATTCCAAGGTCAACACCAAAATATTCATGAATCACAATATTTCTCAGCCCTATCATCCTTTTCCACGGAATCCGGGCATACTGTTCCTTTACCTCGTCAGGGATATTACGCGATGCTTCTCCAATAATCTCCAGATTTCGTAGAACCGCGTCTATCACCATATCGTTTTTTACGAAAGAGTCGAAAGTATGACCTTCGATATATCGTTCGATCTTCTCGAGGGATTGAATAATATCCTGAACGTACACAGTATACTGTTTGTGCTTCATGCAAAAACGACCTCGCGGAGGATTCTATCCTTAATCTGCGGTTTGAGCGCGCCGGTAGTGACGAGGTCGACGTTGATCCCCAATATTTCCTCCAGATACTCCTTTACGTCGATAAATTCCCATCCAACTGGTCGGGAAAATTCTACAAGGATGTCCACATCGCTCTCCGCGGTTGCTTCGTCACGTCCAAACGAACCGAATATGCCGATGCGTTTGACGCCGTAGCGTTCTTCGAGGAGTGGTTTATGTTCGATCAGGATCGATTGTATTTCTTGTACGGATTTCATAACCTTTATTCTCCTTATGAGAATAACGAACACTATCGTACGCAACATCATGGACGTAATCAATGAGCTTTTTTTAGTCTGGGATTCAGATCCGCCACGTGCGGATCTACGATCCGCCAAGGGAGATCTACGACCACGCTAAAGATACACATCCGCCACGGGGGATCTTCGATTCGCTAAAGCGAGATCTTCGACTACGTATCCTGAAGACCGTCGGGATTCTTTTACATGGATTTTTCAATCTTTTACCGAACAAAAGTTTTTCACACAAATCCACGAGGTTTTTCTATTGAGGTATATGCCATTTTCCTGATACCATCACTTTGGAAAGATCAACCAAAAGGTATCTCCATGGAGGAACATGGTATGGATGAGGATAAATTACTCGAACGAATAACAGTAAATCCGAAAATATTCGGTGGAAAACCCATTATTCGTGGACGCCGATTGGCGGTTGAGCATGTGCTCGGAATGCTTGCTGCCGGCGATTCACAGGAAACAATCCTTGCCGGTTATGATTGGCTCGAAGCCGATGATATAAAAGCATGTCTCGCCTATGCCAGGCGGCTTGTCTCACATGAACGCGTGGAACCCCTGATTGTGGAAAGTGGTTCATGAAACTCCTCTTTGATACATGTGTCTGGGCAGGAGAGCGCGATGGTGTTGTCAATGCCGGTCACGATGCGGTATGGGCTACAGATTGGGGTAAAGACCCGGGTGATGAAGATATTCTCGCCAGAGCATTCCGGGAAAAGAGAATTCTAATTACGCTCGATAAAGATTTCGGCGAACTTGCAATTATTAAAAATATGCCGCATTGTGGTATACTCCGGCTCGTTAATATCCGTGCAGCGCAACAAATGGTCGTATGCTTGAAAGTTCTCGATCGATATGGCAAAGATCTGAAAGAAGGTGCCATTATCACGGCATATAAGGATCGTGTACGAATCCGTCCACCCGCAAAATGATAAATGCTGAACGATGAATGATATGCCCCGTTTTCGTTATCATCGCCCTCATACTCCCACGCGTGCGCGCACGTGCTGTCGGTTATCGAAAAAAAAAGATACACATCCGCCACGGGCGCATCTTCGACATTCGCCACGGCGAATCTGCGATCCCGCCACGGCGAGTCGTTGATCCTCCAAGGCGGATCTTCGATCCGCTAAAGCGAGATCTACGACCGCGCTAAAGATACACATCCGCCACGGCGGATCTTCGACCCACCACGGCGCGTCTTCGACCCTCCACGGCGCGTCTTCGACCCCGCTCACGCGGTCCCCCCCTCTCAAAGAGGGGATTTTTTTTGCCACGGCACATCTTCGATTCTCGAAAGCGGGTGCGGGTGCGAGTGCGAGTGTGATTTGAAAGACAAGCGGGGACGCTTATCCTACGTTAAAGAGACAAGCGGGGACGCTTATCCTACTTGATAAACCTTTATTGCGGTTGTGAGCCGGTTTAATCGGTTTTTTGTGCGCGTGAGAAGAGGGCGAGGGGCGCCTTGGGTTGTCGGTCAAAGGTCAGCAAGCCGTTGACTTCCTGTTCTACGTCTGTCAGTTGCGTATATGTATATCCTGCAATCTCTGGATGACGAAGTATGGTCTGGGTCAACTCCTCGAAGCGAGCGATGAGTTCTTGCGGCGATCGAGCGGAACGACCATATCCCCATCCGCCGTCCTCTTTTGTCTCCTGCTCGATATCCATCTCGAGCGCAATCCCGCCGTACTCGCTGATTACGATTGGCTGTCCGAGGTCTTTTCCGTCACCAACCCATACAGGAAATTCGTAATGGTTATCGGCTTTACCGGTAGTTGCGATTTCATCAAGCAATGCCGCCATCTCGCGCGGGTCGCCTGTGTAAGGATGGAGGTCGATGATGTCGGTATCAATATGACACCATCCGCTGTTATCGACGACGAGTCGTGTGGGATCGAGTCGCCGCGTAAGCTGTGCCATGCGAGCGAGGAAATCCTGTTGCGTCTTGTCGTCCTTGACATTAGGAATTCCCCAGCTTTCGTTGATGGGCACCCATGCAATGATGGAGGGATGATTCCAATCGCGTAGAACAGCGTGTGGAAATTCATGATACAGGGCATCGCACGATTCAGGGGTGAACTCCCATGCGTTTCCCATCTCAGCCCAGACCAGGACACCGAGCAGGTCGCACCAGTGATAGAACCGCGGGTCTTCGACTTTCTGATGTTTTCTGACGCCATTAAAACCGAGTGCGTGTACAATCTCGACATCACGCCGTATCTCTGCATCTGTTGAAGCGGTATATACACCGCCAGGAAAGTATCCCTGGTCAAGGACGCCCTTGAACCGGATCGGCTTGTTGTTCAGCAAAAGTGTTCGTCCTTCCGAGCTGATCTCCCTTATGCCGGTATAGGTGCGAACAGAATCGATTTCGTTGTTGCCGGATTTCAGTGTCAAATGTATCTCATAGAGAAAGGGGTCATCAGGCGACCAAAGGCGTGCATCGGGCAGGTCGATCTCCAGTGAACCCGAACCATTGTCGACCCGGGTTTCTTCGTAGGCGATTTCTTCGCATTCGTACAAAACGGTCGCTGAAAGAATCAAATTCCTGTCGTCTCCTGCGATATCCGTATCGATAGTCACCTGATCGGGATTTAGTCGCGAGACGATATGACAAGATTGAATATAACAGTCCGGAACATGTTCGAGCCAGACGGTTTGCCAGATACCGCTAACGCGGGTGTACATAATGCCGGAGGATTGAAGTTCCCAGTGTTGTTTACCGCGTGGTTGCGACCGGCTCTGTGTATCGACGCCGCGAACAACAATCCCAGCCTTACCGTCGCGTACAAATTGCGTAATATCGGAAGACCAGGGAGTATATCCACCGCGATGTTTGCTGACCTGTTTACCGTTCACCCATAATGTGCCTGAATAATCGCACGCGCCGATATGGAGCATTGTGCGACCCGACTTCAGCCATTCCGGTGGGAGTTCCGCATCGCGATAGTACCAGAAGATATCGTGGAATCCCTTTTCGTTTATTTCGGAAAGTTCAGATTGAAACGGAAAGGGGACGATGATATTTCTGGAGAGGGAAGGTTTTTCAACCCAGCCCTGCTTAAGCCCTCGATCATCGTCATCGAAATCAAACGACCATGAGCCGTTGAGGTTTAGCCATTCTTTACGCACGAAATCCGGTCGAGGATATTCGGGACGTGGTACTTTCATCTCCATCTCCTCTCAGCTATTTTTTATGGTGTATAGTCATAAATAGTTCAAGGTCTTAAATGTGAAAGCAAGAAAACCTGTGCCGCTTTATTTCTTTTTCTTCATACCGAGCGTTTTTTTGAGTTTTTTTGCAAACGGCTTCGCGGGATTCTGTGCCCATATCGGTCGAAGCAGCGATGTCTCTAACATAGCGCCCATTTTTGTGACCACGAGTTTGAGATCTTCTTTTCCGATGGTGTAATCAACACCAACCACCTCTTTTTTCATACCGAAAAAACTCCTTAAGGTTATCGCTTCTATGCTCCTTGTCAGTTCCCGGCATCAACGGTTGAGATAACAAGGAGCCAAATTTAAGATGTTTATAGGAGAAAGACTGAATAATTTCAATACTTATTCTTTGAGTCCTGTTAAAGATATACTCTTAATAATATTGCGTTGAAAAAGCAGGAACACGAAAAGAACAGGGAGTGTACATATAACGCAAGCAGCCAGTGTCAGCCCGTACTCAACGGCATAAGAGGTCTGAAAAAGGGCAATGCCGACTGAGAGTGTATATTTATCGACGGAATCGAGAAAAACGAGGGGACCGAGAAAATCGTTCCAGCTGCCGAGAAACACAAAGATGCCGAGAGTCGCGAGCGCGGGTTTAGATAAGGGGAGGATAATAAGCCGATAAATACCAAACCGGGAGCAGCCATCGATAAAGGCGGCATCTTCAAGGTCACGTGGTATGCCAAGGAAGAACTGGTGGAGGAGGAAGACGCCGAAAGCGCCTGCGCCTGCGGGGATGATCAATGCCCACGGCGTGTCAAGCCACCCGAGCCAGTTCAAAATCAAATATACAGGCACGAGAAAAATTTGTCCCGGGATCATTAGCGTCAGGACGATAAGGGTAAACACTCCACGTTTTCCGGGAAGGTCCAGCCGTGCAAGCCCGTATGCCGCCATGGAATCAACCCACAACACCAGTACGGTTACCATTGATGCAATGAACACGCTGTTAAGGAACCAACGAAAGATAGGGATTTCTTCGGGATTTTGAAGAATTTCGCGAAAATTATCCAGGGTCCATTGTTTTGGTAAAATGCTGTAGAAATGAATAATTTCAGAATCGGGCTTGAATGCGGTGATGAAAATCAGTGCAACGGGAAGGAGAAAGGCGAAGGCACCAATCCCGAGGAGAGCCGGTATTATCATCTTTTTCATAGTATGTGTGTTCGATGACAAAACGCCAAGTCCTGTTTATTTTTCTCGTAAAAATCTGAATTGAATATATGAAAAGACGGCTATGACCAGGAATAAAATCCAGCTCATGGATGCACCATATCCCATGCGGTAATGAGTAAATGCTGTTTCGTAAATGTATTGCACGAGCACACGCGTAGAGAGTTCCGGACCACCTCGCGTAATCATAAACGTCTGTCCAAACACCTGGAAGGAGCCGATGATGCTCATGACGATGACAAAAAGGAGGACAGGTCGGAGCAGGGGGAGCGTGATATAGAAGAAGCGCTGGAAAGAGCCGGCGCCGTCAATCTGAGCGGCTTCGTAATAATGGCTCGGGATTTGTTGAAGCCCTGCGAGCAGGATCACCATAGGCACACCGATCGTCCACCAGAAGGTCATTATCACGATGGATTTCATAGCCCAGGCGGTGTCAGTCAACCAGGGAATCTTGATGTTCACGTAGTCGAGGTATGAATTGAACAGCCCGAATTCGGTACTGAAAAACCAGCGCCATAAAATGCCGGCAACGCTAATCGAAATAAGGGTGGGGAAAAAGTAAGAGGCCCGGAAAAAAGTCTGGCGATTCGAAGGCAGCGCATTAATGCCGAGCGCAACGAGCAACGCGCCGCTAAGTGATAACGGCACTATCATAACCACGAAGCGGAACGTCGCCCAGAGGGCTTTCCAGAAATAGGGGCTATGAATCGCTTCATTGTAATTACCCAATCCAATGAAGTGCGGTGGTTGTGGTGAGAGCATCTCCCACCTGAAAAGGCTCAAGCCAAGTCCGTAACAAAACGGCAACACGAGAAAAGCGCAGAAAAGCAGGAGGTAGGGGAGAAGAAACCAGTAGCCTGTATAACGCGAAAGTGTATGTGTGTTATTCATCTGCAACCTGCTATTTCGTTTCGGTACTTTTCTGGTACCGGGGTATTATTTTGTTGATGTTTTCCACTGCCCTATCCAATGCCTCTTTAGCGGGAAGAGTCCCGCGCAACGCAATCTCGACTGCGGTGTCAAACTCGGATAGAAATTCGAAAATAAAGGTAACACGCGGCACATAACTTACATAAGGTATTTCCTGTGCAAATTGCCATTGTGCTTCCATGTGCTGGAATCGTTCGCTATTGCGAAGAGATTTTCTAACGGGAATCTGTCCGCCTTCAGCCCAATCAAGGCTGTTATCGGAAAGGTATTTAGCGAACCGCCATGCGGCATCCAGGCGTTTTCCTTCAATTTCCGATTTAATGCAGATGGTGTGAGACTCAGCCCATGCAGCAGGTTTTTTGCCCAGTAACGGCAAGGGCGCCGCACCGAACTCGATGTCCTTCTGCTTGGTCAGGTCGGATAACATGTAAATGCCTTCGAAGGCGATGGCAACCTTACCCTGCCTGAACCCGATCCACGAATCGAAGTTTTCGGGTGAGGGAACAAGGTTGCGTTTATGAATCAAATCGATGCAAAACTGGAGCGCCTCGACGTTTTCCGGCGCGTTCATAATACACCGACTCTTGTCTTCGGTAAAAAAACTGCCGCCCCATTGACGCATCATGGTATATAAATTTGTTCGAAACCATGTAAACACATATCCCCACTGGTCGATTTTACCGTCGCCGTCGATGTCGCGGGTGAGCCGTGTTAACGCGTCGAGGAATTCTTCGCGGGACTCTGGTGGTTTGGCTTCTCCTTTGTCATCAACTATTCCGGCTTCGCGAAAAAGCTTTTTGTTGTAATACATACCGAGTGGATGAACGTCCAGGGGAAGCCCGAAATGCTGTCCGTCTTTTTCGACTACCTCCCAGATATTTTCGAAAAGATCGGTTTCATCAATGCGATGCTCACCGTTGATGAGGTCGTCGATAGAACGCACGAAATTAGCCTGCATGAAGCGCTGAATATTGCCGGCATGCACGATAAAGACTTCCGGCGCCCTCCCCCCGAGTCCTGCAACAAATAATTTGTTGTAATACGTGCCCCAGTCCATCCGCTGCATCATGACATGGACGTCCGGGTTTTCGCGATTGAACCTTTTTACCATCCTGAGCATGGTTCTGCCATCGGGGCCTGTGAATCCGTTCCAGAACCTTATGGTGACCTTCCCTCCCATGCCGGTGTCGCACCCACTAAAGAGCAGCACTACAAGCACGAGAGTGACAGACCATTTCGCAATTCTATGCATAATGTTCAACATCGCTTGAATTATATAAAATGTGTCAAAGGTCTACATCATCACCGCTTCAAAAATATGTTTCTATTCTTTATTTTTCGCAGTGAGCGAGAGCACATACAGGGCAGCCGGCTTCAGCGTGAATGTGAATTTATTCGGCTTCTGGACATTGATTTTTTGCGTTCGCGGTGTTACCCGTCCCGGCGACAACGAGTCATTCATCGCCAGAAAAGACGGCCCGCTGAGTTCCAATACGCGTATGGTTTTTTGGAATGAGCCGCTGGTGAGAGCCACTGTCACGTCGGTGGTTTCGGAATGGTGACGGTTGATCAGAACGATTTCGAGAACGCCCTCTTTAATCAAAGGCATAGCGTCGATGAGGGGAAACTTTTTGGGATCAGGTCCTGCCCATTCCGGCTGCCATTGCGGCACGTCGGAGAATCGACACTTCAGTTCAAAGGCAACCGGACGGTATCCTGCAAGCCGCTGCAGCTCTTGCCGGGCGTAATATACGGGTTCAGCAAACACTACTCCCCGGTCTTTTTTCATGCCGCCACCATGGTTCACTAACGCGCTATGCGTATAAACTTCGACCAATCCACGGGTTCGAATTATGGAGTTGAGCATACCTGCGTAAGAAAGTGCTTCTGCAAGGGTTTCGGGTCGGGGATGATACCCCTGTCCGTTGAAAATCATGTGTTCTGTGACCGCCAGTTTGAGATTGAGTCCGTGCGAGCTTGCCCGGTCGTTGATTCTGTAGAAGAGGTCTTCGAATAGGTACGAGTAACCCATCTGGCTCAGAAAGGCGAATTCCGGCGGGGACTGCGGAATGTTTGAACACAGGAAATGGAGCGACAAGGAGTGAAGTATGTCCGGACATTCTTGCATCAGGACTTCATTCCAGTCGGGTATCATGGTGCCGTTATGTCCGTTAGCAATGATATGAATCGAGGGATCTGCCTTTTTCATGGCGGAATAGAACCGGCGATACCGTTCAGCATATTCCTGCGGTGTGCAATGCCCGATCTGCCAGTGACCCCAGAGCTCGTTGCCCACCTCCCAGATTTTAACGTTGTAAGGTTCGGGATGGCCGCGTTCTGCGCGTACTTTGCCCCATTTAGTGTCAGGCGCCCCGTTACAATACTCGACCCAATCCGCTGCTTCTTCTGCCGTCCCGTCGCCTGCGTTTACGCATATCATTGGCTCAGCGCCGATCAGGCGGCAGAACGCTATATGCTCGTCAGTACCCACATGATGCGGATCGCATTGGTTCCATGCGGGGTTGGGAAGCGTTCGGCGTTCATCGAAAGGAACGAGGTCGTCTTTCCAGTGATAGCCGCTTGCATAGTTGCCACCCGGGAATCTAAGAATTCTTATATTCGACTTTTTAGCCAGATTGACCACTTCGGGATCGAATCCCTCGATGTTATCCTCAGGAAAAAGCAGCACCTGGTCGATTTGGAGGCGTCCTTTGCCAGCGAGCCCGATGCAAAACCAGACCGCGCTGCACCTCTTGTAGTTGTCTGCATTCACGGTAAGTGTTCCGGTGATTTTCTTCCATTCGCCTTGTTCGACAGGCTCGAAACGCGACGAGCCAAGGGGCTTAGATTCATTGCCGGGATCCAACACCTGGACAATAATTGGCGAGGTCGCTTCCTTCACATAGCAGGAGAAGGAGTAGTTTTTTTGTCGGTGAAGGGGCAGAAAAACCGGCTGGCGAATCCCTACGCCGGAAACCTTCTCCGGGTATGACGTGATTTCTATGACCTGCGAGCGCAAGGTGTTGAAGGCATCGTGTGCGAGGGAATAGTTTGCGCCGACGCCGTTCCAGGGAAACCACCAGAAGGCAAGAGTGTCTTCGATATCGGATGTCGGCGCATCTTCATGGGTCAGAGTTTTTAGGGCGCTTCTCTGAAACGCATTATATCGACGCCCTGATTTACAGGTGGAAGCAGGTTCAAGGCTCGGGTTCATCAGTATCTGCGCCCAGAATCCTCCGTATATATTTGCGCCCAGATTCTCAGTGAATTTTCCGAAGAGGCGAGCGGATACCGTATAGGTGGATACGCGGTCCGGATGGATCGAGATAGATGTATCTTTGCCCGAGTATTCTGAAAATGAAAAAAAATTGTCTTCCACGGACGCCACCCCCATATAAGCAAAAAGTAAAAAAATGCATAGCACTAACGCCATCTTATGAAATGTTTTAAGCGGTATTTGCATGGTATAAAATTTATTTTGAGTGTTCAATTTCATTTAAGGGAATTTTTTAATATAATCAAATTGTGCGGCAAAATCGTATTCTTCAGTATATTGCATGTAGATGTCGCCTGAGGCAAAAAGCCGGATATCCGGTTCGTAAAGCGGATTTTCATATTCTCCGAGATCGTACCAGGTGACGTTATCATACGATGCCTTTGTGTGGAATTTATCGGCGCCACGTTTCCTGATTCTCAGATAGGCATCGGTTATTTTTCGCGCTGCAAAACCTTCGACATTCACTTCCCGAAAGAAATGATTCCTGTCCCCGTATGAGAGGGTCTCGAAATATATCTGGTCGTTGAGTTCATCGCACACGAGGGCAAGATTAATGAAATGTCCGTTGTCCTGTGACAGTACCACTCCCGCTTTGTTGAACCTTCCTCGTGCGTTGGTATTAAGGCGGGAAATTTTGATTTCCACAATCCATTCATCGCCCTCAGGAGCGTGAATTGCCGCAAAGGGATACGTCTCATTCCCAAGGTAAATATCCGAACCGGAGAAAGGCTTGATGACAAGATGTCCATCGCTTAGATAGATTCTGGTCTTTTCATGTCCCCATCCTGAGTTGGTCTGGCTAATCGTCCAGTTCGGCGCGAGCAGATTACGGTTAAAATCGTCATCTGCGTAGGGTAGGAGATCGCCTTCCTCCCAATCCGAAAAAAGAGGTTTCTGAACCGTTCGTCCGCCCACTCCAATAATACCTGCGCCTTTAATCAAGGCGGTCGTGGCAATGTCCTTCGGAAGAGTGAATCCGCCGTTAGAGTACCAGAATGCACCATTATAAGAAATCCAGCATTTAACAGTACGCCGGCGCACGTCGAACCGCAACCAGACCTCCGTGGGGAATTGGCGTGGATAAAGGGGAAAGAGCCCTCGTGAGCCCGGGTTTCCCTGGAACTCGCCCAATGCTTCATGTGCAGCGGGGACGAATCCTATCGTGTGTCGAATGTAGTTATCGGCATCATGCCATAGCACCATTCCCGCCTGAGTGTATGTATCCAGAGGGATAAAATTGGAAATTTTTACCTGCAGATATGTTTCTGTCGGTCGCCGGGGTGTTCTCAGAAAAACCGCTCGTTGAGAGTTTTCGTCGCCGTAGCAGTCGCCGGAGAGATCGGATAGAACAATACCTTGATCGTTATTTTCAAGAAGAGATTTATTGTCTTCTCCCGTTGCTGGAGACCATACCCGGAACATCTCTTCTCTGTGTTCATATATCAAGGGATCTTTAAATACCGCATCCCGGGCAAGTGGCACGACAAAAAAGAATAAAAAAATAAAAGCGAGAATATAAACTTTCGTAGATATCGTGGCTTGAACCCGTCTCATAAGAATAAGATATTACCTGAATGTGTTTTCTATTCGATAGATAAAGTTACCAAACGTTTAAAGTAACATTTTGAATAATGTTTTAATGTGGAGGGAGAATCAACAAAAAATGAAGAAGAGACGCTAAAACTAAAAAATAATTGATGTAAACAACAAATTGTCATAGACTTATTATATCATCTAAGGAGGTGAAAGGACATGAGAAGGAGAAAAGGATTTACACTCATCGAGTTGCTGATTGTTGTGGCAATTATTGCTATCCTCGCTGCTATTGCCGTGCCGAATTTCCTCGAAGCACAGGTAAGAAGCAAGGTTTCCCGTGCCAAGAACGATCTTCGTACACTGGCTACTGTTCTGGAATCCTATTGTGTGGATGCCAACAAATATCCACCGGATGTCGATCATCATGCGTTACATTATTATTATGTCTCTTACCTGATGACAACCCCTATTGCATACTTATCCAATGCCTATGCTTTATATGACCCGTTCCGGTATGGAAAGACCAAATTACCTGCGGAGTACTGGCGTTATCGATATGTAAATTATGAACAGCGTGAAGAAGAAGAGCCCTCATCTACTATGTTTTTTCCTGAAGGACCACTTCGTTACGGCACATGGAAATTAAGCTCATCTGGTCCTGACGGTATAGCCGATGTTCCTTATCCTGCTTATGAGATCCTTCGGTTTGGCGGTGGAATGGCTCCGATCATATATGACGCCACCAATGGAACCGCTTCGTGGGGCGACATAATCCGGTCTCAGAAAGATTCTGATGTCAGAAGCGCGGAATTATAATGCCCTGAGAGAATCGGCATTGATTTCGCTGCAAACGAGTCTTATGAGTATGCGAGAGGATGAAGCAGCTTGAGTGTGCAGGTTTAGTTGAAAAGCCACAAGTTCATGTTCCCACGGTCAGGAAACTCGATAGTATAGGCAGCATAACCGTTGCGGGATAAACTTACGAATAATCTTTGTGAAGTGGGGTCGAAGGCTACCGCTCCTGCACCGTTCCCGGAAACCGTTGTTTCTTCAAGGGGGGCAAACCCGAGGAAGGTGAAGGACTCATCGTCTTCCATTTGGAAAATCACCCCTCCCGTGGAACCCGGACATGGTTGAGTTCCTGACGGAGGGTAATACGTGTCACATGCGAGTGCAAAGAGGAGGTCGTCTTGGGCATCATACTCGAGGGCTGTAGTAGTGGTACCCTCAAAACCTTTTCCTTCATAGGTTAGATCGAGATTCCAGATACCGGCTTGTTTTATGTATCGCAAAAGGGATGTGAACCTTCCCTTTGCAAGAATTTCTGATTCCGATAACACACTCAATCCGTATAATCCCCAGACGCTTCCACTCTCCCCCTCTTCAATCATAGCGCTTATGGAGAAGGTCACACCGTTTTCTGTAGATAACTGTAATATACGTGCGGTGTCGCCGGATGCAGTAATGTAAAGAAGCGTGTTCTCTCCGGTACCGGTGATGTCCATAACGCGACCGCAAAACCACTCGAGGTTTTGAGAAAAAGCCACAGTAGGTGAACTATTTTCATCCTGCCAGCGATACACTTTGAAGGGATCAGAGTCCAGAGGAGCGGCGTAGATGACGCCCACTGCATCGACCGCGACCGAGGCGACATTAAGAAGCCCCCCGGTCATGATGGAGTTGTCGAGTGTACCGAGATCTTCGCCCGTTTCCGCATCGACAATGTGGATGGTGCAATTTATATTATCCGTTATAAGCAGGTGGTTGGTTGCGGGGTTGAACGCCATGGAGCGGTTATTGTCGCTTTCCGATGGGAACCATTCAGGAGCAAGACCAGTCGCATCCGGGACGTCCGGGTTTGTGTGAAGTTTCCAAAGAGGGGAGAACACATGACACGGTAGGGGAGGTTCTGGTTCAGGCTTGAGTTCGACCGCAAGGGTGTTAAAGGGATCGAGAGCGCGGTCGAGCAGTGCCGCGAATTGTTCGCGCGTAATCAGCACATCGGGTTCAAACAACGGTGGCGCCGCCCACTCTTCGAACCATCCCTGTTCATAGCCGAACTGAACAGCCGTAAATGCGTCATGTCCCGAAAGAACATCACTGTAGTAAGGTTGAGTGGTTTCAGGTGTCGGACTTCCCAGTACCTCATGAACGGCGCGCACTGTCTCGGAGCGACTCAGGGGATATGTTGAGTTCAAATCTATACTCGTAATCGGTGGGTTATCTTGTTCGAGACATACCGCAAGCGCCTCGCCGGCTGTCGCTCCTTCAACGTCATCCTCAGGATAGAAATACGTTTTGTTTGCCCAACCGGACGGAAGTCCCGTTCCTTTGAGCGCGCCGGTAAGTCCTACACGTTGCACTTCCTGGAATGACCAGCGTTCGCGTTGAACGTCGACAAAGGGCAAACACCAACAATTTGCATCGAGGAGTGTCTGTTGCAGTTTTCTGATAGAAATATTGCGGGGTTGAATATCAGAGAGCGAGGCAAGTGCCGCGGCTGCTCCGGCAGCCTGACCGATCGACATCACACATGGTTGTAGACGCGTACAACCGTTTACCATGTGCGTAACAGAAAGGCTTTTTTCAGCAACAATCAAGCCATTCGTTTTTGCTGGCAACAGAGCGCCATAGGGAACCGCAAAAGAGGGAATCTTCGGGAACGACTCAGAATATGGTTCAGGACATTTTGTATGATGATGATCGATGGGATAGTCGCCGACCGCTATACCGGTTTTATAGAGAGGACCATCGGGTGAATTGTAGGGGTCGAGTATGCTCTGTACACGGAACTGCACCAGACCTTGCATCCGCCTGCTCTCACGATGGTAGGGGATCAAGGCAAGCCCATCCGAGGTTGGATACTCGTCGTCGGCTATTCCGTAATGAATATAGCCGCCTTCTGTCTGCATGAAGTAGAGCCATCCGAGGGTGAAATGTTTCGCCGCCTCAAGGGCATCAAGGCGCTCCTCATGCGTCATCTCGAGTACATTCAAATAATAGTCGTTGCCGTGAATAGGCCAATTGATCATGAATTTATCGTTCGGCAGTCTCCCATAATTGAACATGGTTGGGCAAGTATACTGTGCGGTATCGCTACATACTTCGTCACATGTGCACCAGTAGGGCTCGGGATCATAGTCGGGCGGTTCTGGAATTGTTTTGTCTGCTCCGTCTCCATAATCTTTTAGTGTCACGACATACGTTATGTCCTGGATAATATCGGTAGCGACGGGAGATGCGCCGGGTTCGCCCGTTTCCCATTGAGCCTCCATACCAATGCGATAGGGGACATCCGCCATGGCAAGAAAATCGCCGCATTCGTCAGCCGCTATCGATACATCCGCATGAACAACCAGGAAATCACCTGCATTATTGATGAATACGCCACCTTTAACACGATTCGTTTCTTTTAAAACACGGAAGGGCCAGAACTCATGGTAATAAGTCAGCGTTGTCGAGAGGTCGTCCGCCATCTGGTGAAATATCATGTTGCCGACATGCGGTTCAAAGAGCGTATGGCTTACCCAGCCGGTATTGACCGCTGATGGGCCACCATAGTAGTCATAAAGATGCTGGCGAAACTCACCCCATAGACCGGTAGGCAAAAGGTGGTTTCCATCAGTGGCGCTGACGCCAGCAGCGGTTAACATACCACCGAGCCATGGAGTCTCCTCGACGAGAATGGTGCGTGCGCCAAGTCGCGCTGCCTGGAGCGCCGCACATATTCCACTACAGCCGCCTCCCGCAACCAGCACGTCGCATTCAAGTGTGGTGGTTGTGGCACTGGATGGAACAGAATACGCAAGAACAAAAAAGGTGAGCAGGAGAAGAAAGGGCAAAAGGTTTTTGGGATTCGAATACATTTTTAACATCGTTTACATCCATTAAAGAGATAATCATGCGTAATTTACAGAGTGAAGTCAATTTTAAATCCAGTAAACACTGAAGCGGAAACATACTTTTCTCAAAAACGTATGGGTAGCCTTACGACTGAGAAGAACGTAACGTCTTTATGAGGCTTACAACGAAAGATTATTTCTTTTTATAATCCGGACACTGTGTAGCGTTGGGCCTTTCAGGTCGATTACACGCGCCTCGCCAATTATAACGACACGTATCGCATAAAAATTTCTCTTCCATTAAAAAGAGACGCCTGAAAAAGTGCTTGATTTTTTGTATGAGAACTTTCATCAGAAATGACAATCAATTGATAAGATTAATAAGTCTCTTCTTCCCAATTGGTAATATCGTCTTCAGTACCTTCCTGTCGGTCAGGTCCTTTGGAGAAGAGATCGAAGTCTTCGTTATGGTCGCCGGGTGATTTGTAGATAAATTCTTCATGCCAGGGGTCTTTCGGGATATTGTCCATATATTTGCCATTCCAATCTTCTTCGTACACATCAGAAGGGCGCTCGAGTAGTGCCTTCAAGCCCTGTGAGGTGGTAGGGAATGTCCCGATATCCATCTCGTATGCGCCAAGCGAGGTTTTGAAGTGCTGGATCTGAAGCTTTGCCGCTTCTATTCTTGCTTTCTGTGTTCTGCCCACAAACCGTGGAATTGCAATGCTCAACAGGATGCCGATAATGGCAACCACGAACATAATTTCAAGAAACGTAAATCCGTACCTTGTATGTGTTAGACGATTGTGATGTCTAAAGAATAGCATAGTTTTCTACCCCTTTAAAAGTTTTAAATTTAAGTATACAAAAACTATGACTCTTTGTTCAACAGTTTGGTTAGATACGTAATAATATTTTTGAGATTGGGATCTTTTTTTACCAGATTTTCAATTTTTCTACAGGCGTGCAGAACAGAGGTATGATCTTTCCCCCCAAAACGTTGCCCGATTTTAGGAAGGGATAACGTGGTAAATTCGCGCGCAAGATATTGGGCGATATGCCGGGGTACCGCGATCTTTCGCTGTCGTCTGTCGCCGAGAATATCCTGAGGTTTAATTTCGAAATAGTCGGCAACAGTTTGCACAATCTCGTCAATCGTGACATGCGTACGCTTTTCTCTCTCAGTTAAATGTGCAAGCAGTTTCTTTGTAAGCTCGAGTGTTATTTCGCTGCGGTGCAGATGGGCATACGCCTTGATTCGTTGGAGAGAACCTTCGAGTTCGCGAATATTTGAAGTTATTCGTTCCGCAATAAAATACGCAACCTCCGAAGGTAGTGCTATACCCTGAGATTCGGCTTTGCGTTTAAGAATCGCGATACGCGTTTCAAGCTCCGGGGGTTGTATATCGACTATAATGCCCCATTCAAAGCGCGAGCGGAGTCGCTCCTCGAGACTCGCCAGCTCTTTTGGCGGGCGGTCGCTTGAAATCACGATTTTTTTGCTCGCATCGTAAAGCGCATTAAAGGTATGGAAAAATTCGGTTTGCGTTCGGTCTTTTCCTATGAGGAACTGTACATCATCGACAAGAAGAAGTTCAGTGTTGCGAAAGTAGCTGCGAAATTCCGCTTGTTGATTTTTACTAATACAATCGATGAAACAATTCATGAACTGTTCGGACGTTATATAAATCACTTTGGCGTTTGGTGTTGTTTTGAGAATCTGGTGTCCGATACCTTGCATAAGGTGTGTCTTACCAAGTCCCACACCGCCATAGATAAACAACGGGTTATATGCTTTGGTGGTGAGGTCTGCCGATGCCTGTGCCACGGCATGGGCAAATCGATTGCTCTCACCTATAACGAAATTATCGAAGGTATATTGTTCATTCAGATGTGAGGAATGGAAAGGAGTAATTTTGTGAAATCCCGGCTGCGTGTCTTCAGAAGGAGCCGGTGTTTCCTGCGACTGAGTTTGAGACGCGCGAAGAAACATATCCGGTGTGTCCATCTCTAAATCTTCGTCCGGGCAGATTATGTTCATGTCACAATCCGTCTGTGTAATCTGCTTGAGCACGTTCCTGATCTTTTCGCTGTAATTAGACAACACCCAACGTTTATAGAATCTGCTGGGGACCTCGAGATTGAAGGTATTATTTTCGTATGATTTGAATTTAATGGGGACGATCCACGTCTTGAAACTCTGTGAATCGATGAGATGTTTTAACCGAAAAATTGCTTTTGTCCAAACTCCATCACTTTCCGATTTCATGGTATAAGTCCTTAAATCCAGAATAACTTAAAATAAAGCCTAAAACACTCTATCCATAACAAAACGAAATTTCGATCTTCAAGGAGAAATTTATTCTATTTTCAACTTGAAGTTAACAAATTTAACCACAGTATCTCCAACAACTTTCAGACTAAAAGCTGAGCAATTCTCTGGAGTATCCTTTTGAGTATGCCAATAGGGAAATTCAAAATCGATGATGTTTATATATGATATTCCTTGACTTATGAACGGGTAATGGTCGTCGAGGATTGGAGGAGAAAATTCAGATGAGAAATGTGCAGGGTAATGTTGTTGTCCGATTTTCCAGAATTCTCTCACAATATCGGCGGCTGCAGTGTAAGAATGAGGTTCAACCTTAATCAGCAGATCTTTATCACCGATCATGTCGAGATTGATACCGAAATCAAACGTTAAAAACGGGGGAGTGGTACGTGCAAGATAGCGAGAACCAAGACAATATTCATGCAGATTCTCTCTTGTGCCCAGGTCTTCTCCGTCGAAGAAAACGAAGACGAGATGATGTGCATAGGGATGAGTGTTGAACAGGCGCGCAAGTTCAAGCAACACGGCATTTGCAGAGGCGCCGTCGTTAGCGCCCACAATAGGCTTGGTGCGGTTACGGAGTGAGGGGTCGTGTTCAGCTATGGGTCGCGAATCCCAATGACTCGATAGAAGGATAACCGTCTCGGTAGACAACGGTTCATGGTATGCTATGAGATTCGTCATCATTACTTTCTTCTTCAACAAGGTAGGGGTTTCTTCAAACTCCTGGAGATAGACGGTGTAACCGAGGTCATGGAGTTCATCCTTGAAGAACTTCAAGCAGCGTGAATGTGCTTCACTTCCCGGTACCCGCGGACCGAACTCACAAATTTTCTCGAGTAGTTGAAAGGCGCGTTCACTGTCAAATTCATTGCCGTTCGAGGTTGAAGTAGTAACCAGCAGGATGAAAAGCACTACGCTCAAGGCACGTCTACACATATGAAGGTAATTCACCAATGATTCTGTCCGTGGTTCACGTTTCGCGTTATTCACGTATAATGCGTTATTTAATAGACGGTGAGTTGGGATGGGCGATCTTAAGGCGCTCTTGACAACGTGTGATGATTTATCTAAAAAACCCATACGCCGGAGGCGTCAGAGGCCACAACTCAACATACCTACAAGACATTAAAACATTACATTATTTACCCCTATAAATGACAAGATGCAAGGGTTTTTTTCAAGAGTAAATAAAAAGGAAAGGAATAAAAAAAATGGTCGGGGCGGGGGGACTTGAACCCCCGACCTCAGCGTCCCGAACGCTGCGCGCTAGCCATCTGCGCTACGCCCCGTTTCCTGATTACGTGTGTCCGACAAATCATTTCCCGCACATGACTAATAAACGTATTATATTTTATAAGATATCGTGGACACTGGTAAAGCGAAAAATGATTTGAGAAATAACCAGCGTCCTTTATGATAGCCAGCCATACTTAACGATTATGGTGATAACAAGGGCGATAAGGAATAACCAGAAGAAGATACTGAAGATTGTGCCAGCTACCACTTCAGCAGTTGATTCTGAGGGTGTTTTTCGACGCGTTCGTGGATAATGTGTGGGGGCAATAGTAGATAATAAAAAAAGGAAAAATAAACCGATAATCACAAAAGGTAAAAAATATCCTCCACCTATTGATGGGCCAAAGGGTTCTATCCATATACCGCCCGCCCACACCCCAAAAAGGACAATAAAGAAAAGAAAAACAAGAATTTTTAAGGGGCTTCTATCTCAGGTACAGGCTCTGGCTCAAACTCGAGTTCTTCTTTCATGAGAATGGGTCTGAGGACATTTCGCCAGATTACGTAGCCCTTCTCGTTCATGTGCAGCCTATCGCTCATAAAAATGTCGGTGAGAACCTGCCTGTCCGCGTCAAGCATTGGTGTGGCAATGTCCACATAGGTAAGGCGGGGATCTCCGGCGCATTCCTTCTCGATAAGCCTGTTTGCTTCCCGCATTCCGGGCCATACGCTCCATCGCGATGGGCTGGGTTTGATGGAGAGAAAATAAATTCGGGTGTCGGGGAGTTTGTGATGAATTGTGTCGACGAATTCAAGAAATGTATCCTTTATCTTTTCAGGGCTTATTCCGCCTGCCACATCGTTGTCGCCCTCATAAAGCAGCACTGCGCGGGGCTTATAGGGAATCACCATGCGGTCGGCATAATAGAGCGCATCATACATGGTGCTCCCGCCGAAACCACGTGGAATTATAGTAAGCGGCGCAAGATCCTCGTTTATAGTCTTGTTCCAGATCTTTAGACTCGAGCTCCCGATGGCGACTATGGCGTGTTCAGGCGGCGAACTTAGTCTGTCCTGTTCTTCGAATGCCTTGATGTCTTTCTCGAAGCGTTCAGGATTGGGAAAGTCTTTTTCGATTAGGACATTAGTCTCCTGGCTGAAACAAAGCGTCGTTAACATAAAGACGGTCAAAAACAAGCATAGAGTCAATCTGTAATTCTTCATCGTGTATTCTCCTTTAGTATGTTTCATGTTCAACAAAAGCATCGTGTAGGATGTAATTCTGTCGCCAGAGAGTCCTCCTTTCTTAGCTGACAATCCCAATGCCGCGCCTGACGACATACCATTTTCAATTCTTTTTCCGGATACCTAAAAAAACAACATTTTTCTCATCGGCTTTACCCGAACATATTATTAATTCCACGAACCAATAAACCACAAGAGACCAGATATAATAAACAATACAAAAACCATTATCACACGGAGTCATTGAGATAAGGAAGCGCCAAAAAAAGTCTTCAAACTTTTTCGAAATTTTTCTTCAGCACCTGACCTGTCCTGCCTTTCATGAGATCACCTGGCATTGAGAAGGAAGTTTGCTGAAGAGAATGCTTTGTGCAGATGGCTTCGGGTAGAGGTCGGATTTTGTGAAGTACATCAAAATGTCTTGGAAAAATGGTATAAAGAAACTATACTATAGTTATTGAAGAATGTATTGAGTTTGATGTGTGTGTCTAACGGTCTCCCGGGTATTTGTCTAATGGAGGAGATGACTATGCGTATGAAGAAATGGCTACTTTCTGTTTTGGTGGTATGTTGCCTTGTATGGCATGTGTCGCCGGCTCAAGAAGTTGAGACGCCGGCTCAAGAAGTTGAGTCGCCGAACACGATTACACTCCCTGAGACCATTCTGATAGAAGAGCCATTATCAACTGTTGAGGAGGCGGGTGTAGAGCAAGATGTGCGAGTCGCATATAACGACATGTCGCCGCCGATTGTTCCGGACGAGATGGGGGTGCCTAAGCTCAAATCGCTCGTCCCACAATGGGCGGTACAGCAGTTGGAATGGCTTGAGCCCGATGAGGTTTACAAATACGGCGGTCGTGCAAATCCGCAACAAGTCTCGAATTTTATCGAGTGGACGATGCGCATTCTCAAACCGACATTTATACCTGAAGACCTCCTGGTACATCTCATTCCTTTGCGAAATTGGGCGGTTCTCTACCGGGACTGGATCGACCATGGGGGTTCGGATACATTTATCGTCAAATACAAGATTCAGGATATGGTTATACAGATCAGCGAGACCGCCAACTATTTTATAGTATCCGCACGCGACCTTACTCAAGGAAAACGAATCTATTCTGAACATGTTCCCTTTGTCAAAGAGATGGCAGACCGTTTATTCACTGCAGAGGTTCGTCCCTTTTCCATCGAGGAGATCAGCAAATCCGACGAACCGGAGACAGAGGAACTTACTGTGGGATTCTGGTCTGCACGCGGAGAACTCGAGAAAAAAGAAGAAGCAGCAGTACAAGATAGCGAAGAAGCAGAATTTGTCTCTGACAGTGTTAAATTTTGTACCGATGGACAATTCGTAATCTTTCAGATTTTCAAATATGTCTGGAGCGGGCAGAGGGCAAATCCTTTTGATCCGCGTTTCTCGCCGGAGCTGAGCAGTGAAATCGACGAGGCTATATGGGCGTTGGTCGAAAAACAGATCAATGAGATGCCGCAACTCGATACACCGGAAAAACGTATCGAGGTGTATGAACGCATTAAAACGCGCCTTGTTACCAAACAGGTTGAAGAATATCTTGGTCCTTTACTTTACGATTATGAAGGGAACAAGTTGACAACAACGATACCGGTTGCCCTTATAGAAGGGGCGTTCAGCCAGTTGAACGATATTCAGAAGCAGCATCTCCTGGAACAACGAAAATCAGACGAGTACTATATCGAGGGATTAAAAGCATTCAACGAGAAACGCTATGACCTTGCGGTAGACAACTGGACCGATGCTCTCGAAGTCGATCCCTTGAATGTCCGTTGTGCGTTATTGCTGACCGTAGCAGCGGATTTTTTGAAGGAAAAGATGCTCCAAAGCCTTGGGAAAGTGGATTATGATAACCCGACTCTTTCCAAGGCAGTCGACGCACTCCTTACCCATAAACAAGCGGTGTTGCGGAATGAGTTGTCCCAACGGCGGGAGGTCAAGAAAGATCGGGAAATTGCGAATCATAGAATCCGCGCAATTGATTTCTACTCGAGGGGTCAGTTTGACAAGGCTATTGAAGAATGGGATGAAGTACTCACCATTGACCCGGGAAATCCCCAAGCCCAGTTATTCAAAGACCTCGCGCGCAAACGTCTTAAAGAGATGGAGGAACGTCAATCCTCTGAACCATCTTCTCCAGGGATGTCTCCCTGATGCTATTCGAATGTACTAAGAAGAAAAGGGGATAAAAAGATGGAGCGGGAGACGGGACTTGAACCCGCAACCCTCAGCTTGGAAGGCTGATGTTCTACCAGTTGAACTACCCCCGCTATATTATATATATACCCTATTATGAGCCACCAAGCAGCCGCCAGTCAATCCTTTTTCTTGCAATTGCAAATCAATACACGAAGGGTATAATCAAGTCTATTGGTTAAGTAGAACAGGACATTTTTAGAATCAGGAATCGAAGCGTGAAAGTTACGAGTTATATTTTTCTACTCAGCAGGGAATTCAAAAGAAATAAAGGGCGCACGTTCAGCGTCGTGTTCAGCTTGTTCGTAGCGTCATTCTTTTTGCTCCTTGCTTATGGTCTTCTCAATGGAATAGGGAATCATATATTGCCGGAATTGGAGAAGGCTTTTCCCGAAAAATTGCTTCTCGCACGTCCCAAGACCCTCTCACTCGGGGGAATACGATTGGATACCGTGGAACTCACGCCTGATATAGGCGAGAAAATAAAGAAAATCAAGGGAGTCGAATTTGTCTCACCCCAGATAACGTTATCGTTCCCCAGCCGTGCGATAAGCCAGATTTTCGGCAATCTTTTTAGTACCGATGTCGTCGTTATAGGTGTGGAGGAACGTGTTGTCGCGCCCCATATTTCCGAAGAGAAGGATTTTATCTATATGCCGGGGAAACCTATTCCTGTCCTCACTTCACAGTATTTTCTTAATCTCTATAATCTGGGGCTCTCGGATTCGATGAGTCTTCCGAAATTCAATGCTTCATCTGCCGTAGGAAGAGAATTTACTCTTGTGCTTGGCGAGTCGACTCTCAGCGATATACCCACTTCAAAATCCCGCGTCGTGAACTGCGAGCTGATCGGTTTCACGCCGGACATCTCTCTTATAGGGCTTATTCTTCCGCTTGAATCCGTTGTCGAATTCAATAAGTGGTTTTGGGGTGAAGGCAGAAAAACCGAATATAGTTTGTTACGTGTGGGGGTCGACTCGGTTGATGATATCGAGCGGGTGATTGAGCATCTCAAAGCGCTCAAACTTGATGTCAGCTCGAATGTGGACGAGCTTAACCGGTTCCGGTTTAATCTGAGATTGGTAGGAATCCTTGTTTTGATTTTTGTCAGCTCGATTGCGGTTGTTGCGCTGCTCAATATTGTCAACACCACAACTTCGATTTACCGGGAGACGACTTCCGAGGTCGCCCTGTTCCGGTTACTTGGGTTCACATCCACCCGCTATTTCTTTTTCATATCCGGGCAACGATGCATCACGGCTTTTGTGGGAGGGATTGCAGGCTCGCTGTCGGCATTTTTAGTAGCACACTTCCTGAACACTACTATTGCGCGCTCTTTTAAAGACCTCCCTTTCATTCCCCAGACCTTGCTGGACATTCCACCGCTCTCGATTCCGGTCATGGTTATTCTCGCAATCGTCTTACACATAACGATTACGGCTCTCATCTATATGCCATCAATTCAAAAAGTACCTGCACGCTTTTTAAAAGGTATGTGACTATGCGATTTATTGAGTTTTTCATACGAAGACCTGTTCGAATTATGTTTACGATTTTCTTCCGGATATTTTACGGCTACCGGGTGACGGGTCGTCATAACCTTCCCAAAAAAGGAGCGGTTCTTCTTGTTTCCAATCATCAAAGTTATTTTGATCCGGTGTTGATTGCGTCTCGAATCCGTCGTCCTATCAGGTTTGCGGCAATGGCGCAGTTGTTCAAGATAAAAATACTTTCCTTCGCAATGCGGATTTTCGGCACTATTTGCATCGACCGTGATAATCCCGATAAAAGCGCCTATAAGGAGATATTAAAAAGGCTTAAGAGGGATGAGGCGGTAACTATTTTTCCTGAGGGAACCCGTACAAGAGATGGCAATATACAACCTTTGAAGCCGGGTTTTGTCAGACTTGCGCTTCGTTCCGGTGCGTGTATTCTACCGGTTGTAATAACGGGCGCATATGAGGTATGGCCGCGTCAGTGCACGCTGCCCCGGTTGAAAGGGCTGGTTGTCGTGAAATTTTATCCACCCATACTCTTATCGGATTTGCATGATGATAAGAGCCGTTCGGAATTACGCAAAATTGAAGAAGAAGTGAGTGAGAAAACCACCCGGATATTGAAGAGACGAATCGCCGCCTGGCAAAGATTTAAGAACCTTCACAGACACTCCGGTCATTCAGCATGAGAATTCTTCAGGGTTTTGTCGCTCTTCTCTAAACAAAATAGCGTATGTTTCCGATAGTCTATGGTGTATGTTATAGCGAGGAACGGATAAGGATTAAGGCAATGATTGAGAAGGCAAGTTTTGGAGCCGGGTGTTTCTGGGGAATCGAGGTATCTTTTCGTCGTGTGCAAGGTATTATGACCACACGAGTTGGATATATGGGCGGATGGTTCAAGCATCCTACTTACCGTGACGTGTGTACGGGTAAGACGGGTCATGCTGAAGCGGTTGAGCTTTTTTACGATACAGATAAGATTTCATACGAGCAACTACTCCAGGTTTTCTGGCGGATTCACGATCCTACAACACCAAATTGTCAAGGCCCCGAGACCGGCTCACAGTACCGCTCGATTATTTTCTACCACAGTCTTGCGCAAAAGGAGAAGGCGTTAGAATCGAGAAATGTGCTTAAGGTTTCCCGAGAGTATCAGGATAGGAGAATAGGTACCGAGATTATTCCGGCAGGGGAATTTTTTGAGGCGGAAGAATATCACCAGCAATATTATGAAAAGCATAACAGATGTTATTAGATTGAACCTTCTGGTAAGGCTTTAATCGTTATGGAATGCGATAGAACCTGCTTTTACCATTATTTCTTTTCCATGTAATCTTGAACCGTCCGCTTCAACCGAGTAAGTGCGCGGTTGAAGGAGGTTGAATGTAAAAAAGCCTGAGCCGTCTGTTTTTGTGCGGTAGGTCGTTCCTTCGAGTTGTACATATCCTCCGTCAACAGGATTCCCTGAGGAGTCCTTCAAGAAGCCGGCAAAAAGTCCGTATTCTTTCTTCCAATGTGGTCGGGCTGGTGGCAGGATTTGGGTATAGATTTCGTTACCGAGGATTTCCCAGAAGGGTGAGGCTGCTCCGAACTTTTGTGTCTCGCTTGCCTCGCGGGTCGGTCTGTGGTAACTGAATATTGACGTACCAAGTCCTCTTTTTTGTGCTTCCCTGTATTGGGTAAGAGTATCGGTGGTGGAATTAAAATAACCACCGATCCCGATGGTAACAAGCCGCCCGGGACATTCGTCCTGGAGTTTTTTTGAGAAATCAGCCCAGCCGCGGAAATGCTGCGCTTGTACAGGGACGTATTCGCGTTTATATCCCATGCGGCAAACCACATCCACATACGCCCTCTTTATCCATTCCGCCCAATTCTGGTGTACCTGATTATAGGGTGCGGAATCCGCGAACTCCTCGAGGGGCGGTCTACCATAACCAACGGCGTCGATGCTGAACACGGCATCCGGACGTAATCGCCAGACCGATACTCCGCATCTCCTCACAAAATGCGTAATCTGGTCACGCCGAAACTCGTTCCATGCCGCATCGTCCGGGTCGGGAATGCATGTGCTTTTTGTCAAGCGGTTATATCGCTTGAGCGCTATAGGGTTGTATCCTGCATCCTCTTCCGGGTAACGAATGAAATCCAGGTTAACGCCGTCAACCTCGTAATGTGCCAGGCATTCTTCTATGACTGAAATGATATGGTCATGTACCTCGGGTATCCCGGGGTCCAGCGAAGTTTTGACATTTCCGTTTCGGTCACGCGTGAACCACTCAGGATGCGTAACGGTTAGTGGAGCGGGTTTTGCGTTTTGGAGCTCGCGCTGGCGTCCGACAGGAAACACGTTAAACCATGCACACACATCAAGTCGTACCTTACCCCCGGAGGTATCGTGCGCCTCTTTGATAAGGATTGCCAGTGGATCGTACTCGGGTCGGTTCTGAATCGCAGCTGCCCGCGGTTCGAGTTTGGAGTTGAAATACACCGAACCGCTTCGTCGCACCTGAATTATGATTGTATTCAAGTGGGCTTTACGTACCGCTGAAACAAGTTGATGAATCTCTTCCTCGGTATTCATGCATGGTGAGAGAATCGATGCCCACACTGCGCGAATCTCCGCATCCTTTATCCCAGGTGTACGGATCACCTCGTCGCCGGAGCCGTGGCTGCACAACATTAAGACGAGGTAAATAAACAACAAGCGCACGGCACTATAGGTAAATCCGGGGTATGGTTTATGCCGTGTTTTCGAAAGCGTGTGTGTTCTCCATTCACGGATTCATACTCAAAAAGAAACAGGAAAGCAGAAGCCATTGAATATGTCAACTCTCGGCGTAAAAAAGAAATGTTTTTCGTCACATAAGGACTGATTGGGCGGAGCAGACCGCTCGGAGGACTAAAAGGAAATAATGCAAAGCAGAAGACTATTCTCTTGTGACTGAACTTTCTTTCAAAAGGCTAAAAAAAGCGGAGGAACGCAGTGCATCATATCTTTGATGCCTTACTTACGTTCCTCCGTCAGTTGTTTTCCGCTCTCTGCCGTGAGAAACTAAACAATTACGGCGATATTGTAATATCTTCGAGCGTGAATGACTCGAGATAGAGCCAGGAGTAAATATCGTCGAAGGTGTCGAAGCTCATAATATCGAAGTTGAAGATTATGTCGTCGTCCTCAGCTCCTGTTATAATCGGATCAAAGAGAACCTGGTATGTCTTCCAATCGATATTCGAGGGCGCATGGAGGTGTTTACTATTAACTACGCGATCCCATGACTGCCATGCACCTTTCTGGTTTATGCGGAGCCTGAACTGAACTGCATCGTCATTGTTACTTACGCTGCTGCTCAACTCGAACAACGCTCGATAGACCTTATTTGAAGCCAGAATATTCTCCGGGCTTTCCCAATACGAGAAACAGAACCATGAACCTGCCGGGGACAGACCGAGATGACCACCGGTTGTGGATGAGGTCGGTTCATCATAAGGGGGAACCAGACCCTGGTATAACCAACCTTCGGAACCGCTGTCAAACGTGTATTCCTGAACCATGGTCGGCGATTCAATCGTTGCTTCCGATATGACCAGTTCATCCAGCATTATCCATGAATCGACATCATCATCCCATGAAAAGCTCAGGATATCGAAGTTGAACACCAGCAGATCGTCATCTGTTCCCTGATTAAGCGGGTCGAAAAAGAGGTCGTACCATTTGGGATTTCCAAGAGAGGGGCCCTGACCACGGAAGCTGTTCACTATACGATCCCACGCCGACCAGTTGCCTTTCTGGTTGATCCGGAGACGAAATTGTACTGAATCATCAAGACCGGTACAGTTACTTGTCATGCGCCAGCTTGACCTGTAGACAGATGTGTCAGGTAAAAGAGAACTCGGGATGGTGTTATCATAGAGCAGGGTCTGGGTAGTAGTGAGAATTCCATCTTTACCTGTACATCGGGACTGTACCAGTAAGAGAAAGCGTATCCTGAACCAGCGGGATTTATGCCAAGGTATCCTCCGGTTCCTGAGATAGGTACATTGAAATTGCCTACCGGTCCGTAAAATATCCATCCTTCCACGGAGGTATCAAAGGTCCAGTCGATGAAAGGCGTTGGGCTTGGCGTTGAAGTAGGTGTTGGCGTTGGGGTATCGGTTGGTGTAGATGTTGCTGTCGGTGACGGTGTGGGCGTAGGCGCGGGGGCTTTTGTTCTCAGCTCGAATGCCATATCCATGGATTGACCAGCCAGTGGGTGTTCCTCGGGCCAGAACAATTCGTTCCACCTCTCGTTGTACCACATGACCGCATCGTCGTTCCAATGCAACATCGAGTTTTTCCAGCCCCAGATATACTCCGGTTCCGCTGTATCGAAGACTGCTTGTATGTTCAGGAAATAGGTCGTATCCTTCACCTGTTTCCACGGTTCCTTAAGAGTACAACTATAGAGGAATTCGTGTTCGAAAAGATCGGCATTGTCCCAGCGTGGTACTCCACCGAACCATTCTTCACTGTATTCTTCGCAGTATTCCTCAGTGATAAGGGCGCCGGGTAAGCTGAACGGAGGTCCCGGTGTATATTCATGCCAGCTCAGTCTGAATGCAATGGGTCTTTTTTCCGGCGGTTTTACTTCGCTGAAAGTTGTTTCCATATAGCCAGGATAGGAGCCCCACCACCGAATCTGAACTATTGGTTCACCGTCCACACATAGCCAATCGTCTGCGACTTCGGTACTTATTCTCCCATCTTTAGTACGCCATGAAATGATATCGAACCCATTCTTCATGTTGGGTGGTTGAAGCCACTTGACTCCATCCTCCGGTGTAGGTGTCGGGGTAGGTGTATCAGTCGGTGTCGGCGTTGGGGTGGGTGTGGGAGTCGGTGTGGTCAATTCAGTCCAGAGCTCGAATGCCATATCCATGGACCTGCCTTCAAGGCGATGTCCTTTGGGCCAGAGGAGTTCCATCCAGGATGTCCCGGGCATAATTTGAACCGCGTCATCGTTGAAATGCGCTTCTGAGTTCTTCCACCCCCACTCGAATTGAGGGGTCGTGGTACCGAATACAGCCTGGATGTCGAGGAAATAGAGTTTTTCAATTTCTTGCTTCCACGGTTCTTTTAAGTCACAGGTATACATGAACTCATGTTCATACACACCGGCTTCGTTCCAGAGTTCAACGGAGCCGAACCACTCCTCAGTGTAGACCTCGACAAATTCTTCCGTAATTAATTTTCCGGGAGTACTATAAGGAGGACCCGGCACGTACTCATGCCAGCTGAGACGGAATGCGACAGGGGACGATTCCGGTGGTGTAACTTCCTTGGGTGTATCGCTTTGGTAGCCGGGATAGGAGCCCCAGAACCTGATTCGGACAATGGGTTTTCCGTCCAGGCACACCCAATCATCCGCGACTACCGTACTTATTTCACCTTTAGCGTCCCGCCACGAAATGACGTCAAATCCATCTGTCATGTTGGGTGGTTGTCGCCATTTTGAGCCGGGATAGTAGGGAGTCGGTGTCGGAGATGGCGTCGGTGTAGTCTCGGGAGTCGGTGTGGGAGTCAAAGTCGGTTTGGGCGTCGGAGTGGGAGTAGGTTGGGCGACCCAGAGTTCGAACGCCATGTCCATGGATTCGCCCTGGAGTCTATGCCCGTCGGGCCAGATTAGTTCAATCCACGTCTCATCGAGCCACTGTACCGCATCATCGTTCCAGTGATATTCAGAGTTTTTCCAGCCCCAGGGATGCAGCACATCAGGCTCAGGGTAAACCGCTTGAATATCGAGAAAGTAAAAAGTACCCGCTACCTGAGGCCAGGAAGTCGGCAGGTCACATTCATATACGAACTCGTGTTCGAACTTGCTGGAGTCGTTCCAGAACGGAACCGCTCCGAACCACTCCTCTCTGTAATTTTCGCAATATACTTCAGCAATGAGTTCGCCCGGCAAACTGTATGCCGGTCCTATTGTATATTCGTGCCAGCTCAGTTTGAAGGCAATAGGACGTTCGTCGGGTGGATTTACTTGCCCGCGTGTATCATTCATCCAATCTGAATAGGAGCCCCACCACCTGATTCGCTGAATCGGCGCACCTTCTTTGCATTCCCAGTCATCGGCAACAATAATGTTGACCTGCTCATCTTTATCTTTATATGAAAGAGTGTCGAAACCATCGATCATGTTAGGCGGTTGAGACCACTTGACCACGTCGGGAGTTGGTGTAGGTGTAATGGTCGGTTCAACCGTGGGAGAGGGAGTGGGTGTGGGTGTAGGTTGTACTTCAGAGACCCATAACTCGAACGCCATATCCATAGATTCGCCCTGGAGTCTATGCCCGTCGGGCCAGTAAAGCTCTATCCAGGGCGTCGTTGCTCCTGATTGAACCGCATCGTCGTTCCAATGATACTCTGAGTTTTTCCAACCCCACTCCAGTTGAGGATCGGGATTATCATATACCGCCTGGATGTTCAGGAAGTATTTGTCGCCTTTGACCTGCGGCCAGGGACGCTCAAGCCTGCACTCGTACATATATTCATGTTCGAAAAATTCAGGGTAATTCCATAGGGGTACTGCACCAAACCATTGTTCTTTGAACTCGGTGCAGTACTCTTCGGCGATGAGTTTTCCGGGGACGCTATAGTCTTCGACTGTATATTCGTGCCAGCTGAGGCGAAACGCGATGGGATGTTCCTCCTCCGGAGGCGGTGTCTTTTCATTCGTATAATATTTCCATCCGGGATACGAGCCCCACCACCTGATACCGGCGATGGGCCTGTCATCATTGCATTCCCAATCGTCGCAGACCTCGATACTTGTCTCTCCTTTTGCATCGCGCCAGGAAATAACGTCGAACCCGTCGATCATATTCGGCGGCTGCCACCACTTTACCAGTTCCGGCGTCGGTGTCGGCGTTATGGTGGGCGTAGGCGTCGGCGTCGGAGGAGGGGTTTCTGTGGGTGTCGGTGTGGGTGTGAGAGTAGGTGTCGGTGTCGGAACAATAGTCCAGAGTTCGAATGCCATATCCATAGAGTCATTATAGAGGCGGTGACCACGAGGCCATCTCAACTCATAGAATTGACCGTCATACCACCGAACTGCGTCGTCGTTCCAGTGAAGTTCCGAGTTCTTCCATCCCCATGGATGATCAGGGGTCGTTGTTTCGAAGACCGCCTGGATACTCAGAAAATATGTGTATCGGGCTTCCTGTTCCCACGGCGTTTTCAACGCAGCGCTATAGATATATTCGTGCTCGTATAGATAGGGGAAATTGTAGAATGGAACAGCGCCGTACCAGTGCTCAGTATAATTAGTCACGTACTCCTCGGCGATCAGCTGGCCTGGAATGCTAAACTGAAAATCGCCCATATACTGATACCACCTGAGCCAGAAACCGATTGGTCTTTCTTCAGGGGGTTTTACCGGCTCGTTAGTATCATTCTGCCACTGCTCGTATGATCCCCACCAGCGGATATACATGATGGGAGAACCGTCAACACAAAGCCAATCGTCGGCTACCCATATACCTTGAACATCTCCTGAGGTCCAGGAGGAAACATCGAATCCATCGCGCATGTTCGGGGGCTGTAGCCATTTAACGCCTTCGGGTGGAACCGCCGTAGGTGAGGGAGTGGGAGTGGGTGTGGGTGTCGGCGTGGGTGTGGGTGTGGGTGTCGGCGGCGGAGTCGGTGACGGTGTCGGGCTTGGCGTCGGAGTGGGACGAGGATTTATATGTATCTTGTCTGCCTCCTGACCGTCTGAATCATTATTGTAACTGTTATAATCCGAGACATTGAGAATTACACCGATCCAATAATCGCCTCCCGCAAGATACGACGGAATATAGGGTGGTGTTGACACATTTACACGAACGGAGGACTTCGAACCGAAACTCCAATCGAAGTAATGCGACTGAATAAGGGTATCCGCTGCTGAGATATTATCATTGGTCGAGATATATACATCCGCGTATACTCGACCACTCCACGAGGCGGAGGAATAATTGTGAACAAGGTAGTTCATTGACCAGAGGTTATTACCCGCGGTAAGCGTGGAGGGCTCGACATTTACATCCATGGCATATAGGTCGTACGTACCCGGCATATCTTCCGGGATAATGGTATCCCGGATATGTTTGAATTTGCTTTTGGTCAGTCGTACATCCCAGGTGGTGGTGCTGTTTCCGTTCGAGAGGACGGCATAGACATACCGATTACCGCTTGAAATCTTATATGCCCCACTTCCGCTCTGGCCACCATAGGCGCGTCTGAAAAACCATACTTCGTAGCCGTACCACCCACCAAGCCATTCCGTACCGTCGAAGTGACCGTACCAGTAATACATATATTCCCCATTATAAGGGCTTGCCGCTGGATAGCCCGGATTGTGGAAAGTGTTGTTATGAAAAAATAAAGGATTGGTATTATATCCGTAACCATGCCATCCGGTCAGGGCGCCGATGGGACGGTTCAAATCGACAACGGCCATATCGTGGTCCCAATCGCTGCTGTTCGTCCAGCCGGTCCATGAATGGAGTTGTACCGCACTGGCATCTCCATAAGGACGCGCACCGTTTTCATAACCGGGAACCACCGTGATGGATTGAGCCCAATCGCCTCCACCGCCCTTATGAACGCAATGGCCCGCAGTCAGCACATGCATCGGGTCAATCAATGTTCCTGAACCTACATAGTATTCAGGCCCGGGGAATGTCATGAATAATTTACAACTTACGCGCCAGGGATACGCTTCCGGCGTGGTTATTTTCGACAGAGACGTGAAGTTTTTTATCTCTTTTATCTTCGGTTCCACATCCTCCATCGTTATTGTGTAATCACCTTTGCTGCCGGCTACCACATCACTCGATGGCATATCGTCCGCCGCAAAGTCCCACACCATCTCTTCGCCCGTAGCTAAATTATACGTTACAAACCGGCTCTCGGGCAGGAAAGTCTTTACCTCCTCCTTTTTTTCCGGAAGAGGCATTGGTTGGTAGATTTCGGGATTTTTGGGAAAGGTGCTGACAGAGCGAACCTCTCCTTCGTCTGCTCCAGGGATGGCTAATCGCACATCTGACTTCTCTACTACTGCAGTAACCTCACCAACCTCATCATCCTTCGCTCCAAATGCTGTGGTGGCGATGAGAACTGCAAATATTGACAATACAAAAAGATACACCAAACAATTTTTATGCTGCTTTGTAATCATTGTTTGCCTCCTATATTTTTTTTATGATTAATCAAACAAAATTGCTCGTGTCCGAAATTTTATACCGGAGATTTGTGGGTGAATAACGTTAAACATGGAGGGGCTCCGATCAAACATGTGTTGAGTTTTGTAAAAGGGATTATAAGGAAGGTGGAGAGATAAGGGGTGTAAGAAATTTGGTCTATTATGATGACTGTTATTCACTTTGTTATAGACTGTCATGTTCTCAAAATTAATTTTCCCTATTTGTAGCTTATTACTTATAATAATTCTTTTATTCATACGCTTGATAATTAAACCTGTCAACAAAAAAATATTCTAAGGTACATAAGATGAAATAGCATGTATTCTAAAGGAGAGGATTTTCAGAAGAATTGTGAAAATGGCGCGGGATAATCTCCAGGTGGAGTCGATAGGGGAGTTGCCCTTTTTTGAAATATAGCAGTGTAAGTAGTTCCATACCACTCGTGATAGCTCGAGAAAACTTTTACCGGTTTATACATGCGCCATAAGCTGTCGAGGTCTTCTAAAGCGCTCCGCTCGTAATCGCTGAAATAAAGTATCGCATAATCTGCCTGAACAAGGATGTGTCGTTTTGCCAGAGATTCTCCGAGAACAATTTCGGGTGG
This sequence comes from uncultured Candidatus Sumerlaeota bacterium, assembly GCA_964608095.1. Lineage (GTDB taxonomy): Bacteria > Sumerlaeota > Sumerlaeia > MWCT01 > JAGHBZ01 > CAZSMK01. The sequence goes on along the minus strand of CAZSMK010000095.1, from coordinate 17,169 downwards.
GATGTCGCTTACGAGCCCCATCAAGTCGACAATTCTTCTTTCTGAATAATAGCCGATAATGCCTACCTCGACGCAACTCACCGTCGCGTTGGCAGGAGTGCTTCGCGACAACCACTTTCCCACTTCTGTATAATCCTTGTCGAATCCAAGGTTCGTGTTCCCGGCTGTCACAAGCCCCAGATATAAGCCGAACAGTCCTATTCTGCTCCAGAGCAGGAGACTCACGACGACTCCGGTGAAGAGCGCCCCCCATTTTTTATTATGATGCCTTAAAGGTTTAAGGTTCTTGAGCGCTGATGACGCCGCTCGATATATGCCCAAAACCGCAAGTGAGTTGAAAATGCTTATACCGAAAAGAAGCGGAGCTTGATACCAATTGTAATGAGGCATTCCCGTTACACAGAACATGAAGATATAGAGTGGAAACCAGACCAACAAGGAGAGGAATACATGGCGATAATGCATCCAGCAGAGAATGTAACCTGCAAAAGGGACAACCCAATGGAGGGAGAAATCTCCCTTATGAAAGAAAGCCCATTCCCACATGAATCTGTCAAACCGTATCCAGCCGGTTTGTCCTTGAAGCATTTTTGCGGCGATGGTGTGGGGAGTAAGAGAGCCGAAATAGAAGAGCGAAAAGACAAACCAGGGGACTGTAATAATCAAGAAAATCCCGGCAATCTGCAAAGCCGACGGCAAGAGCTTTTTATGGCGTCGCGCTTCGAAAAACAAGAAATGAAGGAAGAGCGCGGGTGCGAGAATCAAGGCGTCGATTCTGGTGAGAACCGCAAGCCCGAAAAGCGCCGAAGCGGGTATGTAGTGACGCTTACTCCATAAATAAATCGTGCCCAGCAGAAGGAGCGAATAAAATTGCGCCTCCATTCCCCTGGCGCCAAGAATGTCTACAAGGGGCAGGAGATAAAAGCATACGGCAAGGATTCCTATAAGAGCGCCCCCGATTTGGTTGAGGATAAAGAAAAGAATGAGGCTGATTCCGGCAATGCTTAGACTCTCGAGGACCAGGCTGAAATCAGGAATACTGAATCCCAATGCATCCCCGCATGACAGGAGCAGAGTATACAACGGCGTTGTTGTCCCCAATATTCTCTCACCGAAATTAAATACAAAACCGTTGCCTGTGGCGATATTGCGTGCGTAGCGATAGGTTATAAAGGCATCGTCACATGTGTTGGGGATCGAGAATTCAAGGGCGAAAATAAGGGCTACCTCGATGACGAACAAAAGGATAAGTATGATGTGCTTTTTTACAAAGGGCATGTTCAATTCTTTTTAAATCGCGCTCTTCTGATATGTTCTCTCTTCCCGAAAAGGTTCTTTACAGAATATTAATGAACTTCCCTAACAGAGTCACGAAGAGAATGTCAATAGGGCAGGAATTTAAATGCCATAGAATGTGAGTGTAATAGCAGTGAAGCGGATAAAAGTACGCGTGTTCCGAGTTTATCTTTTCAATTTTGCGAGTTCCTGCTGCAAACCGGGAATCGTTCGGGCAAGCGCTTCACGAAGAGCTCGAATGTGTGCCGGGTCCGGTATTCCGCTCCACTCATCCATGAACGTCTTTTTGAATTCAATCGCCAGGGCACATCCTTTTAAGGGATATGTCTGGTGAAGCCAACGAGATAAAAAGCCGCCACGGAACTTTACGTTTTCCCTTACGTCCAGGTGTCTACCCATGAAGTCAACTTTGCGCAGGTCGTCCATAAAACGCTCGATGAGGGGCGCCCAGAAAGTACGATCATCCGGGTAGGTTCCTACATTAACCTCGGGATTGAGCTCTTGTGGAGCAGGAGGCGCGAGAGGTCCTTCACGGCGGTGATTGTAAGAATGAAGGTCGAGGAGGAGAAGAATACCCTGGCGTTCGATGATATCGTCAAAGAGGCGTCGTATTTCAGTATAGAATGAATCGTAGAACGCCAGGGAACGATTGAGTACGTCCGGGGGCAACGGTTCTTTCCATACTGTCAATCCCCATGCCTGGTGGGGTTCAAGATATACCGCCCCTTCACGAGGACGGTTCATGTCGCACTCAAAGCGTGATCGGTGAACTATAATCCTTGTGTCAGCAACATCGGTCCATTGATCGGTAAAAGGGTCCTCTTCTCGAAGCCGCTCCTCACCATTGAGATGCATGAAATCCCTTACCTCTTCGCGGAGTTCATGACCGGCGTGTATGGATGCCGCGACCATCGGTCCGTCTCCTCTGACTATTGTCCATACTTGTTGAGCCATGGGTAATACTGCTGTTTAATGAAATATGTCAGTCACCCGTCTTGTTCACAGGCACGCCATCTCGACATTGCCGAAGTTCCTCTGATAAAACTTCATATACTCGACCTTTCGTTCGAGTGCGCCTATAACGACCTGGGAGAAATTAACGCCTTCGAATTTTTGCGCACTTCCAAGACCGCCCGGACTGAAGACATTAATCTCCATCAACTTATTTCCTACTATATCGAGCCCGGCGAGAAACATACCGTCCTGAACCAGTTTGGGTCGGACGATTTCAGCGATATGCAGGATAGTAGTGTCAATAACGGCCTTCTCGAGTTTACCACCGGCATGAATATTACTTCTGAGATCCCCGCCGCTTCGTACGCGTTGAAACGCTGCATATTTGCCTTTGTAACGAAGGGCTTTTCCGTTCATTAAAAACATACGGATATCGCCTTTCTCCGCTGCCGGCAGATACTCCTGAGCTATGACGTACCCGTCTCTGGTTACCGCATCTATCATCTGGTTCAGGTTCGGCAGGTCTTCCGGGCGCGCCAAAAACACATTTGTTCCACCTGAACCCTGAATCGGTTTCAGCACGATGGTTCCGTATTCCCGCGCAAACGATTTTATCTCGTTTTTATCGCGCGTAATCAACGTTTTGGGGCGGACTTCCTCGGGAAAGAGCTGGAAATACATCTTGTTGAGCGCTTTTGCCAATCCGTTGGGATCGTTCAGGACTATCACGCCACGTCGCAGGGCTACCCTGCCGAAAAGTATTCCCACTTGTTGCGCCCAGGAACGCGTTCCGGTTTCGTTCGATGGATCGCTCCGTAGCATGAGGATATCGAGATCATCGACGGCGATGCGTTCAGTGACCGCTTTGGGACTGCGCAAATCTTTGAGAAGCGTTTCTCCCGATTTATACCGTTTTTTTGGTGGTGAGACCGCACGTGCATGCACACGGTCGTCCGGGTCCATGGCAAAGCCTTCAGCGTCGATATACCATACCTCATGCCCATGGTTTAGTGCCGTGATGGCAAGCCGAGTTGTCGTATATCCCTTTTCCTCGGTTTGTATTCTATTTACAAAAAACGCTATTCTCATGTATGTCTCCTCCTTTTCAGTCCCGTGATAATTGACTCGATGAACGGTTCACCTGTTTGAATCAATCGTAATCGATTCTGTACTGATTCGCAATCAAGAAAACGCGGTCGTAACGGTGCAGGCTGGAGTACCTCGCGGTACATTAATTCTCTCATGAGGGGGACGTGATGGGTGGCAATTTTGCCGATATATAGCGGTGTAATATCATTGCCATTCTGCAGATGGTGCATAATCTTCAATAATCCGCGGAGATAGATTGCATCTTTCGTAAGCCCTCCTCCACGGAAAATACGTGTCGTAATGGTAAATGCGCTCCGTTGCTCGAAATGATAGGTACGATTGAGTAGGCGAAACACGTCGATGAAGCCTGCGCCGTCGAGTAATCCCTGTACTGCAAGAACGCGTGCGGCAAGCAGGCGCAGGCGAGACCGGCTTAATCCGTCTACTAAATACTCGGCAAGCACACCCAGACCCTCCTGGAGCTCGTCGTAACCAGCAAGGCCCACGTAGAGCTGCTTGAACGGTTGGGCGCGACCGTTGAAATATGTCACGAGGTGCGTGCCGACTTCGTGATGGAGTAACGCCTCAGCCCGGCTCACCGGGATTCTACTTTGACTGCCGACTAATAACGTTCCGCGTGAGACCATCAGTCCGGGATACATATCATCGCGGATTTCCACTCGTGCGCTAAAGGGTGGATAAAGGTCTCGGTAGTAATTGATCTCTTCACTGGCTTTAACTGCGAACGATTTGGCGTCGAGATGCCCTTGCCTGAAGTCGTCACGGTAACGGGAAGGAAAAGCCTCGAGAAGGTCATGTGCGGCGGCAAGTGTCTTGCCTTTTATTGTCCCGTATATTTGGAGACTACCATAAAGAAATCGCCTCGTACCCACGTCCATCAACATGGTCAACTCCCGGTCGAGATTCATCTGTTTTTCACGGAAGAGGTGTTCAAGAGTGGGGTCTTCGAGACGCTCGATGGGTATCCTGAAAAGTTTTCGTTTCATCATCGCAGGATCGATCGGGAGCGGGCGATATTCAAATTGCGGTGCTTCGACGAATTTACGGCGTTTGAATCTGCGCCATGCCGCCTCTATATTCACCGGGCTCACTTGCCAGAGAAAATCGAATGAATCGCTGATTTCGGCAAGAGCCTTATCAACGTCCCAGATCGCTTTGACCATTGCGCGGCGTCCAAGTGCGAGATAACTGGGTGGACTATGGGACGTCATACGTGTGGAAAATTGGTGAAACGTTCGTTTCATCGCGCGGGACATACCGCGTCTCAGCTGACGCAAAATCAGCGGGTACAGAATCTCGCCGTCTGCGCTTCGGTAAATTGGCGAAACCGCGACTCCAAGCGCATAACAGTTCAGTGAACGAGCCGTTCGACCGCAAAGTAAAGGGAAATGTGCAGGAATGATTTTTTTTCTATTATAGTGCACTTCGACTTTCGATTCCCTTTTCTGGATTCTGATTTTTTGTAACTCCTCCTTGAGTGTCGCCACTGTTGACTTTAGAGAGGAATCTTTAGGGGCATAGATGTGAAAAGATGGCGCAATAAAGGGATTATGTTCATTCGCGAGAATGTTTTCATCCGTCCCGGACCAGAGTTCAAGAATGAGGAAGGCGCCAAACTCTTTTGAAAAAAGGGAAACAATAGTCTTGATTAGAGAAAGAATCTCATTCTGCAATGCAGGGTCGGATGGGAGGATAAGATGCGCCGCTTCACCCATAATGAGCCGCGCGGTGCCCTTATCGTCGATATCTTTAGGACGTACGTATACGCAAAGAAAAGGTAAGGGGCGGTCAATAAACAGCCTTCCTTTTCCCGGCAATCTTTTGCGAAGATGTAGCTCGGTTTCGAGCCGAGCGATTACGTCTTTGCGAAGACGCTCAGAGATATGTTTCCCCGGTTTCATTGTCTTGTTGTCAAAAAAGAGCGGTTCCCCATTTGACTTTTTGGAACTCTTTTTCCAGTACGACAGAATAATCCGAAAATCTTACTTTACTTCATCTGGTTTAATCAACTACGAGCCACAAAAATAAATACGAAACGTGAGCGATTCGCAAAATAGGGGTTTTTGGAGGAGAAATAATCTGATGATAGAGATAACGAAATGCGCATTCATTTTTTGTCTTGATTTTCTTCTCCGCAAGGACTATCTGATTTAGTTGGTTTTAGTTTTGTTTATCCTGTAAATTCACAAGTGAGGGGAGTTTTTTAATTAGGGATATGAAAATTCCTCTTACAGTTAATGAAGTTTTCGCCATAGAATAGATTTATTATCTCCATACATAGTAATGATATAAAGACTAAGGAAAATGAGATGAACAATTTCGGTGAAAAGGTCAGTTTTATCTGGTCGGTTGCGGATTTGTTGCGGGGTCCGTATCGTCCTAACCAGTATAAGGATGTGATGTTACCCTTGACGGTTCTACGCCGCATGGATTGCGTGCTTGAGCCGTCTAAGGAATTGGTTTTCAAAAAGATTAAGCAACTCGAAACCAGTAAGGTCAAGAACGTCGAAGCTATCTTATATCGTGTCACGAGTGTTCCGTTTTATAATACCAGCCGTTATACCTTCGAGAAACTCAAAGGCGATCCTAACAACATTGCCGCAAACCTGATAAATTATATCAAGGGGTTTTCGTCCCGCGCACGGGAGATTATTGATCATTTCGGCTTCGAAGAACATATAGCCAAACTCGAAAAATATGACCGACTCTTTCTCGTCGTGTCGAAGTTCTGCGATATCGACCTTCATCCTGATAAAGTTTCTAATATCGAGATGGGGTATATCTTCGAAGAGCTGATAAGGCGTTTCAACGAGGCATCGAACGAGGAAGCAGGCGACCATTTTACGCCTCGTGAAGTCATTCGCTTGATGGTAAGCCTTCTTTTTACACCTGACAACGATACGCTCACCACAAAAGGAATCGTTAAAACGCTTTATGATCCGGCATGCGGTACGGGCGGTATGTTATCGGTCTCTGAAGAATACGTCAGGGAGCTCAATCCCAATGCGGGACTCGAAGTCTTCGGTCAAGACTATAACGACCAGGCATATGCTATATGCGGTTCTGATATGCTGATCAAGAATCACCCTATCGACCATATCGCATTCGGCGACAGCTTTACCGACGACCGTTTCCCGGAAAAGAAGTTTGATTATATGCTTGCGAATCCGCCGTTCGGGGTCGAGTGGAAACCGGAAGCGGATTTCATCAAACGCGAACACGAAGAGCAGGGTTTTGGCGGTCGTTTCGGCGCCGGTCTCCCACGTATCAATGATGGTTCGCTTCTCTTTCTCCAGCATATGATTAGTAAGATGAAGCCTGTTAACCGCGATACGACCGCTACAGATAAGCACCCGAAAGATGAAGGTAGCCGGATAGGTATCGTGTTCAACGGATCGCCTCTCTTCACCGGAGGCGCCGGCTCCGGCGAGAGCGAAATCCGTCGCTGGATCATCGAGAACGACTGGCTCGAAGCTATCGTCGCGTTGCCTGACCAGCTCTTTTATAACACGGGGATATTTACCTATATCTGGATAGTGACCAACCGGAAAGAGCCTGAACGAAAGGGCAAGATACAACTCATCGATGCTACATCGTTTTTCAGAAAGATGCGGAAGAGTCTCGGGAACAAACGTAACGAGATCGGCGAAGATCAACGGGATGAGATTACGAAACTTTACGGCGAGTTTAAAGAAGGAGAATTTGTCCGTATCTTCGACAACGAGGATTTCGGCTATCGCCGTATTACGGTCGAACGTCCCCTGCAGCTCAATTTTGCCGTTAACGAAGAGCGCATCGAGAGGGTGAAGGAAGAGACGGCGTTTCAGAACCTTGCTACCAGCAAGAAGCGAAAAGACACCAAAGCAGCCAAAGCCGAAATAGAAGAGGGCAAACGAAAACAATCCAGGATCATCTCGGTTCTTCAAACCATGCCGTCGGATAAGGTGTGGAAAAACCGCGATGAGTTCGTTGACGACCTGAAAACCGCGTTTAAAACCCATTCCGTCGTCGTTCCTCCTGCATCCGTGTTGAAAGCGATTCTATCGGCTTTATCGGAACGCGACGAGACCGCGGAAGTATGCAGGGACTCGAAAGGCAACATCGAACCAGACCCACAACTCAGGGATTACGAAAACGTACCGTTGAAAGAAGACGTAGACGACTACATGAAACGTGAGGTGCTTCCGCATGTCCCCGATGCATGGGTGGATGAATCAAAAACAAAAATCGGCTACGAAATCAACTTCAACCGATACTTTTATAAATATGTCCATCCACGACCCCTTGAGGAGATCGAAGCAGACCTTAAAAAGATCGAAGAAGAAATCAGGTCCGACTTACTTGCTATGAACCAAAAAACTGATAGATGATATATTTATGCTTGAATGATGGCTTTACCTATTAACATAGAAGAACTTCTATCCGGTCGCACAGTGGAATGGGATCGTATTGAATTCCGGGAAGGATGGAATCCCCAACGAACACTAAGAACTATCTGTGCCTTTGCCAATGACTTCAATAACTGGGGAGGAGGCTATATTATAATTGGAGTCAAAACAAAAAATGGGGTACCAGTTCTCCCTCCCAAAGGATTGGATATAAGTAAACTTGACAAAATTCAGCAAGAGCTAAATCAGCTGTGTCGTAAAATTATACCCGATTATTTCCCAATTACTGAGCCAGTAGATTATCAGAATAAGAAGATCCTTATACTCTGGTGTCCCGGTGGAAGTAATCGGCCATATAAAGCTCCCGAATCTCTGGGAAAGAAATCCCAATACGTTTATTTTATCAAAAGGTATTCTTCAACTGTTCGTCCCACAGCTGAAGAAGAGAAAGATCTTCTTTCCATGGCAAATCGTATTCCTTTTGACGATCAGATAAACCATCAAGCCCAGCTATCTGATCTTGATTTATCTTCAATTAGAGCATTTCTTCATGAAATAAAAAGCGATCTCGAGCAGTACATACCAGAGATTTCAGTTGGTGATCTCACAAGAAGAATGAATATAGCAGAAGGCCCGGACGAAAATCTTATTCCCAAAAACGTTGGACTTCTTTTCTTTGCTAAAGATACTCAGCACTTTTTCCCACAAGCCAAAATCGAAATTATAACTTTTGATGATGAATCAGGTACAAATTACTTGGAAAAAATATTTTCCGGACAGTTACATATACAGCTACAAAATGCGCTCTCCTACTTACAGGGCAACATAATACAAGAAAGAGTGGCAAAAATTAAAAATAAAGCTGAAGCGGATAGATATTTTAATTATCCCTATGAAGCCATTGAAGAAGCCTTGTGCAACGCAGTTTATCATAGAGGGTATGATAATGATTCTACAATAGAAGTGAGGATATTTCCCTCACGGATTGACATTATTAGTTATCCTGGTCCTCTTCCTCCCCTGAATAGGGATAAACTAAAAAAGTTGCAATTTGATGTTCGAAGGTACCGTAACCGTCGGATAGGTGAGTTTCTTAAAGAACTCCACTTGACTGAGGGGAGAGCAACAGGCATTCCCTCGATTCTCGATGCTTTAAAAAATAACGGCTCCCCAAGACCGGTATTTGATACCGATGATGAGAGGTCCTATTTTAAAGCCACTCTAAAGGTCCATCCTGAATTTCTGGTGAAGGATCAAAAAAAACATTCCAAAACTGAAGTGGGACCAAGTCGGGACCAAGTTGGGACTAAGCTGGGACTAAGCTGGGACCAAGCTGTCAGCAAGCTGAAATTGAGCAAGCGTGATGTGGAGAGAATATTATCAAAATGTCGAAATCCTCAACCGACAACCAGTTTGATGAATCTTTTCAAATTGAAAAATAGGACGAAATTCAAACGCAAATATATCAATCCACTAATAAAATTGGGTCTTCTTTCCATGACTATTCCCGATACTCCCAAAAGTCCTAATCAGGCTTATCAAACAACAACCAGGGGAGATGCCCTACTTAAGAAAGATAAATGAAACGCTATGATCGATACAAAGATTCCGGGATTGAATGGCTGGGAGAAATCCCAGATCACTGGGACATTATACGACTGAAATTTGTAGCCCACACAAAAATGGGTCAATCTCCAAGTTCTGACAAGTATACTTTCGATGAAGAATTACAGCCATTTCTTCAAGGTAATGCCGAATTCGGTTCTGTATACCCAAATCCGCGTTTTTATTGTGATAATCCTCCAAAAAGTGCACCACAAAATTCAATTCTAATCTCTGTTAGAGCACCAGTTGGAGCTGTTAATATTGCAGATCAAGAATATGGAATAGGGCGAGGTTTGTGTGCAATAGTACCCGATAATCAGAATTTATTTAATGAATATGCATGGTATCTTTCATTTGTTACACGTCATGAACTCTGGAGTATAGCAACTGGCTCAACTTATGAGGCGGTATCTGTTGATGAAGTATCTTCAATGACACTACCAGTACCATCCAAAATAGAACAGCGCTCCATCGCCTCATTCCTCGATCGTGAGACGGGGCGGATAGATAAGTTGATTGAGAAGAAGCAGCGGCAGATTGAGCTGCTGAAGGAAAAGCGCGCCTCACTCATCAGTCATGTAGTAACCGGTAAGATGGAGGTCAAAAAGATCGAAAAGGAAAACGGCACCATCACCTATCGAGTCCAAAAACCTTCCTACAAAATGAAAGAGTCCGGAATCGAATGGCTGGGCAAGATTCCGGAGCATTGGGGAAAAGTACGGTTCAAATATGCTTTGTTGTTACAGAGAGGTTATGATCTTCCCACAACAGAATTCTGTGAAGGAAAATATCCTGTATTTGGTTCCAATGGTTGCATTGGGTACCATAATCATTTTACTACAAAAGGTCCTGGTGTCACTATTGGAAGAAGCGGAAGTGTTGGAGAGGTAAATTATGTAGAAATGGATTATTGGGCTCATAATACCGCACTTTATGTTAAAGAATTTCGACGTGCTATCCCTAAGTTTGCCTTTTATTTGCTCAAATCTCTCGATGTGAAATATCTCAGTGAAGGAACCGCTGTAGGAACTTTGAACCGCAATTACATTCATGATTTACAAATTCCCATCCCCAAAACTGAGATTCAAAAAAATTTATGCATATTTCTCGATTGCGAGACGAGTCGGATTGATAAATTAATCGAAAAGGTTCAACGATCTATTGAAATGTTGCGTGAATACCGCACGGCATTAATTTCTGCAGCTGTTACGGGCAAAATTGATGTACGTAAGGAGGTGTCGTGATGGTCAAACGCGGTTTCAAGCCTCAGTATACGATTACTGACACCATCACGGACGGTCTAACGCGGATCGAGCGTGCACGGGGATTTCTAGATGCGGCAACTTTGTCCGAGGACTGGGTACGAGCTATGGGCGAACGGGCGTTGGTCCTCGAAGCGCACCACACGACGCACATTGAGGGTACACACCTTACACTGGAACAATCTGAGCGGCTGCTGGCGGGTGAAACAGTGCCTGACGCTGATCCTGACGATGCCCGGGAACTTCTGAACTACCGCCGGGCTTTTGAGTTTGTTTCAGAGTACCTGGAAAGTGGTTCTCCGATTACTGAAGGGCTGATTCGTGAGATTCACAAACGGCTGGTTGAGGGAGTGCGCGGCGGCAATGCAACTCCGGGTAAATACCGCAAGGTGCAGAATTATGTGGTCAATTCAGCAACGGGTCAGGTAATTTACACTCCGCCTCCCGCCCGCGAGGTATCAGTACTGATGAAGGAGATGGTTGCGTGGCTCAATGCGCCGGGCCAGTTACATCCTGTCCTTATCAGCGGCATTGCGCAGTTCCAGCTTGTCCACATCCATCCATTCCTGGACGGCAATGGGCGGACGTCGAGATTACTCTCAACTCTATACCTCTACCGGGCCGGGTATGACTTCAAACGACTGTTTACAATCAGCGAGTACTATGACAGGGATCGAGTCTCATTCTATGAGGCGATTCAGGGTGTACGCGATAAGGGCATGGATTTGACTGGCTGGTTGGAATACTTTGTAGAGGGACTGTCGACACAACTGCGCGAGGTTAGCCAACGAGGGAAGTGGGCAATCAAAGGAGATATCCTCGCAAGGAAGCATGATCTATCAGAACGCCAAATCAGGGCGCTTTGCCATGTGATGGAGCACGGTAGACTGACAATCCAGGATTACGAGGGCCTATTTCCGGATATCAATCGCCGGACTCTGCAGCGCGATCTTAAGTACCTCGTTGATAAGGAACTACTGGTGGCTGTGGGATCGACAAATCGTCTGCAGTATATACCTGGACCAAAGGGGAAGCCATAAACTTGCGACAAACTTACGACAAACTTACGACACGGCTTGCGACAAACTTGCGACACAGCTTACGACACTTGTCTGTCGCGACCATCGCGGCGCGGACAGGGAGGTAACCTGATGCCGGGTTCACACACCGAATTTGCCTTTGAAACTGCCATCGAGGAGTATCTCGTTTCATGCGGCGGGTATGAAAAAGGCAATCGGAACGCCTTCGATCCTATACGGGGATTGTTTACTCAGGACGTAATCTCATTCATTCAGGCGACCCAGCCCAAAGAATGGCAGTATCTGGTCAATATCCAGAAGGACAAAGCGGAAGAAACATTATTAAACGATTTATGCCGCGCCCTTAATTCCGAACATGAGGGATGTTTAAAGGTTCTGCGTCATGGGTTCAAATGTTTTGGGAAACTCTTTCGTGTTGCCTATTTTGCACCGGCAAGCGGGCTCAATCCAGATACGCAACGACTCTACGACGCCAACAGGCTCACGATAACACGGCAACTCAAGTATTCAGCAAAACATAACAACAGCCTTGACGTAACTCTTGCCCTTAACGGTATCCCGGTTGTGACAATCGAGCTCAAAAATCCAATGTCAGGACAAACATGGCGTAACGCGGTGTGGCAGTATAAACACGACCGCGATCCCATAGATCTAATCTTCCAGTTCAAGAAACGAACGCTCGTTCATTTTGTGGTTGATACTGAAGAAGTGTACATGACGACTCGTCTTTCGGGAAACAAGACCCGGTTTCTTCCCTTTAACAAGGGATTTGCGGGTGGAGCAGGAAACCCGGAGAATCCTGAGGGGTACAGAACCTCTTATCTGTGGGAAGAAGTGCTCGAGCGTCACAGTTTTCTTGACATCCTTGCGCGGTTTATTAATCTCCAGATCGAGGAAAAGAAACTCGGGAAAAAAAAGATCGAGCGGGAAATTATGATTTTTCCCCGGTACCATCAGCTTGGTTGTGTGAGAAACCTCATCGCCGCCGCTCGTAACGAGACGTCCGGGACCAACTATCTTGTGCAGCACTCTGCGGGGAGCGGTAAATCAAACTCCATAGCATGGCTCGCGTACCGCCTGTCGAGTTTGCATAACCAGAAAGACGAAAAAGTATACGACTCTGTGGTAGTGGTTACAGACCGTGTCGTTCTCGATCAGCAGCTCCAGAACACGATTTACCAGTTCGATCATAAGCAGGGAGTGGTTCAGAAGATCGACAAAGATTCCACGCAACTTGCGGAGGCGCTGTTGAGTGGCGTGCCTATTGTGATCACCACGCTTCAAAAGTTTCCATTTGTGACCGAGAAGATCGGGACACTTCCAAAGCGAAGGTACGCGGTTATTATAGACGAGGCGCACAGCTCCCAGGGCGGTGAATCGGCAACCGAACTCAAGGGTGTTTTGGCAGAGGCTGCCGTGAAAGAAGAAGCCAGAAAATACATTCAAGAGCACGGGTTGCCGGACTTTGAGGAAGAAATTGTCAAAACCATTCTAAAACGTGGTAAACAGCCGAACATTAGCTTCTTTGCGTTCACTGCAACGCCGAAATATAAGACACTTGAAATCTTCGGTCAACCGGGATCTGACGGCAAACCCGTGCCTTTTCATCTTTACACTATGCGGCAGGCAATTGAAGAGGGGTTCATCCTTGACGTCTTGCGAAACTACACTACGTACAAGACCTATTATCGGTTGATAAAATCCATCGAGGACGATCCTAAGGTTGATAAACGAAAAGCGGCGAAGGCCTTAGCGCGCTTTATGAGTCTGCATCCGCATAATATCGCCCAGAAAACCGAGGTTATGGTGGAACATTTTCGCCATTTCACCATGCACAAGATTGGCGGCAGGGCTAAAGCAATGGTAGTGACACCAAGCCGTCTTCATGCGGTTCGCTATAAACAGTCGTTTGACAGATATATCGCTGAAAAAGCCTATAAGGGAATCAAGACACTTGTAGCGTTTTCGGGAACCGTTATCGACCCTGATATTCCAGGTCTTGAATACACAGAACCAAAAATGAACATCGACTCGAAAGGTAAACAAATCAGAGAAAAGGAATTGCCTGAACGGTTCTCGACCGACGAATACCAGGTTCTTCTCGTAGCGGAAAAATACCAGACAGGGTTCGACCAGCCACTTCTTCATACAATGTATGTGGATAAACGATTGGCAGGTATACAGGCTGTTCAGACTCTCTCACGGCTCAATCGAACTCATCCCGGAAAAGAGGATACGTTTATTCTTGATTTTGTAAACGATCCAGAAGAGATCTTGTTAGCGTTTCAACCCTACTATGAACAGACCCTCATCGGAGAACGCGCTGAGGCGGGACAACTTTATGAACTTCAAGCAAAACTCGACGCTGAACAGATCTATTTCAAGTCTGAAGTAGATGAATTTTGTAAAGTCTTTTATAAACCGAAAAAATATCAGACCGCATCGGATCATACACGGATGAACGCGTGTATTGACACCGCCGTTGGTAGATTCATAAAGTTGGATGAAGACAAGCGCGAAGAGTTTAGGACAACACTGGTTGCATACCGAAACCTCTATTCGTTCCTATCGCAGATTATTCCTTTCTACGACAGTGACCTCGAAAAACTCTATTCATATATACGTTTCTTGCTTATGAAACTCCCGAAAGGAGATCGTGGGCCTGTTTACCATTTTGATGATGAAGTAAGTCTAAAATATTATCGACTCCAGAAAATCAGCGATGGCTCTATCCAACTTGAATCCGATAAGCAAATAAACGTCTCTGGACCCACGGAAGTGGGAACTGGAATAGCCCACAAAGAAGAAATTGAATTATCGAAATTGATCGACTTGCTCAACGAAAGGTTCGGAACGGAGTTCAAGCCGGGTGACCAGCTCTTCTTCGATTCGATCAAAGAAGATGCAGTAGCTGACAGCAACCTGCGGCAAGCGGCAATTGCCAATACCATGGAGAACTTCGGGTACGTTTTTCGTAAAGCGCTTGAAGGTCTCTTTATTGATCGCATGGATCAGAACGAAGAAATAACCGCCAAATTCATGAACGAAAAAGATTTTCAGGAAACCGTCACACAACATCTTCTAAAAGAGGTCTACGATCAAGTCCATGCAGAAGAAGATAATTCTGTTCGATAAAAATACGCAGAATCAGATCCCCCAATCCGGTGGTTGAGAGCAAAATAGATTCGCATCCCTTGTATCTCCATCGGCTTCGGATCGGCTCCATAACTATCAGGGGCGGAGCTTAAATCCCAGATTGTTTGAGGGGGGGCAATGATTTCTGGTCATTTAATCACTCCACTGACCTTTTGCTTAACCGTCTTATCCATCGCAATCTGGTATGTCAAATTTTTGTTTGTCAAAGGCTTTCAGTAGCGAGGTTACGGTGGTATCCAATGCTTTGGCGAGTTTGATGAGGTTGCGGAGAGAGACGTTGCGGTTGCCGCGTTCGATGTCGCCGATGTAGGTACGGTGAAGTCCGGCGCGGTGGGCGAGCTCTTCCTGGGAGATACCGAGTTCGTTTCTTCGTTGCCTTATACACATCCCGAGGAGTTCTTCCGGCGTTTGCGGTCCGCGACGTTTCATAATAGAAATAATCTTATGACTTGACAGACTATGAGTCGACAGACTATAAGTAACAATCGTTTCCGTACTATGGGGAACAAAAAAAGCTTAAAAGAGGAGGGCTCAAATCATGAGAAGAATTAGTGTTGTTTTAATTATTGCCATACTCGCACTTATGCTTTTTGTTGCCACGTCGGTCCCAAAGGAAAAGAAACCGGAACGCGTTATAGTCATCATCGAGAAAACGGACGCGGGCTACGACATCTACAGCCCGATGGGCATACTTCTGCTCGAATTCCATTCAGGAAACACCGAGCCAGCAAGCTCCGATACCCTGCAACTCATTTACGACTGCGCAGAAGAGTATAAGATATGACTCTTTCTATAATAGAAACTACCAAGAAATTGCCTTTTTCAAACACACTTTCAAACTCACATATTTTTATGGAGCACCTGCTTTTTACCCAATACTATTATTTACTTGTCAGGGTTGTTTTGAATATGGTACAAACTCGATATTATTGTTCCAGCAGTGGAGAGTCTTCATGTACTTTTTATTCTTTTAAAGGAACAGTCTTATGGGTGATCTACAAAGTATTGGACTCGTTGTTGGTATCATTGCGGGGATTATAGTTATTTTGGGAGCCATTTTAGGTTTTTTTAGACTACCGTTTATCCGAGGAAAAAAGGTCAACGCACTATATAGAATTGCATGGAAAAAAACCTCTCGTTTAACCCCCAAAGACATAATGGATGCCAGGGCAACTGGACAATATAACTTTCATGATTACTATTATGAACGTGAAATAGACAACAAAATTGAAGAACTACTAAAAGGAGGCAGCAATGTTTTACTTGTGGGCGATCCCCTTGCAGGTAAGACGCGTGCAGCGTATGAGCTCTTTAAAAGTCTCAAGCCTGCATGGTCAGTCATAATTCCTCGCAAACGACTTATAGAAATTTCGGAGTTTTTTATTCCTCGACATATTCCTGCAGAACGGGAAATTCTCTTTCTGGACGACCTTGATAAATTTGTAGTTGAAAAAGGATTTTCTGATATGCTTGGGCGGTTTCTGGCACGAAAGAATCTTACAATTGTTGCCACCTGCCGCACCGGTCCAGAATATGATATGCTATGTGAAAAGTTATCAGACGTCTCGACATTATTTAAAAATCATGTGGATGTTGGAAAGATTACAGATGAACAAGCCAGGGAAGTTGCAAATAAAACCAATACAACTATACCGGAGGAATTTGATCATAACATTGGCTCTCTCTTTATCAGGCTAAGGGAGATGAAAAATCGTTTTGATAAATGCACTGCTGAACAGAAAACATTTTTGCATTCAATGAGATCCCTCTATTACGCCGGACTATCACAGGAAGGATATACGTTCGCCCTGGATGATATAAAAAAAGTGTGCCAATCTGACGGTTTAAGACTCGAACAATACAGATGGCGTGAAATCATAGAAGCCCTTAAGAATAAGGATTTTATTCTGTTACTTGATAATGACATGATGCAAAGCGAGCAGTCCTATCTTGAATTCGTATTTGGGGAAAAACTTACGTTTTCTCAGCAACTTGGTGAGATTAACAAGATAAAAAACATATTCAGGGATGATGCCGTTAAATTAGTTCGCATCGGCAATTATGCATATGAAACAGGGGAAATTCTTTTAGAAATATCCGACTTTTTACATATGTCAATAGAAGCGTATGAGGAGGCGCTTCGGGTGTATACCTTCGACCGGTTCCCCATGGATTTTGCCATGACGCAGAACAATCTGGGGAATGGCTACCGCACGCTGGCTGAGGTTGAGGATAAAGCGGCAAACTCCAGGAAGGCGATCGCGGCGTATGAGGAGGCGCTTCTGGTCAGGACCCTCGACCGGTTCCCCATGGATTTTGCCATGACGCAGAACAATCTGGGGAATTCCTACACCACGC